>CAZEMS010000039.1:0-40703 GCA_964513475.1 uncultured Mycobacterium sp. | reverse complement strand
ATGGCGTGCTGGTTGAGTACGCCGGTGAATGCCTCGCTGGTGAACTGGGCGCCCTTGAAGTTCCCCCGGTTTTCCGGAGACTCGTTTGTCTGGCTCCGGCACCCTCGGGTTGGAGAGTAGCCGATTTGGGTTGAGGCTGTTTGGCGTGCCAGGCAGCTTCGTATTCGTCGGGCGAGCGCCCGTCGAGGCCGGCTTGGATGCGTCGGGGGTTGTACCATCCGTCGATGTAGCGGAACAGCGCCGATTGCGCTTCTGCTCTTGTTGCGAAAGTGGTTGCAGGCCAATAGATCAATTCGATTTTGAGGGTTGACCACAGATTCTCGGCGAGGGCATTGCCGAAGCTATCTCCGACGCTGCCGGTGGACGGCGCGATGCCGGCGTCGACGAGGCGCTGGGTGAATCGCAGCGCGGTGTACTGGCAGCCCTTATCGCTGTGGTGGATCAGCTGCCCGTCGTGGATGTCGCGGGACCAGATCGCGTAGTCCATCGCCGACACCACCAGGTCGGTGGTCGCACGCGGGCCGCTGTCCCAGCCGACGACTTTGTTGGAGAACGCATCGCGCACGCTGGCCAGCCATAGGACGCCCTCGGCGGTGAGGATGCGGGTCAGGTCGGCAACCCACTTGGTGTTCGGGGCGGTGGCGGTGAAATCGCGATCGAGCAGGTCCGGCGCCGCGGTGTGCTTAGGGTTCTGCTTGGTCGACCCGTGCTTCCAGCCCTTGCGCAGATAGGCGCCCTGGCGGCCGTTGACGCGCATGATCCGCTCGACGCGTTTGCGGCCCACCTTGATGCCGCGGTTGCGCAGCTCGAGCCACACTCGAGGCGAGCCGTAGGTGGCGGCGAACTCGTGCTCGCCGCGGATCTCGTCGATCAACCTCAGCAACTCGGCAGCCTCGCGCGCCCGTCGCGACGGCGTCGCCTGCCGGGCCCGCCAGTCGTAGTAGGTCGACGTCGGGATACCCAACACCCGCAGTACGAGATCGACCGAGAAGTCATGCGCATTAATGAAACTCATGACCGCCTCCGGGTCGGGTCGATCTCCGACGCGAAATACGCGCTGGCCGCCCGCAGCACCTCGTTGACCCGGCGCAGCTCGGCGTTCTCCTTCGCCAGGCGCCGGTTCTCCTCGACCATCGCCGTCGTCGGCCGATCGTCACGCTCGCCCGCGTCGGCCTCGGCCTGGCGGATCCAATTCCGCAACGCCTCCGGATGCACGTTGAGCTGCTCAGCAAGCCGACGGATCACCGGCTTGGGATCCGACTCCCGATACAACCGCACCGCGCGCTCACGCAGCTCGACCGGATACTTCCTCGTTCCCACAGGGACTTCCTTCCTCGGTTTGCAAGATCAAACCTGGTTCGGAAGCCTCCGGAAAAACGGGGGAACCACAAGCTCTCTGATGATCAGCGCTAGCCGCTCGGCCAGCTGAGGTATTTGTCGCTGCAAAACCCCCGCTGTGCCAAGAGTGTGCCAAGAGGCGCAGAAACGGGTGAGAAACAGGCGATGCAGCGAAACGCCTGAGACCCGCTGAGCTGGACTTATGCCAACGGAATAGGCACGCTGAGACGCTATAAAAGCAGGTCAAAGGCATTTACACACCAGCGGTCGTAGGTTCGATCCCTATCGCGCCCACCGTGTGATGCCCTGCCGCCATCTCCTCAGGTGGCGGCGCTGTAGATGTCGAGGAGCTGGAACCGCGTCGCGTCGAGACTTTCACCGAGGATCGAGGTGACTCGCTTGAGCAGCTCGTATCCGAGTTCGTGGTTCTCCTCGCACTTCCTACGCAGGCACTTGCCATCCAGCCCGATCGCCCGTGTCGGTTCGACGGCCCGGGCGTCGAACCGAGAGTGGTACGGCGGTACCAGCCAGGACCATCCGAGGATGTCGCTGGGTCCGAGTGTTTGAACAGTGAGACTGCCGCGGCCGGGTGCGAAGATCTGCAGGGCGACCTTGCCTTCCCGGATGAGATAGAAGTCGTCTGCGTCGTCGCCTTCCCGGAAAACCAGATCACCGGCGTTGAATCGCACATTCGCTGCACACCCGACTGCCAGTTCGAGGAAACGTGGATCCAGCCCGCTGAAGAACGGGTGCTTGGCCAGAATGCCTTCAAGATTTCGCATTGCATGAGCCTTCCCGCCGGCCGAGCGCAGTCGCCATCTAATGGTACGACCCGGTTGGCCCCGACGTCGCTGTCGCGGGCCAACCGGGTCGTGTGCTCGGTTGTGGTCAGGCGGCGTCGGTGTCGTCTGACTCGCTGTCGTCGGATTCCTCTGAGTCGGTGTCGCTGTCGGAGTCTTCCGGGTCGGTTGACGGCTCGTCGGAGTCGTCTTCGGCTCCGGCTTCTGCACCGGCTTCTTCTGTCGACTCTTCCTCGGCCAGAGCCAGTTCGATGAACTCCTCGTCGGTCGCTTCCTCTTCGGCCAGCTCTTCTTCGGGGGCCTCTTCTTCGGGGGCCTCTTCTTCGGGAGCTTCTTCCTCTGGAGCCTCTTCTTCGAGGGCCTCTTCTTCGAGGGCCTCTTCTTCGGGAGCTTCTTCTTCGAGGGCTTCTTCCTCCGGAGCTTCTTCCTCTGGAGCTGCTTCTTCAGCCTCCTCGGTGGGCAGCAGCTCCGCGAGCGGATTGCCCTCGCCGCTCCAGCCCAGTGCTTCGGCCTGGACCTTGCCCTGTGCGATCCAGGAAGCGATCGGTCCGGCCTTCACGCCGGGAATGGTGATCGGAAAACCGCCAAGTGTGACACCGATGTCAATGGCGCTGAACGCCGTACCGGCGGGGCTGAACAACCCGCCCATCACCAAGTCGAGCTTGGTGACCTCCGTTCCCGGCGGCAAGGGCAGGATGTCGGCCAGGAAAGCGAGGTTGATGTTCCCGTATCCATTGAAGAATCCGTTGAGCCAGTCGGCGGGAATGTTGAGGAAAGTGTTCAACGCTTTCCCGAGGTCTGGATCCTCGCCGAAGGTGTAGTCGATGATGTCGTGAATGCTGTCGCTGAAGGCCAGCCACGGGCTGAGGAAGGTGCCCAGGATTCCGAGCATGATTCCGCTGGAGTAAGTGGTCGTGTAATCGATCAGCGGCAGGAGATCCGCGGGGACCTCCGGCGCGAGGACTTCATAGATCAGCGCGTGGGCTCCGATGGCATTCTCGTTGTACGCGACGATGGCCTCGGTGGCGGCGTGGAAGTTGGCGCCGATCTGGTCGATGATCTCCCCGAGGTTGGGAAGTTCCTCGAAGTAGCCGACCCAGTTGACGAGCATCTGCTGAAGCACCGGAGCGGGTGCTTGGTTCCACTCGTCGACGATCGCTGCCCAGTTGACCTGGGTGGTGTTGAACAAGTCGACCCAGGCGACGAGGGGATTGACTGCAGATGTGAGTGCCACCGCGGGCGTCGCCGGAGCAGGTGGGGCGGCCAGTAGGGCCGGAGGTGCGCTGGGAGCGACCGCGATGACACCGGCGGCGGCGAGCGCTACGCCGGTGGTAGCTATTGGACGAAAAGGCACGGCCATCGTGACCTCCGTTGTTAGATGTCGATTCGGATGGCGTGACACTAGCTGATAAAAACCTGAGAAGCGCTAGGAATCGCAGATCTTGAGCAAATATTTTTTCCGCCGGGGTAGTGGCGTCTACTGTGGTCAGGCTAACTTCCGATTGAATCGTGGTCGGATCCGCAAATTCAATCGAGTCGCGATGGCAAGTATGGACGCATCGCGTGGTTTCGCCCTAGCCGCCACTGACCCGGTTGGCCCCAGGTGTTCATCGGAGGGGCCAACCGGGTCGGTGGCTAAGGGTTAACTAGCTGTCAGGCGTCGCTGTCGCCGTCGCCGCTGTCGTCGCCGGTGTCGTCGTCGCCAGTTTCGGTGTCGGTGTCGGGATCTTCCGCGTCAGTGGACGAATCGGCGGAGTCCTCCGCGGCCGGCTCCTCTTCGGTCTCAGCATCTTCGGCCAGTGCCAGTTCGATGAGCTCCTCATCTATCGGGTCGTCGCCGATCGGATCCTCTTCGATGAGGTCTTCTTCACCAGTTCCATCTTCGCCGGCGCCTTCTTCTTCGACGGCTTCTTCTTCGCCAGCGCCTTCTTCGGCGCCCTCTTCGCCGGCCTCTTCGACGGCTTCTTCTTCGCCTGCGCCCTCTTCGACGGCTTCTTCTTCGTCGGCGCCTTCTTCGGCGACCTCTTCTTCACCCTCCTCGGTGGGCAGCAGCTCCGCTATCGGATTACCCACGCCGCTCCAGCCGATCGCTTTGGCTTGGACCTTGCCTTGGTTCACCCAGGCCGCAAGCGGTCCCACCGGCGTTCCGTTGGCCGTGATGAGCGGGATCGTGGAACCGAAGGGTCCCGGAGTGGTCGCGTGCAGCGTTATTCCCTGCAGGGCCGAACCGCCCGCGACGGCTGCCGTCGTACCCGCCGATGGCGTGCCGGCTCCGCTGAGCAGGCCGCCCATCACGATGGCGAAGGCGGGGATATTGACCGTGACCCCGAGCTGGTTCGACAGTATCTCCGCGATCGTCGGGCTCAGGAAGCTCAGGTCGATCTCCCCGTACCCGTTGAAGAATCCGTTGAGCCAGTCGGCGGGAATGTTCAGGAACGTGTTCAGCGCCTTCCCGAGGTCCGGGTCCTCGCCGAAGGTGTAGTCGATGATGTCGTGGATGCTGTCGCTGAAGGCGAGCCACGGGCTGAGGAACGTGCCCAAGACGCCGAGCATCTGTCCGCTGGAGTACGTGGTCAGGTACTCCACCACCGGCTCGAGGAACGCGAGGTCTGGATCCGCCGCGAGGGCGGCTTGCAGACCGGTATAGAGCAGTACGTGTTGAGCGTCGAGAGTCTGGGTGTTGGCCGCGACCAGCGCTTCTTTCGCGGCATTGAAGTTGGCGATCTTCTGGTCGAGGATCTCGCCGAAGTTGGGCAGCTCACCGAAGTAGCCGACGCCGTTGACGAACATCTGCTGAAGCACTGGGAACGGCGCATCCAGCCAGTGGTTGATCAGAGATGCGTTGTTGACCTGGGTGGTGTTGAACAGGTCAACCCAGGCGACGAGCGGATTTTCTGACGAGGTCAGCGCGACCGCGCGCTGTTCCGGATCGACCGGAGTGGCGGCAATAAGCGCTGGTGGCGCGCTGGGAACGACCGCGACGATGCCAGCGGCGGCGAGCGCTACCCCGGTGGTCGCTATGGGGCGTACGGACAGGGCCATCTTCAACTCCATTGTTAGTGCCGACTGCATTGTTTGATGTCGACGCGGATGGCGTGACGTTAGCTGATAGCAAGCTGAGAAACATCGGGAATCGCCGATTCGGAGCAAAGTTTTTTTCAGGTAACACCGAGGCGTCTGTAGCGGTCACACCATTTTCCAGCCGAGCCGTGCTCTGAGCCGCAAATTCCAGAGGGATAGCTGGTAGCGCAGCAGCCACAGGTTACGGGGGATGATATGGTCGGCGATTCGCATTGCTGCCAACAATCGTTCGAACTTGCGCTGGCGGGCCGCCGACCACGGCAGCTGCATTTGGGAACTGAACTCAGCGGGCAGGAGCCGCGTCGTCACGAAGAGGTTGATCCGCGAGATCAGCAGCCGCAACGGCGCCGGTAGGAACTCCATCGCCGCCACCCCGTAGAGGTACTCGCGCACCGGGGGGTCGATGGTCAGCTCGTCGAGCGAACGCTTCCAGTACTGGTCGAAGGACGCCCGATCGGGCGGCCACATCTCGGCGCTGATCTGCAGTGTGGTGCCCAGCCGCTTGGCATCACGGTAGACCGCGTCCGCGTCGGCATCGTTGAGCGGTCCGCACAGGCATTCATGCTGGTCGACGTAGTACCGGTACAGGCATGCCGCAACCCGCAACTGCAGCCGCGGGTCGAGTGCGGTGTAGCTGACGGGGCTCGACTCGGTCGAACGGACCAGTGCATGTACCCGGTTGACCTCCGCGCCGATGAGCTTGCGGTCGGAGTCGGTGCCGATGGTTGCCGCGGCCAGATAGGTCCCGGTGGTGCGGGCTCGCTTGAACGGGTGCTTGTGGACACGGGTGTTTGTAGACATTGCCGCTGTCCACCGGGCTCTCCAGCACGCCGTATCCCACACCAGGCCGAGACAGTGGCATGATGACGTTGGCTGCCGGCGCCAGCATCGCGACGGGATTGAGCAGGTCGGCGACCCGCCTGGGGTGGCGCGGAGGGCCCAGCCTCATAAACTCGAGTACATCACTTGTGAGACTCTGCCGAAGTGTTTGTGCTGCCACGAGATGGGATAACCGTCGGTATCGCGGTCGGCTACGTTCTCGACCTCATTCTGGCCGACCCTCGCCGCGGACATCCGGTCGCGCTGTTCGGGCGCGGCGCCGAGGCGCTGGAGAAGGTGACCTACTCGGACAGCCGGCGCGCCGGGGTGCTGCACGCCGGGATGCTGTTGTTCGCTTTGGGTGCCCTTGGCTTCGCGGCCATGCGGACGTCGGTGCGCCGGGGCTTTCTGTACGCGGTCGCGGCGACTGCGGCAACCACGTTCGCCGCGCTCGGCGGCACTTCGTTGACACGCACCGGCGACAGGATGTCGGCGCTGCTTGGGGCAGGGGACGAGGAGGCGGCTCGCGCTGAACTGCCCGCGTTGTGTGGACGCGACCCCGCCGCCCTGGACGCGACCGGGCTGACCCGGGCCGCGCTGGAGTCGGTGGCGGAGAACACCTCCGACGCGCAGGTCGCTCCGTTGCTGTGGGCATCGCTCGGCGGGATTCCGGCGCTGCTGGTTTATCGGGGAGCGAACACGCTGGACGCGATGATCGGTCACCGATCGCCGCACTATTCCCGATTCGGTTGGGCTGCAGCGCGATTCGACGACGGCGCCAACTACTTCGCCGCGCGGGTGACCGGATTGCTGGTGGCGGTGTGCGCACCGGTGGTGGGCGGCTCCCCGGCGGCGGCGTTGCGGGCCTGGCGCCGGGACGCGGCCCGGCACCCCAGCCCGAACGCCGGCGTCGTCGAGGCCGCGTTCGCTGGCGCGTTGGGCGTGCAACTCGGTGGACCCACCCAGTATCGAGACCGGCTCGAAATACGTCCCACGCTCGGAGACGGGCGAGTTCCACAGGTGGCCGACCTGGTGCGGGCGGTGCGGCTGTCGCGGGCAGTGCAGGTGCTGGCAGCCGCGCTGGCTGTCGGTTTCAGCGCCGCTTGCCGTAGCGGTCGGCGAGGCGCTCCTGCGCGGTAAGCGCACCGGCGCTGGGCGACTCGGATGCCGCCTGCGCGCGGCCCTGCTCGCCGCTTTTCTCGCGGCGGCGTTGCCGAAGCTCTGCGAACACGAAGTAGCCCACCCCGATCGGCGCGAGGACGCCGAACGCTATCCACTGGATGCCGTACGACAGGAACGGCCCCGCGTCGAGGTGCGGCAGTCCGATGGTTCCGAGGCTGCCGGGCTGATCCGCGGCCAGCTGCAGGTACGACCCGGCCAGCGGGATGTCGATGAGCGTCGAGACCTGGGCGGAGTTGATCGCGTACACCTGCGGAATGCCGTTGGTGCGGAACGGTTGCTTGCCGGGGGGTACGGGCTCGGGGTCGCGCAGCCGGGCGGCTATCGTCACCTGCCCGGAAGGGGGGGCGGGGATGGCCGGAACCCCGGTGCCCTGCTCGGGACGGATGTAGCCGCGGTCCACCAGCACCGTCGGGCCGTCGTCGACCGCGAAGGGCACCAGCACCTGGAACGCCGGCTCGCCGTCGACCACCCGAAGCCGGGCCAGCACCTGGGCTTCCGGCAGATATCGACCGGACGCGGTTACCCGGCGCCACTGCGCATCCGGTGCCGAAGAATCCTGCTTCGGCAACAACGAGGTCACCCCCACTGGCTCGGCGGTCAGCGATCGGGCGATCTGATCGTTCTCCCGTGACGTCTCGGTGCTCTTACCGAGCTGCCACGGGGCGAGCACGGTGAAACAGAGGTAGGCGAAGGCGATGACGACGACGAACAGGGCCAGCCATGCCGGCCGCAGCAGAAACGCCCAGCGTCGCATCAGACTGCCGGCCCGCGCCGCGTCAGCTGCTCGTCCACCCATGCGTGCAACCCCGGCAGCGCAGCCTCGATGACCTCGAAAACCTCCTCGAACTCCGAACGTGAGCCGTAGTACGGATCCTCGACGTCAGGTGCGTAGGCGCCGCAGCGCGGATCGAACTCCCGCAGCATTCGCAGCCGCTGCTTCGGGACGCCCATCGCGGTGAGCATCCGCGCATGGTTGCGGCCCAGCGCGACGACCAGATCGGCGGACAGATGATCGTCGTCTAGCTGCGCCGCGCGGTGCGCGTCCGGATAGCCGTGCTCGCGAAGCACCTGACATGCGCGTTCGTCGGCGGTGTCCCCCACATGCCAGCCGCCGGTCCCTGCGCTGGAGACGCGAACGCGTTCGGCCAGCCCTCTTGCACCCACCTGGTGGGCGAACATCTTCTCCGCCATCGGAGAGCGGCAGATATTGCCGGTGCACACGAACGTGATGTGCAGGGTCTGGTGATCCCCCGGACGCTCAGACACCAAGCACCCCCCGCAGCTCGGCCACCGTCGACACGTGCAGGTAGGCCTGAATGGCGCCGGGGTCGGCGAAGTCATCCCCGCCGTAGCCCCAGCCGACCACCACGGTGTCGATGCCGTGCTCGGCGGCACCTTCGACGTCGTGCGATCGGTCACCGATCATCAGGATTCGCTCCGGAAGCGGCGCCAACTGGCCGAGAGCGTGGGCCACCACCTCGGCCTTGGTGGCGCGCGAACCATCAGTGTGGGCTCCGGCGATCACCTCGAAATGCCCGTCGAGGCCGAAATGGGCGAGGATGCGATGCGCGGTCGGTTCGGCCTTGGAAGTGGCCACCGCCAAGCGCACCCCGGCGGCTCGCAGGTCGGCCACCAGATCGGCGATCCCGTCGAACAAGCGGTTCAGTGCCCAGCCGCGGGCGATGTAGTCGGACCGGTAGGCGGTGATCGCGGCATCCGCTCGATCGCCGAGCCCCATGGCCGCCAGCGTGTGGTGCATCGGCGGGCCGACGACCCGTCGTGTCAGGTCACCATCCGGTACGGCCGCGCCCACCTCGCCAAGCGCATGGCGGAAGCTGGAAACGACGCCCTCCGCCGAGTCTGTCAGGGTGCCGTCCAGGTCGAAGATCACCAGTTGCGGGAGGGTCGTCACAGCATCATTGTCCCCGACGTCGTAGAGCCCACCCGATCGTGGCGCACTACTGTCGTGATGTGACCATCCGCCTGGCCGACGTCATCGATGTGCTGAACGAGGCCTACCCGCCGCGACTGGCCCAGGAGTGGGACTCCGTCGGTCTGGTCTGCGGCGATCCCGCGGAGCCAGTCGAGTCGGTAACCGTCGCGGTAGACGCCACGGCCGACGTTCTGGCCGAGGTGCCCGACGGGGGACTGCTGTTGGCCCATCACCCGCTGCTGCTGCGCGGAGTGGACACCGTCGCCGCCGACACCGCCAAGGGCGCGCTGGTGCACCGGCTGATCCGCACCGGTCGCGCGCTCTTCACCGCGCATACCAACGCCGACGCCGCATCGCCGGGCGTCTCCGATGCTCTCGCGGAGACGCTCGGGGTCGCCGTCGACGGGGTGCTTTCCCCGGTGAGTCAGCCGGACCTGGACAAGTGGGTGGTGTTCGTGCCGTTGCCGAACGTCAACGCGGTTCGCGAGGCGATGTTCGCCGCCGGCGCCGGACACATCGGCGACTACTCGCACTGCAGCTGGAGCGTGTCCGGCACGGGTCAGTTCATTGCTCACGACGGAGCATCGCCGGCGATCGGCGCAGTCGGCACCATTGAGCGGGTGACGGAGGAGCGCGTCGAGTTCATCGCTCCGGCGACCTTGCGCCAACCGGTGCTCTCGGCGATGCGGGCCGCCCATCCATATGAGGAACCTGCGTTCGACGTCTTGGCATTGGCTGACCTCCCAGGCGCGGCCGGGATCGGCCGGATCGGTTCGCTCGCTGAACCGGAGCCGCTGTCAGCCTTCGTGTCCCGGGTCCGTCGCGCGCTACCCGTGACATCGTGGGGAGTTCGCGCCGCCGGGGACCCGGACATCGCAGTGTCGCGGGTGGCGGTTTGCGGGGGAGCGGGGGACTCGCTGCTCGACGTGGTCGTCGATGCTGACGTGCAGGCCTACGTCACCGCCGACCTCAGACATCACCCGGCCGACGAGCACCGGCGTGCCTCGGAGGTGGCGCTGGTCGACGTCGCGCACTGGGCCAGTGAGTTTCCCTGGTGCGCCCAGGCGGCCGAACTGTTGCGCAGCCACTTCGCAGAGTCGTTGCCCGTACGGGTCTGTGCCGTCCGTACCGATCCGTGGAATCTGGGGAGGTAGTCATGAAAGCCGAAGTCGTGCAACAACGGTCACTGCTCGAGCTGGCCGAGGTCGACGCCGAGTTGGGGCGCATCGCGCACCGTGCCACGCACCTGCCCGAACAACAACATCTCGAGAGTGTGCAGGCCGACCACGGTGAGCTCAACGATCGGCTGGCCGCGCTTCAGATCGCGCTGGACGACCTCGACGCGCAGGTTGCCAAGTTCGAGTCCGAGATCGATTCGGTACGCCAGCGTGGGGACCGCGACCAGGCATTGCTGGAGGGCGGCGCCATCAACGCCAAACAACTCACCGAACTGCAGCACGAACTGGAAACTCTGCAGCGGCGCCAGGCAAGCCTGGAGGACTCGCTGTTGGAGGTGATGGAGCGCCGTGAGGAACTAGAGGGCGAGCAGGCCTCCATGCTGGGCCGGGCCGACGAACTGCAGTCTGAGCTGAGCAAGGCGCAGGAAGGACTGGACCGGGTACGCGGCGAGCTCGATCAGACCCGCCGCCAACGGGTTTCCCGGCGCGACGAACTCGTTGCCGAGCTGGATGCCGAGCTGGTTGCGCTCTACGAGCGGCAACGTGCCCGGGGTGGGGTCGGAGCCGGGGTGCTCCAGGGCCACCGATGTGGTGCCTGCCGCATCGAGATCGGCGCCGTCGAGTTGGCACGCATCTCCGCGGCCGCCGACGACGACGTGCTGCGTTGCCCGGAGTGCGGAGCGATCCTGCTGCGGGTCAAGGACTCGCCCCAGTGAGGGTCATCGTCGAGGCCGACGGCGGTTCGCGGGGCAACCCGGGGCCGGCCGGATACGGGTCGGTGGTGTTCTCGGCGGACCGGCAAACCGTGCTCGCGGAGAGCAAGCAGGCTATCGGCGTCGCCACCAACAACGTCGCGGAGTATCGGGGGCTGATCGCCGGTCTGGAGGAGGCCGTCAGGCTCGGAGCCACCGACGTCGCGGTGTCGATGGACTCCAAGCTGTTGGTGGAGCAGATGTCGGGTCGCTGGAGGGTAAAACACCCCGATCTGATTCCGCTGCACCAGCGGGCCAAGACCCTCGCCGGACGCTTCGACCAGGTCAGCTATCGATGGATTCCGCGCGAACGGAACTCCCATGCCGACCGGTTGGCCAACGAGGCCATGGATGCCGCGCAGACCGTGTCCTCCCGGGAACCGGTCGAGGACATGGAGACCGTGGAGACACCGCCAAGAGCGCAGACACCGTCCGACGATACCGGCAACGGTGGGGTCAGCCCGGCGGCCTGGACGGGCGCGCGCGGAGCACCCACCCGGCTGTTGCTGTTGAGGCACGGTCAGACCGAATTCTCGAAGGAGCGAAGATACTCCGGACGCGGCAACCCGGAACTGACAGATCTGGGCCGCCACCAAGCCGGCTCGGCCGCGCGTTACCTGGCGGCGCGCGGCGGGATCGATGCGGTCGTCACCTCGCCGCTGCAGCGTGCCTACGACACCGCCGCGGTGGCTGCCAAGGCATTGGGCCTGGACGTGACGGTCGACGACGACCTGATCGAAACCGACTTCGGTGGCTGGGAGGGTTTGACGTTCGGTGAGGCCGCCGGCCGGGATCCGGACCGGCATCGACGCTGGCTGCGCGACACCAGTGTCGATCCGCCGGGCGGCGAGAGCTTCGACGCCGTGGGGCGTCGGGTTCGCCGGGTCCGCGACCGCATCATCACCGATCACGGCGCCGCGAATGTCCTGGTGGTGTCACACGTGACGCCGATCAAGACGATGCTGCGGTTGGCGCTCGATGCCGGTTCCGGAGTGCTCTACCGGCTGCACCTGGATCTGGCGTCGCTGAGCATCGTCGAGTTCTATCCGGATGGTGCGGCATCGGTTCGACTGGTGAACCAGACCGACTACCTCCAGTAGAGCTGGCGCTCTAGCCTGCGGCACCCGCCTCAGAATCAAGTTAATTCCTCGCGGAGCCCCCAGGCCCGTGATTGACTTCGCACTGGTGCCCTTTTCGTTTTTGGTCACAGGCCCAGGGGTTTCAGCTAGGAGTGCGAGGGAGCTTGGAAGTCGGCGTCGGCATTACCGAGCACGGGGATTCGATGACTCCTGTGCCGATGGGGGCCGCAGCGCGGCGTATCGAACACGACATGACCCAGACCGTCCTAGTGGTCGATGATGATCAGCGACTGCGCGACCTGCTGTGCACGGTGTTGGCCCCCCTCGAGTGCGATGTCGTCGCGGCCCGTTCCGGAGAAGAAGCGCTAACGGAACTGCTGCAGCGCAAAGTTGCTGTGATCGTGTTGGACATCAACATGCCCGGAATGGATGGCTTCGAGACCGCGCAACTGGTCAGGGATACCGAGGAGTTGGCCTCCACCCCGATCATCTTTCTCACCGGTCAAGCTGCCGACGAAACCGACCTCGAGCGCGGATATGGTCTGGGCGCGGTCGACTTCCTGGTGAAGCCGGTCTCCAGGCACGTCCTCTTTGCCAAAGTCAAAGCCCTGCTGGAACTGGATCAGTCCTTTGCCCGGCTGCGCCGCGAAGCCGCGATTTTTCACGAACAACAGTTACAGGCCGCCAGGTCGGCAGAGATCCGCCAGCGCGAGGAGTTGGCGTTCACGCGGCGCCGGGAACGGCTGACAAACATCTTCGCCGAAGCCAGCATCGACCTGTCGTCGCTGGAGAAGGCCATCGTCACGGAGTTGAGCCAGTTGTTCAACGCCGATTGTGCGTTGCGTCTGGCGTCCCCTAGTCGTGGCTGGCACGAGGTGTTGTCGCAAGTAGGCTCGGGTGGCCGATCCGCAGAATTGGAAGCCTGGCTCACCGAGCGGCTGGCCGGTTCGGAACGGCAACCAACCTCCCACCCAGAGATCTTGGTCGAGGAGATGACGGCCCGTGGCAAGCGCGTCGGCATCGTCTGCGTCGCCAGGGCAGAAGGTCCGCCCTTCTCGGAGATGGAGTCTGCGTTGTTTCGGGGAGCGTCGACAGCGGCGGCCTTGGCGGTCTCGAATGCCACGCTCTATCGGATACAGGCCGAGTATGCCGCCGTCATGCAAGCCACCGGCGATGCGATCCTCGCGGTCGACGGGACTGGCGAGATCCGTAGCTGTAACAACGCGGCTAGGGCTCTCTTCGGTGGAGATGACGACCCGCTGATAGGTCGGTCCATCCTGGATTTTGCTGTGGAAGGCCACCGACGGCGTCTGCAGGAACAACTCGACTACACCCTCGCGGAGCGCCGTGAAGTCTCGATGGAGATGACATGTGTCTCCCGAGACGGTCGCCACGTCGAGGTCGTGGTCACCTTGTCCCCGATTGGGGACTCGGTTGAATTGCACGTGGCGGCGGTGGTGCACGACTTGACCAAGATCAAGCAGGCGCAGAAGGAGATCAAGCACCTGGCAAGTCACGATCCCCTCACCGATCTGGCGAATCGGAGGGAGCTGAACGATCGGCTCGCCGCCGTGGTGCTTCAGCACGAGGTGATGGATGACATGGTGTCTTTGCTCTACCTGGACGTCAATCAGTTCAAGCTGGTCAACGACACCTACGGTCACGAAACCGGGGATGAGCTTCTGCTGGAAGTGGCCTCCCGTCTTAGGTCGGCGGTGCGATCGGACACCCTGGTCTGCCGCGTCGGCGGGGATGAGTTCGTTGTGGTGCTCGAGCATATTCCGTCGGTGGGTGCGGCTGTCTCGGCGGGAAACCGGATACTGCAGCAGGTGCAGAGCCGGCCGGTGCGCTGCAAGAGTGTCACCTTGAAGCCGTCGGTGAGCATGGGGGTCTCCTGTCTGGGGGACAGCGCCCACTCGGCTGAGGAATTGTTGTCGCAGGCTGACCTGGCAATGTTCGAAGCGAAGACGAATCGGCTGGCCGAGTGTGTTGCATACGATGACTTGATCGGGTCCAGGCACCAAGAGAAGGCCCATCTTCGCGCAAAGATGTCCGATGCCATCGAACGGTCCGAGTTCCGGATGGCATACCAGCCGATCGTCAATGCGGCAACGGGTGCCACCTTCGGCCTCGAAGCGTTGATTCGCTGGCGGGTTGGGAATGAAGACGTTCCGGCCGGCGAGATCATCGGACTGGCCGAAGCGTCGAGGCAGATGGGCGCTCTCGGAACCTGGATACTCAGACGCAGCTTCGAGGACTTCAAGGCCCTGGGACGTAGTGACCTGCGACTGCACATCAATCTGTCCCCCGAACAGGTCCTTGAGCGAGACTTCCTGAGTGATCTCATGAACGCATGCCGGGACAGCCAGATCGACCCGGCCAGTGTTTGCCTGGAGCTCACGGAGCGCGCCTTCAGTAGAGAGCCGCTTCCCGCTTACTCGGCATTGCGCCGAGCTCGCGACGAAGGCTTCAGTCTGGCCATCGACGACTTCGGTGTGGAGTACGCCAGCATGTCCAATCTGATACATCTGCCGATCGACTGGCTGAAGATCGACCGCTCGTTCACCAGTGAGGTGCATAAGAACGAACGCGTCCAACGATTGGTGCGCGGTCAGGTCGCGGTGGCCTCGTCGATGCAGATCAATCTGATCGCCGAGGGCGTAGAGAACAGTGAGCAGGCGGAATGGCTTCTGGGAGAGGGAATCACGCGGCAACAGGGCTTCCTCTATTCGCCGGCGGTCGAGACCGATGACCTGGACGTCGTGGTCGGGAAGCATTGGGTGGTCCCAGTCGGGCAGGACCGTGTCGAGAGTTAGGACAATATGAAGCTTGCTACTCGGTTGGCGGTCCTTTCCGGATCGGCACTCTTGGCCCTGGTCTTGGCTGCAGTGCTCTTTACCTGGCAGACCGCTCGCATTTCCAATCTGTACGACCAGCGGTTCGTGGCAAGTGGGGATCTCAGAACCGCACTTTCCGTTGATAGGAACCTGCAATCTTTCCTGTCCACGTACGAGCGGATGGTCTTTGCGCGTGACCCCGCACGGCGGGCGGAACTCAGCGGGCGGCTGGATGAACTCGACGCGTCCATCGATGACGCGCTGCATCGAGCAGTTGACGAGCAGCAGGATCGGTTCAATCGGGGGCTGTATCGGCCGGTGTTGAACGCGTGGACCAACTTCCAGGCCGCATATCAAGCCCAGCTGGAGAGCGCCTCGGAATCCGGTGACCTGGCTTCGGCGCGCAACCTCGATGCCGAAGTGGAGCCACTGGAGAACCAGATTCAGCAACTGGTGCAAGAGATCGAGACGAACGTTCGGCGGGCCGACGAGCGGGCATCGCAAGCGATAGGCACCAGCCGGACGATCATGTGGACCTTCACGGCCGTGATCGTTCTCGCGTTGGGTGCCCTACTCTCGCTGACCAGCCGGAACATCTACCGCACGGTGACCTCTGCTGCCGAACAGAACGAGCGGGCCCGTCGGTCCAAGGAAATTCAGGCAAATCTTATGACCGAGGTCCAAGCCGAGACCGATCTCGTGGGCGCCAGCGGGATCATCGTCTCGCGCACGGCGCAAGCGCTGGATGCCCGGCACGGTGCTATCTACTTGCAGCAACCCACCGAGGAGCGGCGCTACGCGCTGACCGCCTCCTACGCCTTCCATCGCCGCAAAGACCTGCCGAACTCGTTTGCGATGGGGGATGGCCTGGTCGGTCAGTGTGCGCTGGAGGGCAACCGAATCGAGGTGACCGGAGCTCCCGCCGACTACGTCGAGATCGTGTCGGGCTTGGGAAAAACGCAGCCGCTGTCGCTGATCCTGGTGCCGATCAAATTCGAGTCCGAGGTACTTGGTGTTCTTGAGCTCGCTGGGCTTCGCCCCTTTTCCAATGACGACATCGACCTGCTGGAAAGCGTCGCGTTGGGGGCGGGTGTCGCCATCAGCGCAATCGAGTCTGCGCAAAAAACCCGGGAGTTGTTGCAGGTTTCGCAGGCGCAGACCGAAGAGCTCCAGACCCAGGAGGAAGAACTTCGGGCGGCGAATGAACAACTCAGTCAACGGGAAGAACAGCTGTCCGCCCAGAACGCGGAGTTGGAGGAGACAACCGAAGAGCTGCGTTCCCAGCAAGAAGAGCTGAGGGCGAGTTCCGAGCGGCTGGAAGGACAAGCCGCGGCGTTGGAGATCAAGAACGAGGAACTCCGTCGGCTCAGTGAATCACTGGAGGCCAAAGCCGAGGAGCTGGCCATCTCGTCGCGCTACAAATCCGAGTTCCTGGCCAACATGTCGCATGAACTGCGCACTCCGCTGAACAGCATCTTGATCCTGGCAGGGTTGCTGACCGATTCGGATGATCCGGTAACCGAGAAGCAGGCCGAGTTCGCCGAAACGATCGAACAATCCGGGCGGGACCTGCTCAATCTCATCGATGAGGTGCTCGATCTCGCCAAAGTCGAATCTGGATCCATGCGCCTCGAACGAGAAAGGATCGAAGCGGCGCAGCTTGTCAGTTTCTTGGAGCGCACGTTCCGGCCGATCGCCGAGGACAAGGGGGTGTCCTACCGGGTAGTGACGCATGAGGGCGCACCGCCAGCGCTCACCAGTGACAACACCCGGGTCAAACAGATCATCAAGAACCTCGTCGCGAATGCCCTGAAGTTCACCGACGAGGGCTCGGTGACTGTCGAGCTCTCGGGCGCAGACAGTCTCGAGGGCGATCCCGGCGATCGGTATCTCGCCGTCGCCGTGATCGACACCGGCATCGGAATCGACGAGAAGGATCACAATCTGATCTTCGAGTCCTTCCAGCAGGCAGATCGCGGATCAACCCGCGAATACGGCGGAACCGGCCTCGGATTGGCTATCAGCCGGGAACTGGCGCGCCATTTGGGAGGCGAGATCACCCTCAAGAGTGCTCCCGGGCAGGGCTCCACGTTCACCTGCTACCTGCCTGTCGACGGCCCGTCGGGCGGACAACCCCAGAAGGACGGGCTGCGGCAGCGTCCAGGTGCGACAGCCAGTGCAACGGTAACGCCGCAACCCACAGGGGTGGTCGGTGGGCCGAGCGCCGGGCGGACCAGTGAATCCACCACGTCGCCTGCTGCCGAATCCTCCGGTGGAAACGAGACATCCTCGGCAAGTTCGGAATCCGATTCCTCCGCGCGGTACGACGCAGTAGACATCTCAGACGTCGACTGGCCCTATGGCGGGAAACCGGTCCTGCTGATCGTCGAGGACGACGAGACGTTCGCCGCGATGTTGGCAGGGCTGGCTACCGAGGCCGGCTTCGAATCAGTCGTCACGCCGAGTGGTCGAATGGCGCTGGCCTTGGCCAAGGAACATCAACCGGCCGCCATCACGCTGGACATCGGACTGCCGGACATGGCCGGATGGGTTGTCCTGGATGTGCTCAAACACGATCTTGCGACACGTCACATTCCGGTCAATGTGATTTCCGGGGCTAGCGATGACGGCCGTGGCCGTCGGATGGGAGCCATCCAGACGTTGCACAAGCCTGCCGACATCTCTGCACTCCGTTCGATGTTCTCGGCGACCGCCGACTTCTTGAAGCCTGGACCACGGCACGTACTGGTCGCTGAGGACGATGCCCACCAGCGCCAAGTGGTCAAGCATCTGATCGAAAGTGACGATATTTCGATAACTTGCGTGAAGAACGGTCAGGAGGTGCTCGCCGAACTGGCGGGATCGCAAAGCTATGACTGCCTCGTTCTCGATCTTGGACTACCAGACATGGACGGTATCGACCTCATCGAGCGGGTAAAAGGGCAACTGGAGGAGAAGAATCTGCCGGTCATCGTCCACACGGGCCGCGAACTTACTGCAGCCGAAGCCGAGCGACTGGAGGTCCTGGCTGCCGCCATCGTCCTGAAGAACGCGAAGTCCCCCGAGCGACTGCTAGACGAAACCGCATTGTTCCTCCACCGGGTAGCCAGCGAACTGCCCGATTCGGCTCGAAAGATCCTTTCCAACCCCAAGCGTCTCGAGGAATCACTCGAGGGCAACACGGTCCTGCTCGTCGACGATGACGTTCGCAACGTCTTCTCGCTGGGCAGCGTCTTGAAACGGTATGGCATCACCGTGATACCGGCGCGCAACGGCCAAGAGGGTCTCGACACCCTCGATGCTCATCCCGAGGTGGACTTGGTGCTCATGGACATCATGATGCCGGTGATGGACGGGTACGAGGCAATGCGGCGAATCCGGAGTGAAACCCGTTGGCGCAACCTGCCTATCGTCGCTCTGACCGCTAAGGCCATGAAAGGCGACCGGCAGAAGTGCCTGGATGCCGGCGCCTCGGATTATGTCACCAAACCCGTCGACCTGGATCAATTGACCTCCGTGCTCAGAGTGTGGCTGGCCAGCCGGCCCCGGCGGCCACAAATAGTCGCTGAGAGTTGATGAGTGCCCTCCTCGTTTGAGGCGTCGGAATCGGTAGCGTCCCAGGACTTGCCGCGGATCGAGGCAGACGCGTTCTTCTACACGCTCTACGAGCACCTCGGCTACGATTTTCGTCACTACAGCGACGCTTCCCGTAATAGGAGGCTGGTGAGCTTCGTGCAGAGCCACTCTCTGGGCACGATCTCCGAGGCCCAGGGACGGGTTCTACGTGATCCGCAGCTTCTGTCGGCTTTCCTGTCCGCCATGACGGTCAACGTCACTGAAATGTTTCGAGATCCCGCGGTGTTCGCGAAGATTCGCACGGAATTGGTGCCCCGGCTGGCGACCTATCCACGCGTGAGGATCTGGGTGGCCGGCTGCGCGACGGGGGAGGAGGCCTACTCTGTGGCGATCCTGCTCGCGGAAGCGAACTTGTTGGACCGGACCACCATCTACGCTACCGACATCGACACCGAGTCGCTGCGGACCGCGACCTCGGCGATCTACCCGGCGGAGACGCTGATCGCTGCCACCCGCAACTACCAGGCCAGCGGCGGACGCCGACCGTTCTCTGACTGGTACACCGCCAAATACGATCGATGCATTCTCAGCCCGGAATTGCGACCGCGGGTGGAGTTCTTCTCCCATAACCTGGCCACCGACAATGCGTTCGGCGAATTCCAGCTGATCTTGTGCCGCAACGTGTTCATCTACTTCGAGGAGAGCCTGCAGCGCCGCGCGGAGCTCGTGTTCTGGGAGAGCCTGGTTCACTTCGGGCACCTGGTTATCGGCCCGCGTGAAGGCCTGACTGCGGGCAGCGCGAAACAGTTCAGCCCGGTGGATCGAAAACTCGGCATCTACATCAAGAATGAGGGTCGGCATGCCCGGCCCTGATGTCATCGTCTTCGGGGGAAGCGCCGGCGGTATGAAGGCGCTGAGCGGAATCTTCACGACGTTCGAACGCCCGGGCAACAGCAATGCCTTCGTGGTCTTGCATCGAGCGCCGCAGGAATCGCCGTTGTTGCAGGTGCTGCGAACCTACACCCGGATACCGATTTACGAACCCGCGAACAGCCCCTGGGTTTGTTCGCCGGGTACGGTCACCGTTGCGCCGGCCGGCTACCACCTGTTGGTCGGGAATACCCGAAAGCCGCTGCGGGAACCAACTATTCCGGTCGCGCAGTACGAGACGGGCTCGCACGTTCGCGCCCATCTCACGTTGGACCCGCCCGTCGCCTACTCCCGTCCATCCCTGGATGTGACCTTCGTCAGCGCCGCGGAACTGGTCAACTCGGTGACGGTTGTCTTGTTGTCGTGCGCGAACGAAGACGGTGCCGAGGGTTGTGAAGTCGTACAGGCGGCGGGGGGCAAAGTCGTGCTGCAGGACCCCGGCACTTGTGAGGCTGCCACGGCAGTGAAGGCAGCGCAGCGAAGGGTGAAGCCAGACTATGTCGCAGACCCGCACGGGATCGGCAGGTGGCTTTCGCAGAATGTTGCGCATAGTGGGTGAAGTTGCCGCTGTTCATCGGGCGGGAAGGCTGGCTGGTCCGTGAACGATGCGCAACAACAGTGGGAGGACCACTAGAGCGAGTGGCCACCGATATTTCGACCACGGCACTCCGGCGCGCTGCCGCCGAGGCCGATGCCCGCGGCGTGGCGAACCGCATCGAATTCGTGCACCAGGATCTGACCCGGGGTTTCCCGCGCGGTGAATTCGATCTGGTGTCGGCGCAGTTCCTGCACTCCACGGCCATGCAAGACCGTGCGCCGATTCTGCGGCGGGCCGCGCGGGCCATCGCCTGCGGCGGGCTGCTACTCATCGTCGACCACGGCGCTGCTCCGACCTGGGCCACCAAACTCGGCCACGACCATCACTTTCCGAGTGTCGAGGAGGTGGTGTCGAGTTTGTGTCTCGACGGCGTTGCGTGGGAGCGGGTGCGCATGGAGGTCGTCGAGCGGCAGGCGCGGGGGCCCGACGGCGAGATCGGCACCTTGATCGACAACGTGATCGGCTTCAGGCGTCGTGACCCACCGCCTGGCGGGCTCCCGCACCGAAGATAACCTCGATCGTGGCGCTCCCTCGGAGGGACGAGCGACGCCGGCCGTGCGGGAGTCGGCGTGCTTTACTGCTGCCTACCGCTGCGGGCGGGGCGAATGACCGATGCTCTCGCGGAATCGGCTCCCGACGCAGTACGTTTAGCGATGCGGACGAGTTGGCCGGGCGGCCGCGGACCATTGGCCGGGTCGATGCAGATCGGTTCGGCGGTGGTTCGAGGAAAGTCCGGACTTCACAGAGCAGGGTGATTGCTAACGGCAATCCGAGGTGACTCGCGGGAAAGTGCCACAGAAAGCAGACCGCCACGAAAGTGGTAAGGGTGAAACGGTGCGGTAAGAGCGCACCAGCACTCCGGGTGACCGGGGTGGCTCGGCAAACCCCACCCGAAGCAAGGCCAAGAATGTCGCATGGGGGGTGCGGCAGCGCAGGCGCTCGAGGGCTGCTCGCCCGAGCCTGCGGGTAGGCCGCTCGAGGCACCCGGCGACGGTGTGCCCAGATGGATGGTCGCCGCCTCGCCGCCGTGGTGATCCGCGGTGGCGAGGAACAGAATCCGGCTTACAGGCCAACTCGTCCGCCCCAAGCCTGTGAACTGCATGTTCAGCATGAATCGCATCATGTTCAGCATGAATCGCATCGTCGCCGCCACCAGTTGGGCCTCGACAGCGTTCGTGGAGCAGGCGGTGGTGCTGGGGCAGGAGGGGCGCCGGCAGGTGCGTGGTGTTGGTTGCCGAATGGTATTCGCGCTGGCCCTTGTCAGAGGTTGGGTTCTGCGGATGCCGCCTGGCCAGCAGCGGTCGGTGCGGATGGGTCCGGGGCCGCGTCTTCGGCGATGCGCCCGCGCGAGCGGTTCCGCAACAGCATCGCCAGGCCGAGGACGACCAGAAGTGGAACCACGAGAACGAAAGCCGCGACCACCATGTGGAGGCCGGTGAGGGTCTTAAATTCGGTGGAGAAGTACGGCAGGATCATCGATAACACGAAATCCCTGGAGTTGAGCACCCACAACGACCACTGAGTCAAACCGATGATCACGACGCCCGCGATCATCAGCCAGTCCACGGCGATGGCCTCGCGGCGGCTGGGCCGGGCTGGTCGGGGTGCGGCGGACATGACCCCGGCCAGTACCATACCGAGGAGAACGATCACTATGAGAATGATGCCCGGCACACCGGGGGAGTTGGCGGATTGGGACAGCGCCATGAAGGCCCGCTCTGCGTCGCCGGCATGCGCCGTGAGGTCGGCTCCCACGGCCGCTGGCGCATCGGCCCACTCACCGGTGAGTTCATTCCACCCGCCGGTGAGTTCATCCCACGCCTGACCAAAGTCTCATTCTGACGAGGCAGGACGGATACGGCTTCGATGATTACATCTGGTTGCCTCAGCGCCTCGATCTTGTCACCGATGTCGGCCGGCAGGTCGTCGGCGTGATCGCGCGCAGCATCCTTCAGCACACTGACCGAGGAGTCGAAGGTTAGCGCTGAGTTGCCCAACTCGATGTCCTGATACCACAGGGTGTTGACGGAGAATGCGACCGTGAACGTGTAGGCGCTGATGCCCAGCAGAATCAACTTGGTGCGGGCGTCTACTACGGCGTCGCTGTCCGGGATGAACCTTCGCAACGGAAACGCCGCCGCCGCCGCCAGCGCCGGGGGCAGCACCGCCAACAGCAGCAGACCCCACCAGGGAAAGAAGAAGACGGTGTTGGCTATCCGCACGAGTGGAAACTACACGGGCCTGCGCCACGGCACTCTGGCCGCCACCGTCGGGTTCTAGCGAGCCTTGCGCACCGATTTGTCCAGTTTCCGCAGCGCGCGGTCGAGTTGCTCACGGCAACGTTGGGCCAGGTCCGCTTCCCGCTGGTAGAGCAGGCCATAGGTGAACGTGTCTTCGCCGGCGGCGTGTGCGGCCTCGGCCTGTTGGCCGAGATGTTGACGGGACACCACGCTGTCCTGATGGTCGCCGAGCAGGGACTGAATCGTTTTGGCGCGCTCCGACACTTTCCTGGCGCCGGTGGCTGCAGCCGTGTACCGAAGTCGCTTGGCACCCTTACGTATCCGGTGCAACGCTTCGTTGCGGTCTTCCTCGGCGGCCTTGCGGGCCTTCTTGGCGGCCTTTCGCACGCGCTGGTAGGCCGAGTCGATGGTTACCGGCGTGGGCTGATCCGGGCCCGACGGGCCGGTAGCCGGTCGAGAGGACGCCAACGCCTCCAACGCGTCGAGCAGGCGAAAGTAGCGTTGGGATCGCATCGCGATCAGCGAGCGGCGCAACCCGGACGCGTAGCGCCGCTTGGCGCCCTCGACGAGCCTCTCGGCGGCCGGGCCACGCACCAGCTCTGCGGGTAGCTCGGCGAGGGCGCGCTCGTACCTTTCGGCGAGCACCTCCGCGTCTCGCGCCACCCCCAGTACGGCGGCGAACTGGCGCAGCTCGTCGAGCACCCAGGCATCGTCGGAGATGCCGAACGTCTCTTCGGAGGCCTGCAGCAGGCTACGGATCTTGCGGGTGGTGACCCGCATCTGATGCACGGAGTCGTACACGTCGGCGCGCACGGCACGGTCCCACACCAGCATCTGCTCGACCTGCTCGGCGACCGCGCGGTGCACCGGATCCGGCGGCGTGGACCTCGGTTCGGGTCCTGCGGTGGCCCCTCCGGCCGCGTCGAGGACACGGGCCAATTTCGATCCGTGCCGGGCCGGCTGTGCACCGGCGTCCAGCAACCGGTTCGCCAGCCTTTCGAGCGTCGCCGGATTCACGCCGTCGGCCAGTTCGATCTCCCATTCCCGCCACTGCTGTACGGCGCTCTCACCGTCGATACCACCGGACGCCGTCGCGGTCACGATGTCGTCGCAGAACTCGGCGAGCTTGGAGCCGTCCGGACCGTAAAGCAGGTCAACCGTACGTTCGGTGGTGATTCGGGCGACCTCCACCAGCGGCTTGTTCCGCACGATTGCCAGCACGACATCGCGCAATGCGTCGGGCGCTTCGTCGAGGCCTCCGCCGGCGTCCAGCGGTGCCCGCACCTCGGTCCGCGTGTCGGCCCCGGCCGGCAGCTTCAGGTGCCAACCGGCGTCAGGTCCGCCGGTCCGCCGCCGCAGGTTGATTCCCTGCGCTGCCAGGCGATGGTCGCCCGTGTCGAAGTAGACCGCCTCCAGACGTTGTGCCCGGGACCGCTCGACGTGGCTCACCAGCGACAGCCCCTCGAACGAGGGCGACACCGTCGACTCGATCACCTCGAACTTGCGCTCCACCTCCGTGTGCCTGCGGGTTTCAGGCGAACTGGCGGCCATGGTCACCTTCGTCACTCGGTCGGGTCAGGACGCTTCAGCGTGCCACATGAGGGTGAACGACCACGATCTGGAAAAGACTCAACCGGCCCGGCGGAGCTCACCAGCCCGGTCCCATGCGTTGCGTTCGGCGGCGAACGCAGCGGACTGACGCTCACGGAATGCGCTGATGCCCTCGGCGTGGCCGGCCAGAAACTCCTGGTACTGCGCCAGCGAGAACTGTCCGTCGCAGATCTCCACATCGCCGCGACCGGCGGCCATCTCCGCGCGCAGGTGCAGCAGTTCGTCGGCGCAGACCGGCTGGAAGCTGATCCGGTCGAAGTTGCGCAGCAGCCAAGGCGTTCCGGGTTCGAACGAGCGGGCGCCGTTGGGGTGGCCGTGGTTCCACACCTGGGTGGTACGCCCGACGAGTTGATACCCGCCCGGGCCTTCCATGCCGTAGATGCACAGGTAGGCGCCGCCGATGCCGACCGCGTTCTCCGGTGTCCAGGTACGTGCCGGGTTGTACTTGGTGGTCACCAGCCGGTGGCGCGGGTCCAACGGAGTGGCAACCGGCGCGCCGAGGTATACGTCGCCGAGGCCAAGTACCAGATACTGCGCGTCGAACACGATGTCGCGCACTCCAGTCACTTCGGCGAGGCCGTTGATCCGGCGGATGAACTCGATGTTCCACGGGCACCACGGTGCGTCGGCGCGCACCCCGTGCATGTAGCGCTGAACCGCTTCGTGGGTCACCGGATCGTCCCAGGACAGCGGCAGCCGTATGGTGCGGCTCGGTACCACCAGCTCGTCAGTGGCCGGAAGGTCTTCGTCGAGGCGGGCCAGCAGCTCGGTCATCTCGGCCATCGACAGCACCGCGGGATCGAACTGCACCTGCAGCGAACGCACCCCGGGGGTGAGCTCGGTTACCCCGGTGATGGTCTGAGCGCGGAGTTGCTCATGGAGTCCGTGCACCCGGACCCGCATCGCGAGGTCGAGCACCATCGCCCCATACTCAACGAGGATGCCGCCGTCGCCGGCTCGGCGCAGGGTGACTTCGGTGCCATCGGTGCGGGTGTACCGGCACAGCACCCCGTCGTCTTCATCGCTCGAAGTGGAGATGACCAGGGGCAGCGATGCGCGCCGCGCAATGTCGATCCGTCGCAGCGACGGTGCCCGGTCGGCGCGCACCGAGACGAACCGCACCGCGTCGCCCGGCGCCATCTGGCCGAGCTTCCAGCGGTCACCTCCCGCGACCGTCACCGGGCACACGAACCCGCCGAGACTGGGCCCGTCCGGTCCCAGCAGGATCGGGGTGTCGCCGGTGAAGTCGAGCGCACCCACGCAGTAGGCGGTGTCATGGATGTTTGACGGGTGCAGGCCCGCGTCGCCACCGTCGTCACGGGCCCAGTGCGGTCGCGGGCCGAGTAGCCGCACCCCGGTGCGATCCGAGTTGAAGTGCACGGTGTAGTCGGTGCCGAGCAGGGTTGTGATGTCCGCGCGGGTGAAGAACTCCGGTGCGGCGTGCGGGCCCTCGGTCACTGCGACCTCCCATCGATGCCCGATGCTGGGCTGTTCCTCGATGGACGCGCGCGCCGGGCGGACCCCGGGAACACCGCGGTCGGGGTGTGTGTTCAGCAAGTCACCCGCGGTCAGCTTCCTGCCGCGGTGTCCGCCGAACGCGCCCAGGGTGAATGTCGCTGCACTGCCCAGGTACTCCTGCACGTCCAGCCCGCCCGCAACCAATAGGTAGCAGCGCATGCCCGGCCCGTTGAGGGCGCCGACATCCAGCGTTGCCCCGGCCGGGACGCCAACCGACTGCCACATCGGCACCGGCTCGCCGTCGATCGCCACAGCCACCGGTGCGCCGGTGACACAGACGCGGCCACCATCCGTAAAGTGCAGCGCCGGACCATCTCTGGTGCATTCCAGCCCGGCCGCGCCCTCTGGGTTGCCCAGTACCCGGTTGCCGATCCGGAACGACAGATCGTCCATCGGCCCCGATGGCGGCACTCCGACATGCCAGTAGCCGACTCGACCGGGCCAGTCCTGCACCGTGGTGAGCAACCCCGGCCGCGTCACCGCGATGATGCTCACGCAGGGGTCCGGTTTGCGACTCCGGCCGGGTGTTCTGAGATCACCATCCGGATGGGTGTCGGGTCGAACCCGTTGCACGGGTTGTTGATCTGCGGACAGTTCGACACCAGGACCAGTGTGTCGACATCGGCGCGCAAGGTCAGCGACTTGCCGGGCGCCGACAAGCCGTCGACGATTCCCAGAGTGCCGTCGGCGTCCACCGGAACGTTCATAAAGAAGTTCACATTCGAGACAAGGTCGCGTTTGCCGAGTCCCCACGTAGCGGCCAAGGCCATGAAGTTCTCCGCGCACGCGTGCTGGTGCACGGTGTGGTGGCCGTAGCGCAGTGAGTTCGATTCCTTCGAGCACGCCCCCGCGATGGTGTCGTGGTTGCCGATGTCGTCGTCGGTCATCGTCATCAATGCGGTGCCGTCTGCGGCCCGCAGCACCGAACCGGTGGTGAGGAAGATGTTGCGCTGAGCGGTGATGGTGGCCTGGGCACTGTATGGCCGGTTGTGGTCCACTTCGCCGTCGGTAACGCCGTAGAACAGGGTGTCGACAGCCTGGTTGCCGTGCAAGTCGATGATCTGCAGGTACTGGCCGGCCGCGACGATCGCGGACCAGGGCGCGCACGCGGGCACGATCTGGTCGCACACGATTGGCCGGGATGGAGCGGCCGTCATCGGGACACCTCGCTTGATCTGCTTGCTGTCCAAGTGCTTTCGGTGTTGAACAGCGCTCGAAGATACTCTGGGTCGCCGTTGACGGGGGAGTTGAGCTGGTCGTCGGCCCGCCAGGCCAGTACGTCGAGGCCGGTGGTGCGCGGCGTCGGGTCCAGGGGATGGGCGGTGTTGACCAGCGCAACCACCACAGGTAGGTGGATCAACAGGTCGACGGCGGCACCCGGACCTGCCGAACCGATGAATTCCAGTGCTCCGTCAGCTGCCACCCGCACTCCGCTGAACAGCGACACCGACGGTCCGACATCGCGGATGCCCAAGCCGTGCTTCATCACCGCCAACAGCATCTTCGCGCGTCCGTCCGAGGTAGGCCCGCACAAGGCGTCGTGGTGGGTGGAGGTGTCCGCCACGATGGTGGCCAGTACCCGGCCCTGGTCGGAGAGGAGCGGGTGGCCGCACCCCAGATAGGCCTGCCACGGCACCTTCACGGTGTCGGCGACGTTGAGCCGCTCGCCCGGGGCATCCGCGCGCAACAGCAACAGGTGAGCACAGGCCCGGCCGTCCACGTCGACCAGGCGTAACCGGGTGCCGCGGCCGAGCACCCTGGTGGTGTACGACCCGCCCGGGACCGCCTCGGCCCACACCAGTCGGGCTGGGTTGATGCCGTCAGGGGTCGGGGGAACCCGCATCCTGGCATGCTGCGCCTGGGAACGCGCGTGGGCACGGGCTCCCGCGGTGGAGTCGGTTGCCGGAACGTTCGTCATGTCCTCACTTCCATCCATTACCTGTCGCACGAAAGTTTTGTGCCCCTGTGTTACCGGGCGGGTATCGCCGCTGTTACCAACGCGTTGACTCTGGCTCAGAATCAATTTCTATCGATTGACAGGTATTGGTGAGTGTAACAATCAGCCATGCGCTCCGACGGACGTGGCCGCCCCAGACTGGAACGGCCCCGGCGACCGGGCAGGACGGCACGCGAGGAGATCCTCGATGCGGCCGCCGAACTGTTCACCGACCTCGGCTACGCCAGCACCACGACGCGTCGGATCGCCGATGCGGTGGGCGTGCGGCAGGCGTCGCTGTACCACCACTTCGCCACCAAGGACGAGATCCTCGACGCGCTGTTGGCCGGCACCGTCGACGAACCCTTGCAGGTTGCAGCCGCGTTGCTCGCCGAATCGGGCCCGGCGTCCTCGCGGTTGCATGCGCTCATCGTCAGCGATGCCCGCCACCTTTGCGGTGGCCGATGGAATCTGGGCGCCCTCTACCTGCTACCGGAGGTGCGGTTGGAGCGCTTCGAGGGGTTCCGATCGAAGCGGGCCGAGCTGCGGAACCGATACCGCACCTTGGCGCAGCAGGTCATCGCCGAATGCGACGGACCCGACGACGCCGGCGACCTTCCCTTCCGACTGGTCGAATCGGTGATCAACTTGCGCTCCGACGACAGTTCATGCCCGCCGGACCAGCCATGGATCATTGCCGACGCGTCGCTGCGGGCAGTGGGCTACCACGGCGACTGCGAAGCGCTGCGCCGGCTCACCGCCGCACGCATGGCCGTTGACGGCGATCCCGGGCGGGGCGGGTAGATCCTCTGTCTGCGGGCTGCGCCTCTGCGTGAAGCAGGCTGCGGCCTCCCTCGAGACTCAAGCCATTGCGCGGCGCGCGGCGTGTCCGCGTGAAGGGTTGAGTGTCGCGGGCCGGCGCTTCACCCAGAGCGGACTCTCACTCAGAGCGGACGCTTCACCGAGAGCGGACGGCGCCTGACTTAGAAGCTGTGTTCCTCGGCCGGAAAGGTTCCCGCGGCCACCTCCGCGGCGTATTTCTGGGCGGCCTGGCGCAATTCGGTACCGACGGCGCCGAACTGTTTGACGAACCGGGGTGCCCTGCCGCTGGTCATTCCGCACATGTCCTGCCAGACCAGCACCTGGGCGTCGCAGCTGGGCCCGGCGCCTATCCCGACGGTGGGGATGGTCAGCTTGCCGGTGATCTGGGTGGCCAGCTCGGCAGGCACCATCTCCATCACCACCGCGAAAGCGCCAGCCTCGGCCACCGCGATCGCATCGTGGATGGTCTGTTCGGCCGCGTCGCCGCGCCCCTGCACCCGGAACCCGCCCAGGCTGTTCACGCTCTGCGGAGTGAACCCGACATGGGCCATCACCGGGATGCCTGCCGCGCTGAGCATGGCGATCTGCTCGGCGACCCGCTCTCCGCCCTCCAGCTTGACCGCGTGCGCACCGGACTCCTTGAGGAACCGGGTCGCGGTGGCAAGGGCTTGCGCGGCGCCGCCCTCGTAGCTGCCGAACGGCAGGTCGGCGATGACCAGCGCGTGCGGTGCGCCCCGGACTACGCCGCGGACCAACGGGATCAACTCGTCGACACTGACCGGCACCGTGGTGTCGTAGCCGTACACGACGTTGGCCGCCGAGTCGCCGACCAGCAGCACCGGGATTCCGGCGTCGTCGAGCTGTCGCGCGGTCGAGTAGTCGTAGGCGGTGAGCATCGCCCACTTGTGCCCTTCGGCCTTCCATTTCTGGAGGTGGTGGGTGCGCACCTTGATGCGGGGTTT
Organism: uncultured Mycobacterium sp.; assembly: GCA_964513475.1. Lineage (GTDB taxonomy): Bacteria > Actinomycetota > Actinomycetes > Mycobacteriales > Mycobacteriaceae > Mycobacterium. Next base: position 11,511 of record CAZEMS010000039.1, on the reverse strand, counting down.
GGATTCTGCGCTGCCTTGGGCGGCGCCATAGACATTCTGCTCGGACATCTGCTCAGACATCGTTGTCCCTTGCGACGGTCGGTGAATCCTCGAGGCCCGAATTACGGGTCCCCGGGTTCGTCTGACCTGATCAGTCTGCCACCGCGGACGAGAAGAGGTGAACGGTGTGTTGAGTGGATTTCCTCACATCCCGTTCGGCGCCACATAACATCGGCGGCATGCAACGGCTCAGCGGACTGGACGCCAGCTTTCTCTACCTCGAAACGGCCGCGCAGCCGCTGCACGTCTGCTCGATCCTGGAGCTGAACACCTCCACCATGCCCGGTGGCTACACGTTTGACCGGCTCCGTGACGAGTTGGCGTTGCGGATCAAGGCAATGCCTGAGTTTCGTGAGAAGCTCGCGAACAACCGGTTCAACCTCGATCATCCGGTGTGGGTCGAGGACCGGGACTTCGACGTCGACCGGCACCTGCACCGCATCGGGTTGCCGTCCCCGGGAGGGCCCAGGGAGCTCGCCGAGATCTGTGGGCACATCGCGTCATTGCCGCTGGACCGCCGCCGCCCGTTGTGGGAGATGTGGGTGATCGAGAACCTCGACGGCACCGACGCCATGTCCGAGCAGGGCGGTCGGCTGGCGGTGATGACCAAGGTGCATCACGCCGGGGTCGACGGGGTGACGGGGGCCAATCTGATGTCGCAGTTGTGCGGTACCGAGCCCGATGCGCCGGCGCCGGACCCGGTCGACGGCTCCGGCGATGCGACCGGACTGGAGATCGCCGTCAGCGGTGCGCTGAAGTTCGCGACCCGCCCGTTGAAGTTGGCCAACGTCTTGCCCTCGACCGTGACCTCCGTCGTTGACACTCTCAAGCGCGCCCGCTCCGGGTTGACCATGGCTCGGCCGTTCGCCGCGCCGAAGACCGTGTTCAATGCCAACGTGACCGGGCGCCGAAACGTCGCATTCGCCCAGCTGGACCTCGATGAGGTCAAGCAGGTCAAGGATCACTTCGGAGTCAAGGTCAACGACGTTGTCTTGGCGCTGGTGTCGAGCGTTCTGCGGAACTACCTGCTGGACCGTGACGAACTGCCGGAAAGCACGTTGATCGCCATGGTGCCGGTTTCAGTGCATGACAAGTCCGACCGTCCCGGCCGCAACCAGGTTTCCGGCATGTTCTCCCGGCTGGAGACCAACATCGCCGACCCGGTGGAACGGCTCCAGGCCATCGCCGAGACGAATGTGGTTGCTAAACAACACAGTTCGGCTATCGGGGCATCGTTGCTGCAAGACTGGAGCCAGTTCGCGGCGCCCGCGGTGTTCGGCGTCGCGATGCGCGTGTACGCGACCAGCAATCTGGGGGAGAGCCTTCCGGTGCACAACCTCGTCGTCTCCAACGTGCCCGGCCCGCAAGTGCCGTTGTACTTCCTGGGCAGCGAGGTAAAGGCGATGTACCCGCTGGGACCCATCTTTCACGGGTCGGGGCTGAACATCACCGTGATGTCGTTGTCCGGCAAGCTCGACGTCGGAATCGTTTCCTGCCCAGATCTGATGCCTGATTTGTGGGATCTCGCTGACGACTTTTCGCACGCGTTGCAAGAGTTGCTCAGTGCCACGAAGCAGTCCTGAGCCGTAGTGCGGCGGTGGCATCGCCTGCCTGGATGCCGTTTCATGGCAGCATGTGGCCCATGAAGCGCAAGATCGGGGCCATCGCCCTCGCCGCCGCCGCGCTGTTGTTGGTGGAGGGCTGCACCAAGGCGGTCTACGGGCAGGCCGTCATCGCGGTGCCGCGGCCGGGCACGCCGCTTGAGTGGGTGTCTTGCCTGCCCGCCGGGTCGGACGACTCGTTGGGCATCCCAGCCGGAGCCGAGTGCAGCCTGCTCTCGGTGCCTGTGGACTACAACCAGCCGGACGGCGAGGTCGCACAGCTGGCGATGATCCGATTCAAGGCCACCGGCGACCGGATCGGCTCGCTGGTGATCAACCCCGGCGGCCCCGGCGAATCGGGGGTCGAGGCCGCGGTGGGGCTGATCGGCACGATCCCGGAGTCCGTCCGTGAGCGTTTCGATCTGGTGGGCTTCGACCCACGCGGCGTCGCGTCCTCCAGCCCGGCGGTGTGGTGCAACTCCGATGAGGACAATGACCGGCTGCGAGCCGACCCCCAGGTCGACTACTCGCCCGAAGGTGTCGAATACATCGAGAACGAAACCAGGTCGTTCATCGAGCGTTGTGTGGACAAGATGGGCGAGGAGTTCCTGGCCAACGTCGGAACCGTCAACGTGGTCCAGGATCTGGAATCGATCCGGGTCGCACTCGGCGACGAGAAGCTGACCTACCTCGGGTACTCGTACGGAACCAGGATCGGCGCCGGTTACGCCGAGGCCTACCCCGACAAGGTGCGGGCGATGATCCTCGACGGTGCGGTCGACCCGAACGCCGACCCGATCGAGGCCGACATCCGGCAGGCCGAAGCGTTCCAGCAAGCCTTCAACGACTACGCCGCCGATTGTGCCGAGGAGCCCGACTGTCCGCTGGGCACCGATCCGGACAAAGCCGTCGACGTCTATCGCAGCATGGTCGACCCGCTTGTCGAGGAGCCCGCCAAGACCGACGACCCACGCGGGCTGAGCTACAGCGACGCGATCGTCGGGACCATCCTGCCGCTGTACTCGCCGAACCTGTGGCGGCACCTCACCCAGGGCCTTTCCGAACTCGAGAACGGCAGCGGCGACACCATGCTCAAGCTGGCGGACCTCTACATGGGACGCGACGAGCAGGGCCGCTACAACAACTCCACCGATGCCCGGGTGGCGGTCAACTGTGTCGATCAACCGCCGGTCACCGACCGCGAGAAGATCGTCGAGCTGGACCGCAGGCTGCGCGAGGTCGCCCCGTTCATGAGCTACGGCGAGTTCACCGGCCACGCTCCGCTGAGTACTTGCGCGTTCTGGCCGGTGCCGCCGACCTCCGAACCGCACGAGATATCGGTCAGCGGGCTGCCGCCGATCCTGGTGGTGTCCACCACCAACGATCCGGCCACCCCGTACGAGGCCGGTATCGACCTGGCTGAGCAACTCGGCGGCACCCTGGTCACCTTTGAAGGCACCCAGCACACGGTCGTCTTCCAGGGCGACGCCTGCGTCGACGAGATCGCCGCCGAGTACCTCATCGACCTGGTGGTGCCGCCACCGGACCCGCGATGCTGACGATCGTCACGGTAGGTGAGTCCGACCTCTCGGACCTGTTGCCGATGATGCGGGCCTACTGTGACTTCTACGAGGTGAGCCCGTCGCAGGACCGGCTGCACGCACTGGCGGCTGCGCTGATCGCCGACCCTGCCGAGGGTGTGCAGCTGATCGCCCGTGACGAGCAAGGCGCGCCGCTGGGTTTCGCGACGGTCTTCTGGTCCTGGCAGACCCTGTACGCCGCCCGCGTCGGGGTCCTCAACGATCTGTTCGTCACTCCCGCCGGGCGCGGCAGCGGCACCGGGCGGGCGCTCATCCAACGATGCCGCGAACTCTGCCGCCACCGCGGAGCCGAGAAGCTGGTGTGGGAGACCGCCCTCGACAACGTCACCGCGCAGCGGCTGTACGACGGCATCGGAGCGCAGCGCTCTACCTGGTACAGCTACGAACTCGACGCCTGAGCCTTTCGGCCAGATCACCGTTGAGTAACTGACCGCCCGACCGAACCGGTCCAAACACCCGACACGTGCGAACATGTTCGCCATGTGGCGGGTGGGGCGGATGATTCCAGTGGTGCTGGCGATCATCCTGGCCGCCGGCATCTGGTGTCCGGTCGCCCTGGCGTCGCCCGAGGTATCGCCTGACATCCAGTCCACCGAGTTCGGCAAGGCTCCACAGTGGGGAGACTGCGCGCGCTTCCTCGGCGACAGCGGCGCCCTTCCGACTGCACAGTGCGGCACCGTGGCCGTGCCGCTGGACTGGAACGACCCCGCTGATCCGGACGGGCCGCGAGCACAGTTGGCGGTCATCAAGGTGCCCGCCCGCGGTGAGCGGATCGGCGTGTTGATGGTCAATCCGGGTGGACCGGGCGCATCGGCCGTCGACGTCGTGGCGGCCATGGGCGCTGCGCTGGCCGACACCGAAATCGGGCAGCGGTTCGACCTCGTCGGCTTCGACCCTCGCGGCGTCGGGCACTCCACCCCGGAGCTGCGCTGTCGCACCGACGCCGAGTTCGACGCGTACCGGCGCGACCCGATGGCCGACTACAGCCCCGCCGGCGTGGAGCGAATCGAAGCGATATACCGCCAGATGGCGCAGCAGTGCGTGGACCGGATGGGGTCGGCGTTTCTGGCCAACGCCGGAACCGCCTCGGTGGCTCGCGACATGGATGTCGTGCGTGCGGCGCTCGGCGAGGACCAGATCAACTACCTCGGCTACTCCTACGGAACCGAACTGGGCGCGGAGTATGCCGCGCTCTTCGGTGACCGGGTGCGGGCCATGGTCCTCGACGGGGCGGTGGATCCAAACCAGGATCCGGTTTCGGAGACCGTGCGCCAGATGGCCGGGTTCCAAACAGCTTTCAACGAGTACGCCGCCGACTGTGCCCGGTCGGCGGGCTGCCCGCTGGGCACCGATCCTGCGCACTTCGTCGACCGTTTCCACCAGCTCGTCGACCCGCTGGTGCAGCAACCCGCCCCCACCTCCGATCCCCGCGGCCTGAGCTACCAGGACGCGATCACCGGAACGGTCAACGCGCTGTACACCCGCCGGTACTGGAAGTTCCTCACCAGCGGGTTGCTCGGACTGCAGAACGGCACCGACGCCGGCGATCTGTTGTTGCTGGCAGACGACTACCTCAAACGCGGCCCCGACGGGAGTTACGCCAACCGGCAGGACGCATTCACCGCGATCCGCTGTGTCGATGGGCCGTACCCCACCGATCCCGCAGCCTGGGCGGCCGCCGATCGGCAGATCCGCGCGGTGGCGCCGTTCCTGGCTTACGGCGAATTCACCGGCTTCGCCCCGCGTGGCATCTGCGCGATGTGGCCTGTTCCGGCCACGACGGCCCCGCACCCGGCTTCTTCGCCAGGAACAGGCAAGGTGGTCGTGGTATCCACGACCCGCGACCCGGCCACCCCGTATCAGGCCGGTGTCGACCTGGCCCGACAGTTGGACGCGTCGCTGATCACGTTCGACGGCACCCAGCACACCGTGGTGTTCAACGGCGACGCCTGCGTCGATCGGGCGGTGGTCGACTTCCTGGTGGACCGGGTGGTGCCGACCGACGGCATGCAGTGCTGACACCGCGCTGACCCGGCCGCAGCGGCCCTGTAACACGGATTTAACAGCCGGTGCCTACGCTCGCGCTCATGGATCGCCAGAAGGAGTTCGTGCTACGGACATTGGAGGAGCGGGACATCCGCTTCGTGCGGTTGTGGTTCACCGACGTGCTTGGATACCTCAAGTCAGTGGCAATCGCACCGGCCGAACTCGAGGGCGCTTTCGAGGAGGGCATCGGATTCGACGGATCGGCCATCGAGGGGTTTGCCCGAATCTCCGAAGCTGACATGGTCGCCCGACCCGATCCGTCGACGTTCCAGGTGTTGCCGTGGACGAGCAGCACCGGCCAGCACCATTCGGCCCGGATGTTCTGTGACATCACGATGCCCGATGGTTCGCCGTCGTGGGCCGACTCACGCCACGTGCTGCGGCGCCAGCTGGCCAAGGCCAGCGACCTCGGATTCTCCTGCTACGTGCATCCGGAGATCGAGTTCTTCCTGCTCCAGCCAGGTCCCGATGACGGTACGGCGGCGCCGGTTCCGGCCGACACCGGCGGCTACTTCGACCAAGCGGTGCACGAGTCGGCGCCCAACTTCCGCCGCCACGCCATCGACGCCCTGGAGCAGGTGGGCATCTCGGTCGAGTTCAGCCACCACGAAGGCGCGCCCGGACAGCAGGAGATCGACCTGCGCTACGCCGACGCGCTGTCGATGGCCGACAACGTGATGACCTTCCGCTACGTGGTCAAGGAGGTCGCGCTGGGCGAGAATGTGCGCGCCTCCTTCATGCCCAAACCGTTCGCCCAATATCCCGGCTCGGCCATGCACACCCACATGAGCCTCTTCGAGGGCGAGACCAACGCCTTCCACAGCCCCGACGACCCGCTGCAGCTCTCCGACATCGGCAAGGCGTTCATCGCCGGGATCCTCGAACACGCGTGTGAGATCAGTGCGGTGACCAACCAGTGGGTGAATTCGTACAAACGGCTGGTGCACGGCGGCGAGGCGCCCACGGCGGCGTCGTGGGGGGCGGCCAACCGCTCGGCGCTGGTGCGGGTGCCGATGTACACGCCGCGCAAGGCGTCGTCCCGGCGCATCGAGGTGCGTAGCCCCGATTCGGCGTGCAATCCCTACCTGACCTTCGCCGTGCTGCTCGCCGCCGGTCTGCGCGGTGTGGAGAAGGGGTACGTGCTCGGGCCGCACGCCGAGGACAATGTGTGGACGCTGACCCCGGAGGAGCGTCGCACCATGGGCTACCGCGAGCTGCCGGGCAGCCTCGGAGTCGCGCTGGAGGCGATGGAGAACTCCGAGCTGGTCGCGGAGGCGTTGGGGGAGCACGTGTTCGATTTCTTCCTGCGCAACAAGCGCGCCGAGTGGGAGAACTACCGCAGCCACGTGACACCGTTCGAACTGAAGAACTACCTGTCTCTCTAAGGGTCCCGCCAGCCGTCCTTGAGGTCGTGGTCGGTGCGATAGGTTCGGGTCATGGCCAAGCCGGTGACCGAGCGACCCAGGCTGCCCAGCGTGGGTCGGCTGGGCCTGCTGCAACCGCCGGCCCGTGAGGATCTGGACCGGCTCGGCTGGAACACAGATGCCCACCTCGAACTGCTGTGGTCGCTGTCCCGAGCGCCAGATGCGGACACCGCGTTACGCGCGATGGTGCGCCTGGCCGACGCCTTGGACGACGGCGGGTCCGACGGCTGGACCGAACTGCACCAGGCACTACTGAAGGATCGCGGACTGCGTGGACGGCTGTTCGCGTTGCTCGGCTCGTCCCTTGCCCTCGGCGACCACCTGGTGGCGCACCCGCTTTCCTGGCACCTGCTCGAAGGTGCGGTGAAGCTGCCGTCGGCGGCCGAACTGCACAGCATGTTCTCGGCGGCGGTGAAGGACGAGATGGCGGGGGATGCCGGTGATACCGCAGCGCTGCTCTTCCCGCTGCAGCGGCTGTATCGAGATCGGCTGCTGGTGTTGGCTGCACTGGATCTCGCGCCGACCGTCGAGGACGAGCCGGTGCTCCCTTTCCGCGATGTCGGTGCCCACCTGTCCGACCTGGCCGACGCGGCGCTGTCGGCGGCCTTGGAGGTGGCCCTGAGTTCGGTTTGCAGGGACTCCGCCGAGACGCCACGGCTGGCGGTGATCGCGATGGGCAAATGCGGTGCCCGCGAACTCAACTACGTCAGCGACGTCGACGTCATCTTCGTCACCGACGACGCCTCCCGCTCCAGCCTGACCACCGCAACCCGGGTGGCTGGTGCGATGATGCAGTTCTGCGGGGATGCGTTCTTCGAGGTGGATGCGGCGCTGCGGCCGGAGGGCAAGCGGGGCCAGTTGGTGCGGACGCTGGAATCCCACGTCGCCTACTACCAGCGCTGGGCCAAGACGTGGGAGTTTCAAGCGTTGCTGAAGGCGCGCCCTGCCGCCGGCGACGCCGAGCTCGGCGCAGAGTACATCGACGCGTTGTGGCCGATGGTGTGGACAGCTTGCGAGCGTGAGGATTTCGTACCCGAGGTACAAGCCATGCGGCGCCGCGTCGAGGAGCTACTGCCCGCCGGTGTGCGTGACCGCGAACTGAAACTGGGCAGTGGCGGACTGCGAGACGTCGAATTCGCAGTCCAGCTCCTACAGCTGGTGCACGGACGCCATGACGAGTCGCTGCGCGTGCCGTCGACGGTCGATGCGCTGGCTGCGCTCGGTTCGGGTGCCTACATCGGGCGAGACGATGCCGCCAACATGGGCGCGTCCTACGAGTTCCTCCGCCTGCTGGAACACCGGCTGCAGCTACAGCGACTCAAGCGCACCCACCTGCTTCCCGAGGAGGACGACGACGAGGCCATGCGGTGGCTGGCGCGCGCGGCGCATGTGCGACCGGACGGCACCCATGATGCGCTCGGTGTGTTGCGCGAGGAACTCAAACGGCAGAACATGCGGGTTTCGCGGCTGCACGCCAAGCTCTTCTACCAGCCGTTGCTCGAGGCGTCGGCGGAGGCGGGCCTGGGAATGCCGGCCGGCATGACCGCCGTGGCTGCCGAGCGGCAGCTGGCCGCGCTGGGTTATGAAGGTGCCCAGAGTGCGCTTACCCATCTGGCGGCGCTGACCGGCGATACCGGCCGGCGCGGGCGCGTGCAGCGGGTGCTGCTGCCGACCCTGCTGGACTGGTTGTCGGACACCCCCGATCCTGACGCCGGGCTGCTGGCATACCGGCGCATCAGCGACGCGCTCGCCGACCAGCGGTGGTACCTGGCGACGCTGCGAGACGAGGGTGCGGTTGCCAAGCGGCTGATGCGAGTGCTGGGCACGTCGGCCTATGTGCCCGAGCTACTGATGCGGGCGCCGGAAGTGATCCAGCAGTACGCCGACGGCCCGAACGGGCCCAAGCTGCTCGAGGTCGAGCCGACGGCGACCGCTCGAGCTCTGATCGCCTCCGCGGGCCGCCATTCCGACCCGGTGCGAGCCATCGCTGCCGCCCGCTCGCTGCGCCGACGCGAACTCGCCCGGATAGCGTCCGCCGACCTGTTCGGGATGCTGGAGGTGACGGAGGTCTGCCGGGCACTGACCTCGGTGTGGGTGGCGGTACTGCAGGCCGCGCTGGAGGTCGTCATCAGGGCCAACACCGGCGAGGACGGGGTGCCGGCGCGGATAGCGGTGATCGGCATGGGTCGCCTGGGCGGCCACGAACTCGGCTACGGCTCGGACGCTGACGTGATGTTCGTCTGTGAGCCTGCCGATGGTGTGGATGAGTCTGTCGCGGTCCGTTGGTCGATCAGCATTGCCGAGCAGGTCCGAGCCCTGCTCGGCACACCCAGCGCGGACCCACCGCTGGAGGTCGACACCGGTCTGCGGCCGGAGGGCCGCAGCGGCCCGCTGGTACGCACTCTGGCCTCATACGCCGCCTACTACGAGCAGTGGGCGCAGCCATGGGAGATTCAGGCGCTGCTGCGTGCGCACTCGGTCGCCGGTGACCAGGATCTGGGCAGGCGCTTCCTGCTGATGGCCGATAAGACCCGCTACCCGCAGGGGGGAGTGTCGGCGGCGGCGGTACAGGAGATCAGGCGCGTCAAGGCGCGCATCGACGCCGAGCGGTTACCCCGCGGGGCAGACCCGAACACCCACACCAAGCTCGGCCGGGGCGGACTCGCCGACGTCGAGTGGACCGTGCAGTTGTTGCAGCTGCGGCACGGGCATCAGCTTCCGGCTCTGCACAACACCTCGACCTTGGAGGCGCTCGACGCGATCGGTGCTGCGGAGCTGATCTCCGAACTCGATGCAGAACAGCTGCGCGAAGCCTGGCTCACCGCGACCCGTGCTCGCAACGCGCTGGTCCTGGTGCGCGGCAAGCCCGTCGACCAGTTGCCCGGTCCCGGCCGTCAGCTGAACGCCGTGGCGGTGGCCGCCGGATGGGGGAACGGCGACGGCGGTGAGTTCCTGGACAACTATCTCAGGGTGACCCGCCGCGCGAAGACGGTGGTGCGCAATATCTTCGGGGCGTGAATCCGGCAGCTAGCGGCGGTTGCCGCGGAGGCTGTCGATGGATAGTGCGCCTGCGCCCAGAGTGGCCAGCAGCAGGAACGTGAAGCAGAACATGACGGCCGGCTCGCCACCGTTCTGAATGGGCCAGAACCCCGAGTATTCACCTTCGAGTGGCGGCCAGTGCTGCCAGAAGTAGGCCACCGCCATCGTGCCGGCCCCGAGGATCGCCGCGCCGCGGGTGAAGAGGCCAATCGTGACCAGTACGCCGACCACAAGCTCGATCAGCCCGGCCCACCATATCGGCCATGCACCCACCTCGACCGCGCCTGCTCCCGACGGCGGCCAGTCGAACAGCTTCTGCGCGCCGTGCATGGCGAACAGTAGTCCGATGACGATTCGGAAGACACCGAGCATTGGAGGCGAGCAGGCGTCGCACAGCTTGTCCAGCTTGGAGGTCTTGTCCAGCTTGGAGGTCATGTTCCGACCCTAGGGCCAAAGCCAACCGCTTCCGAGACAATCACGATTCTGTAGCCGATTTGTCGCCTACCAGGCCCGCCGGCATCAGAGCTCCAGCAGCACCGTCACCGGCCCGTCATTGACCAGCGCCACCTTCATGTCCGCCCCGAACACTCCGGCGGCCACCTCGGCGCCGAGCGCACGAAGCGCATCGGCGAAGGCTTCGACCAGCGGTGCGGCAACCGGGCCGGGCGCCGCGGCGTTCCAGGATGGGCGTCGGCCCTTCTCGGTGTTGGCGTAGAGGGTGAACTGACTTATCACAAGGATGGGTGCGCCGAGATCGGCGGCGCTGCGCTCGTCGTCGAGAATCCTCAGCCGCCACAGCTTCTCGGCCAGCCGCCCAGCCTTCGAGACATCGTCGTCATGGGTGACGCCGACCAGCGCCACCAAGCCCTGGCTGGGCGGCCGGATCTCGCCGACCACGTCCCCGTCGACCGTGACACTTGCCGCGCTCACTCGCTGCACCAGCACTCGCATGACAGCTAGCCACCCTAACCGCCGCTGGTCCCTGTTGTGACGCGGCCTTGTTAGGCCGCCCGCCCGGGCATACGCTGCCAATAGGGTCGGAAACAAGTTGGCGAGGAAGTATGGCGCTCAAAGCGCGTCTGCGTCGCGCAGCGGCTGGACTTGTCGCCGCCTTCTTTTCGCAAGTGGCCGCGTTCGCCTTCGTGCCGCCGGCTGCTGCCGCCCCCATGGACCCGATTCCTGGGAACGGTTTCTTTGTGGTGGGGCCCGACATCGCGCCGGGCCTCTACCGCACCGGCGGCACGGCGTCGGCCTGGGTGGTCTGGATAAACGACGTGCCGACAGAGGACTCTATGTGCTTGTGGTTCACCTACAGCACGCCCGACGCGAACAAGGACCGCGTCGTCGAGACGAACATCTCCGTCGGCCCGATGTATGCCAACATCAACCCGACCGTGAAGGCTTTCGAGTCGCGGAACTGTCAGCCCTGGACCCGAGTCACCTAGCTACCTCGCTACACGTCGAAGTAGAGCGCGACCTCGTAGGGGTGCGGCCGGATCTGGATCGGCATGATCTCGTTCTCCCGCTTGTAGGAGATCCAGGTCTCGATCAGATCCTCGGTGAACACACCACCTTCGGTGAGGTACTCATGGTCGTCCTCTAGGCGGTCGATCACCGCCGACAGCGAGGTCGGGGCCTGCGGGATGTTGGCGGCCTCGTCCGGCGGCAACTCGTAGAGGTCCTTGTCGATCGGCGCCAGTGGTTCGATCTTCTTCTTGATGCCGTCGATGCCGGCCATCAGCATCGCCGCGAACGCCAGGT
>CAZEMS010000038.1:0-41111 GCA_964513475.1 uncultured Mycobacterium sp. | reverse complement strand
CCAACGCGGAGATTTTTTGCTGTGAGCGGTGATTTTGACCTGTTTGGGCTGCCGGTTCGGGCCGGGTATGGGTTGCCGGGACGGCCTGCGCATGAGGCAACGGACGAAAACCGCAATAAAATCATGCTGTTAATGGCAATTGGCTGGCCGGATGGCCGGATTGCCAAGGCGCTCAAGATCACGCGACCGACCTTGCGCAAACATTATTTGCCACTGCTCAAGCAGCGCGACGATGCAAGCGCCCGGGTTGAGGGCCAGCGCCTGATGATGCTGTGGACGATGGGCCGCGAGGGCAACGTGGCGGCGCTGAAGGAGTTCGGCCGGATCTTCGAGAAGGCAACGCTCGACGCGATGGCGCGGCGCTATCAGGATGCGCAGGACGACGACAGCGCCAAGGAGAAGCTCGGCAAGAAGGAAGCCGCGGCCGCTGCCGCGAAATCGGCAGGCCTCGACACCGACTGGGGCGAGGACCTGCTGCCGGGTAACAGCCAACTGCAATGAACGGATGGAACACGGCGCTGCCGGACTGGGAGCGCCGCATCATGGAGGGCCGGTCACTGGTGCCGGACCTGCCGTTGTTCAAGAGCACCGCGGCCCGCGGCCTTCGCGTTTTCAAACGGCTGCGGATGCCCGATGTCTATGGCACGCCGACCATGGCCGAGGCCTGCGGTCCCTGGCTGTTTCCGATCGTCGAGGTGCTGTTCGGCAGTCTCGATCCAGAGACCAAGCGCCGGATGATTCAGGAATACTTCCTGATGGTGCCGAAAAAAAACGGAAAGACGTCGGCCAGTGGCGCAATCATGCTGACCGCTGCCATCGTCAACGAACGCCCGGAGGCCGAGTTCGTCCTGATCGCGCCGACAATCGAGATCGCCAAGTTCGCCTTCAACCAGGCGAAGGGCACGATCAAACTCGATACCGAGCTCGACAAGCTGTTCCAGTGCCGGGATCACATTCGAACCATCGAGCATCGGTTAAACGGAACCAAGCTGCTGATCCGTGCGGCCGACACCGACACGATCACCGGCGGCAAGCAGGTCGGCACGCTGATCGACGAGACGCATGTGTTTTCGCAGAAGGCAAAGGCTCCCGACATCTTTGTCGAGCTGCGCGGCGCCATGGCAGCCCGGCCGGACGGGTTCATGTTCCAGATCACGACCCAGTCTAAGACGCCGCCTGCCGGCGTGTTCAGGGCAGAACTGGACATGGCTCGCAAGGTACGCGACGGAGAGGTCGATCTGGCCATGCTGCCGGTGTTGTATGAGTTCCCCGACGATGTCGGTAGCGCAGAACCCTGGCGCAACAAGCATCTGTGGCATGTCGTCAACCCGAACCTCGGACGATCCGTCGACGAAGCGTTTCTTGAGCGGGAGCTTCTGAAGGCTGACGAGATGGGCGGCGAGCAACTTCAGCTGATCGCATCACAGCACTTCAACATCGAGATCGGAACACGGCTGCGTAACGACGCCTGGGCAGGAACGGCATACTGGGCCGATGCCGAGGATCCTGCGCTGGCGACAGGTGATGGCAATGAGCGCTTGGATCAGCTGCTCGAGCGATCGGAGGTCGTTGTTGCCGGGATTGACATGGGCGGGTCGGATGACCTGCTCGGAATGTCGGTCATTGGTCGGGACAAGACCACGAAGGACTGGCTGTGCTGGGGCCGGGCCTGGGCGCTGCCTTCGGTTCTCAAGCGCAAGGAGATCGTCGCCAACTTGCAGGACTTCGAGAAGGACGGCGACCTGGTCATGTGCGAGCGCTCGGCCGACGCCAACACGCAGATCGGCGACATCGTCGAAGAGATCGCGGCGCTTGGCCTCCTGCCCGAGAAATTCGCAATCGGCCTGGACCCGGCCGGCGTCACTGCCCTGGTCGATGAACTGGCCCGTCGAAACATCACTGCCGACCAGATGGTAGCCGTATCGCAGGGCTACCGGTTGTCCGGCGCGATATGGGGCCTCGAGCACAAGTTGACGGACGGCACGTTCTGGCACTGCGGACAAAGACTGATGGCCTGGTGTGTGTCGAACGCCAAGGCCGAGCAACGAGGGAATGCGGTTTACGTGACCAAGCAGGCTGCCGGCAAGGCCAAGATCGATCCGCTGATCGCCGCTTTCAACGCGGTGCAGTTGATGAGCCGGAGCCCAAGTGCCGGGCCTGCCGAGTACCTGGTGACCAGTGAGGAAATCGTGGCCCGTGGGGGACTGTTGTGAGCATCTGGTCGAGATTGTTCGGCAAGCGTGACAGCGTCAGCCCGGTCCATCCGCGCGACCCGGTGCTGGCGACAATGTTCGGTGTGCCGTCGGGGTTTGGCGGCAGCATCACGGCCGATACCGCGCTTCAGGTTTCGGCGGTCGATGCCTGCGTGTCGCTGATTGCGGAAACCGTGGCCTCGCTGCCGTTGCACGTGATGCAGCTTGAAGGCCAGATGCGGGCGAAGGCAAAGGACCATCCGCTCTACCGCATCCTGCACGATGTGCCGGCGCCGGGCCTGACATCGTTCGACTGGCGCGAGCTGATGGTGGCGCACACTGCCCTGCGCGGCGACAGCTATGCGCTGATCGAAAGCAACAACGCCGGCGCGGTCACAGCCCTTTGGCCGCTTCACCCGGACAGGGTCCGGGCCGAGCGGGCGGCGAATGGTTCGATCCGCTATCGCTACCGGCCCGATACCGGGCCTGAAAGAATATACCTCGACGACGAGATCCTGCGATTTCCGCACAAGCTGATGGACGGCGTGCACAGCCTGTCGCCGATCGGCCTGCACCGGGAAACCATCGGGTTGGCGGATGCGTCCAGAAAGATGTTGCACGGGGTCTACGCGAACCACGCCGCGCCGAAGGGCGCGCTCGTGGCGCCGACGAGCCTGTCGCATGAGGCCGTGAAGTCGCTGCGCGATGCCTGGGAAAGGCGCCACCAGGGGCCGGAGAACGCCGGCCGCATGGCCGTGCTTGACGGCGGCCTCGACTGGAAGCCGATCGGCATGACCCTTGAGGACGCGCAATACGTCGAGCTGCAGAACTTTTCCGTTGCCGACATCGCCCGGATCTTCGGCGTGCCGCCACACAAGATCGGCGATCTGAGCCGCGCGACCTTCTCGAACATCGAGCATCAGTCGATCGAGTTCGTCCAGGGCACGCTGCTGAAATGGTGCCGCCGGCTGGAATCGCGGATGAACAACTACCTGTTGTCCGAGGCCGACAGGCGCGCCGGGTACTACGTGACATTCGATCTGAAGGGGCTTCTGCGCGGCGACGCGGCGGCTCGCTCGAAATTCTATTCGGCGATGTTCAATGTCGGCGCGATGTCACCGAACGAAATCCGCATGGCCGAGGACCTGAACCCATACGAGGGCGGGGACGAGTATTTTGCCCAAGGGGCCGCGGTGCCGGTGAACGATCTGGCCGACAAGGAGGCTGCTGACGATGAAAACCAAGACTGAACGCCGATACCTGGAGGCGGCCGATCTCGAGCTGCGCGCCGAAAGCGATGACGCACCGGCGCGGATTACCGGATATGCCGCCGTGTTCAACGAGCTGAGCGACGATCTTGGCGGCTTTCGCGAAAAGATTGTGCCGGGGGCGTTCTCAAAGACGCTCGGGGCCGACATTCGCGCACTCTACAACCACGACCCGAACATCGTTCTCGGCCGCACCCGGTCGAGGACGCTGACGATCTCGGAAGACAACAAGGGTCTCAGGGTGGAGTTCACGCCCCCCGATTCGGCGATGGCGCGCAGCGTGCTGGAATCGGTGCGCCGCGGCGACGTCGACCAGATGTCGTTCGGCTTCGTGACCCTCGCCGACACATGGGAAGATCATGACGGCAAGGTCGTGAGGACCCTCAACGAGGTCGAATTGTTCGACGTTTCCGTGGTGACCTATCCGGCCTATCCGCAGACCGATGCGGCGGTGCGCTCGCTCGAGCACTGGCGCGAGGAAACCGCGCCCGCGCCTCCGGATCATTCGATACGGCGAAAGGCGCTGGAGCTTATCGCCATCTGACTTCCCGTTCTCGCGGGGAATGCAAGGGCCGCAGTGGTTGTGGCCCTTTTTCTATAGGAGACAGGAAAGATGCCTGATCTTAAATCGCTCCGCGAAAAGCGGGGCAAGCTGATTGCCGAAGCACGTTCGATCCTCGATGCGGCCGATGCCGAAAAGCGTTCGCTCACCAATGAGGAGAGCGCGAAGTACGACGAGCTTTTCAACAAGGCCGACGATGTCCGCAAGACGATCGAGGCCGAAGAACGGCAGCGCGAGGTGGAGCGCGAGCTGGCCAGCCATGCCGAGGACGAGGAACGGTCCAGGCGCGAAGGTGCCGGCGGCAGCGAAACGCCCGAGGCGCGCGCCCTTGCGGGTTTCCGATCGTGGCTGTCCAGCGGTCACTCCAACGAGGAATTCCGCGCCCTGTCGCAAGGCGTGGCCACCGAGGGCGGCTATACGGTCGTTCCCGAGCAGTTCATCAACGAACTGATCAAGGACGTCGACGACGCCGTGTTCATTCGCTCTGCGGCACGGGTCATTCCGATGGCGGCGGCGCACAGCATCGGTGTTCCGACGCTCGATGCGGACCCGGCAGACGCGGACTGGACCACGGAGCTGCAGACCGGGTCCGAGGACGGCACCATGGCCTTCGGCAAGCGCGTGATGGAGCCGCACCCGCTGGCCAAGCGCATCAAGGTTTCTCAGCCGCTGCTGCGCAACTCGGCACTGCCGGCAGAGACGCTGGTGCGCGAGCGCATGGCCTACAAGTTCGGCATCACGCTCGAGAAGGCCTACCTCACCGGCAATGGCAACCAGCAGCCGCTCGGCGTGTTCACGGCCAGTAATGACGGCATCCCGACGGGCCGCGATGTCTCGACCGACAACACGACCACGGCGATCACGGCCGATGGTCTGATCAATGCCAAGTACAGCCTCAAGTCGCAGTACTGGATGTCGTCGCGCTGGCTGTTCCACCGTGACGCGGTGAAGATGATCGCCAAGCTGAAGGACGGCGACGGGCAGTACCTGTGGCGCGACAGCATGCGTGCGGGTGAGCCGGACATGCTGCTCGGGCGGCCGATCATGATGTCGGAATATGCGCCGAACACCTTCACCACCGGCCTGTATGTCGGCCTGCTCGGCGACTTCTCGAACTACTGGATCGTCGACAGTCTGCAGATGCAGATGCAGCGCCTCAACGAGCTGTATGCCGAATCCAACCAGGTCGGCTTCATCGGCCGTTACGAGGGCGACGGCGCGCCTGTCGTGTCCGAGGCCTTCGCCCGCGTCACGCTGGCCTAACCCATTTCCAGGAAAGGGAAGCAACCATGAATCCGACACTCATGAAGGATGTCGATATCCGCGAAGTGCTGGCGCCGATTTCCGCCGGCTCGAGCATCGACAGCAACTCCGACCGGATCGACATGGCCGGTTACGAGGGCGTGATCTTTGTCGTGCCGATCACCGACTGTGCGGACACCGGTGTTGCGACGGCGGTGATCCAGCAGAACACCGCCGACAGCGACACCGGCATGGCGGCCATTGCCGGATCGACGGCAACGGTCACCAGCGCGGCGAACGACGACCTCAATGGCACCTTGCTGATTACCGAGGTGTTCCGGCCGCGCGAGCGCTACGTACAGCTGACGCTGACCAGTGCCGTGGCGAATATTGCGTATGGCAATGCCATTGCGATCCTCTACGGGGCCGGCAAGCGTCCGGTGACGGCGCATTCGACCGTCTCGGCGCGCGCGACCGTGACCTCGCCAGCCGAGGCGTAGGCCGATGAGTTACAACGCATCGGTCTACATGAAACAGGGCGGCGATGAGCTGGTCATCGGCTCCGGCGGCAAGATTACCAATGCCGGAACGCAGGCCAGCCACATCGCCGACCCGGCAGCGGCCGCAGCGCTGACCACGGACCTTACCGGTGTCGATACCGGCACCGACATGACGGCGGCGCAGGCGGCGCAGATCGTGGCCGATCTCGCGGCGCTGAAGACGGCGATCGACGCCAACAACGCGGCGATCGACGCGATCCTCGCGGCGCTGGAAGGCGTCGGCATCGCTGCGAGTTCCTGACGGTAACACCGGGCGGCCTTGACGGGCCGCCCGCATCCATCCCCGGAGATATCCATGCGGATCAGAATGAAGACGACCAGCGCCGGGCCCGGCGGCGTTTACCAGGCGGGCAACGAATATGAAGTGGCTTCGGTCACTGGACACCCGCTGGTGACGCAGGGTTTCGCCGAGGTCGTGCGCGGCCCGGCGATCGAGACGGCCGAGGCCGCGCCAGCGCGCGAGACCACATCGCGCGGCAACAAGAAAAAGCGCCGCCAGCGCTGACCCATGCTCAAACCCGTTCTGACATCCGCGCCGGCAGCATTGCCGGTGACGACCGATGAAGCCAAGGCGCAATTGTCGATTGCGCACTCGGACCAGGACGCGTTCATTTCGCGGCTGGTCGCGGCGGCGACCGCGCATCTCGACGGCTATGCCGGGGTGCTGGGCCGAGCACTGATCACGCAGACCTGGCGGCAGGACTTTCACTCGTTTGCCGATTGCCTGCGCCTGCCGCTGGAGCCGGTGCAGTCGGTGTCGAGTGTCACCTACTACGACAGCGACAACGTCTTACAGACGCTGGCGACCTCGTTCTATAACCTGCATACCGATGCAATCGGGCCCCGGATCGTGCTCAAGCCAGACCAGTTCTGGCCGTCGACCTATAAGCGCGACGACGCGGTCTCGGTGACCTTCATGGCCGGGTATGGCGCTGATGAAACCGCCGTACCGGAAGGCATCCGGCACGCGATCCTGATGCTGGTCGCGCACTGGTATCGCAACCGGGAAACGGTGGTGGTCGGGGTGGTGTCAGGTGAGATGGCAAAGGGTCTGGACACCCTGGCGGGACAATATAGGAGACCATGCCTGTGACCGCAAAGAAGGCTACGCCCGCAAAGCTGATCGCAACGAGACGCACGCGGGTTTCCGTTGAAGGCCGCAAGACCACGGTCGAGGTCGGCGATGCGGTGCCGGATCAACTGATCGACCATGCCAGAGCTCACAACTGGGCGCGCAAGGCGACGAGCAAGGATGACGCATGACCGGCCTGGATGCTGGCCGGCTTGACCGGCTGGTGCAGTTCGAGCGGGCCTCCATGACAACGGATGCGTTGAACGAGCCTGTCGAGCAATGGGGTTTGCTCGCCTCGGTATGGGCAAGCGCCACGCCGGTCAGCGACGGCGAACGGTTTGCCGCCGGCGAACGCGCGGCAGAAATCACCATGCGGTTCCGGACGCATCACTGTGCGGTGTTGGCCGACCTCGATGAGCGCGACCGCGTGGTCTTCGACGGGCGTGTCTACGACATCACCGGCGTCAAGGAGATTGGCCGGCAACGCGGCATCGAGGTGACGGCTGCGGCGCGCGCCGAGCGTGGCTGAGCCATGCGACTGGTCAGTGATGGAAAGTTCAGGGTCGAGGGACTGAGAGACCTCGACAGGGCGCTCGGCGAACTGCCGAAACGCACCGGCAAGGCGGTGTTGCGGCGTGTGCTGAAGAAGGCGGCGGAGCCCGTCGCGGAAAAAGCACGGCAGCTCGCGCCGGTTGATACGGGCGTTCTGAGGGAAAGCATTGGCGTTTCAGCAAGATTGAAAAACAAGGTTGGCGCGGCCGAATTTGCCGCTGCCATGAGAGCGGGCCTCGGCAAGGCGGCGGCAGTATCGGCATTGCGGGATGCAAGGCGTGCCGCAGAGGGAAAGGGCGCATCCGTTGAGCTCTATGTCGGGCCAGCAGCAAAGACCGGCGCGATACGTTACGCGCATCTCGTCGAATTCGGCTCGGCATCCCAGCGACCGCAGCCATTCATGCGCCCAGCTTGGGATAGTGAAAAAGACGGCGTGTTGCGGTCGATCAAGTCGACGCTTGGCGACGAGATCGAGAAGACCGCGAAACGGCTGGCCAAGCGGGCGGCCAAGGCGAAGGCGAAGGGGTGAGGCATGGAAGAGGCCCTTGTCGGCCTGTTGCTGGCAGACAGTGGCGTTTCCGCACTCGCCGGCGCGCGGGTCAACTGGAACGAGCGGCCACAAGCCGGTGGCTATCCCTGTGTCGTGCTGACACGGATCAGCGGCGGTCGCGACTACACCATGGCCGGGCCGTCCGGCCTCGTCGAAAGCCGGGTGCAGGTCGATTGCTATTCGGATGTCAGTTACCTCGCCGCCAAGACGCTGTGGCGGGCGGTGCGTGCCGCGGTGTCCGGATATCGCGGCCAGCCAGTGACGGGCCAGCCGGAGTTGCGGGGCGTGTTCATCACCTCCGAGCGGGACATGATTGAGTCGATGCAGTCGGAAAAGCTGCACCGGATCAGTTCGGATCTAACCATATGGCATGAGGAAACAGCGCCATGACGACAAACGCCGACATTGGCCATGGGTCAAGCCTGGGCATCTACAACGGTTCGACCTACGATGACCTGGCCGAGGTCACCAGCATCACGCCGCCGGGCTATACCCGCGACGCCATCGACGCGACGCACATGGCAAGCCCCAATGACTTCCGCGAGTATATCGCCGGGATGATGGACGCCGGCGAATGCGAGGTCGAAATCAATTACGTGCCGTCGGCGTCCGATGCGGTCATTGCCGCGATGATTGCCGGACCGGGCGCGGCTTCCGGCGGCCAGTTCCAGATCACCTTCCCCAACTCGGTGACATGGACGTTCCAGGCCATTGTCACGTCCTATCAGCCGGGGGCACCGGACGATGACAAGATGACGGCGAGCGTGACGTTCAAGATCACCGGCAAACCGACGCTGGCATAATGACCAATCCGTTGAAGGGCGATCACGCCATCAGGATCGGCGGGCGCGACTATACGCTACGCTATTCGGTCAATGCCTGCTGCGAACTGGAAGACGCGGCCGGCAGGTGCATCGGCGAGATTGTCGCCAGCCTCGACGACGGCGACCGCATGTCGGTGAAGCTGATGCGGCAAGTGTTCTGGGCCGGACTGATCGAGCACCACGGCGTATCGCACAAGGAGGCCGGCGACCTGATGAGCGAAGCCGGGTTCGAGGCGGCGGCACAGGCAATCGGCGCTGCCTTTGCCAAGGCGTTTCCGCAGGCCGAGGCCGGGGACGCCAAGGCGGACCCCAAGAACGGGGCAGCGACTGGCTGAAACTGCTGGAAAGCTGGATCGAGGCCGGGCAGGACCCTGACCGGTTTTGGTCATCGACCCCGAAACTTGTCGGGACGATCTTCAACGGCGCGGTGCGCCGGCAGCAGGCCCGCCGGAACGAGATGGGCTGGCTGGCCTGGCACATCGCGGCGCTGCCGAAGGTGAAACGGTTCCCGAAACTGTCGCAGATGATGACACAGCAGGGACCGCGCAAGAAACAGACCCCGGAACAGATGCTTGCCATCGTCCGGGGCATGCAAGCCTACTACGACAACAAACCAGACAGGACATGATCCCATGAGCCTTGAGAGCTTCCGTGTGCATCACGGGTTCAGCGGCCGCCATGCCAAATCGCTCGATCGGGGCGTGGCGCGCTATCCGATCACTGCGCCCGATACCATCGGCGTAGCAAGCGGCACCAGTGCCGGCCAGGCCGATCTCTTCTTCGATGACCAGCGCACGCTGGCGGCTTCGGGCACGGAAAACATCGATCTCGCTGCGTCGCTGGCCGACCCGGCCGGTGATACGCTGACATTCGTCAAGCTCAAGGGCATCTGGATCTACGCTGCGTCGGCAAACGGCGGCAACATTCGCGTTGGCGGTGCCGGGTCCAACGAGTTCCAGGGGCCGTTCGCGGCCAGCGGCGACAAGATCACGGTTGCGCCGGGCGGCATCTTCCAGGTGATTGCGCCGGCGGCTGGCTGGACCGTGACCGCCGGCACCGGCGATATCCTCTTGATCGAGAACCTCGACGGGGCGGCGGCCGTGACCTACGACATCGCGCTGTTCGGCACGTCGGCTTGACGCTGACCGCGGCGGTTTTCCCCGGAGTTCAGTCATGGCGGCAGTGATCGGCAGCCTGCGTGTCAACCTCGGGATTGACAGCGCGCAGTTTCAAAAAGGCCTCAAGCAGGCGCAGGGCGGCATGGCCGGCTTTGCCCGGCATGCCAAGGTCGCGGCTGCGGCGGCAGCTGCCGCTTTCGCGGCGGCGGCCGTGGCGATCAGCCGGTCGTTTGCCGGGATCATCAACGAGGCGGATCAACTGGCGAAGATGAGCCAGAGCCTCGGTGTGCCGATCGAGGAGCTGTCGCGCCTTAAACATGCCGCCGACTTGTCCGGCACATCGTTCGATGCGCTGGCCAAATCAGCGGCCCGGTTGTCGAAGGCAATGAGTGACAGCCTGCGCAGCGCGACGGGGGAACAGGCCGCCGCGTTCAAGGCGCTTGGCATCAACGTGACCGGCGCCGATGGCGTGATGCGCTCCAGCACCGAGGTGATGTCGGATATTGCGGACCGGTTCTCCAAAATGGCCGATGGCAGCACCAAGACGTCGCTGGCGGTCGCGCTGTTCGGACAGCGTATCGGGCCACAACTGATCCCGCTGTTGAACCAGGGCAGCGACGGCATCCGCAAGATGACCGAAGAGGCGGACGCGCTCGGACTGACGATCACCGGCAAGACCGGCAAGGCGGCCGAACTGTTCAATGACAGCCTGACGCGGATGCAGGCGGCGATGAAGGGCGTGCTGATCCAGGCATTTCAACCGCTGATCCCGATCGCGGCGCGAATGGCGGAAAAGTGGGCTGACGGCCAGAAGAAGAGCGACCTGCTGAAGGGCGCCGTGTGGCTGCTCAATGGCGCGCTTAAACAACTGATGATCGTCACCTCGGTGGGCGTGGGTGTGTGGCGGGCGTTTGGTGCAGTTGTGACTGCTGTGGTGAATGCCGTGAGGCTGGTCAGTAAAGGCGAGTTCGGCGGCGCCTGGGATGAGCTCAAAAGCACTGGCAGCAGCGTCAAGGCCGTGATGAAGGAAACGGCTGAGGAAATCCGCAATATCTGGTTCGAACTGTCTGACGGGGCAGACAAGGCCAAGAACAACACCGATGCGGCGACGGACAGCGGCAAGAAGCTGGTGACGACGCTCGGCAAGGCATCGGAGGGCATCCGCGACACGTTCCTGCGCGACTCGTTCTTCGACGGGGCCAAGACTTCCCTCGATGGAATGCGCGGGATTGCCCGGTCGGTCGAGTCGGCCTTCGACAGCATGTTCTCGTCGGCAATCGACGGCACCTTCAACCTCAAGGATGCCGTGCGCAGCCTGGCCAGTGACATGGCGCGGATGTTCGCGAACCGGCTGTTCCGCCAGATCATCGGCGGCATGTCCGGTGGCGGCGCGGGCCTGTTCGGCGGGTTGTTCGGCGGCGGCGGTTCGGGCAGCGCCGGCCAACTGATGGGCTTTGCCAACGGCGGGTCGTTCAAGGTTGGCGGTGCAGGCGGTATCGACAGCCAGATGGTGGCCTTTCGGGCGTCGCCAAACGAGCGGGTGTCGGTGACGAAGCCGGGGCAGACGATGCAAGGCAACGCACCGGTCAACATCTACACCAATGCCGGTCCTGCGGAGGTCCAGACCCGGCAGCGGTCAGATGGCGGCACTGATATCGAAGTGATTTTTGACGGCCTGCTGGCCAAGAAGCTTCCCAAGGCCAATCGCAAGTTGATGCCGCAGCAGTTCGGCGTCGCGCCGGCGTTGGCGCAGAGATAGCCGATGCCGCTGAGTGCTGCCGCAACGGCGGCGTTGCTCAACCGGGCAACGGACAAGGTCTTCGTGTTCCTGGTGACGATCACGCACGGCGGGTTGACGGACGTGATCCGGGTGACCAACAACGGCGCCGATGTCGTCTCGAACGGTTCGACCTTTCAGACCTTTCCGTTCACGGTCGAGGCTCCGTCCGACACCGAGGACGCGCCGGCGGCGCGGCTGGTGATCGCCAATGTCGATTACACGGTCGGCGCGGTGCTCGACCAGATCGTGACACCGGCCGATGTCCGTATCGACATCATCGAAGTGTCCGAGCCGGATACGCTGCAAAAGTCGTTCACCCAGTTCAAGCTGCGCAACGTGCGCCGCTCGGCAACGCAGATCGAGGGGGACCTCGTGTTCAAGTCCGTCGCAAATGAACCGTTCCCGCGCATCCGGGTGACACCGGACCGGTTCCCGAACCTGTTCCGGTGACCGGGCGGCGATGAGCTGGGCCAGCGACTATGTCGGGCTGCCGTTTGCCGATGGCGGGCGAACGCGTGACGGCTGCGACTGCTGGGGCCTGGTGCGCCTGGTGCTGGCCGAGCAATGCGGCTTTGAGGTGCCGTCCTACGCAGGGATATCGGCGCGCGACACCGGCCGGGTTGCGGCGGAATTCCGCCACGGCATCGAGACCGGCGGCTGGCGGGAGATCGACCGCAAGGCGGTCGAGGCCTTCGATGTCGTGGTGATGCGCGGGGTGGTTCGCGCTGGCGGCGAAGTCGGCATCGGCGAGGTGCACGCCGGCATCGCCGTCGACGGCAAGCGCCTGCTGCATGTCGAGGAAGGCAAGAACGCGGTGCTGGTCCGGCTCAAGAGCCCGACCGTGGCGCACCGGATCTCAAGGGTATTCAGGAGCGTGCAACCGTGCTCGTGACACTGGCCATCTGGGAAAATCCGTTCGTGCCGGGCCCGCGTATCGTCAAGCTGCCGGCCGGCGGCACGATCCACGACCTGTTGAGCAGGGTTGCCGGTCTGCCGATGGAAGTCTGGCTGATCGGCAGGGCCT
Source organism: uncultured Mycobacterium sp. (assembly GCA_964513475.1). Classification (GTDB taxonomy): domain Bacteria; phylum Actinomycetota; class Actinomycetes; order Mycobacteriales; family Mycobacteriaceae; genus Mycobacterium. The sequence goes on along the minus strand of CAZEMS010000038.1, from coordinate 28,367 downwards.
ATGTCGGCGGCATCAACGAGGTGCCGCGCGACTGGTGGAAGCGGGTTCGCCCGCATGGCGGCACCACGGTGGCGATCGGCGTGACGCCGAAAGGCGGTGGCGGCGGCGGTGAAAGCGGCGGCGGCAAGGACCTGGTCACGACCATCGGCACGCTGGCGCTGCTGGCCGGCTCGGCGCTGATTTCGGGCGGGTTGCTCGGCCCGGCAGGTCTTGGCCTGTTCGGCGCGGCCTTTGCCGGCGGATCATTCGGCGCACAGGCCGCCGCACTGGGACTGACCGTGGTCGGATCGCTGGCGCTCAATGCGCTGGCGCCGCCGCCGCTCGAGCCGAACCTGTCGCCGGTCGGCGGCGCGGCAAAACAGACCCGCGACATTGCCGGGGTGACCGGCAACGTGGCGCAGCCGTTCGAGTACCTGCCGACGGTGCTGGGCGCGATGCGGGTGTCGCCGAATTACGTGGCGCAACCCTATACCGAACTGGTCGACGGCGAGGTGATCGCCAATGCGATTGTCGGGCTGGCCGGCACGCACAAGATCGAGGACATCCAGCTGTCGGGCGCGCCGATCGATGATTTCGACGGCGTCGAGTACGAGGTGCGCGAGGGCCTCTCGACCGATACGCCGCTGACACTGGTCAAGAATTCGGGCGTCGAGGAAGCGGTGCAGACCGAGGCCTCGAAGTTCCAATTGCAAACGACAACCGGCCAGGAGGACTGGACGCTCGACCAGGCGTCGCCGGAAAACTCCTATCCCAAGTGGCACACGTTTAAATCGCGCGGCGTCGCCGACGAGGTGCGGATCCGGCTCCTTTGGCCGCAAGGCATGAAGTATTCGACGGGCACGCGGGTGCTGCAACCGTGGGTGCTTCAGTTTCGCGAGGCCGGGTCATCGACATGGATCAACGGCCCGGAAATGCTGTTCTCGCAGAAGGACGCATCGGGCGAACAGTTGCGCCAGCAGATCCGGCTGATCTGGACGGCGGCGCCGGTGTCGGCCGACCCGCACAACACCGACCGGTCGGCGGTGATCGCCTATGGCACGACGCCGGAAAGCTATCAATGGAAGCCCGCGAGCTACTTCGACAACACGGTCGATCGAGAGGCCGCCAATGTCGATGCGGCGCGCGACGGCTTCGACATCTATCTCGATCCGCTGACCTATCCGAAGGGGCAGTATGAAGTCCGCATCAAGCGCGGCTTCACCTTCCAGTATTCGGGCTGGACCTTCTCGAGCCACAGCCACTCGGGCTTCACGGCGCGGTTCTACGATGTCGATACCTCGGCGGCGCCCTACGAGGTCGCGCTGTCGCCGGCGAGTTATTCGGCCACCGCGTTTATCGACACCATCGTGACCTGGAACGTCGATTACCCGTTCAATCAGACCGGGTTGACGCTGATCGCCGTGCGGGCGAAGTATCACAAGATTACCGAAATCTCGGCCAAGTTCACGACGCGCTGTCCGATTTTCTCGGGCGGAAATTGGAACACGGTTGCTGCCACGAACAACCCGGCGGCGCTCTATCGCTACGTGCTGACCTCGGACCTTAACGCCGACCCGATCGACGAGACGATGCTCGACGATGACGAGCTCGAGGACTGGTACGACGACTGCGCCAGCGCCGGCTACGTCTGCAACCTGGTCGCGCAGAACCAAAGCGACATGCAGGTGGCGCAGATCGTCGCCTCGGCGGGCTGGGCCTCGCCGCGGCAGTCGGACACCTGGGGGATCGTCCAGGAAAAGGACACCAGCGCCGATGACCCGGTACAGGTGTTCACGCATCGCAATATTCGTGGCCTGACGGTCGAGAACGCTTATGCCGACCTGCCGCATGCGATCCGGGCGCAGATCAACGATGAGGCGGGCGACTACAAGCCGGCCGAAGAGCTGGTTTATCGCGACGGCTACTCGGCGGCCAATGCGACGCGCTTTGACAGCGTGACTTACAAGGGCGTGACGAACCGGGCGAAGGTCCGGGCCCGGGCGATCCTCGATCTCCGGCAGTTGATCCATCGGCAGAAGAAATACACGTTCGAGACCAATATCGGCCACCTGGTGAGCCCGCGTGGCACGCTGGTGGCGCTGGCGCATGACGCGCTGTCGCAAACCTACGATGCGGGCTGGATACAGTCGGTGACGCGGGTTGGCGACACGGTGACCGCTATTCGCATGGACAGCGTGATGCGCATCGTCGCCGCGCCGCTCGATGTCTTTTCGGCAGCAAACGTTTTCGATCTTGCGGACATCTTTGCCGACAGCGGCGCCAGCGGCATCACGATCCAGCTGGCTGACGGCAGCACGGTTCTGGCGGCCATCGACGAGACCGAGGACAGCGCGGTTCTGACGCCGGTGACGCCGATCAGCGATGCGTCCGGGCTGATCCAGCCGGGACTGGTGTGTTCGGTCGGCCGGCTCGGCACCGAGCATCGGCGCTGCAAGGTGTTCTCCGTCGAGCGGACGGCCGATCTCAACGCGCGGGTCGTCCTGATCGACGAAGCGCCGGAAATCCACGCATAGGAAGGACTTAAGCCCATGGCGGCTGATGGCTCGGTCCCGACCTCGGGGCCGAAAACGATGGCGCAGTTCGCCACCGACCTAAATGAAGAATTGGCGGCCGCGCTTGACCGGGCGGTCTATGTGCTGACCTCGGTCAGCGGCACCAACACGGTCACTGCCTCTGCGCCCGCGTGGGTTTCGGCCCTTACCGACGGGCTGACGGTGTATCTCAAGCCGGCTGCCGACAACACCGCGGCGGTGACGCTCAATATCAATTCGATCGGCGCCAAGTCCGTCGTGAGCACCGCCGGCGCGGCGCTGTCGTCCGGTGCGCTGGACGCCGACAAGATCTACCTGCTGCGCTATTACAGCGCTGACGACGAGTTCCGCATCATCGGCGAAAGCACATCGGCTGGCGGTTCGACCACGCCGGTGACGCGCGTCTACACGTCAAATTCGACATGGAACAAACCGGCAGGTCTTGCCTATGTCGAGATCATTGCCATTGGCCCCGGCGGGGATGGCGGCACCGGCGGTTCCAGTTCCTACGGTGGCGGTGGCGGCATGGGCGCCTATGCCGGCAAGCGAATTGCCGAAGCATCACTTGGCGCAAGCGAAACCGTGACCATCGGGACGCCCGGCTCAGGCACGGCAACGTCTTTCGGCTCGCATCTTTCGTGTGCGGCCGGATCGGACGGCACGGCCGGCTCTGGCGCCAGCCATGGCAGCGGCGGCGCGGCGGGCACGGCAACCGGTGATGACTGGGAAATTCCGGCTGAGGTCGGCCAGAGCGGCAATGCTGTCCGGGCTGAGGGCGGGCGCGGGGGCGGTTTCGGCTGGGGCAATGGCGGCGAAGGTCGCGCGGCCAATGCGGGTAAGGATGGCGCCGGCTATGGCGCTGGCGGCGGCGGCGGCGGCACGTTCAGTTCCGTCGGCCAGGCCGGTGGCAGCGGCACCGGTGGTTACATGATCGTCAAAGAGTATTACGCCTGATGTCGACCATCGACTGGCACAAGTATCTCGGCCATCTGCCGGACGTGCCGCTGGTCGGGTCGTTGCAGCAGGACCTCGGCGAGAACCGGCACGTCTTCACGCCTGACGCCGGCGCGCCGCTGATCCGCCGCAAGTCAACGGCGGTGAGCGACGACATCCGCTTCACCATGCGGCTGAGCGCGGTGCACCGCGCCGATCTGAAGTGGTTTTTCCGCACCATTTGCAAGGACGGCACCTTGCAGTTTCGCGCCACCGACATGGACGATCCGAACCTGAAAAAAACCTACCAGTGGGCAAGCCCGCTGTCGTTTCGCGCCATCCACGCCAATGCCTATGAGGCGAGCCTGCACTGGCTCCTGATCAACTGAGGCCCGCTGATGCAACGCAACCAGATCGTCGCCTTCGCGCAAGAGAATGTTGGCTTTTCCCTGTCGTGGGAGTGGGTCGAGGACGACGGCGTCACCGCCGTCGATCTCTTCGACATGACCTTCTCGGCCGGGATCTACGACGCGATTGGCGGCACCCTGCAATATTCGATGTCGGCGGCGGTGTCCGGTGACAGCGACAATTATCTGACTGTAACGGCGGAAGACAGCCACGGGCTCAGCGCCGGCACCTATTACCTGCAGGTCAACCGGACGGACGGTGACCCGGATATCTGCGTCGAGACCGGCAAGCTGGTTGTCGCCGGCGAGGGTGGTCTTTCAACCTACGAGAGCTTTGGAGCGCGCTGATGGTGCTAAGACAAAAGACCGTGGCACTGCCGGGCGTGCCGAACTACGGTTTCGGCAATCTACAGAACACCGACGAAACGACCATCTGGGTCACGACGCCAGGGCAAAGCTATTCCGGCTCCGCCGTCGCGGCCAGTGCCGACACGCTGTACAAGACCGTGATGCCGGTGTCGAAACAGATGACGGTGACCCGGCTAGGCTGCCGGGTGACGTCGGCGGCCGCGAGTTCTGTCGCCCGGATCGGCTTGCGGCCCTACAGGCAGACTGCCGGCGCCGGCTTCGGTACCTTCGGCGCGCTGATCGTTGATGGCGGCGAGTTTTCCGTTGCCTCGACCGGGCTCAAGACAGTGACGATTTCGCAGGTGCTTAATCCTGGCCTGTACTGCCTGGAATTTGTCTCGGACGGGGCCCCGTCACTGACCGGCATTCCGCTGGTCAACGGTCCGCCGCCTGTGTTCGGTCTACAGGAGTCGGGCGGGTTCCTCAATCCGGTCCCGATGGTGACCCGTGCCTTCACCTACGGCGCGCTGGCGTCGGCCGCCGACACCAACACGCAGTCGATCTTTACCACTGGCCTGATGTGGCTCGGAGCACGCTGACATGGGACGTATCGAAACCTGGAAAGACGGCGAACTGATCGAGACCGTCCTGACCGACGGCACGATCGAGGAAGTGCGCGCGGAGACCGCGCGGCGGCTCCGTTCTGCGTTTGGCGCGCGCGATGACTTTCACCTGATGATCAAGGTGAACGACGCGCAGAGCCGGGCAAATCAGATCCTCGACAAGCAGGTCGGTCTTGGCCTCTCGCTGTCACAGGAAGACGCCGAGATGGCGACCTATCTGCGCGGCCAGATTGCCCGGTATTGGGAGATCAAGGCAGCGGGCGAGGCCCTCGAGGCCATGGAGCCGATCCCGGCCGACCTGGATGACGACCAGTACTGGCCATGACCGCTTGCGACGGGCCGCTGCCCGACTGGTGCACCGGATGGCCGGACGGTGCCTGGGCGCATTGCTGCGCGCTGCATGACATCGCTTTTACGATGCAGACCGGCCTGATCGGCGCCAATGCGACCCTCGCGGCCTGTGTCGCGCGCAGCGGCTGGCCGGTGATGGCAGCGGTGATGCTGGCCGGGGTCACGCTGTTCGGCGGATTTTTCTACAAGCGCCGGAAGGGACGGGCATGACATCGGACACCGAATGGCGGCTGGAAAAGAAAATTCCGGTCGGCGCGCTGATTGCCATCGGCATCCAGACCGCAGCCTTTGCCTATTTCATGGGCGGACTGTCGGAGCGCGTTTCCATTCTCGAGCGGGCTTCGCAGTCGCGTGACAGCGACATTGCCAAGATGGCGCGGATGGAAAGCCAGATCAGCGAAATTTTCCGCGCGGTGAAGCGCATCGAGGACGACCTGAAGCGGGTGCGCAAATGATGGTGCGAATGGTTTTGACAGCACTGCTGGTGGCGGCGCTTGCGGCGAACGTGGCGCTGTTTGCCTGGGCCGGGTTCGCCTATCACGAATGGCCTTATTCGCGCCAGATCAACGGCGTTCTCGAAGAAGATGTGACGCCAGGCGGTATCTATCACGCGACCGTGTCGGTGGTCCGCAAGAAATCCTGTCCAATCAGGGTGCACCGCTCGTTCTGGGATGGCGCCGGCAACCGCGTTCAGGATATCATGAAGGACTTTCCGGGCAAGACCCGTCTTGGCGAGCGGCACGACTATTCCGTCACCTATCAGGTGCCGGGCAATGCCAGGCCCGGCAAGGGCCGGGTCTGTGTCGCGCTGGCGCCGCAGTGCAACGTGATCCAGGCGCTGGCCAAACCCTACCACTATCGAAGCTGTTCGACGGTGACCATTCTCCCAAGGCAATAGGAGACTCCCCCATGAAACTGACATGGCTTGCGGCCGCCCTGGCCGTGGCAACGCTGACGGCTGTGCCGGCGGCGGCGGTACAGTGCGGCCCTTCGGAATCGCTGCGGCTCCATCTGGCCGGCAAGTTCGGCGAGAGCCGCCGCATTGACTTGCCGCATGAGGACGGCGACTTCGTTCACCAGCTTTGGGTCAATGACGAGAAGCAGACATGGACCTTCATTGTCATCGCCACCAATGGCCGGGCCTGCATTGTGGCCGCCGGCAAGGGTGGAATGCACATCCATAATGCGCCGAAACGGGCGAAGCCCGGGGTGCCGTCATGAGTGTTCTGAAGATTGACGAGGCCGTTTTCTTCGCGGCGATCCGGCAGTCGGTGTTTCGCGGGCGGTTGTCGCGCGAGCAGTTCAAGGGCTGCAAGGCGCTGTTGGCCGTCTGGCAGCGCGATTACAGCCATCACCCTGTCGGGTGTCTCGCCTATGGCATGGCGACGGCCTATCACGAAACGGCTCACACGATGCAGCCGATCCGGGAATACGGTCGCGGACGGGGCCGCAAGTACGGCCGGCGCGTGGGCCCGTGGCATCAGGTCTACTATGGGCGAGGCTATGTGCAGCTGACCTGGCTCGGCAATTATCGCAAGGCCGGCCACAAGCTTGGCCATGGTGATGCCTTTGCGCGCCATCCCGACAAGGTCATGGAGCCGGAGATCGCAGCACAGATCCTGTTCCGTGGCTCGATCGAAGGCTGGTTCACCGGCAAGAAGTTCAGCGACTACATCACTGACAGGAGGCGGAGCTATCGCGGTGCGCGCCGGATCATCAACGGCACCGACAAGGCCGGACTGATCGCCGGCTATGCCGAGGAGTTCGAGGATGCGCTGGCGGCCGCAATAAAGGCGGCAAAGTTTACACCGGTCAGAACCCCTGTCCCGCTGCCGGAACAGGCGGAAACCGAAGAAGATGAGCCGGCACCGAAACCGGTCGACCCCGGCGTCACCGGCAAACCGCTTCCGAAATCGACAACGGTCTGGTCGGCGATTGGCGCGGCCATCGTCAACACGGTGAGCGCGATCGCGGCGTTTGGCCAGTCGCAGCCGATGCTGGCCGCGGGGCTGGTCTTTCTCGGTGCGGCCGTTGCGGCCTGGATCATCCGCGAGCGCTGGATCAAATCGCAAACTGACGGAGTTTGAAGCCATGAACCTGTTCATCATCGTTCTGTTCATCGCCGGCGCGGGTATCCTCGCCTGGAACTTCATCCCGGCGATCCGTGAGCGGCTTCGCGGCCTGACGACGGTGCTGGATGGCGCGGTGGTCGTGGCGATGCCGCTGATCGGCGAAGCCATCGACGTGTTTCAGAGCACAAGCTGGCGCGAGATCATTCCCTCGCAGTATTGGCCCTGGGTTCTGTCGGCGCTGGGTCTCTGGATGATCTACAAGCGCATCAAGACGCACACGCCGGTCGGCGAGGCCGAGTGATGTTCCTCAAGGTTCTGGGCTGGCTGTCGGGCAGCGGCATCGCGGCGATCGGCAAGCAGTTGAACGATGCCTACAAGGCCAAGCTGGACGCGAAGAACGACAGCGAACGCCTCGAGGCCGAGCAGGCGATTGCACAGCTCGAGGCCCGCCGCGGGGTGCTGGTCGCGGAATCGCAAAGCGCGCTGACGGCATGGATCCGGCCGGCGTTGGCCGCACCGTTTGTCATCTTCGTGTGGAAGGTGGTGGTTTGGGACAAGGTCATGGGGATCGGCACAACCGATCCGCTCTCCGACAACATGTCCTGGGTGATGTCCGTGGTGCTTGGCGCCTATTTCCTGACGCGGCCGCTGGAGAAGTTGCGACGATAGAGGGCCATGCTGTCGTTGTAATCAGGCCCGGCTGCAGGGATGCGGCCGGGCTTTTTTGTTTGCCTCACGCCGGGCTGAACCACAGCACGCCGGCGGGCGGCTCGCCGGACTGGAAGATCATCACCAGGCCATCGGCGCATTTGTAGATGTCTCCCGGCCGGGCCTGATTGGTCTTGAGCCAGTGGCCCCGGCCGAGCTTTGCCGTGGTGTGCGGATGCATCGCTAGCGTATCGCCAGCCAGACCAGGCCAACTGCGACGAGCAGCAATGCGCCGAACAGCGTCCGTTGCATCATCTGAACCTGGCCGAGCTCGAACTCGATGCGCGACAGGGCGTGCCGGATGTCCTCGTCTTTTGACGCGGCACGCTCGGCCGCCGCCTTGCGATCTTCGGGAGACTGTTTGGACCACGTGGTCGGTGTTGGTGTTTCGTGGTTCATTTCGGTTCGGTCGTTCATGGCTCCGTTTTAGGACTCAATATTCTGCCCAGGCCCAAGCAAGGCACCTGGAAAAATCACCAGTCCATGACAGGGTCGATGCGTGTTGAGCTGCACCTGCCTCGATCCGGTCGGCGATCCACGGCGCTGGTGGTTGCTGGCCAGCGGATATCCGAGGGGCGACCGGCGTTGTGGCCGACTCCACCATCATGCGCCAGAGTTCTGCCCCGCCCCGCGACTTAAGCGCCACACCGACTGTGATAATTGGCATTTGCACAATCCAGACAGTGGCGAGCAGCGTCTTGGCTGTGGGGGCGGTTGCTGTGATTGTTGCCCCCTCAACACCGGGGACAGCCGTTGGCGCTGATGATTGCAGCGCGATATCCAGCATGGATTGCAACCGGGCAACGGTCTCGTCCGTTACGTCATTACAATACTGCCGCACCGTGTGCCCGGTCGTGATCGTGATGTGATCAAAATATCTCACGCGGTGTTCTCACGCTCAATCTGCCGGTCGGCGGCAACCTGATTGACCGCCACCATGCTAAGGCCTTGCCAGCAGGCCAGCGTACCTAAGCGCGTTGATCGGCAAAGCAGCCCGCCCTCTGCCAGCCGCAACGGCTCCCATCCGCCAGGCAGGCAGTCAACCAGGTTTTGATAGCGCCACCGGTAGATGGCGCTGTCGGGCGGGAAAGTCACGGGATCGTGGCGGTTCATTTGTTTTGGTCCATCCATGCTTTGGTGATATCGTTGATGCGTGGCAGGTCATAGCGGGTTGCCTCGTCGATCCACCAGCGCGCCGGCTTTTGTTGTGCTGCAAAGTCAAACATTTTGGTAGCATACTCACAAGCCCAAGCCTTAACAGCCGGTGCGGCTTGGGCGTTGATTGTGGCGATCAATTTGGCGAGATCAGCTTCAAGGCGAGCCATCTCTTTCGCGCGGATGTCTTCGGCCCATGCGATTTGTTTGGGGCTGCCGGTAAGGTCGCTTTTGGCTGCGACGCAGTCATTACAAGCCCGGGCCTCCAAATCCGCAATACGCTTGCGGATATAGTCGCTGTTGCCTGTTATTTTAACATCGCCGCAGTGGCCGCAGGTGTGGTTGATGTGGTGGTAAGCCATTTTGTCATCTCCGCCCCTGATTTGCCCCGAGGCGCGGGTGGTCTTGACGACCTCTCAATGTCTGTATATTAGTATCCATATGGATAATAGTCAAGAACAAATCGACAAGCTTTGGCAAGATTTTTTGGCAGACCCGGACGGGTGGCTGACAGAGCACGGACTTAGCCGATACCGGCTGGCCAAGATGGGCGGGTATGCCAACCCGGCAACAGCGGCCAAATTTGGCAAAAGAGGCAGGGGCTGGCCGCCATACATCAAATATGCACTCTGGTGCTGGCTGCGGGGAGGCAGTGGGGGAGCCTCCTAGTTTGATTGCTCGATTGCCGACTTAGCGGATCGCGCGCCGACTAGCGCGATGTAAGCGATGTTTTCGGCCTGTTGGTTTCCGATAACGTTGCCATACTCGCGCACAATTGCTTTTGTCGCACCGGCGATCTCTACTTTGCAAACGTCCGGCTTCCCCATTACAGGCTCCTATTCAGTTTCTACTTTGGCCGCGCGTCCGGCGTTCCATTCGGTCTTGGCTTTTTCGCGCGTCAGTTTCGACACAGTCTGCCGCCAGCAATAGCAACACACGACGCGATAGCGACCATCACCGTCACTTTCGTAAACGACGGGGCCTTGCTGTTCGCATGTGCAGGGCTTGACACGCAGAACTCGCATCACGGCTCCTTTCAGGACTCGGACAATACCACTTTCTGCGGCTCTGCCTCATGCATCTCGACACGGTTTTGAAGCTCCCGCATGTCACCGGCAATAGCCGCCTTCGCAGCGCGTATCCAGTATTTGTTCGACAAGGCGAGACGCCGCTTCAAGGTTTCAACCTCACGTTCGGGGCTCATGCTGCCTCCTATTCCGACTTGTTGGCCTTGGCCCGCGACAGGGCCGCTTGTGCCCGGTTTTGCGCCTTGCCGACTTCTTCAACCAGCGCGGACACGTCATCACCCGGCTCGATGTTGTAGAGCGAACCATTGACCGTCACGGTCACATTCTTGGTCCGCATCTCGCCAAGAAACCACGCGGCATCGGCGGCGGAAAGGCCGATGCAATAGGGGTCGGCGATGATGATTTTGTCACCTGACTGCACTGATTGCATGAGGTCGTTTCGGGCCTCAAGCTGCGTCTGACCGGCGTTTCGCCCCCGTTTTCCGCGCTCAATGGTGTCGGTCCAGATGGTGCCCTGTTGCCCGGTCTTGACGCCGAGCGTCGCCAGCACGCGCCGCTGTTCATCAAGCGGCGGCCGCCCTGGTGCGATGAGCACATATCCCCACAAAATCCGACTCCCCATGGAATTTTCTTACCACAGTCTATTGTCATGTATTATCTTATTTAGTAAGATAATTGTCAACAGGATGGAGGCTCAACCATGACGCTATGCGAGTATGAAATTTCGGTTCTTCGCCATATGCACGAACCCCGAGACGATGACGGGATCATTCCGGGCGCGGCCCTGTGGGAAGCGGCAGAAGCCCTTTCCGGGAGCGGCTATGTGTCCGGTGGAAAGCTGAGTGACAAGGGCCTCGCGGCCCTGTCTGAATAGCCCCCATCATCGAAAGGAAGCACAATGCAAAACCCGATCATGAAATACTTCGAGTTCGCCCACCTGCCCGAACACTTGCAGAAGGTCAGTCGTCCGTTTGGCGAAATTGCCGAGCAAATGAACGCCGATCTGCCAGACGGGCCGGAGAAAAGCGCCGGGCTTCGCAAGTTGCTTGAAGCCAAGGATTGCATGGTTCGGGCGGCGCTGGGGTGACCGAGGCATCCAAAGACACGCAGCGTGCACTCGCTGCGGCCAAGGCCCTCGTTGATGGTCGCGATCTCATCGCAGACAGTTCCGCGATCCTCGTGACGCTCGACCATCTCGTCGCCACCGTGTTGCTCGCCACCATGGGCGGTGACGATAGGAAGGCGGTTGGCATGTTGCATGAAGGTGTGCTGCCTGGCGTCGAAGAACGCATCGCGCTTCACGCTTCAAAGTCCTGAGTCCAGACAGCCCCCCATGAGTGACATGCGCTTGAGAGAGACCATGCGTGCCAAGCAGGCCCCGGATGTCTATGACGGCGAGACCTGCGACCAGCATCGGCCACAGTGGGTTGGCTCTGCCGCAGGTGACAAAGACGGTGACGGACCAATCGGCGGCACGTTGGAATTGGCCGCCCGGATCTTCCCGCCTGGCACGCAGGTAACTGTCAGTGAGCCTCAATGCCCCAACTGCCACGAGACCCCGCACAACATGGGCGATGTCCCCGATGGTTCGGGTTGGAAGACGCTGTGGAAGTGCGGTTGCGACTTCGACTGGCACGAGTGGGCCAACGACGAATTTTCATGAGTCCAACTAACGCCGGAGGCACAAATGACCCCGAAGATTAAACCGCTGGAATGGCACCCGACCACTATCGCGGGCGAACACCTCCGTGACACGGCCAGAGATATGGACGGGAGGATGAGATATGAGGTGGGGGTCACCACGGGCCACTTCTATCTGATGATCAACCTTCCCAACGGCGGGCTTGAAAGCCGTGGCAATTTCCCATCGGTCGAGGCCGCGAAACAAGCCGCTCAGGAACATAACGACGCGCGGATCATGTCCGCGTTTGAAGCCTGAATCCAAAAAACGCCCCATGAGTGCAATTTCAGACCTCCTCTCTGTATCTGATGCCGTGATCTCCGATTGCGGGCGCTTTCGGTACAGGCTGACGCGTCAATGGGATGATGGCCCGACATGCACCTTCATTATGCTCAACCCTTCGACGGCAGACGCGGATAAGGACGACCCGACAATTCGCCGTTGCATTGGCTTTGCGCGCCGGGAGGGCTGCGGTGCGCTGCGCGTGGAAAACCTGTTCGCATTCAGGGCGACCAATCCAGACGATATGTTTCGACATCGGGTCACGACTGTTGGTGATCAGCGATTTCTCCAAGATGCGGCGTCGTCGTCCAATGGACCAGTGATTGCGGCGTGGGGTGCGGATATCCGCATAGGGAAGCGGGCAGATGATGTGGCGAAGATTTTTGGAAGTCATGGAGTGACGCTGATGTGTCTCGGCAAGACCAAGTCCGGCGCACCAAGGCACCCGCTTTACGTTAAGCGCGATGCGCCCCTTATCCGATTGTTCGAATAGTCCAAACAGCCCCGGGGAACAGATCAAAAACAAAGTGCGCGGATTCTGCACGGATAATGTGTGCATTTATGTGTTTTGGGCTGTGTTTGTTCGCTATTTGAGGCTGCTTGGAAAAAGACCAGTTATGGAAATTTATGCAGCAATATCAGTTAGATAGATCGTTCGTGCAAGCTGGGGGTTGGGGCCAAACCACTCCATTGGTAATGGAGAGGTCGACAGTTCAATCCTGTCTCGCAGCACCATTTTTATCCTTAAAATCAATATGTTAGTGGTTGGGTGGTTTTTGGGCTAGAGCGACTGCACGGATTCTGCACGGATTTTGTACGGTGTGAGATTGGTGGCCCAGCCGTTTCTTATGATCTGTGGCGCCATTTCGGGTAGGGCGAGGTGCGTGTATCGCTCAACCATTTCGAAGCTTTTCCATGGGCCGGCGCGTTTGAGGGCCAGGATGTCCGAATGCACGGAATAGTGCCATGTCGCGAAGGTGTGCCGGCAGGTGTGAGGGGTCGCTCTGGCGATGCCGGCGCGGCGGACCGCTGCATTGAAGGCCGTCTTGATTTGGCCGCCGCTGTTTACCTTGGCGCAATAGGGTTGGCCGTCCGGCCGTCTGAAGACCGGGCCCGTCCGATGGGGCAGGGCAGCCAGGGCCGCGACGACCCGCGGCGGCATTTCGGCCGACGTTTCACTTTCGGTCTTGCCGTGCCAAAGGAAGGCGCGGGCCATGGCCAGATGGACGTGCTGCCAGTCGAGTTCAAGCGCCGTGCCAAGCCGGGGGCCGACACCGATCAGGAAAATCAACAAGGGTTGCAGGTGGTGCCGCGCACGTACCAGTAGGGCGATCCCTTTCGCTTGACGATTTTAAGGGGCATCTGGCGGCCTCGTACAACAGGTCATATTGCTGGCGGTCAAAGCGTAGCGCAACACCACGCCGCCGCACAAAGCCAATCTTGTCGAGCAAGGTCGACAGCGATCGCTTGGATATGGCCAGCCGTTCGCAAACCTCGGCGCTGTCCATCAGTCGTTCATTGGCGATTGGCAATGGTTTCATCGGCCCATCCCATTGGCGATGGAGATCAGGACGCCGGCGTGGCACGGGGCGGTTCTGGCGCACCAGCAGGCGAGGTTCCTACCTTTCAGTTCCTCGCGGATGACTTTTTTCAGATCGAAGTCGGCGAGGTCGATCATCTGCTGGAACAGGCTTACGGCGTGAGCTGTGTCCGTTACCTTCTCGACTTGAATCTGCGGCGGCAGGGGGACCGTCTCGTTGAATGCCAGCCATGCGCGGCAGCGGTATTGATCCGGGGCCTCGCCGGGCTTGAACGGATTGCCGAACCAGGTGCTGCGATCGACCCGGACGGCCTTGAGGCCGTTGGTGTCGTGGCTCAGCCGTTGCAGGTCGAAACCCTTTTGGCGGCTCAACTGCAGGCGGACTGGATAGTGCTGGCGCGGCATCAGAACGGCACTTCGTCGTCAAGGGCCGAGTGCGCGGTACTGGCGCCGGCGGTGGCATGGCTCAAGGGTTCGTCCGGACCGGGGTCGCCGGTCTTGTTGCCGCCCTTGGGCATCAGGCGGATCTGGCCATTGCCGGCGATGCGCAGCTCGGACGCGTTGTGCCAATTGCCGGCATCGTCCTGCCACGAGCGGTTGCGGACCTGACCGATGACGGTCAGGAGGTCGCCCTTGACAACGAAATCGCGCACCACGCGGCACAGGCCTTCCGGCCAGACGGTGACATTGTGCCAGATGGTCTCCTCGCGCTTCTCGCCGGTGTTGCGATCCTTCCATGTCTCGGATGTGGCGAGCGAGAATGTCATGTAGCCCGTACCGTTGCGGGTCTGTTTTTCTTCCGGGGTCCTGCCGACGCGGCCGATCAGTATTGCCTGGTTGAACATGCCGCTATTCCGCCGCCTGTACTGTCTCTACAGGCTCAGGGGTCCTATAGTGATCGGAGCCGGGTCCGCGATAGCATGGCGTGCGCAAAGGCTCGGGCAGCCAGCCGAGCGGTGCGACCTCGGCAACACAGACATCGACCAGCTGGGTTTTCCTTGCCTTCGATAGGTCCTGTGCCCGGGCGTCGCCGAGCGTCTCAGTGATCGCCGCAAGCAGCTGGCCGATCTTCAGGCGCTTGAACCAGTCCCCGTCCGGTTGCCACAGGGCCGAAACGTCGGGGTCGGCCAGCCGGGCGATGTCGGCGGCCCGGTCCTGGTTGTGGGCAAGGTTGAGGCTTACGGCCCTGGCGATAAGGGCGCACCACAGGCGGCTGTCAGTTGCGGCTGGCAGCTGCTCGAGGCGGGCGATCAGGCCGGCGAGGGTTTCGGCGTCATCGGGCGGTACATCACCCGCCGCGGCATCGAGTTCGGCACCGAAAGACCAGTCCGGAGTGATTGCGCCCGGCTTGAAAGCTGTGGTCGCCAGCGCCAGCGGCGCCTCGAAGCCCCGGGAACGGTGGTCGAGCAGCAGACTGGCCAGCACCAGGCGGCGGGCGAGTTGCGGCTTGCCGAGCAACGACTTCTGCACGGCACGGCCGAGGATGCCGGAAAGGTCGGCCAGCATGGCGGCGGACAGGGCCGGCCCGTCATCGGTGTCGGGGGTGCTGCCCTGGGCCGCACTGCCACCGGCGCCGGCGGTTGCGCCCGCCTTTGCCTTGACGGAAGGGCGCCGGACGCCCTTGCGCAGGATGATCTCGTTCTCCCGGCGGCTGACCAGAACGCCGAGCGTTGCCTTCTGGGCGGCCGAGAAGACCTTTTCGCTCAAGCGATCGGCCTCATCCGTCCAGGCGCGAACATCGGCCTGCCTTTCGCGCGGGACCTGCCACATGGTCATGTCATCAAATGGCGCAAGCCATTCGAGCAGCTCATCGAGGCGAGCCTTCTGCTCATCGGTGAGAGCCGGATCTTCCTCAGGCTCGTCGCGCCGCCATTCCCATGGATCGACCTTGCCCTTCAGATCGATCT
The DNA here is from genome assembly GCA_964513475.1 of uncultured Mycobacterium sp. Lineage (GTDB taxonomy): Bacteria > Actinomycetota > Actinomycetes > Mycobacteriales > Mycobacteriaceae > Mycobacterium. Next base: position 12,801 of record CAZEMS010000038.1, on the reverse strand, counting down.
CGAAAAACGACCATCCTTCGGCGGCAAGCTCGTCAGGCAGTCGCTCGAGCCGTTCGTCGACCAGCTTCATGGCGAGCGCCCGGTCATGCCACCAGGTGTTGTCCTGGAACAGGTCCGTGGTGAGGACGCCGCCGGCGGCAAGATAGGCTTCGCGGCCGACGAACTCCGCAAAGCTCGAATCCTCTTCCAGCGCGGCTTCGGACAGGGTGTTGCGAATGACATGGGCGGCAAGCTGGCCCGCCTTCTTCAGATCGCGAAAGGTCTTTGCCTGGCGCTTGTGGTCGCTGGTGAGCGTGAAGGCCTCGGCCATGGCAATATTGAGCTCGCCCGTTGCGAATGCCTTGAAGACCGGCTTCGCCAGATGACCGATGGCGAGCCGCTGGCGCACCCGGCGCTCTGTCAGCCCGAAGTGGGCCATGATGTCCTCAACCGTATGCCCGGCATCATTGAGCCGTGCAAAGGCGGCCGCCTCGTCAGGCGGTGACAAGTCCATGCGCTGGATATTGGCGGCCAGCGACGTCTCGCGGGCCTCGGCATCGGCCTCGTCGCGCACGGTGACAGGCACCGCGAAGTCCTTATCAACGGTGCCGGCCCTGGCCAGCGCCTTCAACGCGGCAAGCCGGCGCGAACCTTCGATGACACTGTATCCGCCCCCGGCTGCTTCGCGCACCACCAGCGGGGTGATCACGCCCTTGACGGGGATCGATGCGACAAGGTCGCCGATCGCCGGTTTGCCGGTGCGGACGTTGGCGGGATCGAGGCTCAGGCTATTCAGCGGGGCGTGCGTGACGTCGGTCATTCTGGGCTCCTTTAGTTTTGCGCAAGCAATCCGGGGATGCGTGTTGAGGTGCTGGGCAATGTCAGTCGCTGCGGCCGGGCTCTGCCCGGCAATCCGGACAGGACTGCCATCTGCGGCCGGCGAAGCCGGAAGCGGTAACCGTGCCGCCCGGGGCGGGTCTTGCGCCGGTGTCGTTGCAGGCCGGGCAGCGGGGTGTCTCTGCGGCTTGTGTGTTCATTCCTGGTCCAATGCTTGCGCTTCAATGCGCTCAACGTGCGCATTGTCGGGCTGGTCCAATGCTTGCGCTTCGCTGCGCTCAACGTGCGCATTGTCGGGGATCACGATGCGAGCAGGGTGATGGCGCCAGTGGCGGTGAGGCCACCGACGAAAAAGCCAATGGCGAACCACTTGATGTCGCGGGCGTCTGGCGAAAGGGTCATTCCGGGCTCCAATGCTTGCGCTTCGCTGCGCTCAATGTGCGCATTGTCTTGCTGGTCCAATGCTTGCGCTTCGCTGCGCTCAACGTGCGCATTGTCTTGCTGGCCCAATGCTTGCGCTTCGCTGCGCTCAACGTGCGCATTGTCTTGCTGATCATGGGAAGGCGCCGAGTTTGCCCAACATCATCAGCGTCAGGTACATCACGACGATGCTGAGCCACCACACTGCGACCGTTATGATCGCCTGGACGACCTTTGCGCCAAGGCATGGACCGTCCACGCGAACCTCGACGACGGGGCGTGCATCGTTCTGGCTCACGCGACCAGCTCCATCATGCGGGGCTCGCGGGCCGAGGCGCGGGCGAAGGCGGCGTCGCGGTGTTCCTCGATGTCGGCATCGGTGAGGCCGGCCTGCAACAGGTCGAGCCGGTGAATCGTGCCGCGCTTTGCCCAGGCGTCCTGCATGGCGATGGCCATGAGGGTGATGATGGTCTGAGGCTTTAATTTGCGTGTTTTGACCCTGATACGGGCGTTCGCTCTGGCCTGTTTGGCGGCGTGGGTGGCGTCGTAGCTGGCGGCGGCCCGGCGCAGGTGTTCGGGGACTGGCCCGTCGTATTGCAGCGAGAGGCTCTGGCCTGCGGTCATTCCATCGAAGATCTGCATCGCTCGGCTCCATCGGGGATGTGATGGAAAGAAAGTAGCCATAATGGTTACGTTCTTGTCAAGAGGATTATAGCTAAAACGGCTACTTCATGCTACAACAGCGATAGTGAGACAATGCAGGAGGTGAGCGGGATGGGCGATCAGGGCGATACGAAAGCGGGGTGCGAGGCGCGAACGGTAACGGGGTTGGGCAAGCCTGACTGCTTTGCCTGTCCCGCGCTGGCGGCGGCCCTGAGGCGAAGCAAGGAACTGCGCAGGAAATGGCTTTGCACCATCCTCTCACTTGGAGGCGTTATAGTGGTGCAGTTGCTTTACCTAGTCATCACGAGGCCCGGCTGACAGAAAGCCTTCCAGTTGAGCCATGAGACACAGAAAGAGCGAGTAGATTGATGAATGATGGATGGCCGATGGACGTTAAACATCTTCTCGACATGCCATGGTCGCTGCAGGTGGCGATTGCAGGCGGTTACGCCGCCTACCTGATCGGCAACATGGGGCTGCGGAAACACCGCAAGACCGTAGACGTGGCATTCGCAACGTTCCTGTTCAGCCTGTTCGCAACGGCGCTGTATGTTCTGGCCCGGCAACTGATGAGCGACGCGCTGCTGGCCGGGCTGGCCGCCTTCGCGGGGGCGGCGGTGCTTGGCGCTGTGTGGCGGCGATGGGGGCGCGGGCTCTATTTCAGGACCGCTTCAGCGCTCGGGGTCTCACAGGCGGACGATGCGGACAGCGCGCTCGATGACATGTTTGGCCAAACCGGTTTTGCGGTATCGCAAGTGGCGGTCGAGCTGGAAGACGGCCGGCAACTGATGTGCGACAACACAAGCCAGTTTGCCGATGCCCCGATCACTGCCTTCACGATGGGGGCAAGCGGCGATGTCTTGATGTATGTCACGACGATCAAGACGACGGATGGCGAAGTGCGCGAGCAGACATCATGCCGCGACGCGGACTATGGCGACCGGATCACCTACATCCCGGCGCAACGGATCAAGCGCATGATGATCCGTCATGTGCCAAAACGGTCAATCGTCAGCAGGTGACGGGCCGGAATTGGCTTGTCCGGTTTCGCGAGGGGCGACAGACGGCTTGTAGCTGTTGCTCGGTCCTCCGGTCGCGGGCCGATAACTATTCTGTTCGACGGCGTTACCGCCAGTTCTGCGCTTGTCGTTCATCGCTGTCTCCTTTTTTCCAATGGCTGGTTGCAAGGTTCAAGGCTACTCCCGGCTGGCGGCCCAGACGACGCGGCCGACGAGGCGGATGGTGTCGCCCTCGTTGCCGTTGAGGGCGATCGGGGCCTGATGGCGGGGGTCATCGGATTCCGGCAGGAGCCAGAACTTGCCATCATCGTCGCGCCACAGGGTCTTGACGGTTGCCTCGCGCAGGCCGTCGGCGCGTTCCCATTCGACGATATAACGCTTGCCGATGATGACGTCGTCCTCGGTCTCGATGCCGGCGGTGAAGACGATGACGGTGCCTTCCGGCCAGCGCCGGTTCATGGACGGCCCTCGGGTCTCGGCGGCAAACAGGGTGATGCCACGCAGGTCGGCGTCATCGGGCACGGGGACCATGTATTGATCGTCCGGGGGCCATTCGTTGCTCTCGGACCAGTGGCCGGCCTGGACATGCATGCGCACCGGGACGAGGCGAATGTTGGGCGTCTCATCGAATAGTGCGCCGGGCGTGACGTTGAGTGCGCCGGCGATCTTTTCAATCCAGATGTCAGACAGACGTTGCGTGCCGGTAATTAGCTTAGAGATGGTGATCGGATGACAGCCGATTTGGTCGGCAAGGTCCTCGCGAGATAATCCTCGCTCCTTCATTAAAGCTTTGATCCGATTGCGCATTCTAAGAATTTAGCCGTTTCGGCTACATCTGTAAGTGCCAATACGGCTAAATTTGCTCTTGACGCTTAGTAGCCAACATGGCTACTTGTTGCGAAATGACCAAACCACGTCTCAAAATCTGGCGGCTCGAAGCGGGATTGTCCCAAGACGAATTCGCCCGGCAGGTTGGCATCAAGGGCGCCAACCCTGCCGCGACCTATGGCCGATATGAAAAGGGGGCACGGCAATGCCCCGCAAGTATCGCTCAGGCAATTGTGGATGCGACCTGTGGCGCGGTCACCGTTGAGGATCTGCATCAAGCCAATCTTGAATACGTAAGAAGTCGGCGTCCGGTTTCGGTGAAGTAACGGGCGCTAGCGCCTCCTTTCCCATGCCGACAACACTGGCATGGGGAGATTGGCATGGAACGCAAAAAGCAATTGCAGGGAGCGCAAAAAGTGTCTGCGCAAGCCACAGTCGACGAGGCCCGCGAGATCGCCATGGTGCTGATCCGGCGCGAGGCCGCCGCGCTTGGCGGCAACGTCAAGGCCGGCCTGGGCCGGGCGGCGCGGCTCTATGGCGTGCCACATGGCACGCTGTGGAGCCTGCCCTACCGGGCACACAGTCTCAAGGCCATACCCGGCCATGTTCTCGATCAACTCAGGAGCGCCGATGAGTGGCTCAAGACCCGCGCCGCGGCGGAACGGCGGATCCTCGACGAGACGGCGCAGCTTCTGGAAAGACGTGGCAGCCGTTGCGCTGGGCTCGCTCGCGCGGCCGCTTCTCTGGCTGGCGAAACGGAGGACTGAACGATGCAGCGGACCGGACAAGGCACGGGACCGGGAGACGCGGGCGCGGGGGCCGCCGTGACAGCGGGTGTTGCCCCGCCCGGTCTCGTGTCGCCAGAGGACCTGGCGTGCTTGAAAGGCTGCCGTGACTGGGGCGACGGGGGCCTGTGGCAGCGGATGTGCGCCATCGACTGGCCGCTACCTCGCCCGCGGCCGCGCTTCGCGATCGATCTTGGCGAGGCTCTGTCGCGCCGCCTCGAACATGACAATCGTCTCGTCGCCCGCCTCGCCGAGGCTGGCCTCGATTGCTACCAGTATCTCATCGGCCTCGCGCAGAAGCTTTTCAGCGTTGGACCGTTTCGACAGCAACAGGGTGACCAGCACCTCGAGGGTGAGCAGGCGGCCGCGGCTCTGGCTCGAGAGCGTATCGAGTGGGTTCGGTTTCTCGTGCATGGGCGGGCTCCTTGCGAGTGGTTTGAGGATCATGCGAGATCCCGGCGCGGCCGGCAAGGGCCACGGACATGAGCCGCGTGGCCAGACAGACATGGACTTCCGCGGGGGATGTTCCTCCCGACCCCGCGCAATCGGGACCGGCGGGCGCTGAGAATCGGTCGCAGCGTCCGGTGCCTGCCGGTCTCTTTGACCTGAAGACGGGTGAACAATGCTGCCGGTTGCTGGACCGGCGGGGCCGGGATGGCGGGCCGTTGTTCTGCGGCGCGCCGGTGGCGCCGGGCAGCCGCAGCTGGTGCGCGGCGCATCTCAAGGCGCCAGCCCGGCCGCGATACTGGTGGCAGGAGCGGTGATGGTTCACAACCGCTCTTCGGCCGTCATGGCGCAGCGCCATGAAGCGCATGACAGCCTGGATGATTTCCCGACACCGCCCTGGGCAACGCGGGCGCTGCTGACCCATTGCATTGGTGAGCGGTTGACGGGCCGGGAAACCTGCTGGGAGCCGGCGGCGAACCGCGGCTACATGGTGCGGGTCTTGCGCGATGACTTTGCTTGTGTGCGGGCAACCGATGTTCATGATTATGGTGCCGGTTTCGGCCATCATGACTTCCTGATGCCGACGGCGGAGCCGCCTGTCGACTGGATTATCACCAATCCACCATACCGGTTGTCGGAACAGTTCGCCTTGCGTGCACTCGACATCGCGCGCAAGGGTGTGGCGCTGCTGGTGCGTCTGCAATGGCTTGAAGGCACTGGCCGCTATGCCACGCTGTTCGCCCGGCAGCCGCCACATGCGATTCACCAATTTACCGAGCGGGTCGCCATGGTCCGCGGCCGCCATGACCCGGCGGCCTCGTCGGCGACGGCGTATTGTTGGGTGACATGGCTGCTGCCGGCGCGCCGCAACGTGCCCGAGTTTCGCTGGATCCCGCCCTGCCGCCAGAAGTTGGAACGCCCCGATGATGTTGGTTGCGCAGACGCACCGGGTCCCCGGATCGAGGTCCCGGATCAGCCTGCGGCTGTCCGGGGTGCCGCGCGTGCCGATGAGGTCAACCAATGATGGCGCAGATTCGGGAGCGCTGGCGGGCGTGGTGGCGGCCACGGCCCGAATTTGCGCCCTACCGGGGACCGCGCATGGCGTGGGTGCGCGATGCCGGCGAGGGCCAGCCGTTGCAGCTGGTGATCTCGGGGCCGCAGGGCCATGTGCATGCCGACATCGACGGTCCCCGCGCCCTGCAGCTGGCGCGCGACCTGGTGGACGGCGCACTGGCGATGCGCCGTGATGGCCGGGGGCAACGATGAGCGGCGAGGTCGACGCACGGGCCATCATTTCAGCGGGACACCGGATTGTCGCCGGCTTTCGGACATGGCCGGAACCGTCCGAACGGCTGAGGCCGGACGACGTTGTGCTCCTGGAGACGTGCGGCGACGTGCGCGGGCACCTGGGCATCGTCATCGCGGTGTTGCGGGTGGTCGATGCCTGTGGCGGTTCGCCGGCCGTGCGCGACATGCTGAGAACCGCCGTTGCACTGGCGGCCTATGAACAGGCGGTCAATCACGCCGGCTGCGGTGACAAGGCCGCTGCTGACTGGTGGCGGGACGAGGCATGACGGGGCGGGCGCACAGCTATGATCCGGTGGCCGAGCTCGAGCGGCTCTTGCTGACGCCCGGGCGGGCGAAGCGGCCGCGCCGGGTCGTGGCGGCGCCGGTGGTGACGCCACCGGTGCTGAAGGTGAGGCCCGGGCCGAAGCCCGGCGACTTGCCGGTGCGGTTTGCCGCGTTGCCGCCGCCGCAACCGGGAGAAGACCCCGGCCTGTTCGATCAGCGTATCCGGTCGGCCGAGCGCATCCTGCAGGCGGTGGCGGGTGAGACCGGCCAGTGGCCGGGCGACATTCTCGGGCGCGGGGTCAGCCCGGGGCTGGCGCTGGCGCGGGTCCTGTTCGTGCAGCTGGCGCGGCAGTTCTGCAGCCTGTCCAATGACCAGATCGGCCGGTTGATGAACCGGCGCTGGGGGTCGACGGTGTCGAAGCTGGTGACCAGCCGGGCGATTGACCGGGCCGCCGCAGAGGCGGCGCTCGCGCGGCTGACGACGGTGCTTGACCGACAGATCGAGCGGCTGGCCCCTGTCGAACCGGCCGGGCCGGCGCCTGTGCCCTGTCCGCCGCCGCCGGCGGGCCCGGTGATGCGGCTGGCCTCGGTGGTCGAGGCGACGGCGGTGGTCCACCGGATCGCGGTCCGCGACATGGTGGGGCCACGGCGGTTCCAGGCACTGGCCCGCGCGCGGCAGGTGGGCATGTTCCTTGCCCGGCGGCACTGCGGAAACAAATCACTCAGCCAGATCGGCGAGGCCTTCGGCGGGCGCGATCACTCGACGGTGCTGCATGGCATCCAGGCGGTGGAGCGGCGGTTCGGCGATTACCGCGTAATGGTCGAGGCGATCGAGGCGATGCTGGGGGTCGGCCAATGAGACGCGACGTGATGGACAACCGGCGGATGAACAACACGTTCGAGATCCGCCACGGGCCGCATCGCTACACGGCGACGGTCGGCTATTACCTCGCAAACGGCGTCTTCCGGCCGGGCGAGGTTTTTCTCAACTGTGGCAAGGCCGGCACCGACCTCGATGTCGCCACCCGTGACAGCGCCGTGGCGGTGAGTTTTGCCCTGCAGCACGGCTGCACGCCCGAGACGATGCGCGCGGCCTTCCTGCGCGATGCCGAGGGCCGGCCGGAAGGCGTGCTTGGCCAGCTGATGGACATGATGTGCGGACTTGAGGGCGGCGCACGTGTGAGCGAAGCGAGCGCGCAAGCTGCCCGGCCAGAAGACCAGGCCAGCGCATCCCGGATCGGGTCCGGGACAGGCTCCGACACGCAAGCTGCCCGGCCAGAAGACCAGGCCAGCGCATCCCGGATCGGGTCCGGGACAGGCTGCGAAGCGCAAGCGGCCCGGCAGGACCCCGACGGCGACGGACGCCGGGACTGATCATGGCCCGGTTCAGCGAGCAGTTTCTTGATCGTTTGCGCGATGCGGTGCCGTTGTCGGACCTTGTCGGACGGGCGGTGCGCTGGGATGAGCGCAAGACCCGGGCTCGGCATGGCGATTACTGGGCGCCGTGTCCGTTCCATGCCGAAAACACCGCGTCGTTCCACGTCCGTGACAGCGAGCGGCACTATCACTGTTTCGGCTGCAAGGCATCCGGCGATCACTTCAGCTACCTGATCGAGCGCGAGGGTTTTAGCTTTCCCGAAGCGGTGGCCGAAGTGGCCTCGATGGCCGGCATCGACCTGCCGGCATCGAAGCCGGCCGACCAGGCGGCCGAGGCGCGCAGCGGACGCTTGCGCGAGGTCATGGCCGAGGCCGAGACCTGGTTCTACAACCGCTGGCGCTCGAAGGGCGACGGCGTCGAGGCGGCCAAGGCCTATCTCAAGGCGAGGCGGATCGACGGCGAAACCGCCCGGCGGTTCCGCATCGGCTATGCGCCGAAACACGGCCTTCTCGCGCACCTGCGCGACAGGGGATTTACCGAGGCCGACATGCTGGAAGCCGGACTTGCCGGCAAGAGCGATGACGGCCGGCTTTACGAACGGTTTCGCAACCGGCTGATGTTTCCGGTGCACGACATGCGCGGGCGGGCGATCGGCTTTGGCGGAAGGCTTTTGAGTGGCGAAGATCTTGCGCGCTCGCCTGACGGCTCACACGTGCGATCTTCGCTGTATGGTGGTGGCAAATCATCCATTCACAAACCTCCTAAATATCTCAACACGCCGGCGACGGCGCTCTATGACAAGGCGCGGGTGCTGTTCAATTGGCACCGGGCGCGCAAGGCCGCCGCCGAATCCGGCAGCCTTTACGTGGTCGAAGGTTATCTCGATGCGATCGCGCTGGCGGCGGCCGGGCTCGACAATGTCGTTGCGCCGTGCGGCACGGCGCTGACCTGGCAGCATCTCGAGATGCTGTGGCGGCACGCGGCCGAGCCCGTGGTCTGTTTCGATGGCGATGCCGCCGGGCTGGCGGCAATGGAGCGGGCCGTCGACCTGGCCCTGCCGAAGCTCAGACCGGGCCAGACGCTGCGCGCCGCGGTGCTGCCGGACGGGCTCGACCCGGACGACCTGATGGCCGACCATTGGGGCCGGCAGCGCTTCGTCGAGGTGATCGAGGCGGCGGAACCGGCCTCGCAACTGGCCTGGGCGCGGCTGACCGCGGACAACGACCGGGCGACGCCGGAACGCGAGGCGCGCTTCATCCAGGACATCGGCGAACTGGTCGCGGCGATCGAGCATCCCGAAGTGCGCCAGGCCTATGGCCGGCTCTATGAGCGGCGGCTGAAGCAGGACCTCAAGATCCGCCATGTCAAGCTCAACCGGATTGCCGGGCGCAAGCGCTTCGGGCGGGCGCGCCACGCCGATGCGGGCGATCCCCGCGCCCCTGAAGCCGGCGGCGGCAACGGACCCTCCCATATGGGCGGTTCGGCGCAAACGTCCTCTCAAGGGGGTGCGGGGGGTTCGCCATCCGGTCGAGATCTTGCGCATCGGGCTTCGCCCTCTCCGTGCGGCGACGGCTCTTCATCCGGTCGAAATCTTGCGCATCGGGCTTCGCCCTCTCCGTGCGATTTCGACATCACGCCGCCACAGGCGCGGGCCGGGCATGAGACTGACCTGGCGTGTGCGCGGTATCCGCTGACCGATCTTGGCAATTCATGGCGGTTCATGGCCCGGCACGGCCACCGGTTCCGCTTTGCCGACGAATATGGCTGGCTGTGGTTCGATGGCCGGCGCTGGGCGCTGTCGGGCGCCGATCACAAGGTTGCGCGGGCAGTGCAGGACACGGTGACGGCGATTGCCGATGAAGCGCAGGCGCTGGTCGAGGCCGGCGAGGATGAAATCATCGGCGAGAAGCGGGGCGAGGCGGTGATGCTGTCGGACGCGGTGCAGGCCTGGTGCCGGGCCTCGCAGGCCGCCGGCAAGATCGGCTGCATCGCGCATCTGGCGCAGGCCAAGCTGGCGGTGCTGCCGTGCGACCTCGATGCCGATCCGTTCGCGCTGACGGTGCTCAACGGCACCCTGCACTTCGACCGCAACAAGGACGATTTCGTGCGCTTCGAGGCGCATGACCCCGATGACCTGATCACCAAGCTGGCGCCGGTCGTCTATGACCCGGTCGCGACGGCGCCGGTCTATGACGCGTTCATGGACATGGTGCAGCCGGACAGCAGCGACCGGGCCTACCTGCATACGGTCGGCGGCCTGTCGCTGACCGGCGATGCCACGGTGCAGCAATTGTGGTTCTGGTATGGCAAGGGGCAGAACGGCAAATCGACCTGCATCGAGGCATGGTCGAAGGTTCTCGGCGACTATGCGCACACGGTGCCGATCGAGACGTTTCTCGACCAGGGGCGCGGGCGCACCGGCGACCAGGCGACGCCGCACCTGATCCCGTTGGTCGGCGCGCGGCTGGTGCGCGCCTCGGAGCCGGACCGGGGGGCGAAGCTGTCGGAATCGCTGGTGAAGGAAATCACCGGCGGCGAGCCGATGAAGGTGCGCCAGCTCAACAAGCCGTTCTTCGATTTCAAGCCGCAGTTCAAGCTGATCATCTCGGGCAATTACCGCCCCGACATCAAGGGCACCGACGATGGCATCTGGCGGCGCATGAAGCTGGTGCCGTGGCCTGTCAGGGTGAACGATGCACAAAAGGACCCGGACCTGCCCGACAAGCTGGCCTCGGAAGCATCGGGCATTCTCAACCGGCTGATCGCGGGCTTGCAGACCTATTTCCTCGAAGGGCTGGCCGACACCGAGGCGGTGGTCAACGCGACCGCGATCTATCGCGACGACAGCGACCCGCTGGGCCGGTTCCTCAAAATGTGCGTGGTGGAGACCGGCGCCGATGCCGACCGGGTGCAATCGAGCCAGATGTATGACGTCTATGTCGCCTGGTGCAAGGCGTCAGGCGAAAAGGCCTGGACCTCGACCGGCTTCGGCAAGGCCATGGGCGACCGGGGCTTGCGACGGCGCAAGCTGTCGTCGATGCATTTCATGGGGCTGAAGCTCGTCAAGCATGTCAGCGACTTCGTCGACGCCCATGGCAACGTGCGCGACCTCGACGATCCGGAGCCCGGCGATGAATGAGGCTCGCACAAGCTGCCCGGCCAGACCAGAGGCCAGCGCACGTGGGCCAACGGCCCGCGCAAGCTGCCCGGCCCAACCAGAGGCCAGCGCACGTGGGCCAACGGCCCGCGCAAGCTGCCCGGCCCAACCAGAGGCCAGCGCACGTGGACCAACGGCCCGCGCAAGCTGCCCGGCTATAAATGGGAGGGTTGACGCTCCCATCGCCCGAAACCCTCCCATTGAAATAACCGTTGCAGATCAACGGACAAGGGAGGCTTGGGAGGCTTGGGAAGGTTTCAGGACACCGCCACTCAGGTGTGCGCGCGCGCAGGCGCGCGTGAATTCATGGTCTGAAACTATCCCAACCCTCCCATCGGGAGGATAACACCTTGTCAGTGCTTGAAAAAATCATGGGAGTGCCCGGCGATGAACCTTCCCTCGCGCCTCCCGCAAACCCTCCCATCGGCAAAACGGGGCAGATCTGATGGCATCAAGGGCCAAGAAGGCGGTGCGCGGGCCGGGATATGACGGCGGGCGGCATGTCGGCATGCGCGAGGCGCCGGATCCGTTCGACCCGGCGGGGACGATCATGGTGCCGGTCAACCTGCGCCATGACCCGGTGGCGCGGATGGCAGCGCGCGGCAAGCTTGGCAAGGCGCAGGTTGCGGCCGCTCAACGGTTCGGCGCGCTGCTCGAGGCGGCGGGCAATGCCGGGGCGCCGGCATGTGACTTCACGGTCGAGCCGGTCGATGGTGGCGGGTCGGCGCCGGACCTGCATGGCCGCAAGCTCGAGGCGGCGCGGCAACTGGCGGCGCTGCACCGGCTGCTCGGCTGGGAAGGCTATCGTGTCTGCCGGGCGGTGATCGGCGAAGGTCTCAACCTCAATGCGATCTGCGTGTCGTGCTTCGGCGGCGACAAGGACCGGCTCAAGTGGCTGGTGATGTCGTTTGCCGACAACCTGGAAAAGATGGCCGAGCACTTCGGGCTGGTGCAGTCGGCGCGGGCGGCGCGGCGGCGCGCGGCGATGGTCTCGACGGACAACTGGGCGCTCGAGTTCGAGGACCGGCACGGGCGCGGCATCACCACCTATCGGATTGTCCACAAGTAGGGCGGCGCCTGTCGCGGGGTTGACAGTTGGTGGAACTAAACACTATAGGCGAAGGCATGGTGCAGCGTTGCGCCGGCAGCAAGGCTCGGTCCCGACAGGGTGCCGGGCCTTTTGCGTTGGGGCAGCGGGTGCATCGTGGTGAACCTTGCCAACATGCGGTCCCTGTTCTTTCAGCATCATGCCTCGCCTCAAGCAAATGCCCGCCGTCCTCGGCGCGATGCCGGCTGCGGTCGGCTATGCGCCTGAGCGTAACGGCGATCGTGGCGGGCATGACGGACGGTCTGGCCGCAGGCGTGGCCATGACCGGCAGCGCGATGCGTTTCACGAATGGCGCAAGTGGTACAAGACGGCGCGCTGGCAGGCGCTGAGGCTGCGGGTGTTCGAGCGTGACGGGTATGTGTGCCAGCAAACCGATGAGCTGCTGACCGGGCGGCATCCTGAGCCGAACAGTCCGGTCGCTGATCACATTCGGCCACATCGTGGTGATGCTGATCTGTTCTGGGATATCGACAACATCCAGACGGTCTCAAAGGCATACCACGACAAGCAGAAGCAGAGCCTTGAGCGCCAGCGTGGGTAATCACGGGGTGATTGCGCTGCATCGGGAGGGGGTGGTCAGATCTTCACAAACCGCCCGTTTCCTAGAC
>CAZEMS010000037.1:0-41993 GCA_964513475.1 uncultured Mycobacterium sp. | reverse complement strand
ACGACCTACGTGTCGGTCATCGACCGCTACGACCCCACCAACCCCCAAACCGCCATCCTCCTCGGCGAAGCGAGGGGATCAGCCGTTGTTACCACTTACGGCACCGCCTACCAAACCACGGTTGGTGAGGACGGGACGACCTACGTGTCGGTCATCGACCGCTACAATCCCATCAACCCCAAAACGGTCATCTTGCCGGGCTATTACACGCAGCCAGTCGTACTTGCGGACGACGGCACCGCCTATCAAACGACGACTCTTGACGAGTACCAGCCGACTTGGGATGCCTACTGGACGACTTGGGTGTCGATCATCGACCCCAGCGATCCCACCAATCCGCAAATCGTCACCCTCCCCGGCGATGCCTATGCCTCCGTCGTCCTTGCTGCTGACGGCACTGTCTACCAAACGAGTGGTAACTACCCGGACCCGACGACCTGGGTATCGGTCATCGACCCCGACGACCCCACCAACCCCCATGCGACCAAGGTCGGGGGCGAATCGGGTGGGCGCTCCGTGGTCCTTGCTGCCGACGGCATCGCCTACCAAACCAGCTTTTCATTCGACGGCTCGACGACCTACGTTTCAGTGATCGACCCGAACGACCCCACCAACCCCCAAACCGTCATGCTCACCGGCGCACCCACACCAGAAGGGTCCGTGATCGTTACTGCCGACGGCACCGCTTTCCAAACCACGGTTCACTGGGACGGCGGCGCAGCGACGACCTACGTGTCGGTGATCGACCCCGACGACCTCAACAACTCCCAAACCGCCACGCTCCCCGGATCTGCCGAATCGCCAGTGGTCCTGGCTGCTGACGGCACCGCATACCAAACCAGCTTTTCATTCGACGGCTCGACGACCTGGGTGTCGGTCATCGACCCCGACAACCCCACCAACCCCCAAACCACCACCATCAACGGCAGCAACAGCGAGTCATACGTAACCATCGCTGGGGAAATCGCCTACCAAACCACGCAGGGGACTCTGGATACCACTCAGGTAACCATCTTCATGAACTGATCATCCCGCAAAATTCCCGAAGACATGGGAAGACATGGAAAACAGCAGCGGGACCAAGACCCGACCGAAGCCTCGTCGTAGCTGATCAACACCGGCAACCGCCGCCCCGCGCACACCCAGAGAGCCGGAGAACCTCGCCAATCCCGAATTGGATCACCCGCCAACTGCCGATGAGCCAACAATCCAGAAGGCGATGCGCAACCGTGGCCATTCGACCATGAAAGAACTGACCGGGCAGACTGACGTGCCGTGAGGCGTGTGCACATGAAACCCGGGTGTCTCGAGGTGCCTACTCCTGGCCACGAACAGCGCATTGGTCGACCGCGACATGAGTTGACCCTCGGATTTCGGTAAGTTGACCGCTAACCATGCTGAGCCTTGCCCCCCGCCGGTCGGCGCCTGCCACCGTTTCCGGCCCCGTTACGCGCGCCGCGACGGGGTCCAAGCCTGGCACCAAGAAGTCGGATTTCTACCGACACGACCTGGACGGCCTGCGCGGAGTCGCGATCGCGCTGGTGGCGGTCTTCCACGTCTGGTTCGGCAGGGTCTCCGGTGGCGTAGACGTCTTTCTGGCCCTGTCTGGCTTCTTCTTCGGCGGTCGGCTGCTGCGGTCGGCGCTGACCCCGGGAGCGTCGCTGTGGCCGGTGCCGGAGGTCACCCGCCTGGTCCGCCGATTGTTGCCGGCACTGGTGGTGGTACTGGCCGCATCGGCCGTACTGACCATCCTGATCCAGCCGGAAACCCGATGGGAATCGTTCGCCGACCAGAGCCTGGCGAGCCTGGGCTACTACCAGAACTGGGAACTGGCCAACAACGCTGCCGATTATCTTCGGGCCGGTGAGGCGGTCAGCCCGCTGCAACACATCTGGTCCATGTCGGTCCAGGGCCAGTTCTACATCGCGTGTCTGGTGCTCATCTTCTCGTTCGCCTACCTTTTCCGCCGGACGCTGCGTCGCCACATGCGGTCCGCATTCGTGGCGCTGCTGGCAGCGTTGACCGTCGCCTCCTTCGTGTACGCGATCATCGCCCACAACGCCGACCAGGCAACCGCCTACTACAACACCTTCGCTCGGGCGTGGGAACTTTTGCTCGGAGCGCTGGTCGGCGCGCTGGTGCCCTTCGTGCGCTGGCCGATGTGGCTGCGCACCGCGGCGGCGTCGGTGGCTTTGGCGGCGATCCTGTCCTGCGGGTGGCTCATCGACGGGGTCAGCGAGTTCCCAGGGCCGTGGGCGCTGGTGCCTGTCGGCGCCACCATGCTATTCATTCTCTCCGCGGCCAACCGAGTGGCCGATCCGCACACCGGCGGGCGGCTGCCGCCGCCCAACCGGCTGCTGGCCACGGCTCCGTTCGTGGCGCTCGGTTCGATGGCCTATTCGTTGTACCTGTGGCACTGGCCGCTGCTGATCTTCTGGCTCGCCTACACCGGAGGTTCGCAGGCGGGCCTGGTCGACGGGGCCGGGGTGCTGCTGGTGTCCGGTGTGCTGGCCTGGCTCACCACCCGGTACATCGAGACCCCGTTGCGATACAAGGCACCCACCGCCTCCCCCACCGCCGCTGCGCTCCGGACCCGCCTGCGCCGACCCACCATCGTGCTCGGCTCAACCGTGGCACTGCTCGGGGTCACATTGACCGCGACGTCGTTCACCTGGCGTGAGCACGTAACGGTGCAGCGTGCGAGCGGCAAGGAACTCTCCGGCTTGTCGGCGCGCGACTATCCGGGCGCGCGAGCCCTGGTCGACCACTCCCGGGTGCCGCGACTTCCGATGCGGCCCACTGTGCTCGAAGCCGGGGACGATCTACCCAGAAGCACCGTCGACGGCTGCATCAGCGATTTCGACGAAACCGCCGTCATCAATTGCACCTACGGTGACAAGTCAGCCACCCGCACGATCGCGCTGGCCGGCGGGTCGCACGCAGAGCACTGGCTGACCGCGCTGGACCTGCTCGGCCGGCTGCACCACTTCAAAGTGGTGACGTACCTCAAAATGGGCTGCCCGCTGACCACTGAGGAAGTCCCACGGGTGTCGGGCAATGGTCGCGAGTATCCCAAGTGCCGTCAATGGAACCAGCGCGTGATGGCCAAGCTGGTGGCCGACCGCCCCGACTACGTGTTCACCACCTCGACTCGGCCATGGAACATCAGGCCGGGCGATGTGATGCCGTCCGGGTACCTGGGTATCTGGGAAACGTTCCGGCAGGCCGACATTCCCGTCCTGGCGATGCGGGACACACCCTGGATGACCGACGACGGCGAGCCCAAGCTTGCGGCCGACTGTCTGGCCGATGGCGGCGACGCGACATCGTGCGGCATGCGGCGGGCCGAGGTGCTCTCCGAACGCAACCCCACGCTGGACTACCTTGCGCGTTTCCCAGTGCTCAAACCGCTGGACATGAGCGATGCGGTATGCCGGGACGACATGTGTCGCGTGGCGGAGGGAAACGTGTTGATGTACCACGACTCTCATCACTTCACCCGGACCTACATGCGGACCATGGCAAATGAGCTGGGTCGCCAGATCGCCAAGATCACCGGTTGGTGGAAGATTTGATGTCGGCCGACCCTTCCCCGGTGCCCACCATCTGGCCCGGGCACAGCTACCCGCTGGGCGCCACCTACGACGGTGCGGGCACCAACTTCTCACTCTTCTCCGAGATCGCCGAACGGGTAGAACTCTGTCTCATCGATCGGGACGGCACCGAGGAACGCGTTCGCCTCGACGAGGTCGACGGTTACGTCTGGCACTGCTACTTGCCGACGGTGACTCCGGGCCAGCGTTACGGCTACCGGGTCCACGGGCCGTGGAACCCGGACGCCGGGCAACGTTGCGATCCCAGCAAGTTGCTGCTGGACCCCTACGGAAAGTCCTTCCACGGCGACTTCGACTTCAGCCAGGCACTGTTCTCCTACGACTTGTCCTCGAACGAGGCTGCCAACGGCGTGAACGGATCCGGCGGGCCACCCGAGAGTGCGCCCCCGCCGATGGTCGACTCGCTCGGCCACACCATGACCAGCGTGGTGATCAACCCCTTCTTCGACTGGGCTGCGGACCGCTCACCGCGCACCCCCTACCACGAGACCGTCATCTACGAGGCGCACGTCAAGGGAATGACGCAGACCCACCCCGGTATCCCCGAGGAACTTCGCGGCACCTACGCCGGCTTGTGCCATCCGCTGATCATCGACCACCTCAAGTCGCTGAACGTCACGGCGATCGAACTGATGCCGGTGCACCAGTTCATGCATGACCATCGGCTACTCGACCTGGGCTTGCGAAACTATTGGGGTTACAACACCTTTGGCTTCTTCGCCCCGCATCACCAGTACGCCGCCAACCACTACGCGGGCGGTGTCGTCTCTGAGTTCAAGACCATGGTCCGGTCCTTTCACGAGGCCGGGATCGAGGTCATCCTCGACGTGGTCTACAACCACACCGCCGAAGGAAATCATCTGGGGCCCACGATCAACTTCCGCGGGATCGACAATGCCGCCTATTACCGGCTGCTGGACGGCAACCCGCGTTTCTACAAGGACTTCACCGGTACCGGCAACAGCCTCAACGCCCGTCACCCCCACACCCTGCAACTGATCATGGACTCTCTGCGGTACTGGGTACTGGACATGCATGTCGACGGCTTCCGGTTCGATCTGGCCGCCACCCTTGCCCGTGAGTTCTACGACGTCGACCGGTTGAGCGCGTTCTTCGACCTGGTGCAGCAAGACCCGGTGATCAGCCAGGTGAAGTTGATCGCCGAACCGTGGGACGTCGGTGAGGGGGGGTACCAGGTCGGCAACTTCCCCGGACTGTGGACGGAGTGGAACGGAAAGTACCGAGACACAGTTCGCGACTACTGGCGCGGCGAGCCGGCGGCTCTCGGGGAGTTCGCCTCGCGGTTGACCGGTTCCTCGGATCTCTACGAGGACACCGGGCGGCGGCCCGGCGCAAGTATCAACTTCGTCACCTGCCACGACGGCTTCACCCTCAACGACCTGGTGTCCTACAACGAGAAGCACAACGCTGCCAACGGCGAGGACAACCGCGACGGAGAGAGTCACAACCGGTCCTGGAACTGTGGCACCGAGGGGCCGACCGACGACCCGGAGATCATCGCGTTGCGCGCCAAGCAGATGCGAAACATCCTGGCGACTTTGATGATCAGCCAAGGCACCCCGATGATCGCTCATGGTGACGAGATGGGCCAGACCCAACAGGGCAACAACAACGTCTACTGCCAGGACAACGAGTTGTCCTGGATGGACTGGTCGCTGTGCGAGCAGAACGCCGACCTGCTCGCCTTCACCCGCAAAGTCACCGGGTTGCGCACCAATCATCCGGTGTTTCGCCGGCGCCGATTTCTGCAAGGCGTGCGAATCCGCAGTACCGGCCAGGTCCGAGAGACCGCTTGGCTGGCGCCGACCGGACAGGAGATGACCGACGAGGACTGGGATAGCGCGTACAACAAGTGCGTAGCGGTCTTCCTCAACGGCGACGCCATCCCCGAACCCGATGCCCGCGGTGAGCGAGTCACCGATGATTCGTTCCTCATCTGCTTCAACGCCCACGACGGGCCGGTGAACTTCGTCGTCCCGGGCCGCGAGTACGCCGGCGAATGGACCGCAACCCTCGACACCACCGATCCCGCCGGGCAGGCCGGTTTGGTCGCGGCGGCCGGTACCACGATCGCGCTGTCGGCGCGCTCACTTCTCGTACTGCGCAAGACGGGTTAGCCGTGCCGTACCCGGTGCTGTCGACGTATCGGCTTCAGCTGCGCGGGGACAGCTTCACCTTCGCCGACGCCGAGAACCTGCTGGACTATCTCGACCAGCTCGGCGTGTCACATCTGTACCTTTCACCGGTGCTGACCGCGGCCGAGGGTTCCACCCACGGCTACGACGTCACCGACCCGACCACCGTGTCGCAGGCACTCGGGGGGCGTGACGGATTGCTCCGGCTGTCGTCGGCGGCACGGGCACGCGGCATCGGGCTGGTGATCGACATCGTGCCCAACCATGTCGGAGTCGACCGGCCGGACCAGAACCCGTGGTGGTGGGACGTGTTGCTGCACGGACGCGAGTCGCGCTACGCGGACTACTTCGACATCGACTGGTCGCTGGACCCGGACGGCCGAATCGTGTTGCCGGTGCTGGGATCCGATGACGATGTCGAAGCACTGAGGGTCGACGGGGACGTACTGCGGCTAGGAGACCTGAGGTATCCGATCGCGCCGGGCACCGGAACAGGCTCCGGCAGCGATGTGCATGACCGCCAGCACTATCGACTTACGGGCTGGCGACACGGCACATGCGGGTACCGGCGGTTCTTCTCCATCACCGCGCTGGCGGGCCTGCGCCAAGAGGAGCGTGCCGTCTTCGCCGCCACCCATGCCGAGGTGAAGAGTTGGTTCGACGAAGACCTGGTGGACGGGGTGCGCATCGACCATCCCGACGGCCTGTCGGACCCCACCGGCTACCTGAGGTGGCTAAGGGAATCCGTCGGCCCGCAGGCATGGATCATCGTCGAGAAGATCCTCGCCGTCGACGAACCGCTGGAGCTGTCCCTGCCGGTCGCGGGAACGACCGGCTACGACGCGCTGCGCGAACTCGGCGGGCTGTTCGTCGATCCCGCCGGGGCAGGGCCGATGACCGAACTGTTCGATTCCTCCGGCGCCGACTACCCGGCGATGCCCGATACTGCCCGGCAGCTCAAGGCCGAAGCGGTCACCACGACACTCCACAGCGAACTGCGTCGCGTCTGCCGGGCCATCGCAGCAGCCGGAACTGATCATCCGATGCTGCCCGATGCGGTCGCAGCGCTGCTCAGTCACATCCCGGTCTACCGATCCGACTATCCGGCCCTGTCCCTGGTGCTGCCCAATGCCATTGCCGAAACCCTCTTGGAGCGAACGGAACTGGCCGAACCTCTGGGGATCCTTTCCGCCGCCCTGACCGGGCATCACGAAGCCGGAGTGCGGCTGCAGCAACTCTGTGGCGCAGCGACGGCGAAGTCGATGGAGGACTGCCTGTTCTATCGCGACGCCCGGCTGGTATCGCTGAACGAAGTGGGCGGTGATCCGCTGCGGTTCGGGGTGAGCACGGCCGAATTCCACCAGCGCTCCGCGGTGCGCGCCCAGTTGTGGCCCGAGGCGATGATCGCGCTGAGCACACACGACACCAAACGTGGAGAGGACGTCCGGGCCCGCATCGGAGTCCTGTCACAGGTTCCGTCGCTGTGGTCGGAGTTCGTCGAAGGGTGCCGGCAGCACACGGTTGCGCCAGACGCAGGCACCGAATTGTTCCTGCTGCAGAACATCTTCGGAGTGTGGCCCGCCGACGGCCAGGTGACCGCCGAACTGCGTGACCGCATGCATGCCTACACTCAGAAGGCAATCCGCGAGGCCGCCGCCCACACCGTGTGGTCGAATCCCGACGAGCAGTTCGAGACTGCCATGCATCGCTGGCTGGACGACATCATCGACGGACCGGCGGCGAGCGGACTGACCGGCCTGTGCGCCAGGCTCGACCAGCACGGCCGCAACGACGCCCTGGCTCAGAAACTGCTTGCGCTGACCGTTCCCGGGGTCCCGGACATCTACCAGGGCACCGAACTATGGGAGGACAGCCTCGTCGACCCGGACAACCGGCGGCCGGTGGACTACGCCGCACGTCGCCAGGCGCTGAAAGAACTGTCTCATCCCAAGATCCGGGTGGTGACCGCGGCTTTGCGGCTGCGCCGAGAGCGGCCCGACTCCTTCCGCTCCGATCGGTATCAGCCGCTGCTGGCGCGCGGCCCGGCCGACGATCACCTCGTCGCGTTCATGCGAGCCGACGACGTTGTCGTCGCAGCGACCCGCTGGACCGTTCGGCTTACCGAGACCGGCTGGGGCGATACGGTTCTCGACCTTCCGGCAGGCGTCTGGATCGACCGAATAGGAGGTGGGCACTTCAGCGGTACGGTGGCCGCCGCCGAACTGTTCGACGAACTTCCCGTCTCACTACTGGCTCAAGACAGCACCGGCAATGACTGAGTTCGCGGTCTGGGCACCCATTCCCGAACGGGTGGACCTGGACGTGGACGGCACCCGGTACCCGATGGAGCGTTCAATCGACGGCTGGTGGCACGCCCGGGTCGCCACCTCCCCCGACGCCCGCTACGGCTTCGTGCTCGACCAACCACCCGAACACGCACATGGCCCGAACCCGCAAGTGCTGCCCGACCCTCGCTCCCCCCGCCAGCCCGACGGTGTGCACGAACGCTCCCAGCTCTGGCGGCCGGCAGCCGACGCCTGGACCGATCAGGACTGGAAAGGCCGGTCCGTCGAGGGCGCAGTCGTCTACGAACTGCACGTCGGCACGTTCACCCCGGAAGGCACGTTCGACGCGGTGATCGGCAAGCTGGACCACCTCGTCCGGCTCGGGGTGGACTTCGTGGAACTGATGCCGGTCAACGCATTCGGCGGTACCCGGGGCTGGGGCTATGACGGGGTGCTGTGGTACGCGGTGCATGAACCCTATGGCGGGCCGGACGGATTGATCCGCCTGATCGACGCCTGCCACAACCGCGGGCTGGGAGTGCTGATCGACGCCGTGTTCAACCACCTCGGTCCCTCGGGCAACTATCTGCCGAAGTTCGGGCCTTACGTGTCCGCTGGCAGCAATCCGTGGGGTGCATCGATCAACATCGCCGACGCCGACGCCGACGCGGTGCGGCGCTACATCCTCGACTGTGCGCTCAGGTGGATGAGCGACTTTCACGCCGACGGACTACGCCTGGACGCAGTGCACGCGCTGATCGACACCACCGCGATTCACCTGCTCGAGGAGTTGGCCGCCGAGACCGAAGCGTTGTCCGAACAAGTAGGCCGACCACTGTCGTTGATCGCCGAGAGCGACCGCAACGATCCCCGGCTGATCACCCCGCGAAGCCGCGGCGGATACGGCATGACCGCGCAGTGGGACGACGACATTCACCATGCCATCCATGCTGCCGTCTCGGGCGAACGCCAGGGCTATTACACAGATTTCGGTACGATCGAGGTGCTAGCGCAGACCCTGCGCAACGGCTATTTCCACGCCGCCACCTACTCGTCGTTCCGGCATCGTCGGCATGGAAGACCCCTGAACAAGACACTGACTCCGGCTACCCGGCTGATCGCTTACACCTTGACCCACGATCAGGTCGGCAACCGAGCCCTCGGTGACCGCCCGTCGCAGAACCTGACCTTCGGCCAGCTGGCGGTCAAAGCCGCTTTGGCGCTCGGGTCCCCCTACACTGCAATGCTTTTCATGGGAGAGGAATGGGGCTCGTCGTCGCCGTTCCAGTTCTTCTCCTCGCATCCGGAGCCCGAGTTGGCCCGCGCCACGGCCGAGGGCCGAAAGGCCGAGTTCGCCGCGCACGGCTGGGAAGCCGACGAGGTGCCCGACCCGCAGGATCTCGAGACGTTCCTCCGTTCCAAGCTCGACTGGTCCGAGGTCGATGACGGCCAACACGGACGACTGCTGCAGACCTACCGTGACCTGATCGCATTGAGGCGCCACGTTCCCGAACTCGCCGACCCGTGGCTGGACCATCTGGTGGTCGACTACGACGAGGATCGGCGCTGGCTGGTGATGTACCGAGGCGCCGTGGCGATCGCCTGCAACATGGGCCCCGAGGAGGTGACGGTGCCGGTCAGCGGCAGCGCGTTGGTGGCGTGGGGTGAACCGCTGGCCGAACCGGACGGCACCCGGCTGAGGGGGCATTCGTTCGCCGTGCTGAGAACTTCGTCGGGTCCGATCGCCTCAGGTGAGATATCGGTAGGCCGGTGAGCCCGGCTCCAGCGCCTCGACGTGAATGTCGGAGGCCTCCATCCGAGCCAGCAGCCCCTCCAGTCCCGCCGCCGAACTGAGTTCGATGCCCACCAGCGCCTCTCCGGTCTCCCGGTTGTTGCGCTTGACGTACTCGAACAGCGTGATGTCGTCGTTGGGCCCCAGGACGCCGTCCAGGAACCGGCGCAGGGCCCCCGGCTCCTGCGGGAAGTCGACGAGGAAGTAGTGCTTGAGGCCAAGGTGCACCAGCGAGCGTTCGAGTATCTCGTTGTAACGCGTGACGTCGTTGTTGCCGCCGGAGATCAGGCACACGACGGTGGATCCGGGTTCGACGACCGTCTCCGACAGCGCTGCCACCGACAGGGCGCCCGCGGGCTCGGCGATGATGCCTTCGTTCTGGTAGAGATCGAGCATCGCCGTGCACACCGCACCCTCTTCGACCGTGACGATCGACACCATGTCGCCGGCTGCGGCCAGTGATGCATATGTCAAATCGCCTGCCCGGTTCACCGCGGCACCGTCGACGAACTGGTCGACATGATCGAGCGTGACGGGCCGCCCCGCGGCCAGTGCGGCGATCATCGCCGCCGCCCCGGCGGGCTCAGCACCGAGCACCGAGGTGTTCCTGGTGCGCTCGGCGAGATAGATGGTGATCCCGGCGATGCAGCCGCCACCCCCGACCGGCACGATCACCGTATCCGGCTCCGCGTCGAGTTGGTCGAGCAGTTCCGCGGCGATGGTCCCCTGGCCGGCGATGGTGCGCGGATCGTCGAAAGGCGGCACCAATGTCGCGCCGCTCCGTTCCACATCCTCGTGAGCGGCCGCTGCCGCGAGGTCGTAGGTCCGCCCGACGGTGATCAGCTCGATGAACTCGCGTCCGTGATAGCGGATGCGATCACGCTTCTGCTTCGGTGTCTTGGCCGGGACATAGATTCGCCCCCGGATGCCCATCAAGCGGCATGCCAACGCGAATCCCTGCGCGTGATTACCCGCCGACGAGCACACCACTCCAGCGGCTCTCTCGGCCTCGGTCAGCTGGCTCAACAGGTTGTAGGCGCCCCGCAGTTTGTAGGACCGCACCGGCTGCAGATCCTCGCGCTTGAGGTAGATGGTGGCGCCGGTGGCCTCCGACAACCGTTCGCAGACCTGCAACGGAGTGCGCGCCACCACCGGGGCGATCCGCTGCGCCGCCTCATCGATATCGGCGGCGCAGATCGCCGCGGCAAATCGCGAGCCGGAGCGCAGTTCGGTGGTCACCGGTCAATGGTGCCACCATCCAGGGCGTTTACCGAACCGGGGTGAGCACGAACACCGGAATCTCGCGTTCGGTCTTCTTCTGGTAGTCCGCATACGCAGGCCACACCTCGACCGCCCGCTGCCACCAGAGCGCCTTCTCGTCACCGGTGACCTCCCGGGCGTCGTAGTCGCCGGTGACCGTCTCGTCCTGCAGCTCTACCCGCGGGTTCTTCTTGATGTTGAAGTACCAGACCGGGTGTTTGGGGGCCCCACCCAGCGACGCCACGACCGCGTACTGCCCGTCGTGCTCTACCCGCATCAACGGCGTCTTGCGGATCTTTCCTGTCTTGGCGCCAACCGTGGTCAGCAGCACCACGGGTTTGCCTTCCAGCGTGGTGCCCTCGGTCCCGCCCGATGCGATGTACTTCTCTGCGTTCTCGCGGGCCCAGCCCAACGTGCTTGGTTCGTATTCTCCGGCTAGTGGCATGGCACCAGCTTAGAGCGACCATAGTTTTCGGCTTCCCGAAACATGGACTACGGGTTATCCTCGTGACATGGCCATGCCCACCGAAGTTCCCATCGCGGGGGTGCCCTGGCCGCTGTACAAGCTGGCATCACTGGTCATCGGAGCGCTTGTGTTGATGGTGATCGCAGTTGCCGGCGGCACCGCGGCAACCGCGGTACTGACCGGCGCGGGTGTGGCGACCGCGATGTGGGTCACGATGGGGATCGCGATGGGCTCCGCCGCTCCCGGTCGCCGAGATTGAATCTTCGCAGGCCTCTTCTCGCTCTTTCTCTGCCAATTTTCAATCTCAGCGGCTAAGCGCGGTGAAGCCCGTTCGCGCGGCGATCCGGCAGCCGACGTTATCCCGACTTTCTGTTCCCGCAGATGGCGACACCTGCCGCAGCCCGACCGGGTTGGCGACCCCACTTCGTCGACTACCTCTACCTGAGCGTCACGAACGTGACCGCCTTCTCACCGACGGACACGATGCCTCTGGCACGGTGGGCCAAGCTGATGATGTCAGTCCAGGCGCTGGTCGCACTGACCGTTGCAGCCCTGGTGATCGCCCGGGCCGTCAACGTGCTGGCCTAATCGACTCGAACGCGATCAGCCGCCCAGACAGCCCGGACCGAGTAGGGCCTTGAGGTCACCCATCAGCGCAGAGGACGGCGTCACCCGTAGGGATTGGTCAAGTTCCAGCGTGGTGATGCGGTCGCCGCTGATCAGCCTAAGCTGCACCTGCGATGTGCCCGGATGGTTGACCAGGACCGACTTGAGCGCGCTCACCTTGTCGACCGTGCATTGACGGGTCGGCAAGCTGACCGAGATGGGACGGTCGGCTCGGGCGCTGGAGAAGTCCGGCACCACAAGCTCATGGGCGATCAGGGCGATGCGGTCGTCTCGGGCGGCAACCTTGGCCTTCACCAGGACCACGGCGTCGTCGGCGATCTCCGCGCCGAACACCGAGTAGGTCTGCGGGAAGAACAACACCTCGATGCCGCCGGTGAGATCCTCCAATTGCGCTGACGCCCAGGGCAGTCCATTCTTGTTGACCCGGCGGTTCACTGACGCGAGGATCCCGCCGACCACCACTTGCGCATCGTTGGCGACGTCCCCGTCCAGGATGGCCGGGATAGCGGTGTCCACCTGGGTGGCCAGCAGGTGCGAGATGCCGTTGAGCGGATGCCCAGATACATACAGACCCAGCATCTCCCGTTCCAGCGCCAGCTTGTGCTTGTCCTCCCACTCCTCGTCGGGAACCTTGATGGTGAACACGGAGTCCATCGAGTCCGCTTCACCGTCGCCTGCCCCACCGAACAGATCGAACTGCCCCATCGCCTCGGCCTTCTTGGTGCCCAGCACCGAGTCGACTGCGTCGGTATGGACCAGGAAGAGACCCTTGCGGGGATGGCCGAGGGAATCGAACGCACCGGCCTTGACCAACGATTCGGTGACCTTCTTGTTGCAGGCACCGATGTCGATCTTGTTCAGGTAGTCGGAGAAGTCGGTGAACTTGCCCTTCTGGGTGCGGGTGTTGATCAGCGAGGCAACCACATTGGCGCCCACGTTGCGTACCGCCCCCAATCCGTAGCGGATATCGGCGCCGACCGAGGCGAAGTTCAGTCCGGACTCGTTGACATCCGGCGGCAGCACGGTGATGCCCAGCTTGCGGCAGTCGGCCAGGTACACCGCCGCCTTGTCCTTGTCGTCCCCGACCGAGGTCAGCAGTCCGGCCATGTATTCGGCCGGGTAGTTGGCCTTGAGGTAGCCCGTCCAGTACGACACCAGGCCGTAGCCGGCGGCGTGCGACTTGTTGAACGCGTAGTCGGCGAACGGCAAAACGGTGTCCCACAACGCTTTGATGGCCGCGGCCGAGAATCCGTTGGCCTTCATGCCGTCGGAGAAGCCTTCGTACTCCCTGTCGAGCACATCACGCTTCTTTTTGCCCATGGCCTTGCGCAGAATGTCGGCTCGGGCCAGTGAGTAGCCGGCAACCTTCTGCGCGATGCGCATGATCTGCTCTTGGTAGACGATCAGACCGTAGGTCTCGGCGAGAATCTCCCGGAGGGGCTCGGCCAGCTCGGGATGGATCGGCTTGATTGCCTGCCGGCCGTTCTTGCGGTCGGCGTAGTCGTTGTGGGCGTTCTGCCCCATCGGCCCCGGGCGGTACAGCGCCAGTACCGCGACGATGTCCTCGAACCCGGTCGGCTGCATACGGCGCAGCAGGTCACGCATCGGGCCGCCGTCGAGTTGGAAGACGCCCAGCGTCTCGCCACGCCCCAGTAGTTCGTAGGTGGCCTTGTCGTCGAGTGCCAGCGACTCAAGGTCGAGGTCGATCCCCCGGTTCGCCTTGATGTTCTCCAGCGCGTCGCCGATGATCGTCAAGTTGCGCAGCCCGAGGAAGTCCATCTTCAGCAGGCCGATGTCCTCGCACGACGGGTAGTCCCAGCCGGTGATGACCGCGCCGTCCTGTGGCCGCTTCCACAGCGGGATGACCTCGGTCAACGGCTCGGAACTCATGATCACCGCGCACGCGTGCACTCCCGCGTTGCGGATCAAGCCCTCCAGACCACGGGCAGTCTCGTAGATGGTGCGCACGTCGGGATCGGTGTCGATCAACCCGCGGATCTCGGCGGCTTCCTTGTAGCGCTCGTGGTCGGGGTCGGTGATGCCCGACAGCGGGATGTCCTTGGCCATGATCGGCGGCGGCAGCGCCTTGGTGATTCGGTCGGCGATGGAGAAACCGGGCTGGCCGTAGTGGATTCGGGCCGAATCCTTCAGTGCTGCTTTGGTCTTGATGGTGCCGAAGGTGATGACCTGAGCGACCCGGTCATGGCCCCACTTGTCGGCGGCATAGCGAACCATCTCACCGCGGCGGCGATCGTCGAAGTCGATGTCGATGTCGGGCATGGAGGCGCGCTCGGGATTGAGGAAGCGCTCGAAGAGCAGGCCGTGCTCGATCGGGTCGATGTCGGTGATGCGCAGCGCGTAGGCGACCAGTGAGCCGGCGGCCGAGCCGCGCCCGGGACCGACGCGGATATCCACCGACCGCGCGTAGCCCACGAGGTCGGCGACGATCAGGAAGTACGACGGGAATCCTTTGGCGCAGATGACATCGATCTCGTAGGCAGCCCGCTCGGTGTATTCGGTGGGCACACCGGACGGGAACCGCCGCGCCAGCCCGGCATCCACTTCGTGACGCAGCCAGGACGCCTGGTCGTGCTCCGTCGGTACCGGGAATACCGGCATCCGATCGCGCGGGGTCCACACCTCGGCGTAGGACTGCACCCGCTCGGCGATCAGCAGGGTGGAATCGCAGGCTCCGGGAAGCTCGCCGTCCCACATCGCGCGCATCTCGGCTGCGGACTTGAGGTAGTAGCCGTCTCCGTCGAACTTGAAACGGTTGGGATCGGAGAGCGTCTTACCGGTCTGCACGCACAGCAGCGCTTCGTGGTTGTGGGCGGCGTCGCGGGTGACGTAGTGGCAGTCGTTGGTCGCCAGCGGCGGTATGTCGAGCTTGCGACCGATCTCGAGCAACCCTTCACGTACCCGACGCTCGATCTCCAGGCCGTGGTCCATCAGCTCCAGGAAATAGCTGTCCGGCCCGAAGATCTCCCGCCACCTGGCCGCCGATTCCAGCGCCTCTCGATCGTGACCGAGCCGCAGCCGAGTCTGCACCTCCCCCGATGGGCACCCGGTGGTGGCGATGATGCCAGCGGAGTTGGCGGCGATGAGTTCGGCATCCATCCGCGACCATTTGCCGAGCTGGCCTTCGAACGACGCCAACGACGACAGCTTGAACAGGTTGCGCAGTCCCGTCGCGTTCTCGGCGACCATCGTCAGGTGGGTGTAGGCGCCACTACCGGAGACGTCGTCAGACTTCTGGCTGGGGTCGCCCCAGAGGACGCGCTTGGTGTCGAAGCGCGAAGCCGGAGCGATGTAGGCCTCCACGCCGATGATCGGCTTGATGCCGGCGGCGGTGGCGCTGTTGTAGAACTCGCTGGCACCGAACATATTGCCGTGGTCGGTCATGCCGATAGCCGGCATCTCGAGGCGCTGCGCCTCGGCCAACATCGGGCTGATCTTCGCGGCACCGTCGAGCATCGAGTATTCGGTGTGGTTGTGCAGGTGCACGAAGGAGGAACCCATAGGCAAGTCAGTTTAGGTGCGTCGGCCGACAGTTCTCGGCGACTCGCGGTGGTGGTTCGGACCAGTCCGGCGTGGCGCTTGCCGGCGTGTCATCGGCCCTCCTGGATTCGGGCTTCCTCGACGAAGGCGTTGAGGGTCGCGAGTAGCCGCATGTCCTCGACGGTGCGGGCGCGGGTGTTCAGCAGCTCCTCCGTGCAGACCAGGTAGGCAAGGCAGCGGGCCCGACTGATCGCGACGTTGAGCCGGTTGCGGGAGAACAGGAAATCCATGGTCCGGGTCACGTCCGAGCCGCTCGAGGTGGCCATGCTGAACAGCACCACCGCCGCCTCCCTGCCCTGAAATTTGTCGACGGTTCCGACGGGGACTCCGGCGGTGCGCGGGTCGCCACTGAGTCGGTCCCGGATGGTGCGGACCTGGTCGTTGTACGGCGCCACCACCATGAAGTCGGTGGCGTTCAAGGGCTTGTCGGTGCCGTCGAAGTCCGTCCACGGGGTGCCGATCAGCGCGAGCACTTGTTCGGCGACGAGCTCAGCCTCTTCCAGCGAGCACGTTGCATTTGCGCTGTGCTCGGCTTGGATCCATCGCAGCCCGGTACCGGCAGCGGTGGACTGCCGCGCACAGTTTCGATGGTGGTCGAGCCGCCCCCGGTAGATCTGCCTGGAGATGAAGTCGCACACATCGGGATGCATCCTCCAGGTCTGCGAGAGAAAGACACCGCGGTCCTTGGCGAGGGTGACGTCCGCCCCGACGACGTGTTCGAGCACGCTGCGCCCGCTGCCGCGGGGATGGCTAGCCTGTGCCACTTGCGGCAGTTGCAGCGGGTCACCGACGAGGATCAGGTTGCGTGCGGCCCGGGACGCGCCGAGCGCATCGGCGAGCGAGAGTTGGCCGGCCTCGTCGACGACGAGCACGTCCACCGGCGCGTCTGCCATGGCGTTGGAGGCGAAGAGCCACGTTGTGCCGGCGACGAGGTTGAAACGCGGCCCCGCGCAGGCCGCGTTGCCGTCGCCGCGGGTGACCCCGGCGGGAACGGCGGCACCGGCTGCCGGCTTCTGTACCGCACGCAGGTCATCGCTGCGCCCCTGCGCGGCGAACGCGGCCACCACCTTGTTCAGAAGGTGGGTGATGGCGACGTGGCTGGTCGCGGTGATCCCCACCCGCCGTCCTGAGCAGACCAGCGTATAGATCAGTTGCGCTGCCGTGTGGGTCTTGCCGGCGCCCGGTGGCCCTTGAATCGCGACGAAGCTGCCGTCGAGCTGGGTGACCCAACGCACCATTTCGTCGAGGTCGTCGGTGAAGACACCGCCGGCGGGGCCGCCCTCAGCGAAGTGCGGACGCTCCCGGCCGAGCAGCGCCAGCGTCACCGGGTTGCACAGGCCCCCGTCCAGCATGCCGTCAGCAAACTCCTGCAGCGCCAGGGCTTTCGGCTTGGGGTCCACCCACTCGTCGAGTACCACCGACACCGGCGCCACACCCGACTCGGCCAACTTGGTCGACCGCAGATCCACCAGTCCCGCCGAGCGGTCCAGCCGGTCGATCTCGCCGTAGAGCCGCTGGTTCTCGTCGTCGAGCAGGATCACCCGGCCACCGGCCGGCGGAAACCGCTCCAGGGACTGCGGCGGGAAGCTGAAGCGCAGCGACGGGGTAAGCGCTTTGCCGTTCTTGCCGGTGCGCTCGATCTGCCGGATGAAACGGAGCCCTGTCAGCACCTCGGGATCGGCCAGGAGGTCGGCGGGGTCAGCGGTGAGCTTCTGCATCCTTGGCGCGATGTAGGCCAGCCATTCGCGCCACCAGTAGCCGAGCAGATCGCCGAGGAAGAACTGCGACGTGCTCTCGCTGAACTCGTGCAGCCGCGCCACGCGTTCGTCGAGTTCGGGCACTCCCGGCTCCGGCTCCAGCACCGCGTCGCGGAAAGGCAGGTCGGCGGGACGATGGCTCACCATCCAGTCCCGAAGTGCAAGCGTCGCCCGCACGTCGTCCTCGTTGTAGGCGGCGATGTCCACGAGATCGGATGCATCGCCGTCGGCCGTGTACCGCTCGTACTGGACGACGGCCCCGGCGCCCTTGTCGATGGCGTGGTTACGTTGGTAGCCGGTGAGCCGTTCCAGCGACTTCAATCCGTAGGACTCGGCGCCAACCTGAAAGGCATTGAGCGCGACAAGGTAAAGATCCACGAACGCGCCGGTGTTCACCAGGCCGGCCAGTTCGGCTTCGACGACGCCGTGGGTCTCGGCCAATCGTTGCAGCGCTGATCGTTCGGTGTGGTTGTAGTGGTAGACGTGCATGTTCGGAAACCGTTGACGGCGCCCGGCGAGGTAGCCGACCAACTCGGCGACGGCGGCGGCTTCCTGGGCGAGGTCGTGCGCCCACCACGCCCGGTACACCCACGCACCGTCGTCGCCGCGTTCCAGCGCGCCGAACAGGAAGAACAATCCGACGTCGGCGCGCCAGAACGGGTGTCCCTCGAAATCGAGGAACACATCGCCTTCGTCGGGGGCGGGCAAGTGCTCGAACCCGCGCCCCCAGACCGGTTCGTCGCCCGGTTCCACCCTGGAAAAGGGCGGCGTTGCATCGACGTCGGCGCGGGCCTGCAGTTGTAGTGCGGCCTGCCCGACGAGGCGGGCCAACCGGGCGGCCGGCATTGCCTCGACCGGTTCCGAATTGCCGGCGAGGCGGGACAACGTGTGAATGTCCGCTCCGGCGAGCGCCTCGATGTCGAGTTGACGAATTCCCGCGACGTAGATGAGAGAGTCGGCGCTTCGCCACTGCTTCTCGCAGACGGCGCTGAACTCGCAGAATGGACAGTGCGCGCAGGGCACGGGTGCGGTCGCGGCATCCGGACCGGCAGCCATCGCGTCGGCTAGCTGGCCGCGCAGCCTATGCCAGTACGGCCGGAATTCATCGACCCGCAAGGTTTCCAGCCTCCCGGACCCCAGCCAGAGATGCATCTTTTCGGCGGGTACACCGCCGACAGCCTCGATGGCGTCGGCGTAGAAACACAGTTGCAGGACGTGACCCGGCTTGGCCTCCACGCGAGTCAGCTTGGCGTCGACGGGTTCGTGTGACACCGCTCCTGTCTGTGGATCGCGAACGCGGACAACGAAATCCGCGATACCACGGATGCCGTCGTTGATGAACGGCATCTGATAGACAACGTCGTAGTCCTGGGCCAGCGGGTTACCGACCCGGACCACCCAGTCGGCGAACGGCTCGCGATCGCCGCGCTGGGGAACTTGCAGCACCGACATACCCTGGCGCCGATACTCACCAAGACAGCTCTGCTCGTGGCTCAACCCCTTGTCGGCCAAGAGCTGAGCGAAGGAACCGAATGCCGGGTCCGGGCTGTCGATCAGACCGGCGTCGACCTGTCCGCGCAGCGTCAGATAATGCGGACACTCAAGCCATGCGGTGACCTTGGATGGGGTCATCATCGGGCGTGACATCACGGCTATATCTGTACCGCACAGCACCGACATGGCGGCAAGAGCCGATACGGTGACGGCCGACCTCGTCCGCTGGTGCGGGCCCCAGAGGTATCGAATTCGTGCGCGAACCTGGCCGGCTACCCCGACAAGGGATGGCCACGCAGCACCGCCAGCGCATGCTCCAGATCGGGCGGGTACGGGCTGGTGAATTCCACCCGGCGCCCGTCGGCCGGGTGCAGGAAAGCCAGTGACCGCGCATGCAGCCACTGGCGTTCCAGCCCCAGCCGTTTGGCCAGGGTCGGGTCAGCCCCGTAGGTCAGGTCGCCGCAGCACGGATGGTGCAGG
Source organism: uncultured Mycobacterium sp. (assembly GCA_964513475.1). Taxonomy (GTDB): domain Bacteria; phylum Actinomycetota; class Actinomycetes; order Mycobacteriales; family Mycobacteriaceae; genus Mycobacterium. Next base: position 22,504 of record CAZEMS010000037.1, on the reverse strand, counting down.
GCCGCGAAATGCACCCGGATCTGATGGGTTCGGCCGGTCTCGAGCTCGACGTCAAGCAGGCTGGCCGCCTGAAAGGCCTCGAGGGTGTCGTAATGGGTGATGCTGTGGCGACCGCCCTCGACGACGGCGAACCGCCAGTCTTTCCCCCGGTGCCGGCCGATCGGCGCATCGATGGTTCCGCTGCTCGGATCGGGGTGGCCCTGTACCAAAGCGTGGTATCGCTTCTCGACGTTGCGTTGCTTGAACGCCCGCTTGAGCACGGTGTAGGCACGTTCAGACAGCGCGACCACCATGACACCGGAAGTGCCGACGTCCAAGCGGTGCACTATCCCCTGGCGCTCATGGATGCCCGATGTGCTGATCCGAAAGCCGGCCGCGGCCAGCCCACCGAGCACACTAGGGCCGTTCCAGCCCACCGTCGCGTGCGCAGCGACCCCGGGCGGCTTGTCGACGACGACGAATTCGTCGTCGCTGTAGAGGATGGCCATGCCCTCGACCTCGGCCGGTGTGTTCTCCGGCGGGCCCGGCGCCTCGGGCACCTGCACCTCGAGCCACGCCCCGGCGACCAGCCGATCCGACTTCCCGACCACGGCACCGTCGATCTCGACATCGCCGGCCTCGGCCAACGCCGCCACGACCGTCCGTGACAAGCCCAACAACCGCGACAACCCGGCATCGACACGCATCCCCGCCAGCCCTTCCGGGACCGGCATCGCTCGGCTGGACACTAGCCGCCGTCGGCCCTGCGCCGGCCCACCGTGTCGAAATCGAATCCGAGCAACGACAAGATGACGAGCAGGATCGCCCCACCCACCACTGAAGGGTCCGCCACGTTGAAGACCGGCCACCAGCCGACGGACAGGAAGTCGATCACATGACCGCGCAGCGGTCCCGGTGACCGGAAGAACCGGTCGACCAGGTTGCCCATCGCACCGCCGAGAATCATCCCCAACCCGATCGCCCACCACGGCGAGACCAACCGGCGACCCATCCAGACAATGCCGATCACCACGGCCGTCGCGATCAGTGTGAGCACCCAGGTGTAGCCGGTGGCCATCGAGAACGCCGCACCGGAGTTGCGCACCAACCTCCAGCTCACGGTATCGCCGATGATCCACACCGGTTGGTTGGGCGTGAGCAGCCGGACCGCGATCACCTTGGTCACGATGTCGAGGACCAGCACCACGCCGGCGACCGTGAGCAACAGCCGTAGCCGTCGACGCGGCCGCGGCGAGGCCTCCCTCTCCTCGGCGGCGGCCGAGCCCGACGTTTCATCAGTCACCCTCTCATCATTCCAAAGCCTCGATGGGGAACAATTCCGCCCATGGGCCGCCTCGTCGTCATCACCACCGGAGGGACCATCGCGACCACAGGCGACGAAGCCGGTGTGCGTCGCCCGACACGCAGCGGCGCCCAGTTGACCGCCGGCCTGGACGTCGAGACTCTCGACCTGATGGCGGTGGACAGCTCGCAGCTGATGCCCGCGGACTGGGACCGCATCCTGACCGCGGTGCGGGCGGTGCCCGACGCCGACGGCGTGGTGATCACCCACGGAACCGACACCATGGAGGAGACCGCGCTGTGGCTGGAGCTGAGCTACGACGGCGAGGTACCGGTCGTGTTCACCGGCGCACAGCGCGGCGCCGATGCGCGCGATGCTGACGGTCCGGGGAACCTGCGCGACGCAGTCACCGTCGCGGCCAGCCCCGCCGCCCGTGACTTGGGCGTAGTGGTGAGCTTCGCGCACGCCGTGTGGCACCCGCTGGGCCTGCAGAAGGCGGCCACCAGCCGGCTCGGTGGCTTCACCGGTGACCGGGTCGGAAAAGTCGTCGACGGACAGCTCACCCTCAAAGGCACCAAGGTCCGGCCGTTTCTCGGCGATCTCTCGGCGGGCGCGGCGCCGCGGGTGGACATCGTCTCGGTCTACGCCGGCAGCGACGCGGTGGCGATGGACGCCTGCGTAGCCGCCGGGGCGCGCGGCATCGTGCTGGCGGCGGTGGGTTCTGGCAACGCCGGGCCAGCGGTGATCGACGGGGTACGGCGGCACTGTCGAGCAGGGGTGTCCGTCGTGGTGTCCACCCGGGTTCCGGTCGGCCGGATCGGAGCGGGCTACGGCCCGGGCCGCGACCTGGTGGACGCCGGAGCCTGGATGGTGACACGGTTACGTCCGCCGCAGGCGCGGGTGCTGCTGATGGCTGCGCTGGCCGCCGGCTCATCCGTCCCCGACGTCATCGACCGTTGGGGCTGATCGGGCGAGTTCGTCGACGTAGTTCGGCCAGTCCAGGCTGTCCACCGGATTGGCGCGCACCAACTCGGGCGTTGGGTCGGCCCAGTTATCGGCCCCAGTATCGGCAAAGGTGACTGCCGGGCCGGGTCCGCTGCCGCGGGTCTCGAAACGGACCGTCACGACACCATGCCCTGCGCCCTGAACCCAGCCGTGCCCGTAGTGCGGGTGGGCGACGTCGTCGCCGATGCGCCAGGCCGGCGCCGCATCGACGGTGTCGCCGGCAGTTGCCGGCACGTTCGCGTCTGAGATCTCCCCAATCTGCTCGATGCCCGGAAACAGGGACTCCTGCCGGACGTCGGTGAGCCCCGAAAAACCTACGCCGACAAGACGAATCGGCCCGATCTCAAGCGGGTCGAGGAGCAGGCGGCGCGCGGTGGCAATGAGTGTGGCGGCGTCGGTGGTGGCGTGCGGAAGGGTGGCCGAGCGGGTCAGCGTGCTCATGTCGGCCTTTTTGAGCTTGACGGTGACGGTTCGAGCCCCGCGACCGGTCTTCTCGAGGCGGCGGTGCGCATGCTCACCGATCGGTCCTGCGGCGTCGCGCAGTTGCGACAGGGTGGTGAGGTCTTCGGGGAACGTGGACTCGGCGCTGATCTGTTTGGCCTCGGCACGTTCGGCCACTGGGCGGTGGTCGACGCCGCGGGCCAGCTGGTGCAGCGCAGGCCCGACCGTGGCGCCCAGGATGCTGGCGGCCTCCGCCTCGGTGAGCGCCGCGAAGGCACCGACCGTGTCGATGCCGAGGCGGTGCAGCTTCTCCTCGGCGACCGGCCCGATGCCCCACAACCGCCGCACCGGAAGCCCTTGGAGCAGAGCGCGTTCCTCCTCCCGGCGCACTAACCGCACACCGTCGGGTTTGGCCAGTCCGGACGCGATCTTGGCGATCTGCTTGCCCGACCCGGCCCCGACAGACGCGACCAGTCCGGTGACGTCGCGGACTTCCGACCGGAGCCGCTGGCAGAACTCCTGCACCTGTACGGCTGGGGCGCCGGCGAGCTCGGCGGGCTCGGCGAACGCCTCGTCGAACGAGAGCTGCTCGAGCACTGGAACGGCAGCCCGGACGACCTCGAAGACCCGGCGGCTGGCCACCCCGTACACCACCCCCCGGGGTGGCAACACCACAGCGGGCGCCCCGACGAGCCGACGGGCCTGGTGGACGGGCATCGCCGAGCGGGCTCCGTACCTGCGGGCCTCGTAGCTGGCACCGGCCACCACGCCGCGCCCGCTCAGCCCGCCGACGAGCACGGGCCGTCCGCGCAGCGTCGGCCTGGTCAGCTGCTCCACGGACGCGAAGAACGCATCCATGTCCAGGTGCAGCACCCAGCGCCGGTCCACGATCTCGATGGTATTGCGCTCACACCTTGGCGATGGCCACCCGCACCCCGTCGCCGATCGCCACGCCGTCCGCCGGTTCGGCGAAATCAAAACTGGTCGCCAAGATTTCACGCGCGATCAGGTCTCGGTGCTCCTGCGCCCAGGCCACCCGCTCATCGGGAACCGACATCATCACGCTGATGCGGTCGGATACCTCGAGCCCGGTCGACTTCCGCAGTTCCTGCAGCTCGCGAATCCGGTCCTTGGCCCAACCCTCGGCCTCCAGTTCTGGTGTGACTGCGCCGTCCAAGACCACCAGTCCTGCTCCGTCGGGCAGTGCCGCGGTGGACTCGGGATCGGCCGCCACCAACCTGGAGCTGAACTCCTCGGGCGTCAACCGGGCCGGCCCCGCGGTCAACGTTCCGTCCGGGTTGACCACTCCCTCGCCGGCTTTGACCGCCTTGATCGCGGCCTGCACGCCGGAACCGAGGCGGGGGCCTGCCACGCGCGCGTTCACCGCCAGCTCGAATCGGCCGTGGGCGTCGATGTCGTCGGTGATGGTGACCTTCTTGACATTGAGCTCATCGGCGATCAGGTCGGCAAAGGGCCGCAGGGACTGTGGATTCTCCACCGCGACAACCAGTTCCGGAAGCGGTAGGCGCACCCGCAGCTTCTTGGCCTTGCGCAGCGACGAGCCTGCCGAGCACACCTCACGCACCTGGTCCATGACCGTCACCAGATCGGGGTCGGACCGAATTGCAGCGGGTTCGGGCCAGTCAGCCAGGTGCACCGAGCGTTCACCGGTGATGCCTCGCCAGATCATCTCCGTGGTCAGCGGCAGCAGCGGCGCGGCCAGCCTGCTGGTGACCTCCAGCACCGTGTGCAGAGTGTCGATGGCATCGGGATCTTCGTCCCAGAAGCGCGAACGCGACCGGCGCACATACCAGTTCGTCAGAGCCTCGGTGAACTGGCGCAGCTGTTCGCACGCCCCGGACAAGTCGCAGACGTCGAGCGCATCGGTGAGGGTGTCACGAACCACGGACAGCTTAGCCAGGATGTAGCGGTCCAGCACATGCTGCGAGTCGGTCCGCCATCTTCCCTTCGTCGGCGCATAGAGCGCAAGGAAGCTATAGGCGTTCCAGAGCGGCAACTGCACCTGCCGGACACCTTCGCGGATACCCTGTTCGGTCACGATCAGGTTGCCGCCGCGCAGGATCGGTGACGCCATCAGGAACCAGCGCATCGCATCCGAGCCGTCGCGGTCGAACACCTCGGTCACGTCCGGATAGTTGCGCAGCGACTTACTCATCTTCTGGCCGTCGTTGCCCAGCACAATGCCGTGCGCTACACACGTTTTGAAGGCCGGCCGGTCGAACAGGGCGGTGGCCAGTACGTGCAGCGTGTAGAACCAGCCGCGGGTCTGGCCGATGTACTCGACGATGAAGTCCCCTGGGAAATGCGCATCGACGGCATGCCCCGGACCTTCGCCGCCGGAACCGTCATCGCTGACTCCGTCGAACCATTTCTGGTTCTCGAACGGGTAGTGCACCTGCGCGAACGGCATAGAGCCGGAGTCGAACCACACATCGAGCACATCCGGGATACGGCGCATCGTCGAGCGACCGGTGGGGTCGTCGGGGTTGGCACGGGTCAGCTCGTCGATGTAGGGCCGGTGCAGGTTGTCCGGGCGGACCCCGAAGTCACGCTCCAACTCGTCGAGGCTCCCGTACACGTCGATGCGTGGATACGCCGGATCGTCGGACTTCCACACCGGGATCGGGGTGCCCCAGTAACGGTTTCGGGAGATCGACCAGTCCCGAGCACCGGCCAGCCAGTTGCCGAACTGACCGTCCTTGACGTACTCCGGGTACCAGGTGATCTGCCGGTTGAGCTCGACCATGCGGTCCCGGAAGTCGGTGACGCGGACGAACCACGAGGAAACCGCCCGGTAGATCAGCGGATTGCGGCACCGCCAGCAGTGCGGGTAGGAGTGCTCGTAGGTTTCGTGGCGCAGCAGCACCGCACCGTTCTGCGCGGCGGGGCCGCTGCGGTTCTTCAGGTCCCGGATGATCTGCGGGTTCGCGTCGAAGACGTGCTGACCTGCGTAGTCGGGCACGGAATCGTCGAATCGACCGGTGGAGTCGACGGGGGTGACCGCCGCGATGCCGGCCACCTGCGCGGTGGCCATGTCGTCCTCGCCGTAGGCGGGCGACATGTGGACGATGCCGGTGCCGTCGTCGGTGCTGACGAACTCGGCCGGCAGCACTCGGAAGGAGCCGGGCGAATCCATGAAGTACCCGAACGGCGGCAGGTAGCTCAGGCCGAGCAGATCCCGTCCGGTGTAGGTCGCCAACACTTCGGGCTGCTCACCGAACTCCCGGGCATAGGCGCCCAAACGAGCCTCGGCGAGCACATAGTCGCGGCCATCGGGGCCCTGCACCCGGACGTAGGTGACGTCCGGGTTCACTGCCACCGCCTGGTTGGACGGCAGCGTCCAGGGGGTTGTGGTCCAGACCAGCAGGTGGCTGCCCTGCAGTTCGCCGTCGGTGACCCGGAAGCCGACGGTGATCGCCGGATCCTGACGGCTCTGGTAGACGTCGTCATCCATCCGCAGTTCGTGACTGGACAACGGCGTCTCGTCGTTCCAGCAGTAGGGCAGCACCCGATTGCCCTCGTAGGCCAGGCCCTTCTCCCAGAGCTGCTTGAAGGCCCAGATCACCGACTCCATGTAGCCGAGATCCAGCGTCTTGTAGTCGTTGTCGAAATCGACCCAGCGAGCCTGCCGGGTAACGTACGCCTGCCACTCGCTGGTGTACTTCAGCACGGAATCCCGGCAGGCGTCGTTGAACTTCTCGATGCCCATCGCTTCAATCTGCGCCTTGTCGGTGATGCCGAGCTGCCGCTGGACTTCGAGTTCGGCGGGAAGGCCGTGGGTGTCCCAGCCGAAACGCCGCTCGACCTTGTAGCCCCGCATGGTGCGGTATCTCGGCACGACGTCCTTGACGTAACCGGTGAGCAGGTGGCCGTAGTGCGGCAGCCCGTTGGCGAACGGCGGACCGTCGTAGAACACGAATTCTTCGGAGTCGTCGCGGCCGGTGACACTGGCACGAAAGGTGTCGTCGGCGTCCCAGTACTCCAGGACCTCAACTTCCAGGGCGGGGAAGTCGGGTGATCCGGCGGGCGGCTTGGGGTAGGTCGTCACGCGTGCGTCGTCTCCTGTGCCAAGTATCAGGCACGGGGACGACGCCGCGCGGTGCGCGAGCGCCGCGGTACCACCCCGCTTGCACACACCGTGTGCCGCTCACTTCGGGCTGTGACGGGCCCCGCCCGTTCGGTTCTACTGAGCCCGGGTGACGGTCCCGCGGCTGTTCTTCCGAAGGCTCCCCGGTGATGGCCGGATCGACGCCGCTGCATTGATTTTAGTCGGCATTCTACTCTCACCACGCAAACCGACTTGCTCGCCGGCCGCGCGGCGAAGTCAGCCCGCGACGGGACGCGGCACGTCGAACGGGGCGCCGAGATGAGGCACGATCCGGTAACCGCGTTTGCGAGCGCGGTCGGCATCGCGGCGGATCAGTGCGTGCAGTCCGGCGAAAGCGATCTGGTCCAGGAGCATCGGTGTCAGCAACCGGTTGTGCACGAAACCGAATGCCAGGCCGGACGCCGGGTCGGCCCACCCCACCGAGCCCCCCAGGCCGGCATGCCCGAATCCGGGCATCACCCCCGGTACCGGCACGGAGTGGTAGCCGAGATGGAAGGACAACGGAATGAACAGGTTGCGGTCTGGCCAGTAGTTGGTTCGGCCGGTCAGGCGGGCCACCAGGTCCTCGGACAGGAACCGGGCGCCCTCGATGAGACCACCGTTTGCGATCGCTCCGTACATCTTGGCCAGTCCGCGGGCGGTGGTGACCCCGTTCGCCGACGGGATCTCGGCGTCGAGGAACGGAGTGTCGCCCTGGACCACCGACTTCATGCCCGGGAAGTACAAGGCGCCAAACCCGGCCGAGTAGTCCATCGCCGCCACCTTCGGAGCGACCAGATTGAACAGCGGGTTGATGACCCTGTTCTGCGGACAGAGGATCTGCGCTGCTCGGGTCGGCGAGCTCAGCGGCGGCCGGCCCAGATGCAGCCCGTCGGTGTTCAGCGGTTCGGCGAGCTCCGTGCGGATCAGGTCGCGCATGCCCCGACCGGTCACCGCGCGCGCCAATCCCGACATCAGCCAGCCATAGGTCAGCGCGTGATACGCCTGTTTGCCGTAGAGCGTCCTGCTGACCGGCGCGGCCGCGATGCGCTCTTCCATCACCCGATGGTCAAGCAGGTCAGCTTTGCTGACACCGTTCAGATGGGACAGGCCGGCGGTGTGGCGCATCACGTCGCGCACGGTGATGCGTTCTTTGCCGTTGGCGCCGAACTCGGGCCAGAACTCCGCGACCGGGTGGTCGTAGTCGAGCAGCCCGCGATCGGCCAGCCGATGGATGACGGTGGAGGACATGCCCTTGGTGACGGAGAAGACCATGGCTCCGCTGTCAGCAGTCCAGTGCTGCTTACCGCGCCGGTCCGTCCACCCGGTCCAGACATCCACCACCGGTTCGCCGTGCAGGTATACCGACAGCGCTCCGCCGCCGAACCGTGGGCCCGGGAAGAGCCGGGAGAATCCGCGCAGGGTGCAGGCGAACTGGGGGTCGGCGACCCCTTGCACGCCGTGCGGGAGCGCGTCGTTGCGATCCCGGTTTGTAACCTGCGTCACAGTGGTCCAATTTACCTGGAACCCCGGCAAAGAAAGTGAACGTTACCTTTTTGTTAAGTCAGCCACCATCGACGCCGTCTGCGGCCTTGAGAATGCGCTCGGCAGCAAGCGCAGGCGTCAATTCGCCGTCGCGTACCTGGCGCTCCACGTCAGCCCGGATCCTGCGCACAACCGGATGGGAAAGCACCCGGTCCAGCACCGCGTCGCGGACCATCGACCACGTCCACTCGATCTGTTGGGACCGCCGTCGGGCGTCGAATTCCCCTGCCTCGGTGAGCAATCGACGGTGTCTGAGCACCGTCTCCCACAGCGCATCCAGCCCGCTGCCCTCGAGCGCACTCATCGTCAGCACCGGCGGCCGCCAGAGCACGTCGGGTGGGTAGATCAGCCGGATCGCGGCCGACAGTTCGCGCGCGGCCACCTTGGCCTCCACCGCGTGGTCGCCGTCTGCCTTGTTCACCACCACGATGTCGGCCAGTTCCAGCACGCCCTTCTTGATGCCCTGAAGCTGGTCTCCGGTGCGGGCCAGGGTCAGGAACACGAACGTGTCGACCATGTTGGCAACAGTCACCTCGGACTGGCCGACGCCGACGGTCTCGACCAGGACCACGTCGAACCCGGCGGCTTCCAGCAACACGATCGTTTCCCGGGTGGCCCTGGCGACCCCACCCAGAGTTCCCGAGGTGGGTGACGGCCGGACATAGGCCTCGGTGTGCACCGCCAACCGCGCCATCCGGGTCTTGTCCCCCAGGATTGATCCGCCGGTGCGCGTCGAGGACGGGTCCACTGCCAGCACCGCAACCCGGTGGCCGCGGTCGATCAGGTACATCCCGAGCGCCTCGATGGCGGTGGACTTGCCCACTCCGGGAAGACCCGTGATGCCCACGTGCATGGCGCGTCCGGCATCCGGCATCAGCGCCAGTAGTAGCTGCTGTGCCTGATCACGATGATCAGCCCTGGTCGATTCGACGAGGGTGATCGCCTTGGCCAACGCTGCGCGATCGCCGTTGCGAACCGCGCCCGCCAGTTCCGAAACCGGTTGACTCAACTCGGGCCAGTCAATTCAGGTCATACCCCAACCGCTCGGCGAGCTTGCCCAACAGGTCGACCGCTGCTTCGGCAATCACCGTGCCGGGCGGGAAGATCGCGGCCGCTCCGGCCCGGTGCAACTCGTCGAAGTCGCCCGGCGGGATGACTCCGCCGACGACGATCATGATGTCGGGGCGACCGACCTCGGCAAGCGCATCACGCAGCGCCGGAACCAGCGTCAAGTGCCCGGCCGCCAGCGAAGAGACCCCGACCACATGAACGTCGTTGTCGGCGGCCTGTCTGGCGACCTCGTCGGGCGTGGAGAACAGCGAGCCGACGTCGACGTCGAAACCGATGTCGGCGAACGCGGTGGCAATGACCTTTTGACCACGGTCATGCCCGTCCTGTCCCATCTTGGCAACCAGAATCCGGGGCCGGCGGCCATCGGCCTCGGCGAATCTCTCCACTAGCTCGGTCGCGCTGGCGATGTTGCTGACCTTTCCCACTTCGTCGCGGTAGACGCCCGAGATGGTACGGATCTCGGCCACGTGGCGGCCCCAGACCTTCTCGAGGGCCTCGGAGATCTCCCCCACCGTGGCCTTGGCCCTGGCGGCGTCGATGGCCAACGCCAGCAGGTTGCCGTCCAGGCCCACGGAGCCACCCCCGGCCTCAGCTGCGTTGGTGAGCGCAGCCAGCGCGGCGTTCACGGCGGTCTGGTCCCGGTCGGCGCGCAGCCGCTGCAGTTTGTCGAGCTGTTCGGCGCGCACCCGGCTGTTCTCGACCTTGAGCACCTCGATCTCGCGGTCGTCATCGACCTGGTACTTGTTCACCCCGATGACGGGTTGCTGACCCGAGTCGATGCGAGCCTGCGTACGCGCGGCGGCCTCCTCGATGCGCAGCTTCGGGATCCCGTTGCTGATCGCCTGGGCCATCCCTCCGTGCTCGGCCACCTCACCGATGTGGGCGCGGGCCCGCTCGGCGAGCCGGTGAGTCAACCACTCCAGGTAGTACGAACCTCCCCAGGGGTCGATCGGGCGGGTGGTTCCAGATTCTTGCTGCAAAAGCAACTGGGTGTTGCGGGCGATGCGGGCAGAGAAGTCCGTCGGCAGCGCCAACGCCTCATCAAGCGCGTTGGTGTGCAACGACTGGGTGTGGCCCTGGGTGGCCGCCATCGCTTCGATACAGGTGCGGGCGACATTGTTGAACGGGTCCTGCGCCGTCAGTGACCACCCGGAGGTCTGCGAATGCGTGCGCAGCGACAACGATCTCGGATTCTTCGGAGCGAACTCCGCGACCAGCTCGCTCCAGAGCAGTCGACCGGCCCTCAGCTTGGCGACCTCCATGAAGAAGTTCATCCCGATGCCCCAGAAAAAGGACAACCGTGGCGCGAATCTGTCGATGTCAAGCCCGGCTTCCAGGCCCGCCTTGATGTACTCGACACCGTCGGCCAGCGTGTATGCCAGCTCGAGATCCGCTGTCGCACCGGCTTCTTGGATGTGATAGCCAGAGATCGAGATCGAATTGAACTTGGGCATCCTGGCGCTGGTGTAGCCGAAGATGTCCGAGATGATGCGCATCGAGGGCTTCGGCGGGTAGATGTAGGTGTTGCGGACCATGAACTCTTTGAGGATGTCGTTCTGGATGGTCCCGGCCAGCTTCTCCGGCGGGATCCCCTGTTCCTCGGCGGCCACCACGTAGAGCGCCAGGATCGGCAGAACTGCTCCGTTCATGGTCATCGACACCGACACTGCCGACAGGTCGATCCCGTCGAAGAGTTGGCGCATATCGAGAATGGAATCTATTGCCACACCGGCCATCCCGACATCACCCTGCACCCGGGGATGGTCGGAATCGTAGCCCCGGTGGGTGGCGAGGTCGAAGGCCACGGACAGGCCCTTCTGACCAGCGGCCAAGTTGCGCCGGTAGAACGCATTGGACTCTGCGGCGGTGGAGAACCCGGCGTACTGGCGGATGGTCCACGGCTGGTTCACGTACATCGTCGGATACGGCCCGCGGATATACGGTGCGGTACCGGGAAAGCTGTGCAGCGGGTAGCCGGCGGCAGCCGCTTCCGCACGATCGATGGCCGTGTACACAGGCTTGACCGAAATCGCCTCTGGCGTATCCCATTCCAGCTGCTCCGGCTGATAGCCGTGAGCCGCGGCTGCCGCAGCGATGTGCTTGGCCACAGCGGCTCCGGTCACCTCCTGGAACCCACTCGGGGTGCCCAGTGGGATGTCGGCGAAGCTGCCGATCGTTGTTGTGGCCGTCACCTCATGCCCCCAATCGGGTGAGCAGATTGGACAGCGTTTCGACCGCGTCGATCTTGTCGGTCAGATACTCGTCGGGCCGGTGCGCGATATCCGCTCCGTCCTTCTGCGGTCCCGACAGCAAGATGTGCTGCACTCCGACGGCGCGTGCGGATTCGACCACCGCTGACAGCTCCGTTCCATATCGGGTATCGGTCCCGCAGATGACCGCGACCGGCAGGTTCGGGTTCGAAACCGCCTGTGCGACCGTCGCTGCGTCGACGGTGCCGGGGTTGACAGCCTCGATGCCACCGGATGCGAGCAGGTTCGTTGCGAACGTCACGCGGCTGTTGTGCTCAGCCAGTGGCCCCAGCGGGAGCAATGCAACCTTCGGTCGTGACCCGGTCTGCCGCAGATAGGCATCCGAACGGTCACGCAGCTCTTCAAACCCCGCCGCGTACCTCAATGTCGTCGTTGTCGCCGTCGCTGAGAGGTCACCTGTGGGCAGCGGCGGTTCGCCGATATCGGGATACTCGTTGACGCCGGTGATGGCGGTTCGCCGGTGCGCGACGTCGGCGACCCGTCGATCGGCGATCTCGCTGATCGCGCCGGTGACGAAATCGCGAGACTCGATGAAACCACCGCGGGATTCAATGTCCTGAAACAGCTTCCATGCCTGCTCGGCCAGCTGTTCGGTGAGTTTCTCGACGAACCACGACCCCCCGGCCGGGTCGAGCACGCGGCCGACGTGGGACTCTTCGAGTAGCAGGAGTTGGGTGTTTCGCGCGATGCGCCGGGAGAAGCCGGCCGAGGTTCCGGGCAGACCATCCGGGATGGCCACGTCGAATGGATGCACCAGCACGGTATCCGCGCCACCGACACCCGCGGAGAAGGCAGCAACGGTGCTGCGCAGCATGTTCACCCAAGGATCGCGCTGCGTCATCATCGGCACCGACGTCACGGCATGCACGACAGCTGCGCCCGAATCCGGCTCCCCGACCACCTCTGCCACGCGAGCCCACAGCCGGCGCGCCGCCCGCAACTTGGCAATGGTCATGAACTGGTCGTCGTCAGCGGCGAAGCGGAAGCTGATCTGTTGCAACGCGTCTGATACGGGCACCGATCCGTCGCCGAACAGTCGCAGGTAGGCCACGGCAGCGGCGACACTGCCGGCGAGCTCCCAGGACGCGCTGGCGCCCAGGTTGTGGAAGGCAGGACCGTCCACGGTGACCGTCCGCACCCGGCCGTCGAATTCGGCGACCTTCGCCGCAGTGCCGATGACCTGGTCGATATCCGGCGCCGGCCGAAGACTCAGCGGCGCAGTGAGTGGGTCCGCACCGAGGTCCACCGAAAGCCGCGAGCGTTGATCGCCGTCGAGCTTGGTCAGCCGGTCCAGCAGCGCATCGGCGGCGGCGGCGTAGTCGGCACCGGCGTCGAATACCACCGGAACCAGCTCGAGGAACACCCCGTCGAGCACACGATCGAGGTCGGCGGACGCAGTGCCGTCGGGCCCGACGCGCAAGACCAGGGCGCTGACTCCTTCGGTCAGCCCCACCAGGATCGCTCCGTTGACGTCGGCAGCCGCCGAAACCCCGGCCGGGAAAGCCTCGGCGACCCGCCAGCCGGTCTTGACGTCCCGAAGCGCATCGCCGCCGCGCACGAATGGCCACTGGCCGGGCAACGGCGGTTCGGGCAGCTCATCGAGGCTGGTGTAGAGGGGCCGGATCGGGAAACCTTCATAGCTGGGCGAATCCAGCAGCCGCTCCGGTTCGTCTGGCTGGTCCGCGGGGTCGCACCCGGTGCTCTTGGCCAGGACCGCTGCTACCGCGGATCGCCACCGGTCCCGGTCTGATTCGACTGCACTGGATCCCTGCAAGGACACCCCGGCATCTCCTGTTCGTGCGGCAGGTGACTGGCCCACGTGCCCTCAGGCTAATTGATGGTGGTCCGGTCAGCCGTCGCCGGTCTGCAGATCCGCCACACCGCAGACAGGAATCGTTCACCAGCAGCCCGTACCCTGGACAACCGTGAAATCCGTCGTCAGCGCAGTGCGCGCGGTGCGTGCTGCGGTGATGCTCACGGTGGCCCAGGTTCCGCGCCGTCGACTCGTCGCCATCCCGGCCCTGGTTGTGATCCTCGTCGCAGTCGCCGTTCTGGTCCCGTTGCCGACTGCGGTGCAGCTGCGCGACTGGGCCACCTCGGTCGGTCCGTGGTTCCCGCTGGCGTTTCTGGCCACCCATATCGTGGTGACCATTTTTCCCTTCCCACGCACAGCCTTCACGCTTTCGGCCGGGCTGCTGTTCGGCCCGGTCCTGGGCGTTCCGCTGGCCGTGGTGGCCAGCACGGTCAGCGCGGTGGGGGCGCTGCTGCTGGTACGGGCGGCCGGTCTCCAGCTGAGTCGATTGACCGTCCATCCGCGGGTAGAGGCATTGGACGCCCGGCTACGGCAGCGCGGTTGGCCGGCGGTCATGTCGATGCGGTTGATCCCGGCCGTGCCGTTCTCGGTGCTCAACTACGCCGCCGGCGCGTCGGCGGTGCGGGTGCTGCCCTACACCCTGGCGACTTTCGCCGGTCTGATGCCCGGCACGGCGGCCGTGGTCATCCTCGGCGATGCCCTGACCGGCAATATCAGCCCGTCGTTGTTCCTTGTGTCGCTGTGCACCGCCAGCCTCGGCGCGTGCGGCCTGGTCTACGAGGTCCGCAGGCACCGCAGCCGGCCCGCTGAACCTACTGTTGATCCCGCGCCCGCGGTTACCGGCGGCTGACCGGCGGTCCCTGCACCGTCAGCACCGCATATGTCGCCAGGAACGACGCGGCCGGGATCGCTTTGAACCACCGGTCCCGCACCCGCACATGAGCTCCGACTGCTAGCACGAAGTAGACCGTCAACAGCGCAGTGGTCAGCCGAGCCAGGGCAGGGAACCGGGTCACCGACAACAGGCCCATGACCGACGCTGCCTTGACGATTGGCAGCACCGGTCGCACCTCGAGCGGCACGCGCAGGTCGTCCAACACCTTCGTCAGCACCGGCAACGGAATCGCGCAGGCAACGGCGTCGCCGGCCTGGAACACCGCGAGTGTCACGTAGGTTCTGGTGCTGGTCATGCTGGCGGACCTTCGGCCTCGCCAGCCTGGGCAGGAGCGATCTGCGGGGCGGATGCGGGGGGCGACATGCCCAGCGCTCCGGGGACCGGAGCGCGCGCCTCGGCCTCGGCCCGGGCGACGGCCTTGGCGATGGCTGGGTCAGTGCGGGTCTCGAACCAGTCGGCGACCTCCTCGGAGTCGTCCTCCGGTTTCGGCAGGTCTTCGTCGACAGGCGTGGGTTGGAAACGGAACACCCCGTCCGATCCGGGTGCGCCGAGCATCTTGGTGAAGCCCTGCAATGCCTCGCCGAAGTCGCTGGGCACCAGCCAGACCTTGTTGGCCTCGCCCCTGGCGATCTCGGGCAGGGTTTGCAGGTACTGGTAGGCCAGCATTTCGGGCGTTGGCCGGCCGGCCTTGATCGCCGCGAACGTTTTCTCGATCGCCTTCGCTTCGCCTTGGGCCTGCAGGTACTGCGCTGCCCGCTCACCCTGGGCGCGCAGCATCCGCGACTGCCGATCGGCCTCGGCGGCCAGGATTGCGGCCTGCTTTGCTCCCTCGGCGGCCAGGATCTGCGCCTGCTTGTCGCCCTCGGCCTGCTTGATCGCCGATTCCCGGTGCCCCTCGGCGGTGAGGATCATCGCGCGCTTCTCGCGGTCGGCGCGCATCTGCTTCTCCATGGAGTCCTGGATGGACGGTGGTGGGTCGATGCTGCGCAACTCCACCCGCGCGACTCGCAGTCCCCAGCGGTTGGTGGCCTCGTCCAGCACTCCGCGCAGCGCCGTGTTGATCTGGTCGCGGGATGTCAGCGTCTGCTCCAGTGTCATGCCGCCGACCAGGTTGCGCAATGTCGTCGTCGTCAGCTGCTCGACACCGACGATGTAGTTGCTGATCTGATAGACGGCGGCCTGCGGGTTGGTCACCTGGAAGTAGACAACGGTGTCGATCTGAACCGTCAGGTTGTCCTCGGTGATGACCGGCTGCGGCGGGAAGGACACCACTCGCTCCCGCAGATCCACCCGGGCCCGGATCTTGTCGATGAAGGGCAGCAGCAGGGTCAGCTGCCCCGACACCGTCTTGCTGTACCGGCCGAGCCGCTCGATCACCGCGGCCTCAGCTTGCGGGATGAGCGCGACGGCCTTGGCCACGATGATCGCGGCGAACACCACCAGCACGATGAGAAAGACCAGGCCTGCGTAGGCGCCGTCCATGATGGATTCCTCCTGGTTAGGGGGTCTTCCAGACGACCGCGGTAGCACCGTCGATACTCATGACGGTGACCTGGTCCCCCGGTTCGTAGACATCGTTGTCGTTCAGCGGCCGCGCCGTCCACACTTCACCGGCGAGCTTCACCTGGCCTTCGTGGCGCGCCACCCGGCCCAGCACCAGAGCGCCCTTGCCCTCCAGCGCCTTGGCCGGTTCAGGCAGGCCCTTGCCGGTGGCGAAGCGCCGGCGCAACGCCGGCCGTACCAGCACCAGCAGCAGGACCGAAACGACCAGGAAAACCGCCCCGTCGGCCCAGATCGGCCAGCCCGTGAGCAAACTCGAACCAGCGGCCGCCAGCGCGCCGCCGCTGAGCATCAACAGGAACAGATCGCCGGTCAGCGCCTCGGCGCCAGCAAGCCCCAACGCCAGAATCAGCCAGATCAGCGGGACAGGCATGGCACCAGCCTATCGCGTGGCCGACCTGTCGAGCAGCTAACTACTACACTGCGAGCCCATGTGGTGCCCCAGTGTGTCCCTGGCGGTGTGGGCGAATGCCTGGCTCGCCGGAGCCGCCGCGCCCGACGATGTTCTGGATGCGCTGTCCTTCTGGGCGCCAAAGCATTCCGCCACCGCCTATGACTCGGTGGCGGCCGGCCGCACCGGGCTGTCATGGCCGGATCTCACCCATGCCGGCGCGGTCTCGCTGCTGCAGACGGTTCGCGCTGCGGCCGGCCGCGACTGCTGCGCTCCCGCCGTCGCGGTCGTGCTGCCGGTGCCGGGCGACGTACGGGGACTGCCACCGGGCACCCAGTTCCAGCGTGACGCCGTGACCGCCGGTGAGGCGCTGGTCATCGCCGGCTCCGCCGGGCGGTCCGACGCCGTGGGACTGGTTCCGGACTTCGAGTTCGACACCGGAGAGTCCACCGGCGAGGACGAATCCCAGTACGGCCCTGAGGTGACCGCACTGTCCTGGACGGTGTATTCGGTGCCGGCCGCCCCGGCGGCGGAGCGGGCAGAACTCGGTGACGCTGAGTACGGGCTGCGCTCGGCGGTCCGGTCGGCTGCCGACGCACTCGGTACCCTGCGCGCGGGCGCTCGGGGATCCGACATCGAAGATCCGCGCGGCCTCGTCGAACAGCTCTTGGAGGCCGGGCACCAACACCCTGTCCCCCATCACGCGCCCACCCGGGCCTTGCGGGTGCTGGAGAATGCCGCTCACGTCGACGCGATCATCACCGTCAGTTCGGGGCTGATGCCGATCGGTTTGCAGTCGTCGTCGGAACTGCAGATCGCGAACGACGCGTTGCGTCCGCTGGTCGGTGTCGTGCGCTCGGCACGGATCGCGGCCGTCAGCGCGATCCTGCAGTCGGCATGGGTTCGGTAGCCGCCACACACCGCGGCGACGAAGCGCACGCCGTGCCGTTCACGCCATAACCGCACCCAGGCACCGGATCGGGCGCGCTTGCCCGTGCGGGTTCGAGGCCGAATCGCAACTCATCGATGAGATCGGCCGCCAGCTTCGCAAACCGGCGGTCGGCGTTAGGTGTCGACGCGCGGGCGAAGGCGATACCGGCGGCCTCGGCCTGCTCGCGCAGCTCGCTGTCGAGGTCCCAAACCACTTCGATGTGATCGGCCACAAAGCCGATCGGGCAGATGATGACGGCCCTGGTGCCACCGGCGGCCAGCGCGGCGAGATGGTCGGCGATATCGGGTTCCAGCCACGGGATCTGAGCCGGACCCGACCTCGACTGCCACACCTGGTCATAGCCGCGCCCGCGGTAGCCTGCTGCCGCGGCGACCAGTCGTGTCGCGTAACCGACCTGGCGACTGTAGAGGCGCGGACCGTGACGTTCGTCGGCGGCGCTGGGGATCGAGTGCGCGGTGAATACCAGCCGGGCGTGATCCCGGACGTCTGTCGGCAGTGTCCGGGCCGCGGCGCCGATCGCATCGGCGAACATCGTCACCAGCAGCGGATGATCGAAGTACTGGCGCATCTTTACCAGTTCGGGGGCCCCTGCTCCGGCAGCCCGACGTCCCCGTGCGATGTCTTCGGCGTACTGCGTGCAGCTGGAGTACCCGCCCCAGGCCGATGTGGTGAATACCGCGGCCTTGCGAATACCGTTGTCCCGCATAGCGATAACTGCGTCCTCAACATATGGATTCCAGTTGCGGTTCCCGAAATAGACGGGCACATCCAGGCCGCGTTCGGCCAATTCTGAGTTCAACTCGGCGATCAGCGCCCGGTTGATGCCGTTGATCGGCGAAACACCGTCGAAGTGCAGGTAGTGTTCGGCCACCTCATCGAGACGCTCCGGTGGGATGTTGCGGCCGCGGGTGACGTTCTCCAGGAACGGCCGTACCTGTTCGGGACCTTCCGGACCGCCGAAAGACAGCAGCAGGACAGCGTCAAAGTCCATTTCGTGGTCCACGGCGCGCCGTCAGAGCAACTGCGTACACGCGCCGCCGTCGGCGTAGATCACCGTGCCAGTGGTAGCCGGCAGCCAGTCGGAGGTCAGCGCCAGGACCGTACGTGCAACCGGCGTCGCATCCTTCATGTCCCAGCCCAGCGGCGCTCGCTGGTCCCAACCCTCTTCGAGCAACTTGATCTGGTCGCCCGCCTCGTCGCCGAGCGCGCCGCCAACGATAGCGCTCATCGCGAGCGTTCGGATAGGTCCTGCTGCAACGAGATTCGAGCGGACGCCGAACTTTCCGGCTTCGCGTGCCACGAATCGGTTGACCGATTCCAGGGCGCTCTTGGCCACGGTCATCCAGTTGTAGGCCGGCATCGCGCGGGTCGGGTCGAAGTCCATGCCGACGATTCCGCCGCCGCGATTCATGATCGGCAGCACCGCCTTGGCCAGCGAGGCATAGGAATACGCCGAGATATGGATGCCCTTGGCGACGTCCTCATACGGCGCGTCGAAGAACGGGTTGATACCCATTCCGCTCGGAGGCATGTAGCCGATCGAGTGCACCACGCCGTCGAGCTTGTTGCCCTCGCCGATCACCTCGACCACTCGCTCGGCCAGCGTCGCCAGATGCTCATCGTTCTGCACGTCGAGCTCCAGCAGCGGCGCCGGGGCCGGCAATCGGTCGACGATGCGCTGAATCAGTCGCATCCGATCGAATCCGGTGAGCACCACATCGGCGCCTTGTTCCTGGGCCACCCGAGCGATGTGGAAGGCGATCGACGAGTCGGTGATGATCCCCGTGACGAGGATGCGCTTGCCTTCGAGAAACCCTGCCATGTAAGTCCTTCTCTTCTAGTGGGTCTTCTAGGGGTCTTCTAGGGGCCGTCTTCTAGTGACCCATGCCCATGCCGCCGTCGACCGGGATGACCGCACCGGAAATGTAACCCGCGTCCTCAGATGCCAGGAAGCTGACCGCCCCGGCCACCTCCTCGGCGGTTCCGACTCGTTTAGCTGGGATGAAGTCCAATGCACCAGCCTGAATCCGCTCGTCCAGGGCACGAGTCATGTCGGTGTCGATGTACCCCGGGGCGACGACGTTGGCCGTGACGCCGGCTTTCGACAGCTCCCGGGCGATGGAGCGGGCCATGCCGATCAGTCCGGCCTTGGAGGCCGCGTAGTTGGCCTGATTGCCGATGCCCCAGGTGCCAGAGACCGAGCCCACGAAGATCATCCGGCCGAACCGCTTGCGCTGCATGCTGCGCGATGCCCGCTGGGCCACCCGGAACGCCCCGGTGAGGTTCGCGTCGATGACCTTCTCGAACTTCTCCTCGGTCATCCGCATGAGGAATGCGTCGGCGGCGACACCGGCATTGGACACCAGCACCTCGACCGGCCCCTGGTGTTCCTCGACCTCCTTGAAAGCGCGGTCGACGGCCGAGTTGTCGGTGACGTCACACTCGACCGCGTACAGGCCCTCGTCAGGGGAACCGGAACCACGATGCGTCACCGCGACCTTGTGCCCATCGGCGGCGAGCCGGCGGGCAATCGCCAGGCCGATACCCCGATTGCCGCCGGTGACCAGCACCGAGCGCGAAACGAAGCTAGGTCGTACGGCGGCGTTGTCGCCGGCCGGATCAGCAACACCGGTTTCGGTCATGACCGCCAACTTATCGCCTCGCCCACGCTTGCCCGAAATCGACGTTCTGCATCGATCTACTCGCACTTCTTCGCCGAATCGTTGGTTTGGGCGAAGTAGTGGTTAGCCGGGGAGGCGGCGGTTGAGCAGCAGCGCAGCCAGCGCCGACAGCGCCAGGGCCACAGCGCCGAGCCGCAGCCAACCCACACTCGCGTCGCCCTTGATGGTCTCGTAGCCGATCTGCTGCTGCAGATCGGAGTACACCTGGTTGAGCTGCTCGAGGCTGGCCGCATTGAAGGCCTCGCCGCCGGAGAGCTCGGCGATCTTGTCGAGCATCTCGTCGTCGACGGGGACCGGCTGACGCTGCTCGTTGATCTCGACGTAGCCGTACGGGGTGCCGAACGAGATGGTCGAGATCGGCACGCCCTGGTCCTTGGCGGTGCGGGCAGCGGTGAACGCACCCTTCGGGTTGTCCGGATTCGACGGCACCGTCTCCTTGCCGTCAGAGAGCAGCACGATGCGGGCCGGCGGTGGTTCGTCACCGCCACCGATCACCGCCCCCACCGTGGCGATCGCCTGCAGCGCGGTGAAGATACCCTCGCCGGTGGCCGTGCGGTCGGCCAGCTGCAGTTTGTCGATCGCGTTCTTGGTGGCCTCACGGTTAGTAGTCGGCGACACCAGAACGGTGGCGGTACCGGCGTAGGAGATCAGCCCGAGGTTGATGCCGGGCGTGAGTTCATCGGCGAACTGCTTGGCGGCCTCCTGTGCGGCAACCAACCGATTGGGCTCCACGTCGGTGGCCCGCATCGACTGCGAGACGTCGATGACGAGCATGACAACGGCCCGGTTACGCGGAATCCGAACGTCGTGGGTCGGGCCGGCCATCGCGATGGTCAGCAGCACCAGCGCCAGGGTCAGCAGCACCGCTGACAGGTGTCGCCACCGGCTGGGCTGTTTCGGCGCAACGCTTTCCAGCAGCTCCATGTTGGCGAAGCGCAGCATTCGCTTCTGCCGGGCTATCTGGACGACGACGTAGAGTCCGACGATTCCGGCCACCACGACGAGGAACAGGAAGAACCACGGGTGCTTGAAACCCGACAGGGTCATCGGACCGAGCAACGGCAATGTCATCTGCTCACCGCCCGGCCATCGCCCCGCGACGTCGGTTGGCGACGAACCGGACCACATCGGCGATCCAGTCCCGGTCGGTGCGCAGCGTCAGCAACGGCGCGTCGCAGCGCCGCAGGGTTCGGGCCACTTCGGCGCGGTGCCCGGCGGCGGCCCGCTCGAAATCGGTGCGCAACCTCTCATCGACGGTGAACTCGCGGGTGACCCCGGTCTCGGGGTCCTGCAGGACGACGTCGCCGACCTCGGGAAGTTCGATGTCGCGCGGGTCGAGCACCTCGATGCCGAGCACCTCATGGCGCCCGGAGATGGCCCTCAACGGACGCATCCAGTTGATCGGCCCGAGGAAGTCACTGATGATCACCGCCATCCCGCGACGGCGCTCCGGGCGCCGCAGCGAGTCGATGGCCGCGGCCAGGTCGCCGCGAATCCCGACCGGAGCCTGCGGCATCGTGGCGATGGTCCGCAGCAGCTCCTGCTCATGAATGCGGCCCGACAGTGCCGGCACCCGCCGCACGGTGTCCCCGTTGGCGATCACCGCTCCGATCCGGTTGCCACCACCGCTGTTGAGGAAGGTGATGGCGGCGGCCGCAGCCACCGCCAGGTCCCGTTTCTCGCAGGCAGCGGTGCCGAAGTCCAGGCTCGCTGACATGTCGACCACCAGCCAGGTCTCCAACTCACGGTCGGCGATCATCTGCCGCACATGCGGGATGGTCGTACGGGCGGTGACCGACCAATCCATCCGGCGCACGTCGTCGCCGGGCTGGTAAGTGCGCGACTCGCCCGGTTCGGAACCCGGCCCTGGAATGAGGCCCAGGTGGTCGCCGTGCAATACGCCGTCGAGCTTTCGCCGCACCGTCAATTCGAGTTTGCGCAGCGCCGCCGACAACTCGGGGTCGCGAATCTGTCCGCGCCGCAGCGACGGCAGATCGACCGAGAGCCCTTTGCCCTGACTCACCGACCGCTGGCCGCAGCCGCCGGGGCGGGCATCGGCGGGGCCGAATGCCCTTGCTGCTGAACTGCGTTCACCTGCGGTAAGGCAACGGTCTGCAGGATGCGGTTGATCACGGTCTCCGACGAGATCTCATCGGCCAGCGCATCGTAGGTCAGCACCAGGCGGTGGCGCAGCACGTCGGGGATGACCTCGACGACGTCCTGGGGAACGACGTAGTCGCGGCCGCGCACCAGTGCCAGCGCCCGCGCTGCAGCGATGATGCCGAGCGATGCGCGTGGCGAGGCTCCGTAGGCAATCCAGGCCTTGGCGTCGGGCATGCCGAACTTCTCCGGCTGCCGGGTCGCGGTCACGATGCGGACCACATAGTCGACCAGCGCGTGGTGAACGAAGGTGTTGGCAGCGACGTCCTGCAGCCGCAGCAGGTCACCTGGAGCCAGAACCTGCTTTGGCTCCGGCGGCTTGACGCCCAT
>CAZEMS010000036.1:22520-42249 GCA_964513475.1 uncultured Mycobacterium sp. | reverse complement strand
GCAACGGCGGCAACGGCGGCCTCGGCGGCGCCACCGCCGGAAACGGCGGCACCGGAGGCAACGGCGGCACTGGCGGCAACGGCGGCACCGGCGGCAACGGCGGCGACGGCTCGGCTCGGCACGCCCTGGAGATCGGCAGCGGCACCGGCGGCAACGGCGCTGACGGCGGGGCGGGCGGAACCGGCGGCAACGGCGGGACGGGCGGCACCGCCGCGTCCGGGACCGCGGGAGCCAGCGGCAACGGCGGAACCGGAGGCGTAGCAGGCACCGCCGGCAACGGCGGCAACGGCGGTGCCGGCAATGCCACGGCCACCGGCGGCAACGGCGGCAACGGCGGCAACGGCAACACCGGCGGCGACGGCGGCAACGGCAACACCGGCGGCGACGGCGGCAACGGCACCGGTGGCGGCACCGGCGGCACCGCTGGCAACGCGACCGGCAATACCGGCGGTACCGGCGGTACTGGCGGCAACGGAGCCGCCGGCGGTTCTGGTGGCAACGGAGCCTCGACCGGCGGCGCCGCCGGATCCAGCGGCACCAGCGGCAGCGCAGGCAATCCACCTAGCGGCGCAACCGGTGGCACCGGCGGTGCGGGTGGCGCCGCCGGTAGCGGAGGCACCGGCGGTAGCGCCTGATCGCGGCGGATCACGCGGCATATCAACCCGGGTCAGCGCCTACCGTGGCCTCGGAGTGAAACCCTGCGCTAGGTTGGGCACGTCGGCCGAGCCGACGAACGTTGTCCACGCGGGAGCGCAGACCCAGTGCGCTGAGAGGACGGCCCAAGCAGGATTCTTCGCAGTGCGAAGGAAGCAGGATTCTTCGCAGCGCGGAGGGTGTCGTCGACCGTACGAACCTGACCGGGTAATGCCGGCGTAGGGAGAAACTCCATGACTGATCTGACCTCCGTTGAACCCACCACTGTCGACCCGTCCATAACAACCGGCCCGATCACGGGTAGCACGAAGACATACATCGACGGTGTGCCGTTCCGGCGAGTGAACCTGTCCAATGGTGAGCACTTGGACCTGTACGACACCTCGGGCCCCTATACCGATCCCGACGCAGTCATCGACTTGACGACGGGGCTTCCGCCGCGCCGGGGCGTGATCCGGGACCGCGGTACCCAGCTGCAGCGGGCACGGGCGGGCGAGATCACCGCCGAAATGAAGTTCATCGCGGCCCGCGAAGGCGTTTCACCGGAGTTGGTGCGCGACGAGGTGGCGCGCGGCCGGGCAGTCATACCGGCCAACCACAACCATCCGGAGATCGAGCCGATGATCATCGGCAAGGCCTTCGCGGTGAAAGTCAATGCCAACATCGGCAACTCGGCCGTCACCTCATCGATCGGCGAAGAGGTGGACAAGATGGTCTGGGCCACCCGCTGGGGTGCAGACACCATCATGGATCTTTCCACCGGGCGTGACATTCACACCACGCGCGAGTGGATCCTGCGCAACTCCCCGGTGCCGGTCGGCACGGTGCCGATCTACCAGGCGCTGGAGAAGGTCAACGGCGACCCGGTCGAGTTGACCTGGGAGTTGTACCGCGACACCGTGATCGAACAATGCGAGCAAGGTGTCGACTACATGACCGTGCACGCGGGTGTGCTGCTGCGCTACATCCCCCTCACCGTGCAGCGGGTCACCGGAATCGTTTCCCGGGGTGGTTCGATCATGGCCGCCTGGTGCCTGGCCCACCACACCGAGTCCTTCCTCTACACCCACTTCGCGGAGTTGTGCGAGATCCTGGCGCGCTACGACGTCACCTTCTCCCTCGGTGACGGGCTGCGGCCAGGGTCCATCGCCGACGCCAACGACGAGGCCCAGTTCGCCGAGCTGCGCACGCTCGGCGAACTGACCACAATCGCCAAATCCCATGGCGTGCAGGTCATGATCGAAGGTCCAGGCCACGTTCCGATGCACAAGATCGTGGAGAACGTCAAGCTCGAAGAGGAGTGGTGCGAGGAGGCTCCCTTCTACACGCTGGGCCCGCTGGCAACCGACATCGCCCCAGCCTACGACCACATCACCTCAGCGATCGGAGCGGCGATGATCGCCCAGGCCGGTACCGCGATGCTGTGCTACGTCACACCCAAGGAACACCTCGGACTGCCCGACCGCAAGGACGTCAAGGACGGGGTGATCGCCTACAAGATCGCCGCACACGCCGCCGACCTGGCCAAGGGGCACCCGCGCGCCCAGCTGCGCGACGACGCCCTATCCACGGCGCGCTTCGAGTTTCGCTGGAACGACCAGTTCGCGCTGTCGCTGGACCCTGACACCGCCCGCGCGTTCCACGACGAGACGCTGCCAGCCGAGCCGGCGAAAACCGCGCACTTCTGCTCCATGTGCGGACCGAAGTTCTGCTCCATGCGGATCACCCAGGACATCCGTGACGCGATGGCGGAGAAGTCCCGAGAGTTCGCCGAGCACGGCAACCAGGTGTACCTGCCGATCACGCAACCGTGATGCGGCTCCCGCTAACCGATGACGGCAAGGCACCGCTGCGAGTCTTGACGATCGCCGGGTCCGACTCCGGCGGCGGCGCGGGCATTCAGGCGGATCTGCGAACGTTCGCGCTGCTCGGCATCCACGGACTGGTCGCCGTCACGGCGGTGACAGTGCAGAACTCTTTGGGTGTCACCGGATTCCATGAAATCCCGGTGGACGTCATCGCCGGACAGATCACCGCCGTCACCCAGGACATCGGGGCCCAGGCGGCCAAAACCGGCATGCTGGCGTCCCCGGAGATCATCGACGCGGTTGCCGACACCTTCCGTTCCCAGCGGCTGACTACCACCGTCCCGCTGGTCGTGGACCCGGTCTGCGTATCGATGCACGGCGATCCGCTGCTGCATCCCAGCGCGTTGAATTCACTTCGCCACCAGTTGTTTCCATTGGCAACCCTGGTGACACCGAACCTCGACGAGGTGCGGTTGTTGGTCGACATCGAAGTCGTCGACGATGCGTCCCAGCGAGCGGCCGCCAAGGCGCTGCATGCGCTGGGGCCGCAGTGGGTCCTGGTCAAGGGCGGCCATCTGCGCTCCTCTCCCCACAGCCCCGACCTGCTCTACGACGGCTCCCAGTTCCACGACTTCGACGCGCCGCGGGTAGACACCGGAAACGATCACGGAGCCGGCGACACCCTGGCCGCCGCGGTGGCCAGCGCTCTGGCACACGGTTATTCGGTGCCGGAGGCTGTCGCGTTCGGCAAGGGGTGGGTGACCGAATGCCTGCGTGCGGCATACCCACTGGGCGCCGGGCACGGCCCGGTGTCACCGCTGTTCAGACTGGGACGGCGAGAATGAACCTGGACTCGATCGCGGGCATTGCTCACCGGCCCCTCCACGGCGACCCGGTGGGATGCGTGATGCTGACCCACGGAGCAGGTGGAAGCCGGGACAGCCCACTGCTGGAACGCCTCTGCGCTCAATGGGCCGACCGGGGCTGGCTGGCGGTCCGCTACAACCTGCCCTATCGGCGCCGTCGCCCCAGCGGCCCGCCGTCGGGTTCGGCGGCCAAAGACCAGCAGGGCATCGTGGAGGCCGTTGAACTGGCCCGCGAACTGACCAACGGCCCGGTGATCGCCGGCGGCCACTCCTACGGCGGGCGAATGACCTCGACGGTGGTCGCCGACCGCCGGTTGACCATCGACGTACTGACGCTGTTCTCCTACCCGCTGCACCCGCCCGGCAAGCCCGAACGCGCCCGCACCGAGCATCTGCCCAGCATCGCCGTGCCAACTGTCTTCACCCACGGCAGCGCCGACCCATTCGGCAGCCTGGACGAACTGCGCGCAGCGGCGGGCCTGATCCCGGCCACCACCGAGGTGGTGGAGATCGCCGGCGCCCGCCATGACCTGGGGTCGAAGACACTCGATGTGCCGGCGCTCGCCGTCGACGCCGCGCTGCGACTGCTGCCGACGGCCTGAGCGGCGAAGCTGTAGTTTGCGGTACCTGAGGTACCGTCTAGCCATGAGTTCGGACCAATTCGATGCGGTCATCGTCGGGGCCGGCTTCGGCGGGATCGGGGCGGCCATTCAGCTCAAGCGCTCCGGCTACGACAACTTCGTCATCCTCGAGCGGGAGGACGACCTGGGCGGCACGTGGTACGTCAACCACTACCCGGGTCTGGCTGTCGACGTACCCACCACCACCTACTCCTACTACTTCGAGCCGAACCCGAACTGGTCGCGGTTGTTCTCCACCGGCGCGGAGATCAAGCAGTACGCCGACGACGTCGCCGACAAGTACGACGTCCGTCGGTACATGCGTTTCAACACCACCGTCGAGGGTGCGCGCTGGGACGAGGACGGCAAGGTCTGGCGAGTGACCCTGGCCGGCGGCGACACCCTGACCGCCCGTTTCCTCATCACCGCGACCGGATTCCTGTCTCAGCCCTACACCCCGGACATACCCGGTATCAACACCTTCGCAGGCAAGGTCATCCACTCCACTGCCTGGGATGACGACTACGCCATGGCCGGCCGCCGAGTCGCGGTGATCGGTACCGGCGCCACCGCGGTGCAGCTCATCCCCGAGCTGGCGAAGGAAGCCGCCGATCTGACCGTGTACCAACGCACACCGATCTGGGTGGTGCCCAAGATCGACGTTCGGTTCTCCGAACGCGCGAGGCGACTCTTCGCCCGGCTGCCGATCACCCAGCGCGCGATCCGCGTCGTCACCGACGCCATCTACGAGTTCATGGTGTACACCGGAATCCTGCACCACCGGTACTTCCGCCGGCTGAACATCGCCGCCTCCGATCTGGCCAAGATGCAGCGTTTCGCCTCGATTCGCGACAAGGAAGTGCGCCGTAAGCTCACCCCCGACTACGACTTCGGCTGCAAACGGCCCACCTTCTCCAACAGTTACTACCGCACCTTCAACCAGCCGCACGTACACCTTCAGGCCGATGGAATCGAGCGCATCGAGCCGGACGGCATCGTCAACGCGGACGGCACCAAGAACGTCATCGACACCCTTGTGCTGGCCACCGGTTTCGATCTCTGGGAAGCAAACTTCCCGGCCATCGAGATCGTCGGCCGCGAAGGCCGTAATCTGGGAAAGTGGTGGCGTGACACCAGGTTCCAGGCCTACCAGGGAATGTCGGTGCCCTTCTTCCCCAACTATCTGAGCCTGGCCGGTCCGTACGGGTTCCTCGGCCTGAACTTCTTCAACAACATGGAATACCAGATGCGCCACATGGATCGGCTCTTCGCGGAGCTGAAACGCCGCGACGGCACCACGTTCGAGATCAGCGAGGCGGCCAACGCCCGCCACCTCGACCAGATGACCGAGAACCTGAAAGATTCGCTGTTCACCCTCGGCGACTGCGCGTCAGCGCGGTCGTACTACTTCAATCCCAAGGGCGAGGCGACACTGCTGCGGCCGATGTCGACCCGGGCCGCGATCCGCGACGCGTCGACCTTCCCGCTGACCGATTACCAGATCGCCTGACCTCGAGAGGATATCCAGTGCCGTCCAACGACAATGGCTCCACACCGCGGATTGTCATGTACGCCGGCTTGGCGCTGGCCGCGATGGGGCTCTCCCACTTCGCCGCGCCCAAGGTGTACGAGCCGTTGACTACCGCAGCGTTTCCGCAGAACACCCGCACGCACGTGTACGCCAACGGCGGCATCGAAACCGCGGTCGGTCTGGGCCTGATCGCGCGCCGGACCCGCCCATTCGCGGTCGCCGGGCTGGTGGGCTATCTGGCCTACCTGGCCGGCAATGTGATTCGCACCCGCTAGCAGCCAGCTACAGGCAGCTCGGGCCGGGATCGGACTGCGTGGGCAAACCAGAGCGGTCGGGACTGCAAAGGCGGCTGGGAACGGTCGACGCCGTGGTCATCGGGCTCGGGTCGATGATCGGCGCCGGCGTCTTCGTGGTCCTCGCCCCGGCGTCGGCGGCAGCCGGATCACTGCTGATTGTCGGGCTCGGGCTGGCCGCCGCCGTCGCATACTGCAATGCGACGTCATCGGCACGCCTGGCCGCCCGGTATCCCCTGTCCGGAGGCACCTACGTCTACGCCCGCGAGCGCCTCGGGGATTTCTGGGGCTACACCGCCGGGTGGAGCTTCGTCGTCGGCAAGACGGCATCGTGCGCGGCGATGGCCCTCACCGTCGGCTACTACGTCTGGCCGGACCGAGCGAATGTGGTTGCGGTGGCAGCTGTCCTGGCGTTGACCGCGGTCAACTACATCGGGATCCAGAAGTCAGCCGTACTGACCCGGATCATCGTGACGATCGTGCTCGCCGTGCTCGCCGTGGTGGTGTTGACGGGTCTCGGTCACGGTGGGCAACTCGACTTCACCACCGACGGCAGCGCACGTGGCATGTTGCAGGCAGCGGGACTGTTGTTCTTCGCGTTCGCGGGGTACGCGCGCATCGCCACGCTCGGCGAGGAGGTCCGCGATCCCGAGCGCACCATCGGACGTGCTATTCCGATCGCGCTGGGCATCACCCTGGTCGTCTACGCGGGGGTCGCCGTCGCGGTCCTTTCCGTGTTGGGTAGCGACGGACTGGCCTCGGCGACCGCACCGCTGGCCGATGCGGTTGCCGTAGCGGGGTTTCCAGGCTTCGAGCCGGTTGTCCGGATCGGGGCCGCGATCGGTGCGCTCGGCTCCCTGCTCGCGCTGGTGCTCGGGGTTTCCCGAACGGTCCTGGCGATGTCGCGCGATCACCATCTGCCCCAGTCGTTGTCGGCGGTGCATCACCGGTTCGCCAGCCCCTATCGCGCGGAGGTTGCGGTGGGTGTGCTCGTCGCCGCCGTCGCGGCGGTGATCGACCTACGCAGTGCGATCGGGTTCTCGTCCTTCGCAGTGTTGTTGTACTACGCAATCACCAACGTCTCCGCGTGGGGACTGGAGCCGCCCGGCCGCCGACGCCCGGCCGTACGCAGCCGGGTGATACCGGCCCTGGGTCTTCTCGGTTGTCTGCTGCTGGCATTCTCACTCCCGGCCGCATCGGTGCTCATGGGTGCCGCCGTCGTGTCGGTCGGAGCCGCTGCGTACTGGGTGTCCAGCGAGATTCGGAGGCGGAGACAGTGACCTGGAAGTACGTCGAGACCCGAACCGAGCCGGGCTTCGTGGTCGCCCCTGACGAACGACTCAGCTGGGCCAGAACCACCGGGATCGGCGCCCAACACGTGGTGGCGATGTTCGGCGCCACCTTCCTGGTGCCGGTACTGACCGGCTTCCCACCGGCGACGACGCTGCTCTTCTCCGGTGTCGGCACGGTGCTTTTCCTGCTGATCACCGGCAACCGGTTGCCGAGCTATCTGGGGTCGAGCTTCTCGGTGATCGCTCCGGTCACCGCCGCGATGGCGACACAGGGCACCGGCAGCGCGCTGGGCGGGATCGTGGCTGTGGGCCTGGTATTGGTCGCTATCGGCGGAATCGTCCACCTGGCCGGTACCCGCTGGATCGACATCACAATGCCCCCGGTGGTGACCGGGGCAGTCGTCGCTCTGATCGGCTTCAATCTCGCCCCAACGGCCAAGTCCAACTTCGAGAAGGGCCCGCTGCTCGGTCTGGTCACGCTGGTGATGCTGGTCGCGGCGTTGGCGTTCTTCCGCGGAATGATCGGCCGGCTGGCGATCTTCCTGGCCGTGGTGGCCGGCTACCTGCTGGCACTGATCCGCGGCGAGGTCGACACCTCCGGCATCGCGGCCGCCTCCTGGCTGGGCCTACCGGACTTTCAAACTCCGACCTTCACCCTGGCGGTACTGCCGATGTTCCTTCCCGCGGTGATCGCGTTGGTCGCCGAGAACATCGGGCACGTCAAATCGGTCGGCCAGCTGACCCGCACGGACGTCGACCCGCTGATCGGCCGTGCCCTGGCCGCCGACGGGGTAGCGACCACGCTGGCCGGTATCGGCGGCGGTTCGGCGACCACCACCTACGCCGAGAACATCGGTGTCATGGCGGCCACCCGGGTGTACTCGACGGCGGCGTACTGGATCGCCGCCGCCGTGGCCATCACTTTGTCGCTGTGCCCGAAGGTCGGTGCGACGATATCGGCCATTCCACCCGGGGTGCTGGGCGGTGCAACAGTGGTGCTCTACGGGTTAGTCGGTGTGCTGGGTGTGCGGATCTGGCTGACCAACCGCGTCGACTTCGCCAAGCCGATCAATCAAATGACGGCAGCCATTCCGCTGGTCATCGGAATCGCTGACTTCACCTGGCAGCTAGGAGATCTCACGTTCACCGGAATCGCTTTGGGTTCGGTCACCGCCCTGGTTGTGTATCACGGCATGAATGCGCTCGGCGGTGGCCGTAAGCGATTCGGTCAGGCGGTCGGGTGACGGGTCCGATCGTCGCGGATCGGCACGCCGTTGCGTCCGCGTTGGTCCTGGGAGTAGATGCCTACCGCGTACGCGACGGCGCCACCGTTGATCTCCAGAGCTTCACCGTTGATGGCATCGATCGTGTCGGTCTCGGTGTGATAATTGGGGTCGAAGAGTTCCCCGGCGGTGCCGCCCCACTGTCGGGCCTGTTCCTCGGTCATCTCCGACTCCGCCCCTGTGAACACCCCTCCCGCGGGGATACCGGCCAGGGTGAACGCGTCGAAGTCGGAGCGGCCGTCAAAGGTGGTGTCCTCGGCCGGTTTCCCGGCGGCGGCGAGATAATCGTCCAAGGTGCGCTCGACCCCGGCGGCCCCTTCCGGTATACGCGGTGCGGCGCCCCGAGGGTCGGGTGGGAGGGACAGGTCGCCGTCATAGGTGAAGTAGCCGGGGTTGGGTGAAGCGATCATGTCGAAGTTGAGGTACAGCGCAATGTCCTTGAGCTCTTCGGTGTCCAGCGATCGTACGTAGTCGTTGGATCCCCACAGGCCCACTTCCTCGGCACCCCAGAAGCCGAACCGAACCGCGTTGTGCACCTTCGGTGAACTGCCCAGCTGCAGCGCCGTTTCGAGAACCGCAGCCACCCCCGATCCGTTGTCGTTGATTCCCGGGCCTTCGGGAACGCTGTCCAGGTGCGCGCCGACCATCACCACGTCGCCGGTGGCGCCGGTCTTGGTCTGGGCGATGACGTTGCGGCTGCGTTCGGTGTGCACCCCCGCGTTGAGTTTGAGGGTCGCGTCGGCGGGTTCGGCACGCAGCCTCGCACCGTCGACCTTGGTGATGCTGACGACGGGGATCTTCACGTCGGTCTGCGCCCCGAGGGTGCCACCCATCTCCTCGTCGTCGGTGTTGTTGGCGACGATCAACGCCACCGCGCCGCGGGCGGCTGCGGCAGCCTGCTTCGCGCCGAACGGGCAATGACCACGATCCACCAACACCACAGCACCCGAGACTGGCAGCCCGTCGTAGTCGGTGGCGGTACACCCCGGGGTCTCGTCCTCCGGTGCGGGTACCAACGGCCCGGACACCCCTTCAGGACCGGTGCCGATGGTGAACCCGAGTGGACTTGCCGTCACCGGTGCACCACCGACGGTCAGTTCCGGCTCCTCGGCCCATGGCAGCCGCACCTCGAACTCGGGGGTTTCAACATCGAATCCCTTGTCCTGCAACGCAGCCACGACGTAGTCGACACTGGCGTCGTAGCCGGGCGTGCCGAGGGCGCGGTTGCCGTCGTTGGCGTCGGCGATCTCTTGCAGCCTGGCCAGATGTGCCATCATCGCGTCGCCGGTCACCCGTTGCCGCAGTTCGGAAGCGAACTCGCTAGCAGCAGCGGACGGGCCGGGGGTCTCCGGTGCACGAACGGCACGCCCCACTTCGCCACCACAGCCGACCAGCGAAACCAGGGCGACCGCGGTCAGCACCACGAACATCCCGACCGACCGTTGTTTCATTGGGCCCAGGTTAGCCTCCGGGACCGGAGAGCTGCGCCACGACGAGGTCGGCCACCGTCTTCATGCCGTCGGCGTTGGGGTGCAGCGGGGCCGGGCGGCCGGGCCACGGCAGGCCACTCCGGGTGGTCCAGGGGATACCCGACCAGGCGTGGTGGGCGCGACTGGCATCGGCGGCCCGCACCCAACCGCATCCGGTTTCGGCTGCTGCCGCACCGGTGAGCCGCTCCAGGTTGGCGGCGATACGGCGTCCGAGTGCGAGGTCCTCGTCCCGCAGCGGCGGCGCCGGAGTCCCCGGCGGCGGCAGCAGGGTCAGGTAGTCGACGAAGAGCACGCGCGCCCGCGGGGATCGCTGCCGGATCGTGCGCCCAACCCGTTTCAGGGTGTCACCCACCTCGACCAACGCGCGATCGCGCGCCGCCGGGTCGAGCGCATCGCGCAGCCACCCACCGAGCACCGGCAGTGACCGCGCCAGCATCGGCATGCCCGCCGCCGCCAGCATCGGCACGTAGCCGACGTCGTTACCGCCGATCGTCACGGTTACGACGGCCTCGGATCCGTCGAGCGCCTCGGCCTGCGGCGGGGTGCCGTGCTGCGGCTCGTGCAGCACGTTGGCGGTGGTGGCACCGGAGTAGGTCACGTCGACCAAGTCGAGCCCGAGCCGGTCGGCCACCAGATGCGGATAGTTGCGCGCGGAGCGACCCGCACGCCGCGGGGACCCGTCAGCCTGGGGGCGGATGCCCGGACCGGCGGCCATCGAGCTGCCCAACGCGACGTACCGACCCCCGGGTGCTTCACCGGATCGCCCGGGCGTCACGGCGCCGGACTCGACGCCCTGGCCCAGAACCGTTTGGGGATCCGGCCCGCCCGGCGGGCGAGGTAGCCGGCGGAGACCGCTGCGGCCATCGCCGCGGCCATCGCGGGCGGATCAGAGGCACGGGTAACCGCACTGGCCAGCAGCACGGCGTCACAGCCCAGTTCCATCGCCAGTGCAGCGTCACTGGCGGTGCCGATGCCTGCGTCGAGGATCACCGGCACGCCGGCGGCGCCGACGATCATCTCGATGTTGTGCGGGTTGGCGATGCCCAGGCCGGTCCCGATCGGCGACCCCAGCGGCATCACCGCCGCACAGCCGGCGTCCTCCAACCGCCTTGCCAGCACCGGATCGTCGTTGGTGTAGGGCAGAACGGTGAAGCCGTCGTCAACCAATTGCTCTGCGGCGCAGATGAGTTCGGCCGAATCCGGCAACAGGGTGCGCTCGTCTGCGATGACTTCGAGTTTGATCCAGTCGGTGTCCAGCGCCTCGCGCGCCAGCCGCGCAGTCAGCACCGCTTCGGCAGCGCCCCGGCAACCGGCGGTGTTCGGCAGCGGGGTGATGCCCAATCGGTTGAGCAGATCCAGCACGCCGGTACCGCCCTCGGCGTCGACCCGACGCATCGCCACAGTGGTCAGTTCGGTGCCCGACGCGACCAGCGCCCGTTCGAGCATCGCCATGCTGGCCGCACCGCCGGTGCCGAGGATGAGCCGCGAACCGAAACTGCGTCCCGCGATGGTCAGCTTCTCAGCCACCCTGCACCGCCGCCACGACTTCGATCCGGGCTCCGGCGGCCAGCGGGGTATCCCAACTCGACCGGGGCAGCACCGACCAGTCCACGGCCACCGCGATGCCCCGGTCTGGAAACCCGAGCGATTCCAGCAGCGCGGCCACGGTGGTGCGCTCGGCGATCCGCCGGGATTCCCCGTTGACGATTACTTCGATCACCTGGCACCGACCAGTTCCGCGCCCGGCAACGGGGCTCCGTTGAGTTCGGCGACAATCGCCTCGGCGGTCCACGGCGCCAGCAGGAAGCCTGACCGGCCGTGCCCTGCAGCAACCAGCGTGCGTTCGTCGAGACGACCCACGATGGGCAGGTTGTCCGGGGTCATGGGCCGCAAACCGGCGGCACATTCGGCGAACTCGTACTCGCCCAGCGCGGGCATGACCGCACAGGCGTCGTCGAGGAGTTCGCGCACCCCGGTCACCGACGGCGCAGTGTCGCGGCCGTGTTCGTACTGCGTGGCCCCGACGACGACCCCGTCGGCGCGCGGCACCAGATAGACCTGCCGGCCGTGCACCCGGGCCCGCACCACCCGGCCAGCCAGCGGCAGACAGCCAGGCCGCCACCGCAACCGCAGCACCTCCCCCTTCACCGGGCGAACCGGGAGCCCCGGCCACAGCGCCGGCGCGTCCACGCCGTTGGCAATGACCACCTGATCGGCCTCGACGCAGCCAAGACCGGCCACTGGCGGCGCCCACCGCACCCCGAGGCGCCCGCAGTGCTCGGCCAGCGCATCGAGAACGGCCCGATTGTCCACGGCCAGTTCGGTCTCGGCGCGGAAGCCGTGCCGGATTCCGGGCGCGAGCAGGGGCTCGAGGTCACGGACCGTCGTCGTCCGCGCTACCGGGTGACCCTGAGCCGCCAGCCACTCTCCGGCGGTGACGAGGTCAGCGGCGTCGGCGCGGTCGAGCGCCACCATCAGCGATTCCCGCGCGGTGACCACGTCCGGGGGCAGATCCGCGAGAAAACCCTTCGGGGAGGTGTCGCGCCAGAGCGCGAGCGACGAAATACCCAGCTGCAGCAGTCTCTCCTCGCCGGGCCAGCCCTCGCTGTGGGGTGCCAGCATCCCGCCGGCGACCCAGGACGCACCTCGGTGCTCGCTGCGGTGCACCCGCACCGACCATCCGTCGAGGGCCGCCCGTCTCGCCACCGACAAGCCGATGACACCCCCGCCGATAACGGCCAGCGTGCCGGCTACCGAGTCTTTCATCTGCTGCTCATCTCCTGCTCCCTTCGCCGGCATGACCCGGATCAGGTGTGACGGTCAGGACGGTTCGCGGGTCCACTCTCAGTCCCCGTTCCCGGGACTCCCGTGTCGGCATCCCAGCCTACTCGGCGAGGGATTAACGTTCGCGGTGTGCAATACCGCCGGGACCGCCTCGCGACCGCGCGGCTGTACCTGTGCACCGACGCCCGGCGGGAGCGTGGCGATCTCGGCGAGTTCGCAGAGGCAGCCCTGGCCGGCGGGGTGGACATCATTCAGTTGCGGGACAAGGGTTCTGCCGGCGAGGCCCGGTTCGGCCCGCTGGAGGCCGGCGGAGAACTGGCCGCACTCGAAGTGATCGCCGATGCGGCACATCGCCACCGGGCGCTGGTGGCCGTCAACGACCGCGCCGACATCGCGCTGGCCGCCGGTGCCGAGGTGCTGCACCTGGGCCAGGACGACCTGCCCGTGGATGTGGCCCGCTCCATCGTGGGACCGGGCGTCATGATCGGGCGGTCCACCCATGACATCGGGCAGGCCATGGCGGCAGCGCGCCCGGTCGACGGTGACACGCACCGCGTGGACTACTTCTGCGTCGGTCCGTGCTGGCCGACGCCGACGAAGCCCGGGAGGGCCGCGGCCGGCCTCGAACTGGTGGCTGCCGTCGCAGCCGCCGATCCGGGCACACCTTGGTTCGCCATCGGCGGGATCGACGCTGAGCGGTTGCCGGACGTGCTTGCGGCGGGCGCACGACGTGTCGTCGTCGTGCGGGCCATCACCGCCGCGGAGGATCCACGCGCCGCTGCCGCGCAGTTGAAGTCGGCACTCACGAACGAGGATTGACCACGGGCGGGATGGATTCCGTCACCGCCCGCAACTGGTCCCAGCTTGCCGCGAACCCTGGATGCAGCGGCAGCTCGGCGACGTCGTCGACGGCGACCCACCGCAGCTCCGCACTTTCTCGGTTGGGCATTGTCTGGAGCAGTTCCGGGGCATCGGCGACCACAGTGGTGTACGTCCAACGACCGGCCGGCCCGCAGACTTCGGTGGTGACCACGGTGGTGCGCACGGTCAGCTGATCCGCGGGTAACCCGGCCTCCTCGTGGGCCTCGCGTACCGCCGCCTGTTCCGGGGTCTCGTGGCTGTCACGGGCCCCACCCGGTAGCCCCCACGTCCCGCCCTGGTGGCTCCACGGCGCGCGGTGCTGCAACAGCACCAGGTGCGAGCCGCCCGGCCGCGGGGCTCGCAGGAGAAGCCCCGCGGCACCGTGACGACCCCAGAAGCGGGCGCCGCTATCGGACACCACCCATCCGTCGCCGTCGCCGCGCACGGCTTCAGGATATGGAACCCGCGGGGAACACGCCCGGCCGCGCAAGGCGCGATACGGCACATGGCATCGAGAATTCTCTTAGAATTCTTTTATAGAGTCCGAGATGTCGGGGAGCAGGGGAGAGCAGCAACAAAGATGAGGTCCGCGCGCACGTGACAGTGGAGCTGGCGCACCCGTCGACCGAACCCCTGGCGTCCCGGTCACCCACGCCATCGGCACACCCGCGGTGGTGGTTCCTGTGGACCACGCCCGGGCGCATCCTGACCATCGGTCTGGTGTTGTCGGCACTGGTCATCGCGTGTGCCTATGCGACGTCCACCACCATCAACAGCCGCCAGCTGGCGCTGACCACCGTGCTCAACCACACCGAACCGCTGGCCTTTGCCGCGGGCCAGCTCTACACCAAGCTGTCGGTCGCCGATGCCGCCGCGGCGACGGCGTTCATCGCCGGTTCGGAGCCGCGTGACGTCCGGCAACGCTATGAACAGGCCATCACCGACGCGGCGGTCGCCGCTACCCGGGCGTCCAGCGGCCTGACCGACGAAGAGTTGGTGCAGCTGTTGAGCCGGGTCAACGCGCAGCTCGCGGTCTACACCGGACTGGTCGAGACCGCACGCACCAACAATCGGAGCGGCAACCCGGTGGGCTCGTCGTACCTGTCGGAAGCGTCTTCGTTGATGCAGACCCAGATCCTGCCCGACGCCCAGCGTCTCTACGAAGAGACCTCGGCGCAAGTGGACGTGGAGACCACCGCGTCCACCCGCATCCCGCTACCGGTCATTCTCGTGGTGCTGGCGACGTTGTTGTTCGGCTTGTTCGCCAACCGGTGGTTGACAAGACGCACCCGCCGACGGATCAACATCGGTTTCGTAGCCGGTGGGCTGGCCGTGCTGGTTATGGTGGTTTGGGTGGGCACTGCACTGACCATTTCCACCGCCGACAGTCGCAGCGCCAAGGACACCGCCGCCGAGTCACTCAAGACCGTCACCAACTTGGCGATCACCGCTCAGCAGGCCCGCGCCGACGAAACACTCGCGCTGATCCGGCGCGGCGACGAGACCGCGCGCAAGGAGTCCTACTACGACCGGATCGAACAGATGCAGCAACAGCTCGCCTACTACCTCGGGCGAAACGACTCCATCGACAAGAGCGACCTGAGCGACGCCCAGGAACTGCTCGAGCGCTGGCGCGCCGCCGACGATCGGATCAACGCCTACATCGCGGTGGGCAACTATCAGGCGGCCACCCAGGTGGCGTTGGGCACCGCCGAGGACGACTCGACGCCGGCGTTCGACAAGATCGACGGCGAGCTGACCAAGGCCATCGAGAAAAGCCGAACCGAACTGCGCAACAAGATCCTCAACGCGCGGCGGGTGCTCGCGGGCGCGACCGTCGGTGCGGCCGCACTGTCCGCCGCCGCGGCGCTTTCGGTGGCGCTCGGTCTGTGGCCACGACTCAGCGAGTACCGGTGATGGTGAGCGCACAGAGACTGGGCGCCGTCCTGGCGACGCTGACGCTGACGCTGGCGGGCTGCGCTCAAGCGGCGTCGGTGGTGCCCACCCCGGGGGTGACCTTGGCACCGCCCACTCCGGCAGGCCTGGAAGAGTTGGCGCCCGAGCCGGTTCGGGTTCCGAGCCAGGACGAGGAGGACTGCGACCGCACGGCGAGCCTGCGGCCGTTTCCGAACCGCGCCGAGGCGCAGGCGGCAGTCGCCGACGTCCGGGACCGCGGGCGGTTGATCGTCGGCCTGGACATCGGCAGCAACCTGTTCAGCTTCCGCGATCCGATAACCGGTCAGATCACCGGTTTCGATGTCGACATCGCCGGCGAGATCGCGCGCGACATCTTCGGAACTCCGTCCAAGGTCGAGTACCGGATCATGTCCTCGGCCGACCGGATTGCGGCGCTGCAGAAGAACGAGGTCGACGTGGTGGTCAAGACGATGACCATCACCTGCGCGCGCAAGAAGCTGGTCAACTTCTCGACGGTTTATCTCATCTCCAATCAACGCATCCTCGCGCCGCGCGGCTCGGCGATCACCCGCGCATCCGACCTGTCCGGCCGGCGGGTGTGCGTGGTGCGGGGCACCACCTCTCTCGAACGCATCCAGGAGATCAGCCCACCTCCTGTCATCGTGGCCACCGTGACCTGGGCGGACTGTCTGGTGGCGCTGCAGCAGCGCCAAGTCGATGCGGTGAGCACCGACGACGCGATCCTGGCCGGGCTGGTGTCGCAGGACCCGCACCTGCACATCGTGGGTCCCAGCCTCAACGAGGAGCCCTACGGCATCGGCATCAACTTGCACAACACCGGTATGGTCCGCTTCGTCAACGGCACGCTCGCCCGCATCCGCAGCGACGGCACCTGGAACACGTTGTTCCGCAAGTGGTTGTCCGTGCTCGGTCCGGCGCCCGCGCCCCCGGTCGCAAGGTACGTGGACTGATGGCCGGCGCGGGCAACAAGGTCGACACCGACACCGACGCCGACCTCGACGACGCCGGGCCGGGCACCCAACCGGCGGCCCTCGACGACCTGGCCGTGGACTCGGTTTCAACCATGCGGCCGATGGCCACCCAGGCGGTGTTCCGGCCGCGCCTCGACGACGACGACGAAACGTCGGGCGGCATCGTCGACACCGAACCCCAGGATCACCCCGGGACGCTGACCGGAACGGTTTCGCAGATTCGTCGGCTAGGTGGCGGCCTGGTGGAGATTCCGCGGGTATCGGCCAAGGATCCGCTGACCGCGCTGATGACGAACCCCGTGGTGGCGGAGTCGAAGCGGTTCTGCTGGAACTGCGGGCGCAAAGTCGGTCGCTCCACACCGGATGGGAAGGCGTCCAGCGAAGGCTGGTGCCCGCACTGCGGCAGTCAGTATTCTTTTCTGCCCCAATTGGTTCCGGGAGACATGGTCGCCGACCAGTACGAGATCAAGGGCTGCATCGCCCACGGCGGGCTGGGCTGGATCTATCTGGCGTTCGACCACAACGTCAACGAACGGCCGGTCGTTCTCAAGGGACTCGTGCATTCCGGCGATGCCGAGGCGCAGGCCATTGCGATGGCCGAGCGGCAGTTCCTCGCTGAGGTCACCCATCCCGGAATCGTGAAGATCTACAACTTCGTCGAGCATTCCGACAAGCAGGGCAGCCCGGTCGGCTACATCGTCATGGAGTACGTCGGCGGCGAGTCGCTCAAGCAGGCCGCCGGTAAGAAACTCCCGGTCGCCCAGGCGATCGGCTACATGATGGAGATCCTTCCGGCCCTGGCCTATCTGCACTCGATCGGGCTGGCGTACAACGACCTCAAGCCGGAGAACATCATGGTCACCGAGGAGCAGCTCAAGCTGATCGACCTCGGTGCGGTATCGCGGATCAACTCGTTCGGATACCTTTACGGCACACCGGGTTACCAGGCCCCCGAGATCGTCCGCACCGGACCTACGGTGGCTGCCGACATTTACACCGTGGGGCGTACGCTGGCGGCGCTGACGGTGAAGCTACGCACACACAACGGGCGCTATGTCGACGGCTTGCCTGACAACGATCCTGTTCTGGCGGAGTACGATTCGTTCGCCCGGCTGCTGCGCCGGGCAACCGACCCCGATCCGCGGCGGCGCTTCGGCAGTGCCGAAGAGATGACGGCACAGTTGCTCGGCGTGCTGCGCGAGGTGGTCGCCAAGGACACCGGGATGCCGCGGGCTGGCCTGTCGACGGTGTTCAGCCCGTCCCGATCGACCTTCGGGGTCGAGTTGCTGGTGTCGCACACCGACGTCTACCGCGACGGTCGGGTGCACTCGGAGAAGCTGACAGCCCAGGAGATCGTCAAGGCCCTGCCAGTACCGTTGGTCGACCCCGCTGATGTCGGAGCGGCCGTGCTGTCTGCCACGGTGCTCAGCGAGCCTGTGCAGACGCTGGATTCGTTGCGTGCGGCGCGCCACGGCGCGTTGGACTCCGAGGGGGTCGACCTGTCCGAGTCCATCGAGTTGCCGTTGATGGAAGTGCGGGCACTGCTCGATCTCGGCGATGTCGCGAAAGCCACCAGGAAGCTCGACGACCTGGCCGGACGGGTCGGCTGGCGCTGGCGGCTGGTGTGGTTCCGCGCCGTCGCGGAGATACTGTCTGCTGACTATTCCTCGGCGACAAAGCATTTCATCGAGGTATTGAACACCCAGCCGGGTGAACTGGCGCCCAAGATGGCGGCAGCCGCCACCGCCGAACTGGCCGGGAAGGCCGACATGGGCAAGTTCTACAAGACCGTGTGGAACACCGACAACGGCGTAATCTCGGCGGGCTTCGGGTTGGCGCGGACGTTGTCCGCCGAGGGCGACCGGGACGGTGCGGTTCGCACACTGGACCGGGTACAGCCCACCTCGAGGCACTACACCACGGCACGGTTGACCAGCGCGGTCACTCTGCTGTCCGGCAGGTCGACCAGCGAGATCACCGAACGGGACATCCGCGATGCCGCCCGCCGGGTCGAGGCGCTGCCCGATACCGAGCCCAGGGTCTTACAGATCCGCGCGCTGGTGCTGGGGACGGCAATGGACTGGCTGGCCGACAACGACGCCAATTCCAACCACATTCTCGGATTCCCGTTCACCGAACACGGCCTGCGCCTCGGGGTGGAGAACTCGCTGCGCGCCCTGGCCCGCGTGGCCCCTACCCAGGCGCACCGCTACGCGTTGGTGGACCTGGCCAACAGCGTCCGGCCGACCAGCACTTTCTAGCGCGTCACGGCCAGTCTCAGCATTCCGCCGTTTATACAAAACACCAGCTACAGCGGCGTATTTTACTGACATAGGCGCGCCACGGCAGGCCGTACCGCTCCGCCGGAAGCGCGCCGCAGCGGGAAGTGGGCGAGATGGTTCCGACACGCACTTGGGCCGGCCGTTCTCGGGGTCGGTGCTCCGGCTGCGTCGGACGCGCTGGGATGCTAATCGTCGCGTGGTGCGTGGCGGCAGCGATCGGGTCGATGCCAGCGGCGCTCGCCGATGCCACCGATTCGGCCGATTCGGCCGGCTCGAACTCCTCACGTTCGGCTTCGCCGGTCTCAGATGCCACAGACCCGGTCGGTCCGACCACGGATTCCTCAGCAGCGACCGCGGATTCCGACGCCTCACAGGGCCGTGAAGGCACGGCGGCCGCTGGGGCCGAATCCTCTGGGGCCAAATCCGCCGGGACCACCGGCGAGAGCGCGGAGGAAGTCGTCGACATCCAGCCGGACGACGAGACGACCACCGATGGCGACAGGGACGGGTCGGATCCCGGCGTGCCGGGCCATGGTGCGGGGACGCGAGCCCGCGCTGACGGAGGTTCGTTGCGGACGGGGCGCTATGGCGGGTCCGAACCTGCCGAGCGCGGTCCGGAATCGTCGGGTTCAAGTGCGTCAGATGAGTTCCAGCCGGCGCCGGAGAGGGAGCGTCTGGTGTTTGATGAGCTCGCCGCACCCCAGGTACTGCCGGAAGTCGATCTGGCCGCGTCGGACCCTGGCGTGCCGGTATCCGCGGACGGCGGGATGTCCCTCAGTACGGGATTGCCGTCGCCGGCGATGACACCAGGGCCGCGGGCAACGGCGCCCGAGGCGGCAGAAGCTTCCAGGACACAGTTGTTGTCGCAGCCGGGGCCCGATGACCTGCTGTCCGGAAGCTCGGATCTACCGCTGGCAGTGCCCTTGACGTGGACCGCGGCCGCCTTCGCCCGCCGCGACATCGGAGGGCATTCCGCCATTGCCCGCATTGCGTACGCCGCGACCGCCAACAGCGCCCCCACCGCAGTCGACGACGGACCGTTCACCGTCAGCCGCA
>CAZEMS010000036.1:0-22420 GCA_964513475.1 uncultured Mycobacterium sp. | reverse complement strand
ACCACCGGAACCACCAGCGCCAACCTCGCCACCGTCAGCGTGAACGTCACCGCCAACAGCGCCCCCACCGCAGTCGACGACGGACCGTTCACCGTCAGCCGCAACGGATCACTGACACTGACCTACGCCCAACTGGTCGGCAACGACACCGACCCCGACGCCGACACCCTGGCAGTCAACTCGGTATGGGCACCAACCGGCGCAACGGTGCGCAACAACACCAACACCAACACCGTCACCTACACCCCACCCGCCAACTACAACGGGCCCGCATGGTTCGTCTACCGCACCAAAGACACCACCGGAACCACCAGCGCCAACCTCGCCACCGTCAGCGTGAACGTCACCGCCACTGCGCCGCAACCCGGTTTGGACTACCGGAACGACATGCGCAACTTCGTCATCGACATCGCCCAGCACGCACGCTCGGCCAATCCCAATTTCATCGTCATTCCGCAGAACGGGCAGGAACTGCTCACACAGAACGGGGAGGCCGACGGCCCCCTGGCCGCGGAGTACGCCGCCACCATCGACGGGCAGGGCCGCGAGGACCTGTTCTACGGCTACGACGCCGACAACGTGGCCACCCCCACCGCTGACCGCAACTACATGCTCGAGTTTCTCGAGCGCGCCGAAGCCGAAGGCGTCCAAGTCCTGGTCACCGACTACGCCTCCTCCGCAGCGAAAGTCGACAATTCCTACACCCAGAACGCGGCTCACGGCTTCATCTCGTTCGCTGCGAATCACCGCGACCTCGACGCGATCCCGCCCCGACCGGCCCAT
The DNA here is from genome assembly GCA_964513475.1 of uncultured Mycobacterium sp. Taxonomy (GTDB): domain Bacteria; phylum Actinomycetota; class Actinomycetes; order Mycobacteriales; family Mycobacteriaceae; genus Mycobacterium. The sequence goes on along the minus strand of CAZEMS010000036.1, from coordinate 21,637 downwards.
CCGACCGAGGTCAACGCCGCCGACGTCGACAGCCTCGCTCAGGCACGCAACTTCCTGTACCTGCTCGACCCCGGCGGATTCGACTCCCGAGCGGACTACCTCCACACCCTCGCAGCAACCAACTACGACGTCGTCATCATCGACGCCTACTACGACGACAACGCGCTGACGGCAGCTGAAGTGGCTGCGCTACAGACCAAAGCCAACGGTGGCCGGCGGCTGGTGATCTGCTATATGAGCATCGGAGAAGCGGAGGAATACCGCTACTACTGGCGAGAAGACTGGCGAGCCGGTTCACCGTCCTGGCTGGACGCCGAGAACCCGGACTGGGAAGGAAATTACAAAGTTCGCTACTGGGAACAGGGCTGGCAGGACATCATCCTCGGCGGTCCGAACTCCTACCTCGATCGCATCACCGCCGCAGGGTTCGACGGCGTGTATTTGGATCTGATCGATGCCTTCGAGTACTTCGAATAGCTCAGCGACAACGCCCGTCGATGAACGTTGCGCAGGCGCGCGCGATCGCTAGTTCCTCATTGGTCGGCACGACCAACACGGTGACTGCCGACTCATCGGTCGAGATTCGCCGTGCGCCATCGTTCTCGGTGCTCGCATTCAAACCCTCGTCGAGTTCGATGCCGAAAGAATCCATTCCGAAGAGCGCGTCGCGGCGCACGCGGTGATCGTTCTCCCCCACACCGGCGGTGAAGCTCAGGACGTCGGCGCTGCCCAGAATCGCCAGATACGCGCCGATGTACTTGCGCAGTCGGTGGATATAGACGTCGTAGGCCAACTGTGCTGTCGGGTCGCCGGATTCGATGCGGCTGCGCAGTTCGCGAAAGTCGACGGAACCAGCCAGTCCGTACACACCTGAGCGTCGGTTGAGCACCGAATCGATCTCTTCGATCGTCATCCCGGCATGCGCCAGATAGGAGATTACTCCTGGGTCGATGTCACCACCGCGGGTGCCCATCACCAGCCCCTCCAGCGGTGTGAAGCCCATCGAGGTGTCGACCGCTCGCCCGGCCGCGATCGCGGATGCCGAAGCGCCGTTGCCGAGATGCAGCACGATCTGGTTCAGCGCCTTCGGCGACGCACCGACGAACGCCGCAGCCTGCTCGCTGACGTATTCGTGCGAGGTGCCGTGGAAGCCGTAGCGCCGGATGTGCCTGGCTCCGGCGAGCTCGATGTCGATCGCATAGGTCGCGGCCGCCGGCGGAAGGTCGTGGAAGAAACCGGTGTCGAACACCGCGATGTGCGGGAGATCGGGCAGGATCTTTCGGGCGACTTCGATGCCCAGCACCGCGGGCGGATTGTGCAGCGGCGCCAACGGAGCCAACTCTTCGAGCTTGACGATCAGTTCGTCGGTGATGAGGGTCGGCATGTGCAGTGACCATCCGCCGTGCACCACTCGGTGCCCCACCGCAGCCAGCCCGACCGCGCGCAGGTCGATGCCCGCCTCGTCAAGCGACTGGAACGCAGCTCGCAGGGCGACCTCGTGATCGGCTATCGCGGAGCCGTCCTCTCCGATGCGCTCGACGATTCCGTCGGCCAACGAGGAACCGGAATCGGGATCGACCAGTTCGTACTTCAGCGAGGACGAACCGGAGTTGATGACCAGGACCGATCTCATGGCCTGCCCTGAGCCTGGATCGCGGTGATCGCCACCGTGTTGACGATGTCTTCGACCAGGGCACCTCGGGACAGGTCGTTGACCGGTTTGTTCAGCCCCTGCAACACCGGACCGATCGCGACCGCACCGGCGCTGCGCTGGACCGCCTTGTAGGTGTTGTTGCCGGTGTTGAGGTCCGGGAAGATCAGCACTGTGGCCCGGCCGGCCACCTTCGAGCCGGGCATCTTGGCTTCGGCGACCTTGGGATCGACGGCCGCGTCATACTGGACCGGCCCGTCGACGAGCAGGTCAGGATCCCGTTCGCAAACCAATTCTGTTGCCCTTCTGACTTTCTCGACATCTTCTCCGGTTCCCGAGCTCCCGGTCGAGTAGGACAGCATCGCAACCGCCGGCTCGATGCCAAACTGCGCGGCGGTACGTGCCGCCGAAATCGCGATGTCGGCGAGCTGTTCGGCAGTCGGGTCGCGCACGATCGCGCAGTCGGCGTATGCCAGCACCCGGTCGGACAGGCACATCAACATGGTGCTGGACACCGTCGAGACGTCAGGCAGTGTCCTGATGATCACGAACGCGGGCCGAACGGTGTGCGCGGTGGTGTGGGCCGCCCCGGAGACCATGCCGTCGACCATGTTGTTGTGCACCATCATCGTGCCGAAATAGGACACATCGTGGACGATTTCGCGAGCCAGGTCCAGGGTGACGCCCTTATGCCGTCGCAGCTGGGCGAACTGCTGCGCGAACTGTTCGCACAGTTCGCTGGTCCGGGGGTCGATGACGGCCGCCGCGGACAGGTCCACCCCCAGCTCGGCGGCCCGTGCCCGGACCCTGGCCTCGTCACCGAGGATGGTGAGGTCGACAACGGCCCGTTGCAGTAATCGCCCCGCCGAGATGAGGATTCGGTCGTCGTCACCTTCTGGCAGCACGATGTGCTTGCGGTCGGCTCGCGCCCGCTCGATCAGCTTCTGCTTGAACATCTCCGGGGTGGTTACGGTGGGCATGGGAAGTGACAACTGCACCAACAGATCTGAGACGTCGACATAGGAGTCCATCAGCTGCAGCGCGGTGTCGATCTTGCGCAACGACGCTACCGTCACCCGGCCGCGGAGGTCCGCCAGACGCCTGGACGTCTCGAACACACCGAGATCGGTGGTGACGATCGGCAGGCAGGTCCCGAGCCCGGACACCAGCCTGGCGATCCCCGCGTCAAGCTCGAGTCCGGCGTTGAGGACCAGACACGACAACGACGGAAAACCCTCAGCGGCGTGCGCACTGACCACCGTCAGCGCAACGTCGGAGCGGTCGCCCGGGGTGATGACCGCAGCGCCTTCGGTGAGGCGCGCCAACACATGCTCAGCGGTCATGCCCGCGACGAGCAGGTCCATCACCTCTCGGTTCAACAACGCCGGATCGGCACTGACCACCGTCCCGCCCACCGCCTGCTGCAGTTCGGCGACCGACGGTGCCACCAACAGCGGTTCCTCCGGCAACACATAGCATTTCGGCATGTGTGGGCCGAGGTCGCCCAATGCGTTGAGAATAGCCGGCATCTTCGTCGGATCGCACCGATTGGCCACCACGACAGCGGTGTGGGCATGCTGGGCGGTCAACTCGTCCAGGCACAGCTCGACCACCCCGGCAACCTGCTCGGGCGTGCGACCCCGGCCGCGAACGCAGAGCACCACCGGGGCGCCCAAGTTGACCGCGATGCGTGCGTTCATGCTCAACTCGGTGGGCGTGGCGACGTCGGTGTAGTCGCTGCCGACGATCAGCACCACCTCGCAGCGGTCTGCGACGTAGCCGAACCGCTCGACGATCTCAGAGATCGCCGCGTTCGGGTCCTCGTGCAACTGCTGGTAGGTCACCCCCACACAATCGGCGTAGGGCAGGTCGGCAGTGGCGTGGGCCAGTAGCAGTTCCAGGATGTAGTCGCGGGCTTCCCCGGCCCGTGTGATGGGTCGGAAGACGCCGACGCGGGCTACGGTGGCGGCCAGTCGATGCAGGATTCCGAGCGCGACCGTCGATTTCCCGGTATCGCCTTCCGGCGCAGTCACATAGATCGCCGATACGCCCGCCTCGGGCACCCTGGGATCGTCAACCACCTCTGCCGCCGGCCGCATCAGCCGAGCCGACAGTCGAGCCGCCGAAGTCGCGGTTCGAGGTCCTTCTGAAAGAGGTCGAGGAATCGGCGCTGGTCGTGGCCGGGGGCATGGAAGACCAGGTGATTGAGGCCCCACTGGACGTACTGCCCAACCTTCTCGACGGCTTCGTCGGGATCAGATGCCACGATCCACCGCTTGGCAACCTGGTCGATCGGCAAGGCGTCGGCGGCCTTTTCCATCTCGATCGGATCGTCGATGCTGTGCTTCTGTTCAGCGGTCAGGGACAACGGCGCCCAGAACCGGGTGTTCTCCAGTGCCAGTTCCGGTTCGGGGTCGTAGGAGATCTTGATCTCGATCATCTTGTCGATGTCGCCGGGGTTGCGGCCGGCATCCGCCGCCCCTTCCAGAACGGCCGGGATGAGCTTGTCGGTGTAGAGCTCCGCACCCTTGCCCGAGGTGCAGATGAAACCGTCTCCGGCACGGCCGGCGTACTTTGCCACCACCGGACCGCCGGCGGCGATGTAGACCGGGATCCCGCCGTCGGGTACGTCGTAGATCGACGCTCCCCTGGTTCGGTAGTAGTCGCCCTCGAAGTCCACTCGGTCGCCGAGCCACAGTTCGCGCATCAGCCGCACGGATTCACGCAGCCGGGCGAACCGCTCCTTGAAGTCCGGCCAGTCGCCGGCGTAGCCGGTGGCGATCTCGTTGAGCGCTTCGCCGGTGCCGACACCGAGGAACACCCGGCCGGGATACAGACAACCCATGGTGGCGAACGCCTGCGCGATCACTGCCGGGTTGTAGCGGAACGTCGGGGTGAGCACCGAGGTGCCCAGTTGGATTCGTTCGGTGCGCTCGCCGACCGCAGTCATCCAGGCCAGCGAGAACGGGGCGTGTCCGCCCTCGTGGCGCCACGGCTGGAAGTGGTCGCTGACCGTCGCGCTGTCCATTCCGTGTTGCTCGGCCGCCACAGCCAGTTCGACGAGCTCGCGCGGAGCGAACTGCTCCGCTGACGCCTTGTACCCCAGTTTGAGTTCAGCCACGTCTTCGTTTCTACTCCATTGCCAGCCTGGACCCACTGGAAAGTTATCTACACTCGCGGGATGGCAGCAGTTCCCAGCCAGCTCGTTGCGATCACCGACACCGTGTACTTCGCGCAGACCGAGCTGGTCAACTGGACACTGGTCACCGACGGCGATCGCGTCATGCTCATCGATGCGGGCTATCCGGGCCACCGCGAAGACGTGCTGGCCTCCCTGCGCGAACTGGGTTTCAGCGCCAGTGACGTGTGCGCCATCCTGTTGACCCACGCGCACATCGACCACTTCGGTTCGGCCATCTGGTTCGCGAAAGAGCAAGCGACGCCGGTCTATTGCCACCCCGACGAGGTCGGGCACGCCAAGCGCGAATACCTCGAGCAGGTCTCGCCGGCGGACCTGGCCACCCGCATCTGGCGGCCCAGCTGGTTCATGTGGTCGGTTGCGTTGGTCGGCAAAGGCGGGCTGGTGCGCGACGGAATCCCAGGTGCGCAGGCGTTGACCGAGCAGGTGGCGGCCGACCTGCCGGGCCGGCCGACGGCCATTCCCAGCCCCGGGCATACCGGCGGACACTGCTCCTTCATCGTCGACAACGTGCTCGTCAGCGGGGACGCCCTGATCACCGGGCATCCGCTGGCCACCCGTCACGGCCCGCAGCTGCTGCCGCGGATGTTCAATCACGATCAGGCAAGAACCGTGCGCAGCCTGGCCGCGCTGGGGATGCTCGACACCGACGTGCTACTCCCCGGGCACGGACCGGTATGGCGCGGACCGATCCGGGACGCGGTCGACGCCGCGAACCGATGAGCCCTCAGATCAGCATCCGGAGGCCGAACAAGAAGAACGATGTGAAGAGAAGTCCGCACGCCACCACCAGGGTGGGCATCAGGATCACCTGATCGAGTTCGTCGTCATCGAGCGCATCGGAGTCGAAAGGGCCGAACAGCAAGCGGCCGATCGCAGTGCCCCTGATCTTGTACATGCTGTGCAGCACCGGCCTGGACTCCCGGTAACGCCCGATGAGCACCCGAGACAAGGCTCCCGCGATCAGCGTCAACATCGCCGCCAGCACGATCAGCCAGGCCAGCGCCGTGTCGGAAAGCACCATGCCCGCACCCCCGCCGGTGTGTCCCACACCTTCGCGGGCCAGCCTATCCGCAGACCAAACTTGACACCTGTAAAGTTGCCTGCATGGACAGAATCCGGGGAAAGTCCATCGCGATCACCGGTGCGGCACGCGGGATCGGCTATGCCACCGCCGAGGCACTGCTGGCCCGCGGCGCCAATGTGATCATCGGTGATCGGGACGTGGCACTACAGCAGTCGGCCGTGGCCCGACTGTCCAGGCTCGGGCAGGTCTGCGGATACCCGCTGGACGTCACCGATCGCGAGTCCTTCTCGGCGTTTCTGGACAAGGCGCGCGCCGGCGGGGTCGGCGGATCGGCCGGCCACATCGACGTGCTGATCAACAACGCCGGCGTGATGCCGATCGGGCCGTTCCTGGAGCAGTCCGAGCAGGCTATCCGATCGGCAGTCGAGGTCAATCTGTACGGCGTGCTGACCGGTTGCCAACTGGCACTGCCGGACATGGTTGCCCGCCGCAGCGGTCACATCATCAACATCGCCTCGATGTCGGGGCTGATACCGGTACCCGGCCAGGTGGTCTACGTCGGGGCCAAATTCGGGGTGGTGGGTTTCTCCGCGGCTCTGGCCGACGAGATGGCGCCCTACGGCGTCGAAGTATCGGTGGTGATGCCGCCGTTCACCCGAACCGAGCTGATCGCGGGCACCAGGGAAACCGCGGCCACCAAGCCGGCCGAGCCCCAGGACATCGCGGCCGCGATCGTCAAGACCCTGGACAAGCCGAAGACACACGTGTCGATCCCCCGCCGCAGCCGCTTCATCGCGCAGTCCGCGCAGATGCTCGGTCCGCGCGGGCGCCGATGGCTCAGCCACCGCCTCGGCTTGGACAGCGTGTTCCTGGAGTTCGACCAGAAGGCCCGCAGCAGCTACGAGCATCGTGCGCAGGCTGCCCAGGGTGTCGTCGAGGGAACCGACGAGCGCTAGTCGAACTCCGGTGTTGCGTCGCCGAGGCGATAAGCCTCCAGCAGTTCGAGGTACTCGAAGATCTCGTCGGGCGTGAACTGGTAGTCGTCGTCGGTCCCGACGAGAACCGCGTGCACCATGTTCGGGAAATCTTCTTCGCCCAGATCACCCTCCTCGGTGAAGGTGAACCAGATCCGGGTGATTCCGGCCAGGTCTTCTCCGATGTCCTCGCCGGCTGCCTGCGCATCCAGGTCCGCCCCGGAGGGCTCGTAAAACCAGACCGCAAGACCGTCACCGGCCGAGTCGACGTCGAAAGTCCACCCGCGCGCCATGATTCGCGCATCGAACGCTTCGGCGGCGGCACCGACGTCGTCGAAGTCGGCCAGCGGCCGCGTCGTGGGCACCCATCGCGCGTCCCGGACCGCGCGGCGCTTCTTGCGCCGCGCCTTCTTCGCTTCGCTGCGCCTGGACACCTAGTCCAACGCCCGATCCAGATCGGCGATGAGATCTTCGGTGTCCTCCAGGCCCACCGAGATTCGCACCACGGCGTCGCCGAGTCCGATCGAAGCGCGGCCCTCCGGGCCCATCGCCCGGTGTGTGGTCGTCGCCGGATGGGTGATCAGCGACTTGGCGTCGCCGAGGTTATTGGATATATCGATCAACCGTAGTTTGTCCAGCACCTCGAAGGCCCGCTGCTTGCCCCGGCCCTCCGGTGCGTCCAACTCGAAGGTGACGACGGTGCCGCCGCCGGCCATCTGGCGCTTGGCCAAGTCGTACTGCGGATGCGAAGGCAGGAATGGGTAACGGACCCAGCGCACACCCGAACGGGCTTCCAGGAATTCGGCGATCCGCTGCGCGGAGGCGTTGCTGTGATTCACCCGCACAGCAAGGGTTTCCAGTCCTTTCAGCAGAATCCAGGCGTTGAACGCGCTCATCGCCGGTCCGGTGTGGCGCATCAGCTTCTGCACCGGTTCATCGATGTATTCTTTGTCGCCGAGGATCGCCCCACCGAGCACCCGGCCCTGCCCGTCGATGTGTTTGGTACCGGAGTAGACGACGACATCCGCCCCCAGCGGAAAGCCTTGCTGTAGTAGCGGAGTCGCGAATACGTTGTCCAACACAACTTTCGCGCCGGAAGCATGCGCCAGTTCCGATACGGCGGTGATGTCGACCAGTGACTGCATCGGGTTCGACGGGGTTTCGAAGAAGACCGCCTGCGTCGGCACCGACAGCGCCTGCTCCCACTGCGAAAGGTCGTCCCCGTCGACGAACACCGTCTCCACGCCCCAGCGCGGAAGGATCTCGCTACACACCACGAAACACGATCCGAACAGACTGCGGGCGGCCACCAACCGGTCACCGGCGCCGAGCAACGCCCCGAGCGAGGTGAAGACCGCCGCCATCCCGGTCGCGGTGGCGAACGCCGCCGGAGCGCCTTCTATCAGCCGCAAACGTTCCTCGAACATCGAGATGGTCGGGTTGCCGTAGCGGGAGTACACGTAGCGGTCGATGTCACCGGCGAACGCCTGCTCCGCGCCCGCGGCGGTTTCGTAGACATATCCCGACGTGAGATACAGCGCTTCGGCGGTCTCCTCGAATCCGGACCGTAGCAACCCGCCCCGGACGCCGATGGTGGCCGGCCCCACCCCTTCCGGAAGCGGCGTCGGAACCCGCACGGACGGAACGGTCGGTTTCTCGCTCATGACTGCTTCCAGGGCAGACCCAGCGCCTTCCACCCGCTGGCGCCCCGGTGCCGGTGCGCGTCGAGATCGCCCTCGAACCCTTCCAGCACGTTGTACGAGGGGGCGATACCAGCCTCGGTGGCGGCCTTCGCCGCGCCGATCGAACGGTTGCCGGAGCGGCAGAGGAAAACGACCGGGCGCTTGCCGGGAGTGACACCGCACGCCATCAGGTCCTCGACGAAGTTCGCGTTGCGACTTCCGTCAGTGCGGTTCCACTCGATGAACAAGACTTCGCGGCGGAGTTCCGACAGATCGGGTACACCGACGAAGCGCCATTCGGCGTCGGTGCGCACATCGACGAGCACGGCGTCGGGATCCTCGCTCAGCAGTTTCCAAGCCTCCTCGGGCGTGATGTCTCCGGCGTAGCTCACGGCGGTGAGTGTCCCACATCTAGCCGGGTTGATCCGAACACACCTTCCAGGCCCCATCCTGAAGCACGAACACCGTTTCGACGTCCTGCTTGTCGTCGGGAGCCTTGTCGAAATGGTAGGTCACCTTGGCGGTGGCCCGGTCGCCGTCGACCTTCACGTCGGTGATGTCATCGAGGTACCGTTCACCCAGCTTCTCAACCGATTCCCGTTGTCGGTCAATGATTTCGGCTTCGGTCCCCTGCTGTTCGAGACAGGTGAACGAACGGTAGTCGGCGTAGTCCTGCCGTTGCAGCGCGTCGTTCTGCCCGACCGCCGCGTGCGTGATCTGCGCCTCGGCGCTGGGCCCGCTATCGCTGAAGAGCCGTACCAGGAGAACGCCGATCACGACCGCCACGAAGATGACCAGGGCACCCAGGAACGGCGCGATGGTGGGCCGATCGTCAGCCGATTCGGTCATCGGCACCAGAGCTCACTCAGTGCGGCGCTGACCTGGCGGACCCGTTCCCGAGCCGCGCTCACGTCGGGGGCGGTGGCCAGCGCGACACCGAGCCGACGGCGGGTGTCGGCCTCGTCGTCGGGACGGCCGAAGAGTCTGACGTCGCTCTCGGGTACGGCCAAGGCCGCGCTCAGCGCACCGGAGCCGGACCGCAAGCCCTCGCCGGCCGCAGCGCCGCCGTAGTCCACCACGGCGGCGGCGGGCGAGACCATGATGGTGTCCACCGGCAGGCCCATGATCGCCCTGGCATGCAGGTCGAACTGGGACAGCCGCTGCGATCGCAAGGTCACCAGCGCACTGTCGTCGGGTCGAGCGCGGACGTCGGCGAAGTAGACCTCGCCTCCGTCTCTCACGCCGTCTCCGCGATCGCCGCGCACCGAGAGTTCGACGCCGAACACCCCCCGACCGCCCAGGGAGTTCACGATACGAGCGGCGATCGACTTCGCCACCTCCAGCGCGGTAGGGGTCAACTGCTGGGGTTGCCACTGCTCGAGCGCATCGCCTTCGCCGCGGTGACCGATGGGCTCGCAGAAGTGCAGTACCGGGCCGGATGGACCGGTGGTCCGCACAGTGAGCAGAGTGACCTGGACATCGACGTCGACCACCGCCTCCACCATCACCCGGTTGTGGGTGATGCGGCCGGCGGCCACCGCGCGCTGCCAGGCCGGTTCGACGTCGTCGATGCGCAGCAGCACCGACTGGCCGTCCCCGGGCGCGCCCACGACCGGCTTGACCACCAGCGGGAAACCGGCGTGCCGGGCGATGGCGGACAGCTCCTCGACAGACCCGGCGAACCAGAACGGCGGCGTGGGCAGTCCGAGTTCGTCGGCGGCCAGCCGGCGCAGGCCTTCACGGTCCAGGCTCAGACGGGTGGCGCGCGGTGTCGGGAAGACCTCGACGTCTTCCCGCTCGGCAACGGTGATCAGGGCGTCAGCGGCGACGACATGCGATTCGGCCACCACATAGTCGGGGCGCTCCCGGTCGATCAGGCCGGTCAGCGCCTCGGCGTCAGTCATCTTCAACACCACAGAGTGGTCCGCCACCGCCTGCGCGGGAGCATCCGCGTAGCGGTCGACCACAACGACGAGCGCGCCGAGCCGCTGGAACGCCAGCACCAACTCGCGGCTGAGCTCACCGCCCCCCAGCACCATCACCTTGGGTCTGCCGCCCGCCGCCGGACGTTCGGTCGCTTCAGTCATCGCCCGTCCAGCCTGCCAGAAGACTCGCCCGGTTCGGCCCGCAAGTCAGCACGGAAGGCACGCATCGCCGCGGTCAGCGCGGTGAAGGTCCGATGCGACGCCTCCAGGTCGGCGTCGGTCAGGTCAGCCAGCTCCCGCCGGACGTACTCCCCCAACGGGCCGAAGAAACTCTGCGCCACTGTCATCCCGTGGTCGGCATAGCGCAGTATCACCTTCCGGCGGTCGGCAGCGTCGGAGTCGCGGCAGATGTGCCCGGAGTCGATCATCCGCTCGACCAGGTATGTGATCGCCGCACCCGACATCCCCATCCGTTGGCGCAACTCGCCCGCGGTCAGCGCGGCTCCCGCCGTCTCAGCCACCATCACGTGCAGCAAGGCCCGGAAGTCGTTGGCCGACAGCCGATGCTGTCCGGCGAACACCTGACCGACCTGTTCGGACTCCGCGGTCAGAGTTCGCAGATCGGCCGCGATCAGCCGCTCGAGCGACGGCCGGTCGACGGTGCCTTCTGAGCCGGACACCCGCCCAGCATAACCATACAATTTCATTTGCTTAATCGTTAATTATCTGAAATATTTGCCCCCATGTCGCGCCTCTCGGTCTGGGACCGGATCGCCGGCGCGGCCACCGGCCGGCGATCGTGGATTCCCGCGTTGCTCATCGTGCTGGTAGCGGTAGCACTCATGGGAGTCGTCGGCAGCGACGACAGCGCCGGCCGATCTCCGGTGTCGGTGCCGGCCGGGGCCGAATCCGCCCGCGCGCAGAGCGAGCTCGCCCAGTTCCCCGGTAGTGACAAACTGCCTGCCATCCTGGTGCTGTCCCGATTCGACGGCGCCGCCCTCACCACCGCCGATCGCGACTCTGCCGACCAAGCCCTGCAACGAATGCTGACCGCCGCGGGTACCGGCGCCGGAGCGCCGCCTGTCCTGGTGTCCGATGACGGCCGGGCCGTCATCGCCACCGTGCCGCTGCGCTCCGACCTGTCCGGGTTCGCCCTCACCGATGCGGTCGAATCGATAAGGCAGGCCGCCGACGAAGGACTCGACCCGGACTTACTGGCGCAGGTGACCGGCGGGCCGGCCTTCGGGGCGGACATCGCGAACTCGTTCACCGGGGCCAACGTCACGCTGCTGACCATCACCGCGCTGGTGGTGGCGCTGCTGCTGATCGTGACCTACCGCTCGCCTGTGCTGTTCCTGGTTCCGCTGGCGGTCATCGGCCTGGCCGATCGCGTCGCCGCGGTGGTGGGAGCCGGTATCGCCGACGCGGCGGGGATGAGCCCGGACGGGTCGACGTCGGGCATCACCAGCGTGCTGGTGTTCGGTGCCGGCACCAACTATGCACTGCTGCTGATCTCGCGCTACCGCGAGGAACTGGGCCGCACCGATGAGGTGCGACGGGCGCTGCTGGTGGCGGTGCGCAACGCTGGTCCGGCTGTGCTGGCCAGCAACGCCACGGTGGTGCTGGCCCTGCTGACCCTGGTGTTCGCCGTCGTGCCCAGCACCCGAGCGCTTGGGGCGCAGGCCGCATCCGGGCTTGTCGTGGCGGCGGTCTTCGTGCTGTTGGTGCTCCCTCCGCTGTTGGCGCTGTTCGGCAAACGGCTGTTCTGGCCACTGATTCCGCAAGTCGGCGCCAAACCCCTGACCGAGAGCGGGTTCTGGCATCGGATCGCCGACGGCGTGGCCCGCCGGCCGGGGCGGGTGTCAGCGGTCGCGATCACCGCCCTGGTGCTGCTGTGCACCGGACTGCTGACCACCCCGATCGGGCTGTCACAGACCGAACAGTTCCGGGTGCGGGCGGAGTCGGTCACCGGCTACGAGACTCTGGCGCAGCACTTCCCCCGCGGCCTGACCGATCCGACCCGAGTCATCGCCGCCGCCGACCGTAGCTCCGAGGTCACCCAGGCCATCACCGGAACCTCCGGCGTGGTGTCGGCCACCGAAACCGGACGCAGCCCAACCGGACTGGCCCAGTGGTCGGTCGTGCTGGACAGCGCTCCGGCATCTGACGGGGCGTTCAACACCATTGACGCACTACGTGATTCGGTCCGAACAGTGGACCCAACAGCACTGGTCGGGGGGTCGGATGCGCAAGCCCGCGATGCCAGTACCGCCGCCGCCCGGGACCGGGTGCTGCTGATCCCGGCCATCCTGGCGGTGGTTCTGGTGGTGCTCTACGCGTTGTTGCGCTCGGTGTTGGCGCCGCCGATCCTGGTCGGGGTGACGATGTTGAGCGCACTGGCCGCGCTCGGATTCGGCGGTTGGGTGAGCGTGCAGGTGTTCGGCTTCCCGGCGCTGGACTACTCCACCCCGTTGTTCGCCCTGCTGTTCCTGGTCGCCCTCGGCGTGGACTACACCATCTTCCTGGTCACCCGGGCGCGGGAGGAGACACCCGAGCACGGCACCCGGGAGGGGATCGTCCGAGCGGTGTCCGCCACCGGTGCCGTCATCACCAGCGCCGGGATCGTCCTGGCGGCGGTGTTCTGCGTGCTTGGGGTGCTGCCACTGATCGTCCTGACTCAACTGGGCATCATCGTCGGACTCGGCATCCTGCTGGACACCTTCGTCGTGCGCACCGTCATCATCCCGGCGTTGTTCACCCTCATGGGCCCGCGCATCTGGTGGCCGGCGCTGCGCTCTACCGCTCGCCGTGGAGGTCGTCACCGGGCAGATCGATCACTCCGGCCCGCGACAACAGCATCAAGCTGACGACCAGTACCCACACCGGGAAGGCCAGAGCCAACCACATGCTGGTCTCGGCCGCGGCCAGAAGTATCACCGCCAGAATGTAGGTCGCGATGACGAGCCACCGCGACATCAGATTCGTCCGCCACCAGATGGTGCCCAGCGAGATCATGAAGACCGCCGCCATCCGCAACCCGTAGGTCTTGCTCAAGGCCAGCAACAGCATCTGCCCGAACGCTGCTGTCCCAGCAGGGACCTCGGCACCCGGCGTCGCCCCGGCACTGGCCACCAGCCCGGAGCCGACCGCAGACGACGCGAAGAGCATCGCCAGGAAGAGCAGGCCGCTGCCCAAGAACACCGACGCGAAGAACTTGTCCTCGAGCCGGCCGAAACCATCCCGGACGACGCCGATGAACCACAGGAAGGCGATACCGGAGAACGGCATCAGCAGAGAAGCCACCCGGAGGCGCAGTGACGCGCCGTCCAGCCACTGCGAGCCCGGCTGCGCACCCTCGGGCAGGGCGCTGCGCATCAAGAACAGCGCTGTGCCGAACAGCACGGCGAACAACACACCGGCGAACGCGGCCGCGCGCGGGGTGGAGAGTTGATGAGTCTGGCGTCCGGGCACGCCGACATGGTCGCACCCGCCGCGAAACTGAAACGGCTGCGACGGCTCACGGCGTGTCGCCGCCCTGAGTTGAGTTTCGAGGAAGCTCGAGAACCCGCTAAGGCTGGCCGGGGCGCAGCTGAACCATCAGACCGTTACTCTCGGCGAGCAGGTTGCCACCGGGGTCGCGAAGGTCGGCGCCGACGAACGTCTTGCGGCCCTCGGTACGAGTCACCCAACCCCTCGCGGCGAGCGGCACGTCGATCGGCGTCACCTTTCGGTAGTCGACGTGCAGGAAAGCCGTGCGGCTGATCGGGCGGCCCGCTGCGTGAATGACCATGCCGCATACCGAATCGAACAACAGCGGTAGCACACCGCCGTGCACGGCATAGTTTCCGCCCACGTAGTACCTGCTGAACTGCACGCTCAGTTCGACACCTTCGGGTTCGAACTTGGTGATGCGCCAGGGCGGCATCAGCAGGCTGCCCGCTCCAGGCAGCCCGGGCATTCGACTGGCCGGCCCGATGCCCTCGGGCGCCTCGAACGGATCGAGCAGTTTGACCAGCGCTTCGGCACGGTCGGCTGCCTCATCCCAGGTGGCGGGGTCCGGGTCGGCCGACACGGCGAGGTCCTGCGCGCGTCGCATGGCGGCCAGGAACCTGCCGAAACCCGCTCCGGGGCATGCCGGTTCGAAGGTGGGAAATCCGCCGCGCTGTTCGCGTTCGGGGTCCTCGGTCACGACTGCCGGTCCAGGATGTCGCGGCGTACGATCGTCTGATCCCGTCCGGGACCGACTCCGATGCATGAGATACGAGCACCGGCAAGCTCTTCCAACCGCAGCACGTAGTCACGCGCCTTGGCGGGCAGGTCTTCGAACTCGCGAGCTCCGGAGATGTCCTCCCACCAGCCGGGGAGCTCCTCGTAGATCGGTTCGGCACTGGCTATTTCCCACTGTGTCATCGGCATCTCGTCGGTGCGCGCGCCGCCGACCCGATAGCCCACACAGACCGGCACCGTCTGCAGACTCGACAGCACGTCGAGCTTGGTCAGGAAGTAGTCGGTGATCCCGTTGACCCGGGTGGCATAGCGCGCGATCACCGAATCGAACCAGCCGCACCGCCGACGGCGCCCCGTCGTCACCCCGACCTCGCCACCGGTCTTGGCCAGGTACTCCCCGTGCTCGTCGAACAGTTCGGTGGGGAACGGGCCAGAACCCACTCGCGTCGTGTACGCCTTGAGTATTCCGAGCACCACCGAGATTCGGGTCGGCCCGATTCCGGAGCCCACGGCGGCGCCGCCCGCGGTCGGATTCGACGACGTGACATAGGGATACGTTCCGTGATCGACATCGAGCAGAGTGCCCTGCGATCCCTCCAGCAGCACCGTTTGGCCGTCTTCGAGTGCGGTGTTGAGCAACAGCCGGGTGTCGGCGATGCGATGCCGGAATCCCTCGGCCTGGCCCAGCAGCGCGTCGAGCACCTCGGCGGGCACCAGCGCCTTGCGGTTGTAGATCTTCACCAGCACCTGGTTCTTGAACTCGAGGGCCGCTTCGATCTTGCCGGCCAGCTGAGCCTCGTCGAGCACGTCGGCCACCCGGATGCCGATCCGGGCGATCTTGTCCTGATAGCAGGGGCCGATACCGCGGCCGGTGGTTCCGATCTTCTTGCTGCCCGCGTACCGTTCCACGACCTTGTCGATAGCCACGTGGTACGGCATCAGCAGATGGGCGTCGGCTGAGATCAGCAGCCGCCCGGTGTCCACGCCGCGGTCTTGCAGGCCTTGCAGTTCCCCGAGCAGCACGCCCGGATCGACCACCACACCGTTGCCGATCACGTTGGTCACGCCCGGAGTGAGAATGCCAGACGGGATGAGGTGAAGCGCGAAGTTCTCACCGGTGGGCAGCACCACGGTGTGTCCGGCATTGTTGCCGCCCTGGTAGCGCACCACCCACTGGACTCGGCCACCGAGCAAGTCGGTGGCCTTTCCTTTGCCCTCGTCGCCCCATTGCGCGCCGATGAGCACGATTGCCGGCATGGCATTTCTCCCGTTTATGGTGGTGCAGCCGGTGAGTCACACTATCCCAGGTGCTTGCAAGGAGTTGCCTTGACCACGACCGACGGCGTCGCGGAGCTGCCCCGCGGGGCGGGCGCCGCCGAGATCGACGCGGCGGCCAGCGCTGCCCGCCGGCTCATCGTGCTGGGCACCGACACCGACCTGGCCGCGGTGCTCACCCGTCTGCTGCGCACCGATCGGCTCGACGTGGAGGTCGCGCTGGTATCCGGCAGGTGGCGTAGCCGGCGGGCGCTTTCCGGTACCGCACAACGTGTCCCACTCATCCGCGACGACACCGGGCACGTCATCGTCCGCGCCGCGGAGTGGCGGGGGACACAGACGGGCCGACCGCTGCGGGGGGAGGCTGTCGTCGACGACACGGTGTTGTTCGACGGCGACGTTCCGGGTGTCCGGATCGAGCCGACGTCGGTGCTACCCGGGCTGCGCGCAGCGGTGCTGTCGCCCCGTGGGCGCCCCCGCCGCTGGACCTCGGGCCGCGCCGCCCAGCTCGGCGCCATCGATGCGGTGGTCCTGCGCGACGGTGTGCCAGGCCCGCGCCCGGTCAGACGCTCGAGCTTCTACCGGCATACGGAGGGCTGGCTGCGGGTGCGGTAGCCGGCCTGAAGTAGACCCTGGTGCCGTGGCGCGGCACCAGGACCGGGGCGGCACGGCGCGGCGGTGTCTCCAGCGCAGCACTGACCGGCCGCAGGTCGCCCTCGCGAAGCAGAGTGTGCAGGATCGTGGTCAGTTCGCACATCGAGAAGCTGGCGCCGATACATCTCTTGAGGCCGCCGCCGAACGGAATCCATCCGTATGGGTCGGGCCGGGCACCGAGAAACCTCTCGGGCTGGAATGCATGCGGATCCGAGTAGGTTTTCGGGTTGCGGTTGACCGCGTCGAGCAACAGCACGATCCGGGTCCCCGGTTCCAATGTGTAGTCGCCGAGTTGGTAGTGGCCGACAGTCATTCGGCCGGTGATCGGCGCCGCGGGACGCAGCCGCAGCGTCTCGTTGATCACCGCCTCGGTGTAATCGGTCGTTCCGTCCTGCGCCTCGGCTCGCACCCGCTCCAACGCAGCCGGATGGTGCAACAACAGATCGACCGACCAGGACAGCGTGGTCGCCGTCGTCTCGTGTCCGGCCAGCATCAAGGTGATCAGGTCATCACGTATTTCATTGTCGGAGAGCTGATCTCCATCCTCGGTGCGGGCAGCTACCAACATGCTGAGGATGTCGGTGCGCTCGACGGAGGCCGGATCGGACCGGCGCTCGGCGATCAGCGGCAGCACGAGTTCGTCGATCCGCCGATTGAGATCGGCGAGCCGACGCCACATTCGCAATGCGCCGGCCTTGCGCAGCGCGTAACGGATCGGGGTTTCCTCGGAGATGGCCAGCGCCAGCAGTTCCTCGAACGGCTCGCCCAGCCGGGCGATCTCGTCGCGCTCGTGCACACCGAAGACCACCTGAACGATGACTTCGAGAGTGAGATCGCGCCCGACGTCGAGCATGCGGATAGGCCGGTCGATCGGCCACGAGTCCATCGCCTCCCTCGTCGCGGACTCGATGACCGGGACGTAACTGCGCAGGATGTGTCCGTGCAGCGGCGGGGTCAGCAGCTTGCGCCGACGAAGATGCTCCGGCTCCTCCTGCACGAACATCGATCGCGGACCGTAGATAGCCGCGGCCGGCCCGACCCCCGCGCCGCCCAGCAGCTCATCGGGCTTGGCGGTGAACACCTGTTTGGCCAGCGCAGGATCGGCGACGGCCACGACGTTCCCGAAACCCAGGATCGGAAGCTGAACAACGGGTCCGATCCGGTCGACGAACTGGTGCACGACCGCCTGACCCCCGAAACCGTATGTCGTGGCGTACAGGGCACCAAAGAACGACGACAGCGGCTTGGGCGCCGGCAGGCTCGGCGGACGCATCCTCTGACTGTCGCACGCGTCGAACTGCGGGCACAAGAACCGCGCTGAAGCCGTCCCCGTGCGAATATCCGGGTATGTGGTGGTTCTACACGGTGATCCTGGGCATTGCGTTCGGCCAACTCATCCGCCAGATCACAGTCGTCGTACGGGATTGGTGCTGGGATCATCGGCGGCGGCCGTTCGTACCGGCGCTGCTGTGGCAGATCTTCCTGATCGTGCTCATCATCGAGGTGTGGCTGGCGGCCACGTACTACCGAGACACCATCATGGAGATCTCAATCCTGGAATTGGCGGCGTTTCTCGTGATCCCAGCCGGAATCCTGGTGATGTGTTTCCTGCTGCCCCAGTCGGACTCAGATCCGGAACGCCCCGGAGCGCTCTCGCCCACAACGGCTTTCACCCGTATTCGACCGATCTTCTTCGGCGTGCTGATCTTTCTCGTCGCGGTCAACCTGCTGCACGATTTCCTGATCGGGGAGCAGAGCTGGGATCTGGACCTGCTGTTCCAGAGCCTCCTGATCGCCGGAGCGTGCGTCGGGCTGCTTCTGCGCAGGCAGTTCGCCGACACGGCGCTGGCCGCGCTGATGATCGGCCTCGTCATCGCCTACATCGGAATCGAGTACTCGACCACCGTCGTCGACGACACCTGGAACCGGCGAAACATTGGGGCTTGTACATCCTGCTCGGGCAGCTGATCACGCCGACACTCAAACCGGAGGCAATTGGGAGCCGGGGCGGCAACGAACCCCTCGTTCCGCGATCACGTAGCTCGCGGCCGATGCCGCACCCGGCTTCTACTGAGTCAAATACACCATACCGGCGGGTAGAAAAGTTTGCTGGCATTTGCCGACAACTGAGCGCGCATTGCCAGCCGGACAGTCGACGAACCTTGCAACATATGCGTTTCACCGCATATATTCGCGGCATGGGTGCCGGACACAACCACAGCGCCGTCGATACGCGGGTCAGCCGGATGATCATCGCCGCGGCGATCCTGTCGGGCTTCTTCGTCCTGGAACTCACGACCGCGTTGCTGATCAATTCGATAGCGCTGCTGGCCGACGCCGGCCACATGCTGACCGATCTGGTCGCGATGTTCATGGGGCTGACCGCGGTCCTGCTGGCCCGGCGCGGTAGCTCCTCGCCGTCGCGGACCTACGGCTGGCACCGCGCCGAAGTGTTCACCGCAGTGGCCAACGCAGTGTTGCTGATCGGTGTCGCGATGTTCATCCTCTACGAGGCCTACCAGCGGCTCGGCGACGCGCCCCATGTGCCCGGAGTGCCGATGATCGTCGTTGCGCTGGCCGGCCTGGCGGCCAACGCGGTCGTGGTGCTCATGCTGCGGACGCACGCCAAGGCGAGTCTGGCGGTCAAAGGCGCCTACATGGAGGTCGTGGCCGACACAGTCGGCAGCATCGGCGTCCTGATCGCCGGCATCGTCACGGTGACCACCCACTGGCCCTACGCCGACGTGGTGGTGGCGATCCTGGTCGCCCTATGGGTACTGCCCCGGGCGATTTCGCTGGCTCGAGCGGCGTTGCGAATCCTGTCCGAGTCCTCACCGACCCACATCGACGTCGAGGAACTGCGCGCCGCGCTCGGCGATGTCGCCGGTGTCACCGAGGTGCACGATCTGCACGTGTGGACGCTGGTGCCGGGCAAGGACATGGTCACCGCCCACCTGACCAGCGCAGCGGATTCGGCGAGGGTGCTCGATGATGCCCGGGCCGTGTTGACCGCCCGCGGTCTGAATCATGCGACGGTCCAGATCGAACCTCCGACAGCCGCCGACGACTGCAAGTGCGACGAAGCCGACAAGTAAGGCGCTAGCGCAGACCCAGCTCCGAGGATGCGGCCGGATCGCAGTCGTCGAGAAGTTCCACACAGCGGGTGTACTCGTCGGCCTCGCCGATGGCGTTCGCGGCACGGGCGAGCGCGGCGACGCAACGCAGGAATCCGCGGTTGGGCTGATGGGCGTAGGGCACCGGACCGAAGCCCTTCCATCCGTTGCGCCGCAACTGGTCCAGTCCGCGGTGGTACCCGGTACGGGCGTAGGCGTATGCGGTGACGGCCTTCTCGTCGGCCAGTGCCTGCTCCGCCAGGGCCGCCCACGCGACCGACGCCGACGGGTGCGCCGCGGCCACGATGGCCGGGTTCTCCTTCGCCGCCAGATCCGCCTCGGCCGCAGGGTCGCCGGGCAGCAGTACCGGATCCGGTCCCAGGAGGTCACCCATCGGAGTCATGGGCCTATTGTGCCGTGCGGGCCCGCAGCCGTCGCGGCCCACCGCATCAGTCGGCGACGGTGGCTAAGCTCCACCGGGAGCGCGTCGTACAGGAGGACTGCAGCAGCGATGTCAAACCCAACAGGGCCTGACCAGGACAACGCCGAGCCCGTCGGCGAGGAACAGGCCAGGTCCGCCGAGGAGCCGACGACGGAGATCCAGTCGACCGCGAAGCCCGGGGAGCCCGCACCGGAGCAGAATCCGGAGGAGCGGCGGTTCACGGCGCCGTCGAGTTTCGACGCCGGCTCGACAGAGCTGATCGACGCGCCGCACGATCCGGCCACCGAGGTGATCTCTGCCAGCACCGAGCCGATAGATGCGCCAACGGCGGTTGGCCCACAGGTCATCCCGCCGCGAGGCGAGGTTGCGGCCGCACCGCGCAGCCAGCGCAGCTGGGGCTGGGTGATTGCTGTGGTTGTGGTCATCGCCGCGCTGGTCGCTGTGGCGATAGTGGGCACGGTGCTGCTGACCCGCGATTCCAAGGCGCGCGTGTCGCAGGAGGACTTGGTCCGCTCGGCGATCGAGAACTTCGACACGGCGATCCAGAACGGCGATCTGGCCACACTGCGCAGCATCACCTGCGGCAGCACCCGGGACAGCTACGTCCGGTACGACGACACCATGTGGGAAGAGACACACAACCGGGTCGCCGCGGCCAAGCAGTACCCGGTGGTGGCGAGCATCGACCAGGTCGTCGTCAACGGCGACCACGCCGAGGCCAACGTCACCACATTCATGGCCTACGCGCCGCAGACCCGGTCAACACGCAGCTTCGACCTGCAGTTCCGGGACGATCAGTGGAAGATCTGCCAAGCCCCGGTGAACTGACCCGGCGAATCAGCCTGCGGTGACGCTGCGGCCGGCGCTGTGCAGGTCGTTGCACGCCTCGACGACCCGCTCACTCATGGCGGCCTCGGCCTTCTTGAGGTAGCTGCGTGGGTCGTACGTCTTCTTGTTGCCCACCTCGCCGTCGATCTTGAGCACCCCGTCGTAGTTGCTGAACATGTGCCCGGCGACCGGGCGGGTGAAGGCGTACTGCGTGTCGGTGTCGACGTTCATCTTCACCACGCCGTAGCGCAGCGCCTCCTCGATCTCCGACTTCAGCGAGCCCGACCCGCCGTGGAAGACGAAGTCGAACGGCTTCGACCCCGCAGCCAGGCCGAGCTTGGTCGTCGCCACCTGCTGCCCCTCGTCCAGGACGTCCGGGCGCAGCTTGACGTTGCCGGGCTTATACACGCCGTGCACATTGCCGAACGTCGCGGCGAGCAGATACTTTCCCTGCTCGCCGACACCCAGCGCATCGATGGTCTTCTCGAAGTCCTCCGGCGTGGTGTAGAGCTTCTCGTTGATCTCGGCCTCGACGCCGTCCTCCTCGCCGCCGACCACGCCGATCTCGATCTCCAGGATGATCTTGGCCGCGGCGGCCTTGGCCAGCAGCTCCTGCGCGATCTCGAGGTTCTCGGCCAGG
>CAZEMS010000035.1:309-42883 GCA_964513475.1 uncultured Mycobacterium sp. | reverse complement strand
CCCAGCGGCCGGGGCCAACTGCGACGACGGTGCCTTCCTGCGGCTTCTCCTTGGCAGTGTCAGGGATGACCAGACCTGATGCGGTCGTGGTCTCGGCCTCGTTGGCCTGGACGAGGATCTTGTCCTCGAGTGGCTTGATGTTCACGCTCGCCACGATGGAGCCCTCCACTTGGTTTGGGTGGGTCCGGAAGTTCCGGACCTGTCGGAAACAAAGGTTCGGCATGCGTCCGCATCCTGGCGCCGTCGTCGCGGGTGCCGGCGTCGGAGTTGGCCGCCTGCCACCTAGCACTCTATACGTGAGAGTGCTAGCACTCAAGGTCGGGTTACTGCCTACCGGTCAGAACCACCGGGACCGGGTTCACGCTACCTGTCCTCTCACCACCGGCAGGCCCGGGTCGCCGCCCACATCCAGCCGCGACGGCGGCGCCCCAGCGGCGATCAGGTGTGCGGCGAACGAGGCAATCATCGCTCCGTTATCAGTGCACAGCCGTGGGCGGGGAATGCGCAACGTCAGGCCCGCCGCCGCGCAGCGAGCTTCGGCCAGCTCCCGCAACCGGGAGTTGGCGGCCACCCCACCGGCGATGAGCAGGGTCGACACCTGCAGCGTCCGGGCCGCACGAACGGCCTTGGACGTGAGCACGTCGGCGACCGCCTCCTGGAAACCTGCCGCCACATCGGCCTGCGACGCCTCCGGGTGGCTTTCCACATAGCGGGCCACCGCAGTCTTGAGGCCGGAGAAACTGAAGGAGTACGGATCGTCGCGCGGGCCGGTCATGCCGCGTGGGAAGACGATCGCATCCCGGTTCCCGTCGCGGGCGAGATCGTCGAGCACCCTGCCGCCCGGATATCCGAGGCCGAGCAGGCGCGCCACCTTGTCGTAGGCCTCCCCCGCGGCATCGTCGACGGTGCTGCCGAGTTCGACGATCGGTTCGCCCAGCGACCTGACATGCAGCAGGTGGGTATGGCCGCCCGATACCAGCAGGCCGATGCTCTCCGGCAGCGGCCCATGGTCGAAGACGTCTGCGGCGAGGTGCCCGCCCAGGTGGTTGACGCCGTAGAACGGCACCTGCCATGCAGCCGAATACGCCTTGGCCGCAGCCACGCCCACCATCAGCGCGCCGGCCAGGCCCGGACCGACTGTCGCCGCCACTACGTCAGGCTTGCGCACCCCGGCGGTGTCCAGGGCCCGGCGCATGGTGGGCCCGAGCGCTTCCAGGTGAGCGCGCGATGCGATCTCGGGCACCACCCCGCCGAACCGGGCGTGCTCGTCGACGCTGGAAGCGACCTCGTCGGCCAGCAGCGTCACCGTTCCGTCATCGGTCAGCTCAGCGATGCCGACTCCAGTTTCGTCACAGGAACTTTCAATCGCGAGAATGATCATCGGGGAGCACCTCCCGGGAGGCGCCGCATCGTGTAGGCATCGGCGCCGCTGACCCGGTAGTACCGTCTTCGTAGTCCGACGTTGACGAAGCCGGCGCTCGTGTAGAGGGCGATGGCCGGATCGTTGTCCGTCCGAACCTCCAGGAAGACCTCTCCACCCGAGGCGAACTCGAGCAACCCGGCGAGCAGCTTTCGGCCGATGCCCTGGCCCTGATAGGCGGGGTCGACTCCGATCGTGTGAATCTCGTACTGGTAGGGAGGCTTACGCCCCAGGCGGACGATTCCGGCATAGCCGACCAGCTTGTCGTCGCTGCGCGCGGCGATGTAGCAGTGGTCTTTGGCAGTGACCGCGTAGCTGAACGCCGAAGCGGGCCAAGGGTCGTCGCCCTCGAAGAGCTGCCCTTCCAACTCAGCACATCGAACGGCGTCAGTGCGCGTCATCGCACCGAGTACCGCGGTCATCGGAGCGCCACCGGCCGCGGCGCCTGCGGCTTGGCATCCGGGCGGCGGAGGTACAGCGGGACCAACGGTTCAGGAGCGGACGCCCAGTCGGCGACGGCCCGCACCAGTCCCGTGGGCGTCGGGCGTACCGGCGCAAGCCGCGGCAGGCCGAAAAGTGCTGCGTGCTCCGGGGATCCGGCAACCGCCTCGGCGCCGGCGGGGACGTCTCCGGCGGAGTTGACCTCGGGGCCGGCCACCCGGACCCCGTTGCGGTAGCGCGCCCAGTACACCTCGCGGCGGCGGGCGTCGGTGACCACCAGAACCTCACCGGCGACGGCCGCAGTCTCCAGCCCGATGGCGTCGAGGCTGCACACTCCGCGTACCGGGATGCCCAACGCGTGGCCGAACGCTGCGGCGGTGGCCATTCCCACCCGTAGCCCGGTGAAGGGGCCGGGTCCGCAACCCACTACCACGGCGTCCAGCCGCTCGCCGTCCAGACCGGCATCGGTCAGCGCCGCAACGATGTTCGGGGTGAGTTGTTCGACGTGCGCTCGGGGGTCGACGGTGACGCGCTCAGCGAGCAACTCGGCGTCCGATTCCGGTGGCTCGGGCCCGGCGCCCAGCCGGACGACACCCGCGGTCACTGCGGGTGTCGCGGTGTCGATGGTGAGAACGAGCGTGCTCACGAGACCACCCACCGCCATATCGCCGTCCTCGCATCCGAGTCGGCGGAGCGCTCCAGCCGGATGTCGAGGTGGCTCTCGGAGAGTCGTTCGACGAGCCCCTCACCCCACTCCACAACGACCACCGCCTCGTCAAGATCGGTGTCCAGATCGAGGGAGTCGAGTTCAGCGAGCAGGTCGGCAACCGGCTGGCCGAGCAGCCGGTACATGTCGACGTGCACCATCGCCGGCGCACCGCCACGAGCTGCCGGGTGCACACGGGCCAGCACGAAGCTAGGTGAGGTCACCGCGCCCTGGACGTCCATCGCCGCGGCTATCCCTTTGGCCAGAACGGTTTTACCCGCGCCCAACGGCCCAGAGAGCACCACCACGTCGCCGGCCCGCAACTCCTCGCCGAGGCGGCAACCCAGGGCGAAGGTGTCCTCGGCAGCGGGAAGCGCAGCGGTGCCCCCTTGACGCCTGCCGCGCCGCCGGGTTTGCCACCCGGCCTCAACCATGGTTGCGGACCTTGCGGCGCAGCCGACGGGTCAGCGCAACCAGTTTCGACGGGGTGGCGCGCTCGACCAGCCGCACCAGCGCATCGTTGATCTCCTCGGGTTCCTCGAGCTGCACGAGATGCCCGGCCCCTTTGACGATCAGCAACTCGCAGTCGGGCAGGACGGCCGCCATCTCCTGAGAGTGCACCTCGGGGGTGAGCACATCGCTGCTCCCACATGCGACCAACATCGGAATCGCAGCCAACACAGTCAATCCCGCGGTCTCGTCGTGCACCTCCAATGCGTGCATGAACTCCACCAGAGTCGCGATCGGCGTGTGGTGGAGCATGTCGTCGGAGAACGCGACCACGCTCGGGCTGACTCGTTCACTGCCGTAGGAGGCAGCGCGCACGATGGGGCGCAACACCGACCAGGCCGCCCCGCGAGTGCGGTGCACCAGTCGCGGCGCGTACCGGGCCGCGAACCTGAACGCCTCCAGCGCCGGGTTCTGCAGGATCTCGCCCAACGGCGACCTCGACAACCCTTCGGCCGCCGAAGAGATCAACGCCGCGCCGACGATGCGGTCGCCGTAGTCGCGCGGGAACTGACGGGCGTGTGACAACACCGTCATCCCGCCCATCGAGTGTCCGACCAGCACGATCGGGCCGCGCGGCACCAAGACCTGCAGCACCGTCTCCAGATCCTGACCCAGCTGGGTGACGGTGTAGGTGTCAGTGGAGGCCTCACCGGACTCGCCGTGGCCGCGCTGGTCGTAGAAGACCATCCGCACCTGTGTGCCCCACTCCTCCTCGAGCCGGGCGCGCTGGAAGTGGAAGGAGCCCATCCGCAGACACCACCCGTGCGCGAAGACGACGGTCAGCGGGGCGGTCACCGGACCGACTTCCCGCACGACCAGCGGTACGCCGTCGGTCGTGGTGACCACGCAGCCGCGGTCGGCTTCGAGCAGGGCGAAATCCTCGCCCCGATAGGCATCCTCGATGTAGCTGCGAAAGCGAAGCGCCCGGGCCGCCGAGACGCCGGCGACGGTGCCCACCGCAGTAAGCCCAGCGACCCCGGCCATCAATCCGCCGTTCTTGGCTCGACGCGCCATCGAGTTCCCTTCGCCACCAACCTTCCCGGCCAACCGGGCCGCTTTCCTGGTGGCCCGCCGCGCCAGCCTTTCATCGAGGCTGCGACGACGCGGCGGCTTGGCTGGTTGGCCTTGTGGATGATCGCTCATCGGGATCGCACCTGCCGGTAGGTCCGGGTCACCCGGCCACGTGGACTGGTGACCACCTCGTAGTGGATCGTGTTCAACAGGTCGGCCCAGTGCTGCGCGGTCTGCTCGCCGGCGGCGCCGGGGCCGAACAGCACCGCGTCGTCGCCCTCGGCGACGTCGACCGGACCCTCGCCGAGATCGACGACGAACTGGTCCATGCAGATCCGGCCCACACTGCGCCGTAACCGACCGTTGATCAGCACGTCGATCCGTCCGCTCAAGGCGCGGAAGACGCCGTCGGCGTACCCGATCGGCAACAGTGCGATCGTGCTGTCCCGGTCGGCGATCCAGGTGTGGCCGTACGAAACGCCTTCGCCGGCGCGAATCGATTTCACCAGCGCCACCGGACATTTCAATGTCATCGCCGGTCGAAGACCCAGATCACCGAGTTCCGGGAAGGGACTCAGTCCGTAGATCGCGATACCGGGACGCACCATGTCGAAGGCCAGATCGGGTCGTTTCATCGCGCCCGGCGAGTTACACAGGTGGGCGATCTCGAAGTGCACGCCGGCGGCGCGGGCGTGGGCCCGCATGTCGTTGAGCCGTCGGGCCTGCAGATCGTTGACCGGGTTGTCGGGCTGGTCGCCGGAGACCAAATGGCTCATGATGCCGCGTACTCGGACCGCGTCGTCGGCTAGCGCCCGCCGCAGCGCGCTCAGCAATGCGGGGTAGTCGGCGACGTTCACTCCGTTGCGATTCAGCCCGGTGTCGACCTTCACGGTGACGGTCGCCGTGCACCCGCTGCGGCCGACGGCGTCGAGCACCTCGCCAAGCTGGTGCAGCGACGAGACCGCGATCTGGACGTCGGCCTGCAAGGCCGGGGCGAAGTCGGTGCCCGGCAGGTGCAACCAGGACAGCAGCGGGGCGGTGATTCCGTCGCCGCGCAGGGCCAGCGCCTCGGCGACGGTGGCCACACCGATCTCCGCAGCTCCGGCCGCCAGCGCAGCACGTGCCACCGGAGTGGCCCCGTGACCGTAACCGTCGGCTTTGACGACGGCCATCACCTGCGCCGAACCGGCACGATCGCGCAGGACACGCACGTTGTCCGCGATCGCGTCCAGGTCAACCACGGCCTCGGCGGACGCGCTGGGCGTCAACGCTGTCGTCAGCTCGGTCGTGTGCATCTCATCTCACCACCGTCATCTCACCACCGCCGATTGTCCCAGACCTCGGCCGGCCTGCGCGTCCCTGCTCAGTGGGCGAAGGGCCGCTCATCGTTGAACTGCCCCTCCGGTTTGAGCGCATCGAGGTGGCGGAGAGCCGTACTCAGGTCGTCGCGCAGCACCCGGGCCAGGTCACCGGAGAAACCCTCTCGCACCACCACCCGTAGCACGGTGATATCCGATGCGCCGTCGGGCATGGTGTACGCCGGCACTTGCCAGCCGAACGAGCGCAGTGCCTGGGACACGTCGAACTCGGTATAGCCCCGGTTGCCGGAGAGCCGGAAACTGACCACCGGGATGGCCGATCCGTCCGAGATCACCTCGAAGTGGTCGCTGCTTCGCAGCTGGTCGCCGAACCAGCGCGCGGTCTGTGACAACGCTCGCATCACCTGCGTGTAGCCGGTGCGGCCGAACCGGACGAAGTTGTAGTACTGGCCGATCACCTGGTTGCCGGGCCGGGAGAAATTCAGCGTGAAGGTCGGCATGTCCCCGCCGAGGTAGTTCACCCGGAAGACCAGATCTTCGGGCAGGTGCTCCTTGCTGCGCCACACCACGAAGCCGATGCCGGGGAAGGTCAGGCCGTACTTGTGGCCGCTGGCGTTGATCGACACCACCCGACGCTGCCGGAAGTCCCACTCCAGATCCGGGTGCAGGAACGGCGCGACGAATCCGCCACTGGCCGCGTCCACATGGACCGGTACGTCGACTCCCCCGCCTGCGGCAAGCTTGTCCAGCGCCGCACAGATCTCCTCGATCGGTTCGAGTTCCCCGGTGTAGGTGGTGCCCAGGATCGCCACCACGCCGATCGTGTCCTCGTCGACATGGTCCAGAACCTGTTGGGGTGTGATGACGTAGCGGCCCTTGGCCATCGGCAGGTAGCGGGGCTCGACGTCGAAGTAGCGGCAGAACTTCTCCCACACCACCTGAACGTTGGAGCCCATCACCAGGTTCGGGGTGCGGCCTTTCCACGCATCCTCGCCCTTCTGTTCGGCGATCTTCTGCCGCCAGCGCCACTTCAGCGCGAGCCCGGCGAGCATCACCGCCTCGCTGGAGCCGATGGTGGAGACGCCACTGGCGCTGGACGGGTCGTCGTCGCGCAGATCCTCAGCATGGAAAAGGTCGGCGACCATGCACACGCAGCGTTGCTCGATCGCGGCGGTTGCCGGGTACTCGTCCTTGTCGATCATGTTCTTGTCGAACGTCTCGGCCATCAAGCGCTCGGCCTCGGGGTCCATCCAGGTGGTGACGAACGTCGCGAGGTTCAACCGGGAACTCCCGTCGAGCATCAGCTCGTCGTGGATGAACCGGTATGCCGCAGCCGGATTCATCGGCTCGTCGGGCAATCGCAGCGACGGGATCGGTGACATCGCCAGCCGTCCGGTGTAGGCCGGCGTGACCTCGGCGGCAAGCTGTTTTCTGATCGACATGGCGTCCTTTCGTTGACTACAGACCGGCTAGTGCGGGACGGATGTGGGCGAGAATGCGCGACGCCGAGGTCGGCACCGACCGCGGTCCCGGGTCGGCGGCGGACAGATTGGCCGCCCGGGCGTGTACGAATGCGGCCGCGGCCGCGGCCAGCCCCGCGGGCAGACCGGAAGCCAACAGCGCTCCGACCATTCCGGACAACACATCGCCGGAGCCGGCGGTCGCCGCCCAAGACTGCCCGGCGGGGCTCAGGTAGGTCGGGCCGCCGGGTTCGGCGATGACCGTGACATTCCCCTTCAACAGCACCGTTGCCCCGAACCGTTCGGCGAGTCGGCGGGTGGCTGCGACGCGATCGGCGCCGGGCGGTGCACCGGCGAGCCGGGTGAACTCCCCGGCGTGCGGGGTCAGCACCGTCGGCGCGACTCGGTCGGCGAGCAGCTCCGGGTGGGCGGCCAACATGGTGAGCCCATCGGCGTCGACGATCACCGGCAGGTCGGTGTCGAGCGCGAACCACAGTGCCGCGGCGCCGGTCTCGTCGGTGCCCAGCCCCGGACCCACAACCCAGGCTTGCACCCGGCCGGCCGCGGCCGGAGTGGGTGCCGCGATCACCTCCGGCCAATGGGAAAGCACCTGCTGCCCTGCGCTTCCCGCGTAGCGGACCATGCCCGACGTGGCGGCGACGGCGGCACCGGCACACAGTACAGCCGCACCCGGATACGTCGCAGATCCGGCCAGGACGCCGGTGACGCCCTGGGTGTACTTGTCGTCCGCGGGGCCCGGCACAGGCCAGCGTGCCACCACGTCGGCGGCGTCGAGGCTCAGCAGATCGGACGCAGCGAGGTCCAGGCCGATGTCGACCAGCTCGACCCGGCCGCAATCCCCCAGCGCGTGTACGGGTTTGAGGCCACCGAAGGTCACCGTCAGCGCCGCCTGCACGTGCGGGCCGTCGGCCACGCCGGTGCACACGTCGATTCCACTCGGGATGTCGACGGCAACCACCGGGATACCGGCTCCGTGGACCGCGGAGAACACCTCGGCAGCCCCCGGCCGCAGTGGGCCGGATCCAGAGATGCCGACGACACCGTCGATCACCAGATCGGTTGCCGCCGACACACTTTGCACAACTCGACCACCAGCCTTGCAGAAGGCCGCCAGCGCCGCGGGGTGCGTACGGTCGGGGTTGAGCAGCACAGCGCCGGCCGTCGCTCCCCGACGCCGCAGGAACGTGGCCGCCCATAGCGCATCACCACCGTTGTCTCCGGATCCGACGACCGCGCACACCCGCCGCCCGGCCACCGCGCCGGTGCGCGCGAAGAGTTCGGCGGCGATGGCGCGCGCCAGCCCGTAGGCAGCACGGCGCATCAGCGCGCCGTCAGGCAACGATGCGAACAGCGGCGCCTCGGCTTCCCGGATGGCATCGGCGGTGTAGTAGTGCCGCATCAGCCCCCGTCCCGGTTCGAGTTTCCTTGCTAATCCAGGCGTGGATCAGGTTACGCGGCAGCGGGGAGTCCGGGTCACTTGATGCCTGGGTCGATCACTGACCGGGTTGCCGTATAACGATTCGATAACAGCCGAGACGTGGCGCGGGGGCAGTCACTCGGCCGAGTCTGCGCAGTTGAAGCCCGCCGCGGCAACAGCGGCGCCCGCCCGCTTCGCCGTGCCGTCGCTTGAAACCTGTTCCGGCGCTGTGCTTAGGTCGGCACGCCGATGACTCGACGCTTGTGATTCTGATAACCGATCGGTGGTGAACAGCTAATTTGTCATGCACTTACCCAACGATGACCCGATGGACGCAGACCAGGGCCCGCCTGGCGGCGCGAAGTACGACCCGCCGAACGGGTGGGAGGACTACCTGAGGCGACCGGCCGGCACCGATGCGATCGGCATGAGGGACATCGCCGAGGCCAACCCGATTCTCGACCTGAATTCGGTGTACGCGTACCTGCTGTTCGCGACCGATTTCTCGGACACCTCGATCGTGGCCGAGCGCGGCGGCGAACTGCTGGGATTCATCACCGGCTACCACCCACCCTCCAGGCCGGAAGTCCTGTTCGTGTGGCAGGTCGCCGTTATCCCACAAGCGCAGGGCGCAGGTCTGGCCGGCGCCATGCTCGACGGCCTGACCCGCCGTGTCCGACAGGATCGGCGAAACCATCCCGTCACCGTCGAAGCGACGGTGACCGCCAGCAACACCGCGTCCCGGGCGCTGTTCAGCGGGTTCGCGCGCCGGTATGGAGTCCCACTGACCGAACGGCCACACTTCGGCGCCGATCTTCTCGACGCCGATCGGCGGCACGACGACGAGCCGATTATTCGGATCGGCCCGATCACCGCATCACTACCCAGATCCTGACCACCCGACCCCGACGGAGGAACCGTGTCACTACTGACCGAATCTCTTTCCGGAACTCATTCCGGTCCCATCTGCCAACCGGAGCCCGCTGCACTGGACGGGGTTTTCAGCATCGTCGAATCCGAGGTGCGCAGCTACTGCCGCGGATGGCCGACCACCATGCAAAGCGCTCAGGGCTCATGGGTTTCCGACATCTCAGGCCGACGCTACCTGGACATGTTCGCCGGAGCGGGCGCACTTAACTACGGGCACAACAACCCCATCCTCAAGCGGCCACTCATCGACTACCTGAGCGCAGACCGGATCGTGCACTCGCTGGACATGGCGACCGAGGCCAAGCGCGACTTCCTGACCGCGTTCTCGCGACTGATCCTGCAACCACGAGGCCTCGACTACAAGGTGCAGTTCCCCGGGCCCACCGGCGCCAACTCGGTCGAGGCTGCACTCAAACTCGCCCGCAAGGTCACCGGGCGTGAATCGGTCATCAGCTTCACCAACGCATTTCACGGCATGACGCTGGGCGCATTGTCGGTGACCGGCAACTCGATGAAACGCGCCGGCGCCGGAATCCCGTTGGTGCATGCCACCCCGATGCCCTACGACAACTACTTCGGCGGCTTGACCGAGGACTTCCATTGGTTCGAGCGGGTGCTCGATGACACGGGCAGCGGGTTGAACCGTCCCGCCGCAGTGATCGTCGAAACCGTACAGGGCGAGGGCGGGCTCAACGTCGCTCGGGTCGAATGGCTGCAGATGCTCGCCGAGCTGTGTCACAACCGGGACATCCTGCTCATCGTCGACGACGTGCAGATGGGGTGTGGCCGCACTGGACCGTTCTTCAGCTTCGAGACGGCCGGCATCGTGCCCGACATCGTCACACTGTCGAAATCCATCAGCGGGTTCGGCCTGCCGATGGCCCTTACGCTATTCCGCCGCGAACTCGACGTGTGGGCGCCCGGCGAACACAACGGCACCTTCCGCGGCTTCAATCCCGGGTTTGTCACCGCCACAAAGGCACTCGAAACCTACTGGCAGGATAACGATTTCACTGCTGACACGCTCCAGAAGGGCGAGCTCGTCCGCGACCGGCTCGAACACATCGCTGCCGCGTACGACGGCGTGACGGCGCGCGGCCGCGGCCTGGCGCAGGGCCTGAAGTTCGCCGACACCGAACGCGCGGCCATGGTCTGCGATGCAGCGTTCCAACGTGGCGCGCTCATGGAGACCAGTGGCCCGTGCGACGAGGTCGTCAAACTGCTGCCACCGCTGACCACCTCAAGCGCCGATCTGAACACCGGACTCGATATTCTCGCCGAGTCCATCGCCGCCACATTGACCTAGCCGGCACCTGTTCAGCAAGGACACCGCCAACCATGATCGTTCGCACCACCGCTGAAATCACCGGAACCGACCGCGACGTGTCGGATCGGTCCTGGCGGTCCAAGAGGATCGTCCTGGCCGACGACGGCGTGGGCTTCTCGTTTCATGAGACAACCATCGAAGCGGGATCGGTCAGCGAGTTCCAGTACCGCTACCACGTCGAGGCAGTGTGGATCATCGAGGGCGCCGGCACGCTGGTCAATCTCGAAACCGGTGATCGGCATCCCCTGGCGGCCGGAACGATGTACCTGCTTGACGGCCATGAGCGGCACCGCATCTGCTGCACCCAACAGTTGCGGATGTACTGTGTGTTCAACCCCCCGGTCACCGGCCGGGAGGTCCACGACGAGACCGGAGCGTACCCGCCAGCGCAGGCTATCGAATGAGCCAGGGGACCATGCAGCGGACCGATGACCGCTACCCGACCCGGCTCGACCATGCGATCTCCCCGATACCGCGGGCCGAGCCGACAGTCTGGGGCGACGAACATCACGGCCCACTCACCCGGGCCGAGCTGGATCAGTTCGGCGAGAACGGCTACCTGATCAGGCCCGGCACCGTGGCGGACGAGTGGCTGCCACCGCTGCGACACGAACTGGATCGACTCGGCGCGGAACTCGACGCCGGCGACCCGCGGGTCATCCGCGAGCCCGGCGGCAGCATCCGCTCGGTCTTCGAACCGCACCTACTCAGCGAGGTGATCGCGGAGGTGGTCGAACTCGACTCAGTGCTGCCGATTGCCCGTCAACTGCTCTGCAGCGACGTCTACATCCACCAGGCCCGGATCAACCTGATGCCCGGCTTCACCGGTTCGGGGTTCTACTGGCACTCCGATTTCGAGACCTGGCACGCCGAGGACGGGATGCCGGCGATCCGAGCGGTCTCCTGCTCCATCGCGCTGACCGACAACTATCCCTTCAACGGGTCGCTGATGGTACTGCCGGGCTCGCATCAGATGTTCTTTCCCTGCGTGGGCGCCACCCCGGACGACAACCACAGCACGTCGCTGGTGCAGCAACAGGTGGGCGTGCCCGACGAGTCGACCCTCACCAAAGCCGCCGACGAGTACGGAATCCACCAGTTCACCGGACCGCCCGGTACGGCGTTGTGGTTCGACGCCAACCTGCTGCACGGGTCGGGCTCCAAC
Organism: uncultured Mycobacterium sp.; assembly: GCA_964513475.1. Taxonomy (GTDB): domain Bacteria; phylum Actinomycetota; class Actinomycetes; order Mycobacteriales; family Mycobacteriaceae; genus Mycobacterium. The sequence continues at coordinate 31,156 of CAZEMS010000035.1, read as the reverse complement.
ATCACGCCGTATCCGCGGTCCAACGTCTTCCTGGTGTTCAACTCGGTCGACAACGCTCTCGTCGAACCCTATGCCGCACCCCGGCCGCGGCCAGAGTTCCTGGCCGCGCGGCACCCGCGTCCCCTCGGGGTCACTCCACAGTGACGGACTTGGCCAGGTTGCGCGGTTTGTCGACGTCGTAACCACGGGCCTGCGCCACCGCGGCCGCGAACACCTGCAACGGCACCGTCGACAGCAGCGGCTGGAAAAGCGTTGACACCGAAGGAATCTCGATCAGATGATCGGCGTACGGCCGCACCGTGTCGTCGCCTTCCTCGGTGATGACGATGGTGACGGCTCCGCGGGCCTGGATCTCACGGATGTTGCTGAGCAACTTGGCATGCAGCGTTGCCGCGTTCTTCAGCGACGGCATCACGACGATGACCGGCATCCCCTCGTCGATAAGCGCGATGGGGCCGTGTTTGAGTTCGCCGGCCGCGAATCCCTCCGCATGCATATAGGCCAGTTCTTTGAGCTTGAGCGCACCTTCCAGCGCGACCGGGTAGCCGACATGTCGGCCCAGGAACAGGATGGTGGGCGCCAGAGCGAAACGCCGGGCCAGCTCGGCGACGGGTTCGGACGTCCCGAGCACCCGCTGCACCAGCTCGGGCATGGATTCCAGCTCGTGGTACTCCCGTAGCACCTCGTCGGGGTACTTGGTGCCCCGAGCCTGGGCCAGCGCGAGACCAACAAGATAATTGGCCACGATCTGGGCCAGGAACGTCTTCGTCGCCGCGACCCCGATCTCAGGTCCGGCGCGGGTGTAGAGCACCGCGTCGGCCTCGCGCGGGATCTGGCTGCCGTTGGTGTTGCAGATGGCCAGCACCTTGGCCTTCTGTTCCTTGGCGTGGCGCACGGCCTCCAGGGTGTCGGCGGTCTCCCCTGACTGCGAGATCGCCACCACCAGCGTGCTGCGGTCCAGGACGGGGTCCCGGTATCGGAATTCACTGGCCAGCTCGACCTCCACCGGCAACCGGGTCCAGTGCTCGATCGCGTACTTGGCCAGCAGCCCGGAGTGGTAGGCGGTGCCGCAGGCGACCACGAAGACCTTGTCGACATCGCGGAGTTCCTGATCGGAGAGCCGCTGCTCGTCGAGCACGATGCGGCCGTCCTCGAAGTGCCCGAGCAGGGTGTCGGAGACCGCGGCGGGCTGCTCGGCAATCTCCTTGAGCATGAAGTACTCGTAGCCGCCCTTCTCGGCGGCGCTGAGATCCCAGTCGACGTGAAAGACGCGGGCAGCGTCGCCGACGTCGCGGCCGTAGAAGTCGGTGACCCGGTAGCCACCGGCGGTGATGACCACGGCTTGGTCCTGACCGAGTTCGACGGCTTCGCGGGTGTGCTCGATGAAGGCCGCAACGTCGGAACCGACGAACATCTCTCCGTCGCCCACCCCGAGCACCAACGGCGTGGACCTCCGCGCGGCGACGATGGTGCCCGGCTCGTCGGCGTTGGCGAACACGAGGGTGAAATGGCCTTCCAGGCGACGCAGCACCGCCAGCACCGAGGCCGCAAAGTCACCGGCAGTGTCCCCGTCGCGGTACTGCCGAGCCACCAGATGTACCGCGACCTCGGTGTCGGTGTCGCTGGCGAAGTCGACGCCGGCGGCTTCGAGCTCCCCCCTCAGCGGGGCGTAGTTCTCGATGATCCCGTTGTGCACGACGGCGAACTTGCCGGTCGCGTCACAGTGGGGGTGTGCGTTGCGGTCGGTGGGGCGGCCGTGGGTGGCCCAGCGGGTGTGCCCGAGGCCGGTGGTGCCGCGCAGGTCGGCGGCGGCGGTGTCATCCAGCTCAACTTCCAGATTGCCCAGCCGACCCGCCCGGCGACGCACGGTCAGCCCGCCCTGGCCGTCCAGCAGCGCGATGCCGGCGGAGTCGTAGCCGCGGTATTCCATTCGGCGCAGCGAATCGACGACGATGTCACGCGCGTCCCGCGTCCCGACGTAGCCGACGATTCCACACATTGCCGTTCAGGGTAGTCGAAGCGCCGGCGCCGGCCCGGTGAGCTACGGTCGACGAGTGGCCCGCACGAAGAGACTCTTCGCTGCCCTGACCAGACGCGGCCCGCACCGGGTATTGCGTGGTGACCTGGCTTTTGCCGGCCTACCGGGCATCGTATATACCCCCGAAGCGGGGATGAATCTGCCCGGAGTAGCGCTCGGTCACGATTGGCTGGCCGGCGCGGACCGCTACCACGGCACCCTGGAGCACCTGGCCTCATGGGGCATCGTCGCCGCGGCCCCGTCCACCGAGACCGGCCTGGCGCCGTCGGTGCTCAACCTGGCGTTCGACCTGGGCACGACGCTGGACATCATCACCGGTGTCCGCCTCGGTCCTGGCGAGATCAGTGTGCACCCGACCAAACTCGGTGTCGTCGGTCACGGTTTCGGCGGATCGGCCGCGGTGTTCGCCGCGGCAGGCATGCCTCCCGGGCCCCACGGGCCCAAGGCGGTGGCAGCGCTCTTCCCGACAGTCACCAGCCCCCGTGCCGAGGAACCCGCAGCAGGACTGCGGGTGCCGGGCCTCGTCGTCGCCGCGCCGGACGACCCGACGACGCTGCGCTCCAACGCCGTCGAGCTGACACGGGCCTGGCCCGGCAGCACCATGCGCACGGTGAAGAAGGCCAAGCCCGGCGGACTGATCGAGGGTCGCCGACTCGCGCCGCTGGTCGGTCTGCCCGGCGCCGACCGGCGCACCCAGAAGACCACTCGAGCCTTGCTGACCGGGTACCTGTTGCACCTGCTCGCCGGTGACAAGCAGTACCGCGACTTCGCCGACACCGAAGTCGTTCTGCCCAAGACCGAGATCACCGATCCCGCCGCCGACCCGGTCGATCTTGAAGACAAGGTCGTCGCCCTACTGAAGTCCTGAAGCCACCCATGCGCATCGGCATCTTCCTCGGCTACGCCGGCGGGTTTCGCGAAGCCGTCGATCACGTCGTCGACCTCGAGACGATCGGGGTGGACATCGCACTGGTCGCCGAGGCCTACTCGTTCGACGCAGTCAGCCAGTTGGGATATTTGGCCGCCAAGACCTCCCGGATCGAGATCGGCTCGGGAGTGCTTCCGATCTACAGCCGCACACCCGCATTGCTGGCAATGACGGCAGCCGGACTGGATTACGTTTCCGACGGCCGGTTCCGGCTGGGCATCGGTACCTCCGGCCCTCAGGTGGTGGAAGGTTTCCACGGCGTCCCATTCGACGCCCCGCTGGGCCGCACACGCGAGATCGTCGACATCTGCCGGCAGGTGTGGCGCCGCGAACGGCTGCAGTATCAAGGCAGGCACTACCGGATTCCGTTGCCGGCCGGCCCCGGGAAAAGCCCGGCCACCGGCTACGGCAAACCACTGCAGCTGATCAATCATCCAGTTCGCGAACGCATTCCGATCACCATCGCGGCGCTGGGTCCCAAGAACGTGGAACTGACAGCAGAGATAGCCGAAGGCTGGCAGCCGGTGTTTTTCTACCCCGAGGAGTCCGACAAGGTGTGGGGCGAGGCGCTGCGCGCTGGAGCCGCCCGGCGTGATCCCGCGCTAGGAGAGCTGGATGTGATGGTGTCGGCGAGCCTGGCCATCGGTGAGGACGTCGAGGATCGGCTGGCGTGGGCGAAACCCCAACTGACCCTGTACATCGGCGGGATGGGCGCTCGTGGCAAGAACTTCTACCACGACCTGGCCACCCGGTACGGCTTCGGCGCGGTCGCCGACCGCATCCAAGATCTGTATCTGACCGGTCACAAAGCCGAAGCCATCGACGCAGTGCCGGACGAACTGGTGCGGCACACCTCGCTGGTCGGGCCGCCCGGCTTCGTCAGGGAGCGCCTCGCCGCCTACGCCGCGGCCGGGGTGACGACCTTGCTGGTGCAGCCGCTGACCGCCGATCCCGTTGAATCCTTGCGCTGGGTCGAGCAACTGCGCAATTTCGCCCTCTGAGTGGGCTTTTACTGCCCGACCTGCGGGAGTTGGTCGGCGGCGATCTCACATGGCGTATCCCCCGCTGCCTCCGGCGGTTCCGGCGGCGGCAGCGGGGCGGGCACCGGCACCGGCTCCTCGGCCGCGTCCACCTGCTCGGGCTCCGCGTCCGGCAAGGCAGCCAACTCCTGCTCGCTGGCCTCGTCGCAGCATTCGGTTCCGGATGCCTCCGCGCCTTTCGCGTCGTCGATGGTCCCGCCGGCATCCTCGGACGTCGCGTCGGGATCGGTTTCGTCGGGATCGGTTTCGTCGGGATGCTCGCCTGCAGCACCGTCCTCTCCGGCACTGTGTTCGGGGGCACCTTGTTCGTCGGCACCCAGGTCCGAACCAGCATCCAGCTCCGCCGGGCTGGGAATGGACCCGGACCACCCCAGCAGGCCACTTATCGTCTCGGCGATCTGCCCGCCCAGCCCGGAGACACCGAGGTCGGGCGCCCCGGTACCGAAACCTGGTGATGCGATGGGCGCGGGTGACATTGCCGCGGCGGCAGGCTCAACCGACGCCGGCAGCGTCCCGGCCGGCTCCGGCGCCGACGGGGGAACCGCAGCGAACGACGCCGGCTGGGTCCACCCCGTCGGTACCGCTAGCGAGGCAGGAGTCGTTTCGACTCCGGGCACTTGGAAGGGCATCTCGCTTCGGGCGGACAGAGCATCGATCGCCTTGTCGAAGGATGCGGCCACCGAATCCGTGGCGGTCCGCATCGCAGTGAGCCAGTCCATCCGAATGTCGCTGTCCACGAACGGCTTGACCTGCTGATCCACCAGCTCGCTGGCAACCGATCGATCACCCGCCCCAGTCATGACGGTATGCGCCGCAACCGACCAGTCGGCGCGCTCGGGCGACCCACGATGGTCGATGTCCGAGGCCGCGGTCACCTTCGCGTCCACCGCCCACCACAGGCTGTCGCGCAGTTCGGCGAACACTTCGGCGGCTGTGCGCAAGCCCGCCGCGGCGCGCGCCGACGCCCGGCCATGTCGCTCGAGGGCTTCGCCTGCCGCTTCTGCCCCGGATCCCGACCAGGCATCGTTCAACGATGCGAGTTGATCGTTCTGCAGCCGCAGTACGTCCTCCGCGACAGTGGCTGCGGTCGCGAGCGCGGCGGCGTCCGCGTCGAGGACGTGCAGGTCCAGCCCGTCCTCGCTGTCGTACCAGTCGGCGATCTGAGCCGGATGCGAGGTGAGGTCGGGATGGTGATAGCCGATCAGGTGGCACGCCCACACATAGCGCTGAGTGCAGTCGACCGCGGGTCGTCCCTCAGCCAATCGTCCAGCGGTGTCGTATATTTCGGCCACATCACGCCATTCGTCCGGCTACCAGGTGATCCTGGTCGGCGTAGCGGTTCGCCGATGCCCGCAGCGCGACGGCGATCGCGTCGGCTGTCTGCACCCACTGCCGCAGTTGCCTGATGACAGGTTCGAGCGTGCAGCGCAACGCTTCACCCCGAGCGGCGTGAACCCGGCCGGCATTGGTCCCGTCGAAGGCCAACCCGGCCAGGCGACTTCTCAGTAGATCATCGATCGTCTGCGCGGCGGCGTCATAGTGCTGCGCCATCTCGTGCAGCGCCGCGACGTCGACGCGCGTGGTGTGCGGTTGTCGCATGTGAGTCTAGGACGCGGGCGCGAGCCGGACGGTTCCGCCGGTTCAGCGATGATCGTTGACCGACTCCGCGACACGGACGGCGAGACGGCGGGCGGTGTCCTCGTCGGCAGCCTCCACCATGACGCGAACAACCTGCTCAGTTCCCGACGGACGCAACAGGATTCGTCCGGTATCGCCAAGCACCGCGGCAGCTTCAGCCACGGCGGTACGCACCGACGGCGCATCGGCCACCGTACCCTTGTCCCGCACCTCGACGTTGATCAGCACCTGCGGCAGGGTCTGCATCGGGGAGACCAACGCCGCCAACGTAGAACGGGTTTGAGCGACCCGTGACATCAGGCGCAGCCCAGTGACGATTCCGTCCCCGGTAGTGCCGTAGGCGGGCATGATGATGTGGCCGGACTGCTCGCCGCCCAGCGCGTACTCACCGGCACGCAGCTCTTCGAGGACGTAACGGTCGCCCACGCTGGTGGTACGAAGGTCGATGCCGGCCGCGCGCATCGCCAGATGCAGGCCGAGGTTGCTCATCACCGTTGCCACCAACGTGTTTCCAGCGAGCTCACCGGCCTCCTGCATGGCCAACGCCAGCAAGACCATTATCGCGTCACCGTCGATGATCCTGCCCTGCGCATCGACGGCCAGGCAGCGGTCGGCGTCGCCGTCGTGGGCAAGTCCCAGGTCGGCTCCGTACGACACCACTGCGCGCTGCAGCGTGTCCATATGGGTCGAGCCGCAACCGTCGTTGATGTTGAGCCCGTTGGGCTCGGCGTTGATTGCGATGACGTTGGCTCCAGCGGCACGATAGGCGCGCGGAGCGGCCGCAGACGCGGCACCGTTCGCGCAGTCCACCACAACCGTGAGCCCGTCCAGTCGCGTGGTGACGGCTTTGCCGACGTGGCGCAAGTAGCGATCCAGGGCATCCTCGGCCTGCACGACTCGGCCGATCGCCGCACCCACCGGTCGTGTCCCGGGGCCGCTCCGGACAAGTTCCTCGATGCGGTCCTCAGCGGCGTCGTCGAGCTTGTGGCCGCCCGGGCCGAAGATCTTGATGCCGTTGTCGGGCATCGGGTTGTGCGAGGCCGAGATCATCACGCCGAAGTCGGCGTCATAGGCGCTGGTGAGGTAGGACACCGCCGGGGTGGGCAGAATCCCGACCCGCAAGGCGTCCACGCCTTCGCTGGTCAGCCCTGCGATCACCGCCGCTTCGAGCATCTCGCCGCTGGCGCGCGGATCGCGGCCCACCACCGCGACCCGGCGCCGGGCGCGGCCGCCGTTGGCCAGCCGACGCGCGGCGGCGGAACCCACGGCCAGTGCCAATTCGGCGGTCAGCTCACGGTTGGCCACGCCACGCACCCCGTCGGTGCCGAACAGTCGAGCCATGCGCACCAACTTCTCATAAATGCCCGGTCCAGGCATAACCGACAAAGCCCCTGGCTGTACCTTGGCCGTTTCTTGGCCGATTCTTGCCCGTTTCTTGCCGCTTGGGCACCCGGTCGCGCGCGGCGATCCGGTCGAGATCAGCGCTTGGAGTACTGCGGAGCCTTGCGCGCCTTCTTCAGGCCGTACTTCTTGCGTTCGATGGCGCGCGGGTCACGGGTGAGGAAGCCGGCCTTCTTCAACGCCGGCCGGTCCTCCGGTTGTACCAGGATCAGCGCACGCGCGATCGCCAACCTCAGAGCGCCCGCCTGGCCGGATGGTCCACCACCGTCGAGGTGGGCGTAGATGTCGAACTGGTCGACCCGGTCCACGGTCACCATCGGAGCCTTGATCAGCTGCTGGTGCACCTTGTTGGGAAAGTAGTCCTCAAGGCTGCGGCCGTCGAGGTGGAACTGCCCGGTGCCGGGCACCAGCCGTACCCGCACCACGGCTTCCTTGCGGCGGCCCACGGTCTGGATCGGGCGGTCGATCAGAATCGGCTCGCGCGGCTCGGCCGGAGTTGCCGAGATTTCGGTCGCCGTCTCGGTCTCACTTGCTTGCGTCACTGCGTCACCTGCTTGATCTCGTACGGCACCGGCTGCTGAGCGGTGTGCGGATGCTCCGGGCCGGCGTAGACGCGAAGCTTGCGCTGGATCTGCCGGCCGAGCTTGTTCTTGGGAAGCATGCCCAGGATCGCCTTCTCGACGACGCGATCGGGATGCCGCTGCATCTGGTCACCGAGCGAGCGGGATTTGAGACCGCCGGGAAAGCCCGAGTGCCGGTAGATGAGCTTCTTCTGCAGCTTGTCACCGCCGACGGCGACCTTGTCTGCGTTGATGACGATGACGAAATCGCCACCGTCGACGTTGGGTGTGAATGTCGGCTTGTGCTTGCCGCGCAGCAGACTGGCTGCCGCGACCGCGAGCCGGCCGAGCACCACGTCGGTGGCGTCGATGACGTACCACGAACGTGTGGTGTCACCCGCCTTCGGCGTGTACGTAGGCACAGCGCTACCTCGTTTCCTCGGGTTCACATCGGTGGACCCGGTTGTGTGGATCCCGGTGCGAGCCGGGTGCCGGTCAGGCGTGGCGGCTGGGTGGTTCTCGGCGACCGACGGTGACCCGAGAACCCGCGGTGCCCGATGGGGCGTACCGCACGCCGACGTGGGAGCTTACCGGCGGCCGTCCGTGCAGGTCAAAAAGCAGCGCAGAACTGTGCGGTCCCGCTGGCTCCCCTCCAGTCGGGACCGCACAGGGGTCTGCGTTGGGCTGCTGGTTGGGCAGCCTAGTAGCCCCACGCGTTTGCGGCGCTGCGGTCGGTCGCGGCCACCTCATCGGCACCGTCACGGACCGCATTGCCGAGATTGAAGAGGATCTCGTTCAATGCCGCAGCGGCGTGCTCCCATCTGCTCTGTTCGGTGCGGTACGCCTCGGCAGCCTCGCGAGTCCATACCTGATGCAAGGGGGCGATCTGAGCCCGCAGGTCGTCGAGGGCTGCGTTCAAGCGGGCCGACGTGTTGTGGATCTCCTGGCGGACGGTGTACTCGATCTCGTCGAAGTTGTAGGACAGGACGGGATTCATCGCGAGTCCTCCTCTACAGCGCGGTGCCGACCGCGCCAAGGCGGTGCGAGTGGGCTTCGCCGGCTTCGCGCAGGGTTCGCTCGTTGAAGCGGATCGTCTCGGCGATGCGCTGCAGCGCAGCGTGCAGCTTCACCGACTCCGAGTTCCATCGGTCGATAACTTCCTTGAACCGCACGGCAGCGAACCCACCCCAGACTGACTGCGGAACACTGCTCATCCGACCGATGAAGGACTGCAACATCGCCCTGATCTCCTCGTTGCGCGCATCTGTCTTGCCGGCCACGGCCGTCATCAGTTCCAGGTCGGTGGTGAGCGATCCGCCTGCGGGTGTCGTCATGGCCAGCCTTTCAGAGTTTGGGTGCGGTATGTCGTTTGAGTGCGGTATGTCAAAGTTCGACGCAGCGATGATCGCTTCGGTTCCTCGCCGCGGAATGATTCTCAGAACATCGCCCGGGCGGATCGCACCGCGCGGTCGCAGGGCTCCCGGATCGCCTGGTCATCATCCGGTGCGCTCTGGCATCCCACGGCGATGCGCAGGCCGCGGTCGAGCAGCACCAGCCAGGCGATGTGGTGCTGTGCTCGCACCTCGCGATAGCTGATGACGGACCTACCGGCCCGGTGGCCGTCGGCGCGGAAGTCGACGAACACCCCGGCCGGTTGACTTTGCAGGGCGACACGCAACACATCCGCTGCGACAGCGAGGGTCTGCTGACGCGGCACCCGCGACCGCGTGATGTGTAGCACAGCATGCGGATCGGATTCGGACGCCACCTCGATCCGGGCCGATCCTGGACCGTCGAGGACTCGTCGAATCCGCCAGTTCGCTGGGATATCGACGGCGACGCCATCTTCGACCAGTACCGCGGCCGGTACCTCCGCAGTCGTCGGTTGCGCTTGGTCGGGCCACATCGTCCAGCCAGCACCGATCAGACTCAGGGATCCCGCGGCAGCCGCTGCTACTCGGGCACCCCGACGGGCATCTCTTCGCGGTTGACGGGTTGGGGTTGCCCGCTGCGCCGTGCTCAGCAGCCAGTCGGGATCCACAACCGTCACCCCACAACCCTTGTCCCTGAGGGATTGTGCGATAACCGATCCCAATGCCCGCGCGCCGGCGAGGCCCGCCGGTGCATCAACAACCACTGCCCTGTCGGTAACCGCCTCGGCGACCGCCGCGGCCACCCTCGCCGGGTCTGCCCGACGGGGCTTGGCCGCCACCACTGCCCCGCCGCTGCCGACAATGACGAAATCCGGTGCGATCTCGACGATTGCCACGGATTCTGTATCGCTGCGATCGCCCAAGATGTCCATACGCCGCCGCAGAACGACATTCGCAGCACTGCTACCGGCGGCACCGCGAACAACGTCTACTCGCCGCGTCGGCCACCAGGTCGGGCAGATCAGCGTGATGGTGTGACACCGGCCGTTCGCCGCATCCGCAATCACGCGCTGCCACAGTCTGTTTACGCTGACCGGCTGATCATCGACCAATGCGAAATGATCATCGATGTACTCGAGCGCAGTCGATTCCGAATCCGCGGGCACCCTACCCGGACCTCGTACCCTCGCCGGTCCCACCTCGACGACGGTGTCAGTCATGGCGGGTCGGTCATGGCGGGTCGATCCATGCCACCTGGATCAGTCGTGCCGGACGAGTGCGAGTGATCAGGGTTCCACGGCCCGGAGGCAGCGGCGTCGGACGCACCGAGCCGAACAGGACGCCCTCGTCGGCAGCAGCGCTCATCATCAGCCCCGCACATCCGGTGTCGCGCAACACGGCAAGAAGCGGATCGAACATCGCGCGTGCCGCTCCCCCGGAGCGGCGGGCCACGATGACATGAAGCCCCAAGTCCTTCGCGTGGGGCAACAGATCGTGCAACGGGGTGAGTGGATCGGCGGCCGACGCGGCGACCAGGTCGTAGTCGTCGACCACGAGGTAGATCTCCGGGCCGGACCACCACGACCGGTCACGGATCTGTCTCTGCGTCACCGTGTCTCCGGGCATCCGCGCCCGCAGCAGATCCAGCAGGGGCGCCAACGCCGTGGCTACGCCCCCCGCCGACATCGCGTATCCGGCGAGGTGTTCGGATTCGACGACGCCGAGCATGGTCCGGCGGAAGTCGATGATCATCAACTGCGCGGATTCGGCGGTCTGCGTGCGAACGATCTCGCGACATATGGTGCGCAGCGTCGAGGTCTTGCCGCACTCGGTGTCGCCCAGGATCACCAGGTTTGCGTGTTCGCCGAAGTCGACCCGGGCCGGACGCAGGTCGTCTTCGGCCAGCCCGATGGCGAGCCCGGATTCAGTTCCGGAAGCGGTTGCGGCGATGAGCGATTGTTGCGGCACCCGCTGCGGAAGCAACTCGATCGGCGCAGCGGTTCGTCCGCTGTGCCGGATGTGCAATGCCTGGCCGCTGGCCGCGATGGCCTCGGCCAGCCCCGAAGTCGCTGACGCCGTGTCGAGCCTCGGCAAAGCAATGACAAACTCACGGCCTTCCCGGGTCAGCCCGTGACCGGGAGACTTTCCGGCGATCAATTGGGCACGCCGACGGTCCATCTCGGATTCAGCCGGATCCCCAAGTCGCAGTTCGATCCGGGTCCCGATCTGATCCTTCAGCGCTGGACGCAGTTCGGCCCACCGCGATGCGGTGAGGATCAGGTGGACGCCGTAGGAAAGTCCCTGGACGGCGAGGGCGATGATCATGACCTCGAGGTCATCAAAGTCCTGACGGACAGCACCCCAGCCGTCGATGACCAGGAAGACGTCGCCGTAGGGATCGTCTGTCACCGACGGATGGTTCGTCGAGCGCAGTCGTCGGTACTCGGCAATCGAATCGATTCCAAGCGCGCGAAACCGCGCCACCCGCGTCCGCAGGATCGAGTCCAGCTGAGCTATGGTGCGGCGCACAAGTTCTCTGTCGGTACGACCGGCCACCGATCCGACGTGGGGCAGCGGCTCCAGCGATGCCAGCGTGCCGCCGCCGAAGTCGAGACAGTAGACCTGCACATCACCCGGGCCGTGAGTCACCGCAAGCGCGAGCACCAGAGTTCGCACCGCGGTCGACTTCCCTGCCTGCGGCCCACCGACGATCACCGCATGACCCTGCGATCCATGCAGAACGGCGATCAGGGGGTCCCGCCGCTGCTCGAACGGGCAGTCGACGAGACCGATCGGCACGCTCAACGCTATGCCGGCGGTGCGGGTGAGCACCGCGCTCAGCGGCGGCGAGCCCGCCAGCGGCGGCAACCATATCCTGCATGCTGGGTTACCGTGGCCGGCCAACTGCCCTACCACCGTGTCCAGCAGCGTTCCCGGGGCCGCCGCGGAATGGGTCTGCGGAGCAACGGATCTGACGGGTCCGACCGGTGCGGCGGTGAACGGCTCTGCGGCGGTACTCATGATCTGCGGCCCGGGGACCGCAGTCTTCCTGAACGAAGCCGAGACGAACGCGGTCTGAAACCGCACGAGCTCACCGGTGGCCGCCTTCAGGTAGGCCGCCCCCGGGGTGCCCGGCAGGTGATACGCATCCGGAACGCCCAACACCGCGCGGGACTCGCTGGCCGAGAATGTCTTCAGGCAAATGCGATAAGACAGGTGGGTCTCCAGCCCCCGCAGCCGCCCTTCGTCGACGCGCTGGCTGGACAGCAGCAGATGTATGCCCAGTGACCTGCCCAGGCGTCCGATGGCAACGAACAGGTCCGCGAAATCGGGATGCTGCGTGAGCAGCTCGGAGAACTCGTCCACCACGATCAGCAGCGCAGGAAGCGGCGGCAGCTCTGCCCCGGCGTCCCGGGCCCGCTGGTAGTCGGCCACGCTCGCTAGCTGCCCCGCCGCCCGGAGTAGCTCCTGTCGACGCATCAGCTCACCGGACAGGGCGTCCTTCATCCGCGCCACCAGAGCGGCCTCGTCAGCCAGGTTGGTGATCACCGCAGACACGTGAGGCGCACTCTCCACGCCGAGAAACGTTGCACCGCCCTTGAAGTCCACCAGCACCAGGTTGAGCACATCGGGGCTGTGACCGGCGATCATCCCCAGCGTCAGGGTTCGAAGAAACTCCGACTTGCCGGAGCCGGTGGCGCCGACGCACAGCCCGTGCGGACCCATCCCGCCGCGCGCCGCCTCGTTGATGTCCAGTTCCAGTACGCCACCCTCGTCGGAGACTCCGATCGGGACACGAAGACGACGGCGCGGCACCTGCCACAGGGTGGCCGGATCGATACGTGCGGGATCGCCGATGCCCATCAGTTCAGGCCAACTTCGCGGAGTTGAGCCGGTGCCCGGATCTTCGGCCTCAGCGACGTGTCGATATCGGGCCAGTCGGCGGGCGCAGACCAACGCCTGATCGGCGGAGAGCGTGTCAGGCCGTGCAAAGACCTGCCCGGTCGTCTCAGTGCGGCGCACGAGGCCGTCGGGTCCGATGACCAGACGCACGCTCTCCGACTCCGCCATCGCACCACCGACCGCGAGGACCGTCACCTCCGGCATCGCGCAGAGTGCTTCGATCCCAACGTCGGACGCCGAGTCCAGCAGCACCACGACGTGGCCGGTCTCCCCGGCGCACCGGGCCGCCGCTGCCGGGGCGGTGTCGCAGGTCAGTCGAGACGGCCCGGCACTGTCTACGCGGCGTGGGTCTTGATGGTGAGGAAGCCATTTCAACCATTCCCAGTCCGTTGCCGTCACCGGGTCGGTCACGGCCAGGATCCTGAGGTGACGTGGGCTGTGCAGTACGGCCAACTGACAGATGATGGCCCGGACCAGACCGAGCACCGCGGAGCGGTCGCCGTCGACGGCAACCAGGGAGAACGAGGTCAGCGCAATCGCGACCGGGACATCAGCTACGACGCAGCGGCTTCGGATCAGCCTGCGCACCGCCAGGGTTGTCACCGGGTCGGCCTCGGCGGGCGGGGCCAGTTCGGGGGCAACCAGTTTGGTGGCCAGCGTCTGGATTCCAAGCCCTACTCGCGCATGACAGAAGTCCGAGTCGGGGGGCGACCGCTCCCACATCCGGCGGTGCCCGACCAAGCACCACAGCGCCGCCGGATTCGGGTGGGTCCAAGCCAACGCTCGACGCTGAGAGTCGGCAGTTTCCGCCGCAGCACCGGAGAGGCAATCAATGTATCGCAAGTAGTCGCTGCGGTCGCGGTCGAGTTCGGCACTGCGGTTGCCGCCGCGCGCTCCGTATGCGGCAGACCCGAGCATCGAGGCCAGCATCATCACCGGGAAGATGCCGTACATCGGATTGCGTGTGCTCGCAGTGCCCGAGGTAAAGAACAACACCATCACGCCGACCGTGACGAAAACCATGAGGACAGGCATCAGGCGTGCGACCGGGTTGGCCGGCGTTGCCTTGGGTAGGTCGGGAGGCGCCGCAATCACCACCTCTGCGCCCGGCACGGGTGGGCCAGGCAATCGTTCTCGTGACGCGAAGTCCATCACCGGCTACGACGTGGGACAGCTGAGTCCGGTTCCGCCTGCTACCAAGGAAATTGGCGTCATTCCCACTGCGCGAACTCGACTACGGTGGCACCGCAGACACGATCTGGGAGGTAACACTTTGTCCGATCCGATTCGTCGGGTCTGCGTGCTCACCGACTGGGCGACACCCGATGCCACAGTTGATCTCGCTCTGCCCACCGCCTTGCGAACAAGTTCACTGATTCCGCTGATCGTCGACATCGTCGAACCGGCGGACATCAACGAGTCTGCCGCCTGGGCTCTTCTCCGGGTGGGCGGCAGGCAGCTCGATGAGTCGCTGACTCTGGTCGAGAACGGAATCGAAGATGGTGATCTGCTTCTTCTCGCTCCCGCTGACAGCGTTCCTTCAGAACCGGTCCGCAACAATCCCGGCCAGGTCGTCGCAGTCAACTCGGGCACAGGCGATGCGAAGACCGACTCCGTTGGACGCTTGCTCGCTGCGCTCTGCGCCTCCGCGGCTGGGGTGATGGTCCTGACATGGCCGGCAGCAGGTAGCGGAGTCGTTGGGGCCGCCACGGCGGCGGTGCTCGGCTCGGCTGCTGCGGCCGGCGCCCTTCTCGCGCAGCGGGTTATCACCGCACCACAGACCCCGGTCACGGCGTTCGGCGGTGTATCGGTCATGATGGCCGCAACCGCCGGCTACCTCGCAGTGCCCGGCGGGCCGGCAACACCGAACTACCTGCTTGCCGCTGCGGCGAGCACCGCGGTATCTGTGTTGCTGCTACGGATCACCCGTGGCGATACCGTGACCTTGACCGCAATCGCCTCCTGTTCGGCCCTGCTCGCAGCGGCACTTGCAGCCACGTCGGGGTGGGCGCCGCCGATCGAGGTCACCGGCACTGCACTGGCGACCGCTGCCTTGATCGTCCTGTCCGCGGCACCACGGCTGTCGATCGCCGTGGCAGGGCTCTCGCCGCGGATATCCCTCACAGAGAACGGGATCGAAGACGATCCACCGGGACTCGACAATCGACTGGCCCTCGGGAACAGGTTCCTGAGCGGACTGGTCCTCGGGACTTGTGGCGCAACGACTCTGGGCGCAATCCTGGTGGCGGTTGGTAGCCGCGGCACCACCGCGGGCTCGTGGGCGGCCGCATTCACCGGTGCGGTGGGCTTGGCACTGACGCTGCGTGGGCGGTGTCACGCTGACGCGCTGCGGCGTGCCGCCTTGAAGGTGGCCGGAATCGGCTGCCTTGCAACGACGTTGGCTCTGGTCGTGTCATCTCAGCCTGGCCTTTCCGTACCCGCCGGCACCGTTACCTTGCTGGCCGCGTCCACCGGGTTGTGGCCGAACACCTGGGAGCCCACCAGCCCTTTGCTTCGCCGCGCCGTCGATGGACTCGAATACCTCGCACTCGCCGCGGCGGTCCCCCTCGCATGCGGAGTGATTGGCCTCTACGGCCTGGTCCGCGGTCTGAGCCTGCCGTGAGGGTGGCCCCGCCGCTGGGCAGAGCCGGCGCCGCCCTCTGGGCCGTGGCGATGTTGGGCTCGATGCCCGCCGCGAATGCGGTGCCGCCGCCGAGCATCGACGGCAACGCCCTGCCCGCGCCGGCACCGCCGGCACCGTCTCGACCCACCGAGCAGCAGGAACCGTGCATCGCCAGCGCCGCGAAGCGACCATCCGCCGATGCCACCGCATACCTGCACGATCTCGACCTTCCTGCGGTGTGGAAACTCACCCGAGGCGCGGGACAGACTGTGGCGGTGATCGATACCGGGGTGTCTCGGCATCGCCTGCTTCCCCGTCTGGTGCCTGGCGGGGACTATGTGTCGGTCGGCGACGGCACCGACGATTGCGACGGCCACGGCACAGTTGTCGCCGGAATCATCGCTGCCGTATCGGATCCCGACGCGGGAGTCTTCTTCACCGGTACCGCACCGGAAAGTTCTATTCTCGCAATCCGACAGTCCAGCAACAAGTTCCGGGCAGCTACGTCGAGGAGCGGCTCCGGGTTCGGCGACGTCGACACGCTGGCGATGGCGATACGGACCGCCGCCGATCTCGGAGCGACCGTGATCAATGTCTCCTCAGTCGCCTGCGTTCCGGCAACGGACATACTCGATGATCGGGCCCTGGGTGCTGCGTTGGCCTACGCCGTCGACGTCAAGAACGTTGTCGTGGTCGCGGCCGCGGGGAACGTCGGGCGGACCGGACAGTGCCCCAGGCAGAATCCGCCCGCCGCCGCCGCCCGGCCGGGTCAACCAGACTGGGAGAACGTCGCCGTGGTGACCAGTCCCGGTTGGTATGACGACCTGGTTCTCACTGTCGGATCAGTCGGACCCGGCGGCGACCCTTCCGAGTTCAGCGCAGGGGGTCCGTGGGTGGACGTCGCGGCCCCCGGCGAAAGCCTCGTCTCGGTCGACCCCGGCGGTGACGGGCTGATCGCAGCGCTGCCCGACGGTGACGCGCCGATATCCGGTACCAGTTACGCGGCTCCAATCGTCAGCGGAATCGCAGCTCTGATACGCGCCCGTTGGCCGCAGCTATCCGCTCGGCAGGTGATGCGTCGCATCGAAGAGTCCGCACGACGCCCGCCTGCCGGGTGGAATCCCCTCGTGGGCAACGGCATCGTTGACCCACTTGCTGCTGTTGGCGGCGCCGAGGCGTTGGCCGACCTGCAGGAGCCCGACGGTCTCATGCCAGCCGCTCCCGCGGCTACGGCCGATCAACGGCCTGTTCGAGTGGCCTTCACCGGCGCAGCGATCTGTCTGGCGGTGATCGCCGTGACGACAATGAGCGTGTCGGCGACACGATCACGGCGAGGCGATGCTGTCACGCATCACTGATGCGGCACGCCTGCTGAGTTCTGCTCCGCGTGGCAATTGCGCCAGCAACGGCCACGGTGCCGGCGTCGGAGGCTCGGACAACCCGAGGGATCGTGCCGCCTCCTCGTCGTGCACACCGAATACCACCCCCGCATCGGTGACGATGAACAGCGGGCCAGAGTTACCCCCACGACCGCTTACGGTGGTTGATCGGACAAATACGCTTCGTCCTGCCGGCAGGCTCACCACGTCGATGCCCGGTCCGTCGCCGTCGGCCTGCGCAAGCGTGACCACCGGAGGACCGCCCGCGCGTGAGATCGAATCACTTGACAGCAGTTCTGTTCTCAGCGTGCCGGTCGGGCTCCACCGAACGCAGAGCGCCTCCATAGCGATGATCTCGGCCCGCTCGGGATAGCTGTCCACGGGCAGTGTCGCCACTACTGGCGCCGCCGCCAGCGCTGCTGCAGCGACGGTGTGGATCTCGCGGTCAGGCTGTGCCACCCCGAAACGGATCAGGTCGGCGGTCAGCTCGCCGATGCGCTGCACGCCGTCGGCAAGGACGACGAAATGCTCGACAGACCCGATACGCCCAGACCGCACCACTGTGCCGACCGGCAACCGGTCGAGCGGTCCGGGCGCACCGATACCGACGATCACCGGCACCGTGATCGGTGGAGCCTCCGGGAGCGCTTCCAGCAGAACCGGAGATACTCGCTGCGGCTCGACACCTTCTGTTCGTAGCGCGCGGACAACGGCGGTATTGCGCAGATCCACTGCCGCGCGCCGGCCGTCGTATAGCAGGTAGGTCGTCGATCCCGCCATAACCAGAGCGCTCCGAGGCGCGGCAACGGGTTCGATGTTCGCCGCCGCACTGCCGACGGCCACGGATGTGGCGCCCTCGTCACAGACCGTCCAAGCCGATTCGGCCAACGGAAGCGGATGGCCGATGAGGGACGGGGCGCCCGGGATACCAACGGTGGGGCCGCGTTTGGCGGCACCGATGGCCGCCGCGCTCACTATCTCTGGATCGACCGGCGCACCGGCGACCAAGCGGGCAGAAGCGAGGTTGGGCACCGGGTGCAGGGTGTCGTCGATGCGGACGTACAGTGCCCCGGACTCTCGAGCCATCACGACCTGCGATGAGCCGAGAACCGGTTGCGGGAGCAAGAACGCCAGGACAGCGCATCCGGCAACTGCTATCGAAGCCAACAAACACCCGGCGATCACACTCAGCGATTGCGCGCGCAGCGGATCGTCCAGCATCCGGGTGTCGCCTCGCACCAGCGCGTGCTGCATGCGGCGCACCAAGAAGCGATATCCGCTGGCCTGCAGCCGGGTCACCGGTTGCCGAACCACTCCATCCCCCCAGCTCAGCGGCTTCGGAGCGGCCCTTTGGCTCCCCCACAGCGGCCTGTGATCTTCACCCTAACCCGGTCTTGAGCGTCCCGATCGCACCGATCGTGACGTAGGATCGTTCGCAGCGGCGCCATCAGTTCTGCCTCGTGCCGCTTCTCGATCGTCACACCGAGCGCCGCGGAAATGGTTCCGCGCCGGGCAGGACGACCACATCTAGCTTTCGGAGCTCTCAATTTTGTCTGTCCAGAACACCCGTGGCACGACCGTGCCCACATTCGCTGAACTCGGCCTGCCACCGGCAGTGGTCGAGGCGCTTGCCTCTGGCGGCGCGCTCCATCCTTTCCCGATCCAGGCCGCCACGCTGCCGGATTCGCTGAACGGTCGCGACGTACTCGGCCGCGGCCGAACCGGCTCGGGCAAGACCTATGCCTTCCTGCTGCCCCTGGTGACCAGGCTCTCGCAGCAGCCCGCCAAACGGATTCCCGGCCGTCCCCGTGCGCTGATCCTGGCCCCGACCCGGGAACTTGCCGCACAGATCGACGCCGCACTGGCACCACTGGCGACAGCGACGGATCTGCGCTCCGTCACCGTCTTCGGCGGCGTCGGAGCCAACCCGCAGATTCAGAAGTTGCGCGCCGGTGTCGACATCGTCATCGCGTGTCCCGGCCGGCTCGAAGACCACGTGAAGTCCGGGCATGCCGACTTGTCCATGGTGGAGATCACGGTGCTCGACGAAGCCGACCACATGGCCGACCTAGGATTCCTGCCCGCCGTCAGGCGCCTGCTGGACCGCACACCCAAACGGGGCCAGCGACTGCTGTTCTCGGCCACCCTCGATGCCGGCGTCGGCGTGCTCGTCGACCGCTATCTCCACGACCCCGTCGTGCACAGCGTCGACTCGGCGCAGTCCCCGGTGTCGGCGATGGTGCACCACGTGCTGCACGTCGACAGCGCCGCACGGGTCAACGTGCTGAGCGACCTGGCTGCCGCGCCCGGCCGCACCATCGTCTTCGCACGCACCAAGCACGGGGCCAAGAACCTGACCCGCCAACTGAATTCACGCGGGGTACCGGCAGTCGAACTGCACGGCAACCTGTCGCAGAATGCGCGCACCCGCAATCTGGCCGCCTTCTCCGACGGCTCAGCGACCGTGCTGGTGGCGACCGACATCGCAGCGCGCGGCATTCACGTGGACGACGTGGGCCTTGTCGTGCATGCCGATCCTCCCGTCGAGCACAAGGCGTATCTGCACCGCTCCGGCCGCACCGCCCGTGCCGGCGCGGCCGGCACCGTGGTGACGCTGATGCTCGACGGCCAGGTCTCCGATGTCCGTGCGCTGACCCGCAAGGCCGGCATCAAGCCGACGATCACCCGATTCAACGGGTCGAATCATCCTGTGCTGCAGGAGATCGCCCCCGGTGACCGAGTGTTCGAGCCCGGCGTGCCGTCCGCGCCGGCTCGGTCCGACGCCGGCACCCGCGACCATCACCACCGCAGGACGCCGGCCCGGGCACGCCGTACGAACGCCGGCGGGAGCCGAGGAGCCCGCCGCACGAGAAACGATCGCCGGGCACACACCGCCGCGTCGTTCTCCGCCGCCATGCCACGCAGTCGCTGAGTCGACGCCGGCGGGCACGACGGCCCGGGGCACTAGAAGCCGCGCGCGGATCGGCGCTTGGACTTGCGGGATCGGTATGCGGCCACATGCTGGCGGTTGCCGCAGTTGCCGGTGTCACAGAAGATTCGCGAGCGGTTGCGGGAGAGGTCGATCAACGCGGCCTCGCAGTCGGGCGCCGCGCAGACCTTCATCCGGCGCAGCTCACCGATGCGAATGAGGTCGGCCAGCGCCATCGCGATCTCGGCGCCCATCCGCTGCCACAGCGGATCGTGGATGGATGCCAGGTGCAGGTGCCACTCCGGCATCTCCGCGTGCCGGGTCAACCACGGTGAGGCCCTGGTGTCACTCAGCAGCGCGTTGACCTGTCCGACGGCGCGTTCCTCGTCGTCGGACACCGCCCACACGGCGGCGAGCCGTTCCCGCAACCGGTGCACCGCCTCGATCTCGGCGGTGTCACGATCACGTCGGCCGGTCCAGCCGAACGCATCCAGGTAGGCGTCCAGCGACGCCATGTCGCCAAGTTGCTCACCGTCCACCCGGTCGCTGTTGACCAGGACACACGCCGCCCGCAACGTGAGCTCTGTGTCATGACTGAAAATCAATTGACCCCTGACCTCCTCCAACGGTAGTGTCATGAGCAACCATCATTTTACTCATTACGTTTCCACTGCTTCCGTGGGAGGTGAATCATGACCGAGGTGCGAGCCGCCGGCGTCCACACCAATGCCCAGTTCAATGCCCCCGCGCGCGACTTCCGCCTCGGTCTGTGGTTCGCGGTCACGTCCGCACTCTCGTTCGGCATGTCCGGTCCGCTGGCCAAGGCATTGATGGAGGCCGGCTGGAGCCCGACGGCGGCCGTCGCCGCTCGTCTCGCCGGCGGTGCCGTCGTCATGGCACTCTTCGCCACTGCGGTCAAGCCCGGGTGGGTCCGCGAGGCTCTCCAGCACCGCCGTACCGTGCTGGTCTACGGCCTGATCCCGATCGCTGGTGCCCAACTCTGCTACTACAACGCCGTCGCGCACCTTTCGGTCGGTGTCGCCCTGCTGCTGGAGTACACCTCACCCATCCTGGTGGTCGGATGGCTCTGGGTGATGACGCGGAGGCGGCCGAGCCACCTCACACTGGTCGGCGTTGCGATCGCCATCAGTGGAATGATGCTGGTGCTCAACGTGTTCAAAGGCGCCCACATCAACCTGGCCGGCGTCGGCTGGGGATTGGCGGCGGCAGTCTGCGCGGCTTGCTACTTCCTGATGTCGGACCGTGTGAGCGCCGACGGCACTGGGCTGAGCCCGATCACCCTCGCCGCCGGCGGGCTCGTCGTCGCCGCGTCAACGATCGCATTGCTCGGAATGTCGGGCCTGATGCCACTGACCTTCACGGCCAACGACACCGTTATCGCCGGCTGGACCACCTCGTGGGTGGTTCCGGTGATCGGCATGGGCGTGATCGCCACCGCGATCGCTTACTCCCTCGGCATCGCCGGCATCTCCCGCCTTCGGCCCCGGTTCGCGTCACTGATCGGCCTGTCCGAGGTGATGTTCGCGGTGCTCGCGGCGTGGATCCTCGTCGGCCAGGCGGTGACCGCAACGCAGGCGATCGGCGGGTTGGTCGTGCTGTTGGGATTGGTGCTGGCCAGGCAGGGTGACCGGACTGACAAGGTGGCCGAGGCGATGTGGCCGGACGCGCCCGGCGAGCAGGTCTTCACCGACGAGGTGGTTGGTCCCCGCTAGCGGGTGTGCCACAGTTGTCGGCGTGAATCTGTCTGACGTGGCCAGGTCGGCCGCCATCGCTGCGGCCGTCGTGGCTGCGCCAGCCGCACTGGGCGCCGGAGCCGCTCCGTCGGCGGCCGCTGCTCCCTGCCCAGATGTCGAGGTGGTCTTCGCCCGTGGCACCGGCGAGCCACCCGGCCTCGGGGATGTCGGCAATGCGTTCGCCAACTCCCTGCGCGCGCAGATCGCACCGCGCACGGTAGGCACCTACGGGGTCAATTACCCGGCGAATCGCAACTTCCTGGCCGCTGGTGGCGGCGCGGTCGACACCAACAATCGCGTGGCCCACATGGCGGCCGCGTGCCCGGGAACCCAGATCGTGCTTGGCGGCTTCTCGCAGGGCGCCGCGGTGATGGACATCGTTGCAGGCGTCCCGGTCGCCGGCATCCGCCTTGGTCAGGCGATGCCGCCGCCACTCGCTGAGCGGGTTGCCGCCGTTGCGGTATTCGGCAATCCCTCGAACCTGCTTGTCGGCCCGCTCACCGCCCTCAGCCCAATGTTCGGGTTCAAGGCCATCGACCTGTGCAACGGTGCCGACCCGATCTGCTCCGATGGCCGCGACGTCAGTGCGCACAGCCTCTACGTGGAGTCTGGGATGGCCAGCCAGGCTGCAAGTTTCGCCGCCGCCCGGGTTTGAGTTCACTCTGAGGAAGACCGTGATCCAGGGAGCATTTCGTTTCGTTGGGTTACCATCGGCCGAGTGAGCAGTGATCTTGGAGCATCCCGCCGGGTAAGTCGTTGTCTCTCGTTGGTCGCCGCGGCGTTTGCAGTCGCTGCGAGCCTGGTGGTCGCGCCGGCCATCCCCGATGTCCTCCCCACCGCCGTTCCTTCCGCCAATGCGGTGCCGTGCCCACAGGTGGAGGTGATCTTCGCCCGTGGTCGCATCGAGGCGCCGGGCGCCGGGCAGATCGGCAACGCGTTCGTCAGCGCATTGCGAAGCCAGTCCGGCAAGAACATCAACCTGTACGCGGTCAACTACCCTGCCGACTTCGAGGTCGACGAGGGCGCCAATGACATGAGTAACCGCATCCAGTACATGGCGAGCAGTTGCCCGGACACCCGACTGGTGCTCGGAGGCTACTCGCTGGGAGCCGCGGTCACCGACGTGGTGCTCGCCGTGCCGTTCTCGGCGCTCGGCTTCGACAGACCGCTGCCGCAGGGAGTGGATCGTCACATAGCCGCGGTCGCACTCTTCGGCAACGGCGTCTCGTGGGTGGGGCCCATCACCAACTTCAACCCGCTCTACCGCGAACGGACGATCGAGTTGTGCCACGGTGACGATCCCATCTGCAACCCGACCGACCCGGAGAACTGGCAGGCGTTCTGGCCCGACCACGAGGCACCTTCCTACATCCAGAGCGGCATGGTGCAAGAGGCGGCTGATTTCGTCGCCGCCAGGCTCTAGTCCGCGACGCGCAGGTCCCGGGTAACGCTGACGCGGGCGGCCAACTCATCATCGGGCGGATAGTCCACACCGACCAGCGTCAGGCCTTGTGGTGGTGCAGCGGCGAAATCGCTGGACCGCCGGGACTCGGTCAACAATCGGGCGCACCAATCCGGTTCGCGGCGATGTTCCCCCACCGCCAGCACTGCGCCGACCAGCGAACGCACCATCGACCAGCAGAACGCATCGGCAGTGACGTGCGCGGTCACCAGGTGCCCGTCCTGCGACCAGTCCAGCCGCTGTAGATCCCGGATGGTGGTGGCACCCTCGCGATGCCGACAGAACGCGGCGAAATCGTGCAGGCCCAACAGTTTCCGGGACGCAAGTGTCATCGCGCCGATGTCCAGAGTCCGGGGCCAGGCCGTCATGTAACGCACCCGTTCAGGGTCGACGCCGTACGGGGCGGTGCACAGCCGGTACACGTAGTGGCGGCGCAACGCCGAGAACCGAGCATCGAATTCTGCCGGGGCGCGGGTGACCTCGATCACCCGCACATCCGTCGGCAGGAATCGCGCGAGCCGGCGCACCAGCGCAAGGAATTCCGCCTCGCCGTGAGCCCGCGACCTGGGCTGGGCGTTCGGCAAAGCGTCCGTGGGCACGTCGACGTGGGCTACTTGGCCGGTGGCGTGGACTCCGGCATCGGTGCGCCCGGCAGCCCTGAGCCGCACCGGCGTGCGGAAGACCGTCGAAAGCGCCTCATCCAAAACCCCGGCCACCGTCCGGCGCCCTGCCTGCGCTGCCCATCCGGCGAAGTCGGTTCCGTCATAAGCGATGTCGAACCGCAGGCGCGTGGATTGGGCGGTGCGGGCGTCAGTCACGCGAGATCAGAACGCTGTGGCGGCACTGGGGGTCAGACAGGCCCTTACGACTTGTCGGTCTCCCCGGCCTCCCCGGCCTCCCCGGTCTCCTCGGCCTCCGGGGTCTCTGCCTCGTCGGTGACCGTCGGCTCCCCGGCTTCCGGGGCCTCCGCCTCGTCGGTGACCGTCGGCTCCTCGGCTTCCGGGGCCTCCTCGGCCAAGGCCGGCGGTGTCGGCACCTGCGCGGCCCGGCTCCGGCGCGCCCGGTTCGCCTCCGAGGTCACCGTCTTCTCCCGCACCAACTCGATGACCGCCATGGGGGCGTTGTCGCCCTTCCGGTTCTCCACCTTGATGATCCGGGTGTATCCGCCTTCGCGGTCGGCGAAGAACGGCCCGATCTCGGCGAACAAGATGTGCACCACATCCTTGTCGCGGATCTTCTTCAGCACCTCACGCCGGTTGTGCAGCGCACCCTTCTTGGCGTGGGTGATCAGCTTCTCCGCGTACGGCCGCAGCGCCCGGGCCTTGGGCTCGGTCGTCTTGATCCGGCCGTGTTCGAAGAGCGAGGTGGCCAAGTTGGCCAGAAGCGCCTTCTGATGCGAGGACGATCCGCCGAGGCGAGGGCCCTTGGTGGGCTTGGGCATTGCTGACTCCTTGGGTTGCCAACCGGGGTGGTCTACCCGGTTTAGAGCTGTTCGGTTTCGGCGAAGTCCTGGTCGTTGTCCGACTCGTAACCGGCATCGGTGCTCCACGTGCCGGTGGCGACGTCGTAGCCGGCGACCTCGGAGGGATCGAACGTTGCCGGGCTGTCCTTCAGCGACAGACCGAGCTGATGCAACTTGATCTTCACCTCGTCGATCGACTTCTGGCCGAAATTGCGAATGTCGAGCAGGTCGGACTCCGTGCGTGCGACCAACTCGCCGACTGTGTGCACACCTTCGCGCTTGAGGCAGTTGTACGAGCGCACCGTCAGGTCCAGATCATCGATCGGCAGGGCGAAGGAGGCGATGTGATCGGCCTCGGCCGGCGACGGCCCGATTTCGATTCCCTCCGCCTCGACGTTGAGTTCTCTTGCCAACCCGAACAATTCGACCAGTGTCTTGCCAGCGGAGGCCAGCGCGTCGCGGGGCGCGATCGAATTCTTGGTCTCGACGTCGAGGACCAGCTTGTCGAAGTCGGTGCGCTGCTCGACGCGGGTCGCCTCGACCTTGTAGGTGACCTTGAGGACCGGCGAGTAGATGGAATCGACCGGAATGCGGCCGATCTCGGCGCCCGATGCCTTGTTCTGCACAGCCGGCACGTACCCGCGGCCCCGCTCGACGACAAGCTCGATCTCGAGTTTGCCCTTGTCGTTGAGTGTGGCGATATGCATGTCGGGGTTGTGTACCGTCACCCCGGCCGGCGGAACGATGTCTCCGGCGGTGACCACACCCGGCCCCTGCTTGCGCAGGTACATGGTGACCGGCTCGTCCTCTTCCGAAGACACGACCAGACCCTTGAGGTTCAAGATGATGTCGGTGACGTCTTCTTTGACTCCGGGGACGGTGGTGAACTCGTGCAGAACACCGTCGATGCGGATGCTGGTCACCGCGGCGCCGGGGATCGAGGACAGCAGGGTCCGCCGCAGCGAATTACCAAGCGTGTAGCCGAAACCCGGTTCGAGCGGCTCGATGACGAACATCGACCGGTCTTCGGCGATGCTCTCTTCGGACAGGGCCGGACGCTGAGAGATCAGCATGTGTTTCTTCCTCCTTCACGGCACCCACTATTTGATGCCGAGTGTGGTTCCGAAGCCGCCGTCGGTGACGGCCCGGGATGTCCTACTTCGAGTAGAACTCGACGATGAGCTGCTCGGTGAACGGCACGTCGATCTGCTCGCGGGTGGGCAGCTGATGTACCAGGATGCGCTGACGCTCACCCACCACCTGCAGCCAGCCCGGGATCGGACGATCACCGGCGGTTTCACGTGCCACCTCGAACGGCATGGTGTTCAGCGACTTGCCCTTGATGTCGACGATGTCGTACTGCGACACCCGGTAGCTGGGGATATCAACCTTGACACCGTTGACGGTGAAGTGACCGTGGCTGACCAACTGGCGGGCCATCCGGCGGGTACGCGCCAGCCCGGCCCGGTACACGACGTTGTCCAACCGGCTCTCCAGGATCTGCAGCAGGTTCTCACCGGTCTTGCCGGAAGCACGGTTCGCCTCTTCGTAATAGCGACGGAACTGCCGCTCCAGTACGCCGTAGGTGAAGCGGGCCTTCTGTTTCTCCTGCAGCTGCAGACGGTATTCGCTCTCCTTGATCCGCGCGCGGCCGTGCTGGCCGGGCGGGTAGGGACGCTTCTCGAAGGATTGATCACCACCGACGAGATCCACGCCCAGACGGCGCGATTTTCGGGTGGCGGGTCCGGTGTAACGAGCCATGAGACTGCTTCCTCCAAGTCCTGCTAGACGCGGCGCCGCTTGGGCGGACGGCAGCCGTTGTGCGGCTGCGGGGTTACGTCGGCGATCGCGCCGACCTCGAGGCCGGCGGCCTGCAGCGACCGGATGGCGGTCTCGCGGCCCGAACCCGGACCCTTCACGAACACGTCCACCTTCTTCACGCCGTGCTCTTGCGCCTTGCGGGCAGCGTTCTCGGCAGCCAACTGGGCGGCGAACGGCGTGGACTTGCGCGAGCCCTTGAACCCCACGTGCCCCGACGACGCCCATGCGATGACGTTGCCCTGCGGGTCGGTGATCGACACGATCGTGTTGTTGAAGGTGCTCTTGATGTGCGCGGCGCCGTGCGGGACGTTCTTCTTCTCCCTGCGGCGGGTCTTGTGACCCTTCTTGCCCGAGGAGGCGGCGGCAGCCTTCTTTGCTGGTGGCATTACTTGGCCTTCTTCTTGCCGGCGATGGTGCGCTTGGGACCCTTACGGGTGCGCGCGTTGGTCTTGGTCCGCTGGCCGCGCACCGGAAGACCGCGGCGATGCCGCAAGCCCTGGTAGCAGCCGATCTCGATCTTGCGGCGGATATCGGCCTGCACCTCACGGCGCAGATCGCCCTCCACCTTGAGGTTGCCCTCGATGTAGTCGCGTAGCTGGGTGATCTGGTCGTCGGTCAGATCCTTCGACCGCTGGTCCCGGTCGATTCCGGTGGCCGCCAGGATTTCCTGGGAGCGGGTCCGGCCCACGCCGTAGATGTAAGTCAGCGCGATCTCCATGCGCTTGTCGCGCGGAAGATCGACGCCCATGAGTCGTGCCATCAGGCAGTGTTCCTTCTTCTTCGCGGAGGTCTGGCCCCAATCCGTTCCCGAACATCGTGTTGCGGGGCCCGGCCTCCGATCCGGGCGTTTCCGAACGGCGGATCCGCTCGGTGGTACTGGGGTTTCAGCATTCAGTTGTGTTGCGATCCGACATGAATCCGACGTGGATCCGACGTGGTGGGCCAGGTCCGTACCGAAAGTCCTTACGGACAGTCCTGACTACCCTTGTCGCTGCTTGTGGCGCGGATCGGAGCAGATCACCATGACCCGCCCATGCCGGCGGATCACCCTGCACTTATCGCAAATGGGCTTGACGCTCGGGTTCACCTTCACGGCTGTTCGATCCTTCTGTGTTTCTCGGGGTTCTCAGGTCGTCTGGTCTGGGCTACTTGTATCGATAAACGATGCGACCCCGCGACAGGTCGTAGGGAGAGAGCTCCACAACCACGCGGTCCTCGGGCAGGATGCGGATGTAGTGCTGCCGCATCTTGCCGCTGATGTGGGCCAGGACCTTGTGACCGTTCTCCAGCTCAATGCGGAACATCGCATTGGGCAGGGGCTCGACCACGCGACCCTCAACCTCTATCGCACCGTCTTTCTTGGCCATGACTGCTCGGAGATCCTCCGTGTTCTTCCCGTCCAGGCGTGTATTTAGGCGTCCAGCCGTCGGCGCAGCATTCGCTCCGACTACAGAACGTGAGCCGGGCGTGAGGAATTCCGGATAGTTCCGCAGTTTCCTCGGACAGGGCACGCAAGAGTCGGCGCGAGGACCGCACCGTCGTCTGATACTACTCGCTGAGCGGCCAGCCCCAAAATCACGCAACAACCGTTGCCGGAGCCCGCGGCCTGCTCGCCGAGATTGAAGTTTCGCAGGCCCCTACTCGAACTTTCGCTGCCAGATTTCAATCTCGTTCGCCGATCCGGCTACCCATTAGGGTCTGTGACCATGCGACTGCTGGTGACCGGCGGCGCCGGGTTCATCGGCGCCAACTTCGTGCACCGCGTCATCCGCGACCACTCCGATCACCCCGTGACGGTCCTCGACGCGATGACCTACGCCGGCAGCCGGGAGTCTCTGGCGCCGGTCGCCGAGCAGATCCGCCTCGTCGAAGGCGACGTCACCGACGCCGAGTTGGTCGACAAGCTCACCGCCGAGGCAGACGCCATCGTGCACTTCGCGGCCGAGACCCATGTCGACAACGCGCTGGCTGACCCCGCACCGTTCCTGCACGCCAACGTGGTCGGCACCTTCACGGTCCTCGAGGCGGCACGCCGGCACCGGGTGCGGCTGCACCACGTGTCCACCGACGAGGTGTACGGAGACCTTGCGCTCGACGACCCGCGCCGGTTCAGCGCCGAGACTCCGTACAACCCGTCGAGTCCGTACTCGTCGACCAAGGCCGCAGCGGACATGCTGGTTCGGGCCTGGGTTCGTTCCTACGACCTACCCGCGACCATCTCGAACTGCTCCAACAACTACGGCCCCTACCAGCACGTCGAGAAGTTCGTTCCACGGCAGATCACGAACATCCTCACCGGGCGACGTCCCAAGCTCTACGGCAGCGGTGCCAACGTGCGGGACTGGATCCACGTCGACGACCACAACTCGGCGGTGTGGCGGGTGCTCACCGATGGGAAGATCGGCCGCACCTACCTGATCGGCGCTGACGGCGAACGCGACAACCTGTCGGTGATGCGCACCATTCTGCGGCTCATGGGCCGCGACCCCGAGGACTTCGACCAGGTGCCCGACCGCGCCGGCCACGACGTGCGTTACGCCATCGACCCGACGGCGCTTCGGGACGAACTGGGCTGGAGCCCCGAGCACACCGACCTCCAGGCCGGCCTGCGAGCCACCATCGACTGGTACCGCGACCACGAATCGTGGTGGGGGCCGCTCAAGGACGCCGTCGAAGCCACCTATGAGGAGCGTGGCCGGTGACAGCGCGAGAGTTGGCCGTGCCCGGGGCGTGGGAGATCACTCCGCAGTTGCACACCGATCGGCGCGGGTTGTTCTTCGAATGGTTCACCGAGACCGAGTTCGCCGGGCTCGCCGGACATCGCTTCGACATGCGTCAGGCGAACTACTCGGTATCGGCAGCCGGGGTGCTGAGGGGTCTGCACTTCGCAACCCTGCCACCAGGCCAGGCCAAGTACGTCACCTGTGCCCGAGGGGCCGTCTTCGACGTGGTGGTCGACATCCGGGTGGGCTCGCCGACCTTCGGGCAATGGGATTCGGTGCTGCTCGATGACCGCGAACGGCGGTCGGTGTATCTCTCCGAGGGGTTGGCCCATGCGTTTCTGGCGCTGGAGGACGACGCGACATTGGTCTACCTCTGCTCGACGCCGTACGACCGCGACCGCGAACACACCATCCGCGCCAGCGATCCTGCGTTGGGCATCGAGTGGCCGGCGGTCGGGGAGTTGGTGGTGTCCGAACGCGACGCCGCCGCACCCACACTCGACGAAATGCGGGCCGCCGGACTGCTACCCGACTGGGATGACGCCCAGGCCTTCGCCGAGAAGCTACGGGAACAATTCCGGGCGCGCTGACCACGCCCGCCCCTTGCCAACGACCAGATGCTGTTACTAGGATATCCTAGTATTTTGCCATTCGGCCTAGGGAAAACTCATGACCAGAAAAGTTCAGCACTTCATCAACGGACAACACACCGATGGACAGTCCGCTCGCACGGCCGACGTTCTCAATCCGAGTACCGGTCAAGTGCAAGCCCAGGTGCTGATGGGCTCGGCGGCCGACGTCGACGCCGCGGTCTTTGGCGCGGTCGAGGCACAGCGGGAGTGGGCCGCCTGGAACCCGCAGCGCCGGGCCCGCGTGCTGATGCGCTTCATCGAACTGGTGAATCAGAACGCCGACGAACTAGCTGAACTGCTCTCCCGCGAGCACGGCAAGACCGTGCCCGACGCCCACGGGGACATCCAGCGCGGCATCGAGGTGATCGAGTTCGCCATCGGTATCCCGCACCTGCTCAAGGGTGAGTACACCGAAGGCGCCGGCCCCGGAATCGACGTCTACTCGCTGCGCCAGCCGCTCGGAGTCGTCGCGGGCATCACGCCGTTCAACTTCCCGGCCATGATCCCGCTGTGGAAGGCCGGGCCCGCGCTCGCCTGCGGCAATGCGTTCATCCTCAAGCCCAGCGAGCGGGACCCGTCGGTTCCGGTTCGGCTGGCCGAACTGTTCATCGAGGCCGGGCTGCCCCCGGGAGTGTTCCAGGTGGTGCACGGCGACAAGGAGGCCGTCGACGCCATCCTGCATCATCCCGACATCAAAGCAGTGGGCTTCGTCGGCAGCTCCGACATCGCGCAGTACATCTACTCCACTGCCGCAGCCAACGCCAAGCGTGCCCAGTGCTTCGGCGGTGCCAAGAACCACATGATCGTGATGCCCGACGCCGACCTGGACCAGGCGGTCGACGCGCTCATCGGAGCGGGCTACGGCAGCGCCGGCGAACGCTGCATGGCGATCAGCGTCGCGGTGCCGGTCGGTGAGCAAACCGCGGATCGGTTGCGCGCCAGGCTGGTTGAGAAGATCAACGACCTCCGCGTCGGCCACAGCCTCGACCCCAAGGCCGACTACGGCCCGCTGGTCACCGAGGCGGCGCTGAAGCGGGTCCGCGACTACATCGAGCAGGGCGTGCAGGCCGGCGCCGAAGCAGTGGTCGACGGACGCGAACGCGCCAGCGACGACCTGCAATTCGGTGACGACAGCCTCGAGGGCGGCTACTTCATCGGCCCTACGCTCTTCGACCACGTCA
>CAZEMS010000035.1:0-299 GCA_964513475.1 uncultured Mycobacterium sp. | reverse complement strand
CCCCGAAATGTCGATCTACACCGATGAGATCTTCGGACCGGTGCTGTGCATCGTGCGCGCCAAGAACTACGAGGAGGCGCTGGCACTGCCGTCGCAGCACGAGTACGGCAACGGCGTGGCGATCTTCACCCGCGACGGCGACACCGCCCGTGACTTCGTGTCCAACGTCCAGGTCGGGATGGTCGGGGTGAACGTGCCGATCCCGGTTCCTGTGGCCTACCACACCTTCGGCGGCTGGAAGCGGTCCGGCTTCGGTGACCTGAACCAGCACGGGCCGGCGTCGATCCAGTTCTACACCA
>CAZEMS010000034.1:0-43840 GCA_964513475.1 uncultured Mycobacterium sp. | reverse complement strand
TACGCGTCATCGCCACCCGCTCCCGGCTGATGTCCAAACTGGCCGGCCAAGGCGCTGTCGCCCTGCTCAACGTCGATGCTGCCGGTTGCGGGCCACTGATCGCCGACCATCCCACCGTCGAGGTGGCCGGATACCTGTCACCACGCCAGACCGTGGTGGCGGGCCGACCCGATCAGGTCGACGCCGTGATCGCCGCCGTCGCGACCCAGAACCGGTTCGCCCGGCGAGTGAACATGGAGGTGGCCTCGCACACCGCGCTGATGGACCCGGTGCTGCCCGAGCTTCGGGAGGGGCTGGCCGACATCAACCCCAGCATGCCCACCCTGCCGTTCCTGTCCACCGTCGTCGATCCCACCACGACACCCGTACTCGACGCTGACTACTGGGTCGACAACGTTCGCCAACCGGTGCGGTTCAGCCGGGCGATCACCGCCGCAGCCGCCGACCACGGCACCTTCATCGAGATCAGCCCGCACGCGACGATGGTGCAACCGATCAGCGACACACTCGCCGACACCTGCCACGTCGGCGTCGGAACCCTGGCCCGCGACACCGACGACACGGTGAGTTTCCACACCAGCCTCAACGCCACCCACACCACCCACCCACCGCAGACCCCACATCCCGCCGAACCCCATCCGGCCCTGCCCACCACGCCGTGGCATCACACCCGGCACTGGATCGAGGTCCGGCCGTTGCGTCGACTCGATGTGGTCGGGGGCGGCGCAGCGCCGGGCGCGGAGGTCTGCGGGGACGTTCCCGGGGCGTGGTCGTATGAACTGGCCTGGCCGGTTCGCCCGGCTCCCCAGCCGGAACCCGTTGCCGACGACGCCAGGTGGCTGGTTGTCGCCGATTCCGCGATCGGGGCGGAGATCGGCCGACAGCTCGGCGATGACGCCGCGGTGGCGCTGCTGACGCCCGCTGCGCTGGCTGCAGATTCCGGTTCGATCCGCGATGCGCTGGCCGGGGTCACCCACGTGCTCTACGCACCCGATGTGACGGGTGGTTTCGACACCGACAACGGATACGGCCTGTTCGAGGCGGGACGGCGGCTCGCAGCGGCTCTGGCGCGCAGTTCGGCGCAGCCCAAGTTGTTCATGCTGACCCGCAATGCGCAGCCGGTGAGCGAGGGGGATCGGGCTCACCCCGCCCACGCGGTGTTGTGGGGTCTGGGTCGCACGCTGGCACTGGAGCACCCTGAGATCTGGGGCGCGGTCATCGACGTCGACGAGTCCGTGCCCGATGAGCTGACCGCCCGCTGGGTGCTCGACGAGGCCCACTGCGCAGGCGGGGACGACGAGGACCAGGTCGTCTACCGGGCCGGCCTGCGCCGAGTACCGCGGCTACAGGCACGCAGGCCGGGTCCGGCAACAGGGACGCTCGACCCGGACAGTTGCCATCTGGTCGTCGGTGCGACCGGCAACATCGGACCCCAGCTGATCGAACAGCTGGCCGACATGGGTGCCCGCACAGTCGTTGCGACGTCGCGCAATCCCGGTTCCAGGCTCGAGGAGCTGACGCGTCGGCTGGCATCGCGCGGGACGACGCTGGTGACCGCCGCCACCGACGCGTCGGATCAAGCCTCGCTCGGCGCGCTGTTCGAACGTTTCGGGAGCGACCTCCCCCCGCTGGGCGGCATCTACCTGGCGGCCTTCGGCGGCGGCCCCGTCATGCTCGATGACATGACCTGCGACGACGTCGTCGCGATGTTCCGGCCGAAGATGGATGCGGCGCTGTTGCTGCACAAGCTCTCGCTCAGGCAGCCAGTGCGGCAGTTCGTACTGTTCTCCTCGATCTCCGGTGTCCTCGGCTCCAGATGGCTGGCCCACTACGCTGCAACGACGACGTTCCTCGACACCTTCGCCTATGCGCGCCGAGCTGCCGGCCTGCCCGCGACGGCGGTCAACTGGGGCCTGTGGAAGTCGCTTGCCGACGTTCAGACCGGGTTCGAACGTCAGGCGACGCTGGAATCGGGGCTGCAGCCCATGCCCGACGATGTCGCGATCCAGGCCCTAGCCGCGCTGATCAGCCCAGATGCACCCGCATGCGCGACGGTGGTGGCCGCCGACTGGAACCGACTGGCCACGGCGTATCACACCCGAACGTCGCTGCACATCCTCGACGACCTGCTGCTTGCCGAATCGGACGGCGAGCTGTCGTCGACTCGAACAACGACGGGGAACACCCCGTTCCGCGAGTCGCTGCGCGAGTGCGAGCCGGCCGATCGCCGCGGCCTGCTGGACGATCACGTCAGCGCCCAGGTGGCGGCCGCGATGGGGTTGGCCTCACCTCAGATGCTGGATCCCGCAGTCGGGTTCTTCCAGTTCGGGATGGATTCGCTGATGAGCGTGACGCTGCAGCGAGCGCTGAGCGAAAGCCTCGGCGAAGTCCTGCCGGCATCCGTCGTATTCGACTATCCGACCGTCGAAGCACTCTCGGATTATTTGGCGACGATTCTTCCTGAGATACTCGAGGCCATCGATCCCGTGGGCGGGGAGGTTCCGGCCAGCGGGGAGGCTGGAGACGCCTACGCGGACCTGGCCGAGGACGAACTCCTTCAGAGGCTTTCAGAAAGATTGAGTTGAGCAAGACCGAGTTGAGCAAGACAGAGTTGAACACCATGTCAGCTGCACCGCCGGATCGCCGTGCGATCATCACCGAGGCTCTGCGCAAGATCGACGATCTGACCGCGCAACTGGAGGTGGCCGAGAAGAGCACCACCGAGCCGATCGCCGTGGTGGGGATCGGCTGTCGCTTCCCCGGGGCTGTCGATGACGCCGACACTTTCTGGCAGTTTCTCACCGATGGGGCCAGCGGCATCGTCAGGGTGCCCGCCGATCGCTGGGACGCCGACGCCTACTACTCGGAAGACCACACGGTGCCGGGCACCATCTGCACCCGCGAGGGTGGTTTCCTGACCTCCTGGCAACCCGACGAGTTCGATGCCGAGTTCTTCAGCATCTCTCCGCGGGAGGCGGCCGGGATGGACCCTCAACAGCGGTTGCTGCTCGAAGTCGCCTGGGAGGCACTGGAGAACGCGGGCATCACGCCGCAACGGATTCGTGGAACGCAGACCTCCGTGTTCGTCGGGCTGACCACGAACGACTACTACCAGTCCTTCTCCGGAAAGCTACGGCCACAGGACATCGACCCCTACATTCCCTTCGGGAATGCCTCGAACTTCGCCGCCGGGCGGTTGTCGTACTTCCTCGGGGTGCGCGGCGAAGCGGTGGTGCTCGACACCGCATGCTCGTCGTCGTTGACGGCGGTGCACCTGGCCTGTCAGAGCCTGCGCCGACGAGACAGCGACAACGCGTTGGTCGCCGGCGTCAATCTGATACTGAGCCCGGAGAACAGCATCGCTTGCTCACGGTGGGGAATGTTGTCGCCGGGCGGTCAGTGCCGAACTTTCGACGCCGCCGCCGACGGCTACGTGCGCAGCGAGGGCTGCGGGGTGGTGGTGCTCAAACGGCTCGGCGACGCCCAGCGCGACGGTGACCGGGTGTTGGCGGTGGTGCGCGGTTCGGCGGTCAATCAGGACGGCGCCAGCAGCGGACAGACCGTGCCGAACGGGCCGGCCCAGCAGGCGTTGCTGCGACGGGCGCTGGAAGCATCTCGCCTGCAGCCGTCCGACATCGACTACGTCGAGGCCCACGGCACCGGCACCGCGCTGGGCGATCCGATCGAGCTCGACGCCTTGAGTCAGGTCTTCGCCGACCGAGACGGCTCCGCACCGCTGGTGCTGGGATCGGTGAAGACCAACCTCGGGCACCTGGAGTCCGCAGCCGGGATCGCCGGCTTCATCAAGACCGTGTTGAGCGTGCAGCACGGGCACATCCCCAGGCACCTGAACTTCGAACGGCTGACACCGCAGGCCGGCGCGGGAGCGTCCGCCTTCACCATCGCCTCGACGCCGATGGACTGGCCCACCGTCGACCGTCCGCGTCGGGCCGGAGTGTCCTCGTTCGGCGTCAGCGGCACCAACGCGCATGTGGTGATCGAGCAGGCACCCGACTCGGATCCGGTTGCGGCCCAACCGGAGCCACCGGTAACCACATTGCTGGTGTCGGCAAAGACGACCGCTCGAGTCGCCGCCACCGCGGGGATGCTGGCCGACTGGATGGCCGGTGCCGGCGCCGATGTCCGACTAGCGGAGGTGGCCCACACCCTCAACCACCACCGCGCCCGCCAGCCCCGGTTCGCCACCGTGACCGCATGCAGTCGGGATCAGGCGGTAGCCGGCCTGCGCGCACTCGCCGAGGGTTATCCGGCGCCCGGCGTGGTCGGCCCACACGACGGACAGTGCGGGCCTGGCACCGTGTTCGTCTACTCCGGCCAGGGCTCACAGTGGGCCGGTATGGGCCGGCAGTTGCTCGCCGACGAGCCCGCCTTCGCCGCGGCGGTGGCCGCCCTGGAACCGGCGTTCGTCGAGCAGACCGGGTTCTCGCTGGAACAGGTGTTGCGGTCCGACGAAGCCGTCAGCGGCATCGACCGCATCCAACCCGTACTGGTCGGAGTGCAGTTGGCGCTGACCGAGCTATGGCGGGCTCACGGCGTGCAGCCGGACGCGGTGATCGGACACTCGATGGGCGAGGTGACTGCGGCCGTGGTGGCGGGGGCACTGAGCCCCGCCGACGGACTCCGAGTGATCGCCACCCGCTCCCGGTTG
This sequence comes from uncultured Mycobacterium sp., assembly GCA_964513475.1. GTDB lineage: Bacteria > Actinomycetota > Actinomycetes > Mycobacteriales > Mycobacteriaceae > Mycobacterium. Next base: position 39,171 of record CAZEMS010000034.1, on the reverse strand, counting down.
ATGGCCAGGCTGTCCGGGCAGGGCGCGATGGCCCTACTCGAACTGGACGCCGCCACCACCGAGGAGCTGATCGCTTCCTACTCCGGACTGACCGTTGCGGTGTACGCCGCGCCGCGGCAGACCGTGATCGCCGGGCCGCCGGACCAGGTCGATGCCGTGATCGCAGTGGTCGACGCCCAGGACAAGCTGGCGCGGCGCATCGACGTGGATGTCGCGTCGCACCATCCGATCATCGACCCGGTTCTGCCGGAGCTGCGCGCGGCCCTGGCCGGACTGGCTCCGCAGCCACCGAGCATCCCGATCATCACCACCACCCGCGAACCATCCAACGCAGCAACGGTTTTCGATGCCGACTACTGGGCGGCCAACCTGCGCAACCCGGTGCGGTTCACCCAGGCGGTGGCTGCCGCCGGCGCGGAGCACACGACGTTCGTCGAGGTGAGCCCGCACCCGTTGCTCACCTACGCCATCGCCGAGACGCTCGCCGAGGCGCATCACCACAGCATCGGCACGCTGCAGCGCGACACCCATGACACGCTGACCTTTCACACCAACGTCAACGCCATCCACACCATCCGCCCCCCGGAGCTTCCGCACCCGCCCGGGACGCCACCGGTCGTCCCGGCGACCCCCTGGCACCACACCCGCCACTGGATCACCCTGCACGGCGAGCCTGCCGATGCGCAGCCCGGCTCCGGGCACACCGGCCCGGTCAGTGCGTTCGACGACTGGTTCTGTGAGCTGACCTGGCCCATCCGGGAACTGGGCGCCGCCGAGGAGGCGGGCGACGGTTCGTGGCTCGTGCTGGCAGAGCCCGAGGTGGGGGATGAGCTCGCGCAACTGCTCGGCGCGGGTTCACGAACACTGGCACCGTCGGCGCTGGACGAGGAGGGCGACCAGAAACTTCGCGAGGCGCTGACCGGCGTCGAGAATGTGCTCTACCTACCGTCGGTGCCGCCCGTGCACCGCACGGTCGAAGCGGGTTACCGGCTTTTTCATGCGGTGCGCCGACTCGCCGTGGCCCTTGCCGGGATGACTTCCAGCTCGAAGCGCCCCCCTGTGCTTCGCATCGTCACCCGCAACGCTCAGCCGGTCGGCGATGGAGCCAGGGCCAACGCTGCGCACGCGCTGCTGTGGGGCCTGGGAGGCACGCTGGCCCTGGAGCACCCGGAGATCTGGGGCGGTGTCATCGATGTCGACGACTCGGTGCCACCCGAGCTGGTCGCACGGTACGTGCTCGCCGAGGTCAAGCAGCCACAACTCGCGCACGCCGAGAACGGCGAACGAGGCAGCGAAGCCGTTGACGACCAGGTCGTCTACCAAGCCGGTGTTCGCCATGTGCCCCGACTGGTGCGCCGGTCACCGCCCGCGGTAGGACTCACCCGGCTCGAGCGCAACACCAGCCACCTGGTGATCGGCGCCACCGGAAACGTCGGCCCGCATTTGATCCGCCAACTCGCCGAGATGGGGGCTGCAACGGTCGTGGCGGTATCCCGGCGGGGAGGCTCTCAGCTGGACGAACTCGCGAACGAGCTGGCCCCGGGCGGTACCACCGTCGTCCAGGTAGCGGCCGACGCGGCCGACGAGGCCGCGATGACGGCGCTGTTCGAACGGTTCGGAAACGACCTTCCGCCGCTGGACGGGATCTACCTCGCCGCGCTGGCCGGCGGTGAGGCGCTGCTGTCTGACATGACCGACGACGATGTGCGCGCCATGTTCCGGCCCAAGCTGGACGCCGCGGTGGTGCTGCACAAACTCTCATTGCGGATACCACTACGCCGATTCGTGCTGTTCTCGTCGATCACCGGGATTCTCGGCTCCCGCGGGGTGGCGCACTACACCGCGGCGAACGCCTTCCTCGATACCTTCGCCTACGCCCGTCGTGCTCTGGGACTTTCTGCGACGGTGGTCGACTGGGGCCTCTGGAAGTCCTGGGCCGACGCTCAACCGGGGCTGACGGCAGCTGGGCTGCTCCCGATGCCCAACGAGGTGGCCATCCGGGCGCTTCCGGCCGTGCTGAGCCCGGATGGCGGAGTCCAGTCGGCAGTCGTCGCCGCCGATTGGCGCCGACTCGCCGATGCCTACCGTATGCGTACGTCGCTGCGCGTACTCGACACCCTGTTGACCGGGGACACCGGTGCACCGGCGAGCATCGAGGACGTGGGCTTGCCGGAGCCTGGAACGTTGCTCGGCAAGCAGGTCGAGGCCTCTTCACCGGCCCGGCTGTGGCAGGCACGGCTGGCGCCGGACACCAGGCCCTACCCGGGTGATCATCGGGTACGGGGTGTGCCGGTCGTGCCGGTATCGGTCCTGCTCCAGACGCTTTCCGCCGCTGCCGCCCAGCAGAACGCCGCGGCAATGGTCGACGTCCGATTCGAGTATCCGGTTCTGGCCGACCAGCAGCGGGTAATCCACACGGTGGCCGACGGTGACTCCATCACGGTGTCCTCGAGTTCGGCGCCGGACACACCCGCGCAGCGCTGGACCAGGCATGTCAGCGCCCGGGTGGGCGACTGGCCCGCCGGTCCTGCACCCGACACCGAACCACAGGCCGGCGGCGCGGACCTCGACAATGCGGTCTTGGACGGCCCCGCTATCACCGAACTGCAGCAAAAATGGGGCATCGAGGGCAAACCCTTCGAATGGTCGATCAGCTCCTGCGGGTCGGTACCGGGCGGTCTGCGTGCTGAAGTCGGCCTGCCGGGGGCTTCAGCGGTGGAACTGCTCGATGCCGCCGTGCACCTCGCCCGGTTGGCCGGCAGCGATGACCCGCGACTGATGCTGCCGGCCGCCGTCGACGGAATCCGTTTCGCAGCCGACATCACCGGTGCCGCGGCAGTCGTCGAAGTATGGCGCCGCGGCGCTGCCGACAACGAGGGCGACGAACTCGTCGTTGACCTCAGCGTGAAGTCCCCCGACGGGCGTACCTACGTCGATATCAGGGGTTTGCACTACGCAGCGGTGGACTCCGGGGTGGACTCCGCGGTGGACTCGGGGCTGGCCTCGAGTCAGATCGCGACCCCGGGGTCGACCGGCACGGCCGGCGGGTCTGCGGACGCGCCCGACTGGGCACAGTTGTCCGCCGCGGAGGCGCTCGGGGAACTCAAGACCCGGCTGAAAGCGATCCTGGCTCGCGAACTGGGCATGCCGGCGTCGGCGGTGGGCGACGATCAGCCGTTCCCAGAGCTGGGGCTGGACTCGATGATGGCGATGAACTTCCTTCGGGACGCCAAACAGCTAACGCGGATCGACTTGTCGGCGACATTGTTGTGGAACCACCCGACGATCTCATCGTTCGCTGGGTGCTTGGCGGAAATGCTCGTCCCAGTGAAAGAGGCAGACAAGGAGCCGGAGGCAGACGACGCCGACCTGTCGGCGGACTCGATGAGCGTGCTCGATGCGCTGTTCGACAGTGTTGAATCGGACCCAGAATCGGCCCCAGCCAGTAGTGAGAGCGGTATCTGATGCGTACGACGTTCGACCGGGTTTCGGGCATGACCGCGGCACAGCGCACTGCGCTGTCCGAGCAGTTCGACAAGGCTTCCCGGATCGCCGGAGCGGAACCGGTGGCGGTGGTCGGTATCGGCTGCCGGTTTCCCGGCGGCGTCGGCGGACCCGACGGCTACTGGAATCTCCTGGCCAACGGCGAGGACGCGATCGTCGAGGTCCCAGCCGACCGCTGGGACGCCGACGAGTTCTATGACCCTGATCCGTTGGCCCCCGGTCGCATGCCGTCGAAGTGGGGCGGGTTCCTGCCCGACGTGGCCGGATTCGATGCGGATTTCTTCGGCATCTCACCACGCGAGGCCGAAGCCATGGACCCACAGCAACGGTTGTTGTTGGAGGTGGCGTGGGAAGCGCTGGAGAACGCCGGGCTCGCCCCGGATCACCTGATCGGAACTCGCGCCGGGGTGATGATGGGCGTGTACTACAACGAGTACCAATCGGCTTCGGCGACGAACCCGGACGGCATCGACGCCTACAGCGCAACGGGCAACGCGCACAGCGTCACCGTCGGCCGCATCGCCTACCTGCTGGGGTTGCGCGGTCCCGCGGTCGCGGTGGACACCGCGTGTTCATCGTCTCTGATTTCTGTGCATCTGGCCTGCCAGAGCCTACGGATGCGGGAGAGCGACCTGGCTCTGGCGGGTGGGGTCAACCTCATTCTGCGGCCGGAAACCCAGCTGGCCCTGGCGAAGTGGGGCATGTTGTCGCCCCGCGGCAAGTGCAACGCATTCGATGTGGGTGCGGACGGCTTCGTGCGCGGCGAAGGCGCCGGAGTCGTTGTGCTCAAGCGTCTCACCGATGCGGTGCGCGACGGGGACCGCGTGTTGGCGGTGGTGCGCGGCTCGGCGGTCAATCAGGACGGCCGGTCCAACGGCCTCACGGCGCCCAACGCGGTGGCCCAGCGCGACGTGATCACCCGTGCGCTGACTGCCGCTGAAATACCCGCGGCTTCCGTTGGATTCGTTGAAACCCACGGCACGGGAACGGCTCTAGGTGACCCGATCGAGTTCGACGCCTTGTCGGCGGTGTACGGCCGCGGCGAAGCGCCGTGCGCTCTGGGTGCGGTGAAGACGAACATGGGGCATCTGGAGGCGGCCGCCGGAATCGCCGGCTTCATCAAGGCCGTGCTGGCGGTTCAGCGCGGGGAGATACCGCCCAATCTCAACTTCACCCAATGGAATCCGGCAATCGATCCGTCATCGACACAGCTGTACGTCCCCACCGAGGCATCGCCCTGGCCCGAGGCCCAGGGCCCGCGACGCGCGGCGGTGTCCTCGTTCGGACTGGGCGGCACCAACGCGCACATCGTGCTGGAACAGGGCCCCGACTCAGCGCCCATCCCATCCGGGAGCGAGCGTCCGGCGGTAACGACCCTGGTGATTTCGGGGAAGTCCGCCGAGCGGGTGGCGCAGACGGCGCGGGTGCTGTCGGACTGGCTGGAGCGCGGCGGCGTCACAGTGCCGCTCGAAGACGTGGCCCACACCCTCAACCAACGCCGCAGCCGTTACGGCACCCTTGCCGCGGTGTGTGCGCGTGATCACCGGGAGGCGGTGGCCGGCCTACGGGCCGTCGCCGCCGGGCAGCCCGCACCCGGGGTGGTCGCCACCCACGACGCGCCGCGCGGCTCCGGAACGGTATTCGTCTATTCCGGCCAGGGTGCGCAGTGGCCCGGAATGGGCCGGCAGTTGCTGGCCGACGAACCGGCATTCGCCGCCGCCGTCGACGAACTCGAACCGATCTTCGCCGACAAGGTCGGTTTCTCACTGCGCGGAGTGCTCGACGCCGGGGAACCCGTGATCGGCATTGCCCGCATCCAGCCGGTGCTGGTCGGCATCCAGTTGGCATTGACCTCGCTGTGGCGCTCGTACGGCGTGGAACCCGATGCGGTCATCGGACATTCGATGGGAGAGGTCACCGCGGCGGTGGTGGCCGGGGCGCTGAGCCCGGCCGAGGGCCTGGACGTGATCGCGACCCGATCCCGGTTGATGTCGCGCCTGTCCGGGCAGGGCGCGATGGCACTGCTGGAGTTGGGTGCAGATGCGGTGGAGAAGTTGATCGCGGACAGCCCAGAGGTCACCGTCGCGGTGTACGCCTCGCCGGGCCAATCGGTGATCGCCGGGCCACCCGAAGAAGTCGACGCCCTCATCGCGACCGTGGATGCGCAGGGCCGGCTCGCGCGGCGTGTGGAGGTGGATGTGGCCTCACACCATCCGACCATCGATCCGATCCTGCCCGAATTACGCAGCGCCCTTTCGTATCTGGCGCCGGCGTCACCCAAGACACCGCTGATCAGCACCGTCGGCACGGCACCGGCCTTCAACGCCGACTACTGGGCGGCCAACCTTCGAAACCCGGTGCGGTTCAACCAATCCGTCACCGCTGCAGGCACCGAGCACAGCACCTTCATCGAGATCAGCCCACACCCGCTGCTCACGCACGCCATCACCGAAAGCCTGACCGCGACACGGCCCGGTGGCGATTTCAGAGTGGTGGCCACGGTGAACCGTGACAACCCGGAGACGCTGACGTTTCACACCAACTTGGCCGCCGTGCAGCCGCCGCTGACCGATGCCACCGAATCTGCCCCGGGCGCTCCACGGGTGGCCGACGTGCCACCGACGCCGTGGCTGCATTCACGCTACTGGATGGCGAGCAGACCGGCCGGTGCCCAGTCCGCCGGCGCTCACCCGCTGCTCGGTCTGCACGTCGAGTTGCCCTCGGGCCACGAGCATGTGTGGCAGGCCGACGTCGGGACCGAGGCGAACCCCTGGCTGGCGGATCACCGGGTGCACGGCCAACCCGTCATGCCGGCGGCTGGTTTCGCCGAGATCGCATTGGCAGCCGGCAGCGAGGTGCTGGACATTCCGGCCCGATCGGTGGCGGTGCAACGGCTCGAGGTCGAACAGATGCTTCCCCTCGACGAACGAACCCAGCTGACGACGCAGCTCGTACTGGACCGGGTACAGGACCTTGTACGGGACGACGACAAGGGCATGCGCGTCGAGATCCATTCCCGTGGCCCCACGGGAAGTTGGGTTCGGCATGCCGTCGCCCGGGTGCAGGCTGCCCAGCTCGAGGCCCCTGCACCTTCACATCCCGCCGCCGACGGAACCGTGGTGTCACCGCCGGACTTCTACACCGCGCTCAGGCGCACCGGCGCTTATCACGGTCAGGCTTTCGCCGCTCTGACGCGCATCGCGACGTCCAACGGCTCGGCGGACACCGAGATCGTCCTCCCCGATGAAGCGTTGCCGCACCGCGGGTTTCGCATTCACCCGGTAATGCTTGATGCCGCACTGCAAACCCTGGCCGCCGCCATGCCGGCCGAGACCCTCTCAGATGCAACCGAAGTCACCTATTTGCCGGTGGCACTGGAGTCCATCCAGGTGTTCGGTGATGTCGGTCGCCGCGCGCGCTGCCACGCCGAACTGGTCAGCGTCGAGGACAACCGCGCCGGCGTGCTCGGCCGGGTGACACTGATGGATGAGACGGGCACACCCACCGCCGAGATAAGCGGAATATACCTGCAACGGGTGCAGCGCCGGACGGTGCCGTTGCCGTTGTCCCAGAAGGTTTTCGGCACCGAATGGGTGGAGATCTCGGCATCGAGCGGGTCCGCGACAACGTCCGTCGCGCCCACCGGAAGCTGGTTGTTGCTGGCAGATTCCGGTACCGAGGCCACCGCCGAGGAGTTCGGTTCCAGGTTCGGCGCACCGACCCGTCGAGTCGTCACCGCTGATCTTGCCGATGAGTCGGCGATGCTGGAGGCTTTCGCGAAAACCGCTGCGGATCCGGATCTTCCACCGGCCGGAGTGGTCGTCTTCGTCGGGCAGCGCCCGTTCCACGGTTCCGACGCCGACGACGCGGTGATCCACGCACGGGATGTGGTCTGGGCGGTCTCGGCGACGGTACGAGCCATTGCCGGAGGCTGGCACGGGAAGGCCCCGCGCCTGTGGTTGGTGACCCGCGACGGTCTGACCGTCGGCTCCGAGGACGCAGGCGATCCGGCGGTCGGTTCGCTCAAAGGTCTCATCCGGGTCCTGGCCTACGAGCATCCCGACCTGAATGCGACGCTGCTCGATCTCGATGGGACCGCCGACCCGGAGTCAGCGTTGACGACTCTGGCCGCCGAACTGGAGTCACCGGCCGGCGATGATGTGATCGCCTGGCGGGGGGAACGCAGGTTCGTCGAACGGCTCTGCCGGGCCAAGCTCGGTGAACGCCGCCACGGCCCGGTGGTCCGCCGGGACGGTTCCTACATCGTCACCGGTGGCCTCGGCGGTATCGGTTTGGTGATCGCCCGCTGGCTGGTCGACAACGGTGCCGGCAGGGTGGTTCTCAACGGTCGGAGCGCCCCAGCGGACGAACAGCAAGAGCTGCTCACCGACCTGCAGGGACGCGCCGACGTCGCCGTCGTGCTCGGCGACATCGCAGAACCCGAGACTGCCGGGCGGCTCGTGGCCGCCGCCGAGGAGACGGGACGGTCGTTGCGCGGAGTCGTGCACTCGGCGGCCGTGCTCGACGACCAGCTGGTCGTCGGCCTGAGCCGAGAGAGCATGAACCGGATCTGGGCACCCAAGGTCACCGGAGCCGTGCGGCTGCATGAGGCCACCGCCGGGCAGCAGCTCGACTGGTGGGTGGGCTTCTCCTCGGTGGCGTCCCTGCTGGGTTCGCCCGGCCAAGCCGCGTACGCCTGCGCCAATGCCTGGCTTGACGCACTGGTGGCGTGGCGCAGAGCATCGGGACTGCCGGCCACCGCGATCAACTGGGGCCAGTGGTCCGACGTGGGGATCGCCCGCACTCTGACCATGAGCGTGCTCGATCCGATCACCCCCGCAGAGGGCATCGAGGCGCTCGAAGCGCTGATCGCAGGCCAGCTCAGCCAGGTCGGTGTCGCCCGATTGCGTCTTGACCGCGCGGCTGCGGCATTCCCCGAGATCAACCAGCTCGGCTTCTTCGCACGAGTCGTGGAGGAACTGGACACATCCGGCGACGATGGGGACTGGGCGGGTCCGGACGCTCTGAAGGAACTGGATCCAGCCGAGGCGAATCGGGTCGTGACTGCACGTCTGCGCCGTCGCGTCGCGGCGATCATGGGCTACTCGGACGACACCGCAGTCGACGTCGAACAACCGATGACCGAGCTGGGAATGGATTCCCTCATGGCCGTGCGGATCCGGAACACCGTTCGCGGCGATTTCGGGGTGGAGCCCCCGGTGGCGCTGCTGCTGCAGGGCGCCTCACTCGGCGACCTGGCAGCCGATCTGGTTCGCCAGCTGGGCCTTCCGGAGCAGGAATCCACGCAGACCGGCAATGCCGTGCGGGACCGGGCGCAGCAGCGCGCCGCGGCGCGCCAACGGGCCGCATCGCGGCGGAAGGTAGGACAGCGCCAGTGACAGGGACAGGGCCGGAATCCGGCATGCCACCCAACGCGATCGCGGTCGTCGGCATGGCCGGACGATTCCCGGGCGCCCGCTCGGTGTCTGAGTTTTGGCAGAACCTCTGGCGCGGTGAGGAATCAATCGTCGACCTCTCCGAAGACGAACTCATCGCGGCCGGTATCGGCGAGCGGGCGCTGGCCAGCCCGTCCTATGTCCGGCGTGCAGCGGTGATGGACGGCATCGACGAATTCGACGCCGATTTCTTCGGTTTCACACCGCAGGCGGCCCGGATGCTGGATCCGCAGCACCGGCTCTTCCTGCAGGCGGCCTGGCATGCGCTGGAGGACGCCGGCTATGACCCGGCCCAGCGCGACGACACCGTCGGCGTCTTCGGCACGAGTTCGGCCAGCGGTTACCTGCTGCACAACCTCATGTCGCACTACGACCCGAAGGTGATCATCGGGCAGGGAGCCACTTTCGACATGGTCAGCCTGTCGTTGCAGAACGACAAGGACCATCTCGCGACCCGGGCTGCGCACCAGTTCAATCTTCGGGGTCCGGCTCTCTCGGTGCAGACGGCGTGTTCGTCTTCGCTGGTGGCAGTGCATCTGGCCTGCCAAAGCATCCTGAGCGGGGAATGTGATGTGGCGCTGGCCGGCGGATCGTCCATCCGGGTACCGCACCATGTCGGCTACTGGCACGAAGCCGGATCGATGGTCTCGGCAACCGGTCACTGCCGGCCGTTCGACGTCCGCTCCGACGGGACCATCTTCGGTAGCGGGGTTGGCGTGGTGGTCCTCAAGCCGTTGCAGGACGCCGTCGACGACGGGGATCACATCCACGCCGTGATCAGAGGTTCAGCGATCAACAACGACGGTGCCACCAAGATGAACTACGCGGCACCCAACGCCGTCGGGCAGGCCGAGGTCATCGCCGAGGCGCATGCGGTCGCCGATATCGATGCCTCCACCGTGAGCTACGTCGAGACGCACGGAACGGGTACGCCGTTGGGCGACCCGATCGAAATCGAAGGCCTGCGACAGGCATTCGGTGTATCAACCGAGGAACGACCCGGTCCGTGCTACGTCGGGTCGGTGAAGTCCAACATCGGGCACCTCGAGGTGGCATCCGGAATCGTCGGCCTGATCAAGGCGATACTGTGCCTCGAGCACCGCGCCATCCCGGCAACACTGCACTTCACCAGCCCCAACCCCGAATTGCATCTCGACCAAGGGCCTTTCGTCGTTCGCAGCAAGAGCGGCCCGTGGGACTGGGACGGCGTTCTTCGCGCCGGCGTCAGTTCGTTCGGCGTAGGCGGCACCAACGCGCACATGGTGCTCGAGGAAGCGCCGTCGGTTGCGCAGCCCGAATCCGGGGGACCGGAAACCTCGGGGCCGCAAGTGTTGTTGCTGTCCGCACGTACGGCCGAAGCGCTGCAGGAATCGCGTGCCGCACTGGCCGCGGAGTTGTCTGCCACGGCGGATCTGCGTCTGCCAGATGTCGCCTACACCCTGACCCGCCGCCGGAAGGAGGACATCCGGATGGCGGCCGTGGCCGATGATGCCGAGCAGGCGACATCGGTGCTGCAAACCCCCGATAGCGACAACGTGTTCGTCGGCGAGTCGGTCCGTCGGTCTCAGGCCGACCAGGTGGTTTTCCTCTTCCCCGGCCAGGGAGCTCAGCACATCGGGATGGCTCGCGGCCTGTACGAAACCGAACCGGTGTTCTCCGAGCACTTCGACCAGTGCGCCGAGGCGTTCGGCGCTGAGTTGGACTGCGACCTTCGTGCCGAGGTGTTCGACGGCGCCGGAAGCAATCTCGAGCGAACCGACCGGGCCCAGCCCGCGCTCTTCGCCGTCGAGTACGCGTTGGCGAAACTGTTAGAACATCACGGTGTTTCGCCGGCCGCGCTCGCCGGCCACAGCATCGGCGAGTACGTTGCGGCAGCGGTCGCCGGTGTGTTCGATCTGCCGACGGCAGTTCAGGTGGTGTCGATGCGCGCCCGACTGATGCACGCATCGGCCCGCGGAGTCATGGTGGCGGTCGCCAAGAATCCCGAAGACGTCGCCGAACATGTCGCCGCTACGAACGTGGACCTCGCTGCGGTCAACGATCCGGGAAACTGCGTCGTCGCCGGGTCCGACGAGAACATCCGCGCTTTCCAGGCCCGCCTCGCCGAACACGGCATCGTCGCCCGCCGGGTACGCACGGCCCATGCGTTCCACTCGCGGCTGATGGAACCGGTCATACCGGAATTCACTGCCTTCCTGTCCCGGATGACGCTCAACGAACCCCATACTCCCTTGCTGTCGAACATCACCGGAACCTGGATGTCGGCGAGCGAGGCGACCAGCCCCGCGACCTGGGCCCGCCAGATACGGGCGACGGTCAGGTTCTCCGACGAACTCGAGACCGTCCTCGGCGACCCGTCCCGGGTGCTGGTCGAAGTCGGTCCCGGCGGCACCCTGACGGCCTCGGCCATGCGCCACCCCAGATGGTCGAACGGGCATCGGGCGGTCCGCTTGATGCGACACCAAGCTCAGAACAGAAGCGATCGTGAAGCGTTCCTGCTGGGCCTCGGTGCGCTGTGGGCAGCGGGAATCGATGTCGACTGGTCTTCGCGATGGACCGACGGTGAACCGCGACTGGTCTCACTTCCCGGCTATCCCTTCGCCCGGCAACGCCATTGGGTCGATCACAAGCCGTCCACCGGCTCGTCGGACGCCGCGGTTGCGCCGAGCGGCGCTCCGCTGCCGCCGGCGGCGTCGGCGAGCGGCGTCACCCCTTCGGCTGCCACCGGCAAATCGCAGATGGAATCGACGTTGCAGCGCGTCTGGTCGCAGTGTCTGGGAATCGATTCGATCGACCGGAACGCCAACTTCTTCGAACTCGGCGGGGACTCACTGATCGCCATCAGTGTCGCCATGACCGCAGCCAACGAAGGACTGGATCTGACACCGCAGGACCTCTACGAGAACCAGACCGTGGTCGCACTCGCGAAGGCACTGACCGCCCGTTACTCGGCGAGCGGCCTGTCGCGCCGGTCACCACACGACACCGAGAACCCGCCTGTTCCACCCAATATCGCCCACGCGCTCGATCACGGGCTGCGCGATGCGGGCCACTGGCGGATTCCGATGCTGTTTCAACTTCGCCCGGACGTCGGCATCGACGACATCCGGTCGGTTCTCACCGCCGTGACCAACCATCACGACGCGCTGCGACTGCGGATCGTGGATCGGGCAGGTACCTGGGAGCAGCATATCGGCGATCGGCTGGAGTCCATCGAGCTGGCGACCGGCTCGCTGGCAACAGATCTCGAGCCTGGCAGCGCTCAGGAACGAGACGCGGTGCTGGCTGTATTGCGTGAGCAGATCCGCGACCACGACGGGCTGAGCACTCCGTTGACGGCAACCTACGTGCGGGGCGTGCCGGGCGGACCGTGCTACCTCGCCCTCAGCGTGCACTCGACCGTGGGCGACAACGCCGCACGCGACATCCTGCTCACCGACATCTTCACCGCGTTCGGTCAGCGCCTGGCCGGCGAGGACATCGCGTTGCAGCCGGTGACCACGCCGTGGCGGGAATGGTCGCAACGGTGCGCGGGGCTGGCTACCCACCCGGCAGTCGTCGACAGCCGCGACTACTGGCTGCGAACGGCCACCGGAGCGACCCACCGCGTGCCGGTCACTGAGGTCGAGCAGCGACCGGGGGCAGACGACTACGCACGACTGACCTGCGCGCTGTCGGCTGCTGAGACCGCCGAGATCGACGATGCCCGGCGCCGGCTTCGCCTGCCTGTTGACGACTTCCTGCTGGCCGCGCTGGGCCGGACGGTGGCGGCCACGGTCGGCGACGGAGCGGTGGCCGTGGACATCTACGGCCCGGGAAGATCGGTGCTCAAACCGGACGTCGATCTGCGCCGCACCGTCGGCTGGTTCACCACCGTCTATCCCATCGTCCTCACCTGCGCTACCGAGCAGAATGCGAGCGCGCGTCAGCTGCTGGGCGACGTCCACGACACGTTGGCCGCCGTCCCCCACTACGGGATCGGTTACGGGCTGCTGAAGTACATGTACGCACCGACGGCTCGGGCACTGTCGGCGGCGCGTCCGGCCGACATCCTGTTCTCCCAGCCGGGCGCGATTCCGGAGCTGCCGTCAGTGTCTGCCGAGGATGCCCCTGTCCAGTTCGACGCCGACACCGCGATGCCGGTACGCGACACCGTGCCAGGCCTCGGCCATGCCATCGAGCTGCGCGCCTACCGATCCTCGGGCACGTTGCAGCTGGACTGGTGGTACGACACCCGGCGCCTCGAAGCCACGGTGGCGGAGTCGCTGGCTCGGCAGTTCTCGGCCGCTGTCATGCAGTTGACCAGAGAGGCACTCGTCGAAGACGAAATCGATTCGGCCGGTGACGAACTCGCACTGGTCGACCTGACATCGATTGACATGGCATAGGAGACGCAATGTTCAGCGTCGACAAAGCGGTGATCGTCGCCGGCGTCAGAAAGAGCTTCGGTTCGGTAGACGCCTTGCGCGACATGAATTTTCATGTCGGCCGCGGCGAGGTCCTTGCCTTGTTGGGCCCCAATGGCGCCGGCAAGACGACCACAGTCGACATCCTGTCCACGTTGACAAGACCGGATGAGGGTCAGGCGGTGGTGGCGGGCCACGACGTCGTCAAAGATCCTGCCAGCGTGCGACGCGCGATCATGCTCACCGGTCAGCATGTGGCCCTCGACGACATGCTGACCGGCCGGGAGAACCTGGTGATGTTCGGCCGCTTACAGGGACTGAAGAAGCCCGACGCGCGAACGAGGGCCGAGGAACTTCTCGAACAGTTCGACCTGGTGGAGGCGGGGGACCGCAATGTCAGCACCTACTCCGGCGGGATGCGCAGGCGTATCGACATCGCGTGCGGCCTGGTGGTGCGCCCCGAGGTGGTCTTTCTCGACGAACCCACGACCGGGCTGGATCCACGCAGCCGGCAAAGCATTTGGGAGCTGGTCGGCGACTTCAAGGAAGCGGGCATCGCCACCCTGTTGACGACGCAGTATCTCGAAGAGGCCGATGCGCTCAGCGATCGAATCATCGTGATCGACCACGGCACCGTCATCGCAGAAGGAACTGCCGACGAACTCAAGGAGCGCACCGGGGGCACCTACTGCGAGGTCGTCCCGCGCGACCTCAAGGATCTTCCCGCGGTCGCCCAGGCGCTGGGCGCAATGCTGCCCGCGACCCATCGGGCCGCTCTCACCACGACGTCCGACCGGATCGCGATGCCGGCCCCAGGCGGACCGGACACCCTCGTCCAGGCTTTGAATCGGTTGAGCGCAGCCAACATCGAGCTGATGGACATCGCATTGCGGCGGCCCTCGCTCGACGAGGTGTTCCTGGCGCTCACCGGCGACGGTTCCGCCGGCCAGGCGGCGCTGCCGACCGACGCGAGCGTGCCCAGGTGACCAATACGTTCGCGATCCCGCTGGAGGAGCGACCTGCGACCTCGACTGTCCAGCAGTGGTGGGTGCTCACGGTCCGGATGATCACTCCGACGGTGCGCAACGGCGAGTTGCTCACCCAGGTCATCGGTTCGATCGTGTTCACGGTCGGCTACTACATTCCGCTCAAGCAGCTGATGGGCATGGCCCAGAGCATGAGCAGTTATGCCCAGTACCTGACGCCGTTGATCGTCCTGCAGGCGATCTGGTTCGCCGCGGTGTCGGCCGCGTTCAGGTCGGCGACCGACTCGGTTCGGGGCATCAACCGCCGTTTCAAGGCCATGCCGATCATGTCGCTGACCCCACTGGCCTCCCGGATGTCGGCCAGCATGTACCGGGTCGTCGTCGCATTGGTGGTCTCGGTGATCTGCGGATACGTCATCGGCTTCAGATTTCACGGCGGCGCGGTGCACACTCTGGGCTTCTGCCTGCTGGTGCTGCTGATCGGCGCGGTACTGGCCTTCATCGGTGACCTGATCGGGGTGTGGACCGAGAACCCCGAAGCGACCGCGCCGGTCATGCTGCTGCCTCAGGTGACCCTCGGCCTGGCTTCGGTGGGACTGCAACCGGCGGAACGGTTCTCGGAATGGATCCAACCCTTCGTCCGCAACCAGCCGATATCCCAGTTCGTATATGCCCTGCAGGCGCTGGCCGGGGACACCACGGCAGCAGCCCCCGAGGTGAGCTGGCCGGTCATCGGTCCGGCACTCGCCTGGATAGCGGGCACCCTGGTCATCGTCATTTGGTTGCACGCCAGGGTTTCGGCGAGGCGAAGCTGATGACCACCGCCCCGCGAGACAGCATCGCCGTCGCCCACGGCTCGCATGGGGCTGCGCGGCCGGAACCGCGGCAGCGCTCACGCACCTCTGCGCGCCACCGCCTTCGGCGGATTCGGGAGAACTCACCCCGACGGCTCGTTCCGCACACCCTGGTGCTGACCGCACGGATACTGCGGCGGTGGAGCCGAGACCCGGCCACCATGGTCCAGTCGCTGATCATGCCTGCCGGGTTCCTGATCGCGCTCGAGATCGTCCTGGGCGAGGGGGTTCGCGAGGTCACCGGCGAGAGCGGGCTCTACGGCACGGTGCCACTGGTGTCGATGGTCGGCGCGATGACCGGTTCGATCATCGGCGGGATCAGCGTCATGCGCGAACGGGAGGCGGGCCTGCTGGCCCGGTTGTGGGTGCTGCCCGTACACCGCGCATCCGGCCTGCTGGCCAGGTTGGCCGCAGATGCGGTCCGCATCCTGGTAATCACCGCGGTAGTCCTGTGTGTCGGACTGCTGATGGGTTTCAGGCTCCGCCAGGGCGTCCCCGAATCAGTGATCTGGTTCTTTCTTCCGGCCGTTTTCGGGATCGCTTTCTCGGCGGTCGTGCTCACCCTCGCGCTGTACTCGGCAAGCACGATCGTGCCGCAGGCCACCGAGATCATCGTCGCCATGCTGATGTTCTTCAGCACCGGGTTCGTACCGCTGGACCAGTATCCGAGCTGGATACAGCCGGTCGTCGAGCATCAGCCGGTCAGCTACGTCACCGAGGCCATGAGAGGCCTGTCGCTCGGCGGCCCCATCCTGGTCCCGACCGTCGCGACGCTGCTCTGGTCGGGGGCAATCGTCGCCGCCTGCGCCGTGCCGCTGGCGCTGGGGTACAAAAGAGCCAGCATGCGGGGATGATCGCGTCGAGCATCCAGCAGGCACCTTTCGCAGACCTCAACACTGTCAGGGAGATTGAGCGTGTTTCCATCGTCGGTCATTCGTAAGCTCGCGCGCAGTGAGGAGATGTTCGCCGAGACCCAGAACTTCGTCGGACTCGGCGCGCACGTGGAAGGCCCGATCGACGTCGACGCGATGTCGGACGCGTTCGACGCGTTGCTTCAGGCGCACCCGGTCCTGGCCGGCCATCTCGAAGAGGATTCGGACGGTCGGCATCAGATCGTCGTCGATGATCTGATGCATCCCGGTATCGATGTGGTGGAACTCGACGATCCGGACGACCAACCACCGCCCATCGTGTTCGACCAGAGCGTGTCTCTGATCCACCTCCGGTTGACGATCCGCAACGGGCAAGCCCAGCCGACCCTGTATATCCATCACAGCCTCGCCGACGGGCACCATCAGTTCAGCCTCATCGAGGAATTGTTCGCCACCTACACGGATCTCGTGTGCAACGGGACGATGCCGGCCGTCGCCGTGCAACCCGCCCCGGATTCACTCGAGGCCGTGTTGGCCGACCGGGGCGTGCACAAGCAGAGCCGCTCCGGACTCGAGCGGTTCATGGCTGCCATGTACGCCTACGACACGCCCCCGTCCCGACGAGCCGCAACCGACGTCAAACCACTATCGCCATTGCGGGTTCCGATGAAATGGTGCCGACTGAGCGAACGCGAGACCAATGACGTGGTCGCATTCTGCCGAGACCACCGGATCGGCCTGAACGGCCTGCTGTCCGCGGTCGTCCTGATGGCAGAGTGGCGGATCCGCGGTACGCCGAAAGTTCCTGTGCCCTATGTGTATCCGGTCGACCTGCGTTATGTGCTCTCCCCGCCGGTATCGGCCACCGCATGCACCAACCCAGTGGGAGTAGCCACCTACCTGGCCGAGATCGGACCCGACACCGACATGGTGGACCTGGCTCGTGATATAGCAGAGACCTTCCGAAAAGACTTGGCGGACGGGGTGATCCAGCAGTCACTACTGCACTTCAGCCCCCAGTACGTCGGCAATCCGCCCGGGTTGCCCGATGTGGTCATGTTCACCGACAACGGCGTGGTCCCCACCATGCGCACTCCGCCCGGTGTGCAGCTGACCGCCAGCTTCGGCGAGTTGTTCTTTGCCGTCAGCGCCGGAATCGACATGTACACAAGCAAGATATTCGCCGGGCAACTGATGATCGAGTACCACTCACACGGGCCTGCACCGGAACGGTCGATCGACGAGATCCACTCACTGCTCCGCGACGTGGCCGCCAAGCATGCTGCAAGCAGTCTCAGTTGACCGGCCCGAACGCGTAGCGGTGGTACTGCAACGCGTCGCGCACCGGCGGGATCAACCGGGTCAGCCGCTTGGCGACCCGGAAAGCGGCCGAGGCCCGGCCGAAGGTGCTGGCGCTGAAAAGGGTTGTTGCCACCAGCAGTCGAAGACCGGGGACCCTGTCCAGGATCTCCTGCGGATCGTTGACCGCCCAGTGCAGGGTCGAACCGGACCGGCGAACGAGTGTCTGCGTCTTCTGCGACCTGATACCGAGCCAGTTGTAGAAGTCGATCTGCAACTCGCCGGCGGGGAATCGGTCGACCACGCGACGCAGCAGGGCCAGCCCCGCGTCCTCACTGAGGTACATGCTGATCCCCTCGGCCAGAAACAGCACCGGGCCGTCTGCGGGAATCCGATCGAGCCAGGAGGGATCAGTCGCCGACGTGGCGATCAGCTGGTATCCCGGCCGGGTCGGATATATCTGCTCGCGCAGTCCGATTACCGCCGGGTAGTCGACGTCGTACCACTGCACTCCCGGACCGGGGTCGAGCCGGAACACCCGGGTGTCCAGGCCACACCCCAGGTGCACTACGGTGCACTGCTGGTGGACGGCCAGGAACTGGCGCGCCCAGATGTCGTACTGCGCGGTGCGAACCGTGACGAGCGGTGCCCACTTTCCAGTTACGCCGAGCTCGCGCCAGTCGAAGTCGAGGCGGCCGATTGCGTCTTTGGCGTATCGGTCCCCGAGCACCGGCCGCTCGAAATCGGCATCCAGCGCCTTGAGGTACAGGGTTGTCAGCATCGTCTGCGCGGGGCCGCTGAGGTCGACCGAAACCTTGTTGGTCACGCACCAGAGGCTATGCGCATGGGTATCGGGCCGACAACGACTCCCCGCGACAGTGGGGCGCGATGTGGAATCGTACGGCGTGGAATCCTAGGTCGCGGTGGCTCAGCCACCGCCGTCATCGACACCGGAGGGAGCCCAAGTGTGCTCATCGACAGGCTGGATTCGGGCAGGAGCGAGCAGTGACCGACACCGCTGACGACCGTCGCAGCGACCGCCGGCCCCGGGTGCTGCTGCTCTACTACACCTACACGGGCCAGTCACTGCGGGTGCTCGAGGCGGCTGGCGAGGTGCTGCGTGAGCGCGGCTGCCAGGTGGACAAGGCGCAGATCGAGTTCACCGATGAGCGCTACTCCGAACCGTTCTCGCGCTTCCCGATGCGGAAGGTGTGGCCGGACTTTCTCAGCGTGCTCCCGGCGCAGACCCGCCGTGCCACCGGGGCGATCCGGACTCCGGACGAAGTGCGAAACGGGAACTATGACTTGATCTGCATCGGTTCGCCGACCTGGTGGCGGACCGTGAACATGCCGATGCGTTCGTTCCTTTGTTCGGAGGAGGCCGACGGGTTGCTTGCCGGCAAACCTTTCGCTGTGTTCGTGGTCTGCCGTCGCTACTGGAAGGAGAACCTGCAAGCGGTTCGCAAGCTCGCCACCAAGAAGGGCGGCCGGTACCTGGACAGCATCCACTTCGAGTACCCCGGCGGTCAGCTGCGCTCGATCCTGTCGCTGACCAGCTACCTCGGGTCCGGTGAGTACCGGGATCGGTATCTCGGCGTCCGCATTCCGGGTACCAACATCAGCGAGCAACAGCTCCAGCAGAGCCGCGACTTCGCTTCCACGCTGGCAGATCGCCTGTTCGGCGAGAAGAACTAGCTGGTCATGCCACGTCCCTTCGACGTGCGGACCACGTCGCCGGCCAGCATGACAGACATCCACGCGGCGTTCTGCGACGAGGCGTACTGGCTGGCACGGCTGGCCGAGTTCGGCGGCG
Organism: uncultured Mycobacterium sp.; assembly: GCA_964513475.1. GTDB lineage: Bacteria > Actinomycetota > Actinomycetes > Mycobacteriales > Mycobacteriaceae > Mycobacterium. The sequence goes on along the minus strand of CAZEMS010000034.1, from coordinate 19,981 downwards.
ACACGATGACCCTGGACGCGTTCCGAGTAGACACCCACGGCTCGGTCGCCGTTGCCACGACTCAAGATCTGCGGCATGACCTCCTGCCCGGAGTCCTAGCCAAGGTCTTCCGGGGCGACCTGAAGATCGTTCGCGAGGAGAGCTGGTACCCGGCCGACGATCGGATCGACGGCGAGGTCCGCATTGCGGCTTCCGGGGTGCCGGGATCGGGTCAGGGTTCGGCGGTGCTGACGCCGGCGTCGGATGGCTCCACGCTGAGGTTCACCGGGACCCTCGAGGTCAGAATTCCGCTCGTCGGCGGCCGGATCGAGAAGTACATCGGAGATGTGCTGGCCGAGGAGATCCCGGCGATTCAGCGTTTCACCTCGGGTTGGGTGTTGCAGCGTGGCTGAATCATCGAACGCCGGTCCGCCGGACACCGACGAAGCGCTTTCCCGGCTGAACATGCCGCTGGTGGAAGCGATGATGACCCAGCGTGCGGTGCGCCGGGTACTGCCCGACCCGGTCGACGACGCGGTGGTGTTGAAATGCATTGAAGTGGCGCTGCGGGCGCCGACCGGGGCGAACGGTCAGAACTGGGAGTTCGTCGTGGTGAAGGATTTCCAGGTCAAGGAGCGACTGGCGCGTCGATACCGGCAGGCCTGGAACCTGTACTACCGCACAGTGATCCGGCGCGTGGCGGCGCACGACGAATCGATGGCCAAGACCGCCCGCGCGGTGCAATGGCAGGTCGACCACTTCACCGAAGTCCCGGTGCTCGTGGTGGCATGCCTGCGCCTGGGGGCCCGCGAGGGCCGGGTGCCGTTCATCCCGATGCCCCATGCCGCGCTGTCAGGGTATTTCGGATCCATCTACCCGAGTGTGCAGAACCTGTTGCTCGCTGCCCGCGCCATGGGCCTGGGGGCATCGTTGATCACCCTGCCGTTGTGGAGCGTGACATCCGCACGCCGCACGCTGGACCTGCCGCTGTCGGTCACCCCTTGTTGCGTGGTGCCGCTCGGTTGGCCCCGCGGCCGATACGGGCCTACCACCCGCAGGCCGGTGAGAGAAGTCGTCCACCTCGATCGCTTCGGTAACCGCGCCTGGCTCGACTGATAGACCCCCGGAGGGAGGCCACGAACCACTGCGAGGCCTTCCCGGCAGCCGGCACGGCAACACCGGCCCCACAGTGCCCTCATAGCCTGCGGAGTCCGCGCAGAACCTTCACATGCGGCAGGGTCGCCGCCAGTCCCTTGCGCACTCGCGGATTGAGCTGACTGGCATTGATGACGAGCAGGTACCGCAGGCCATGGTCGCGCCATTCGGCGATCTGGTCGAGGACTTCGTCGGCGGTGCCGTTGAAGCAGATCTCCTTCATCAGCGACGACGGGACCTTCGCGGTGTAGTCCAAGGCGCTCTGCCGGTCGATCAGCTGCGGTATCAGGTCTTGAACCCCGGTGAAATCGGATCCCAGCGGATGCTGGACCCCGTGGCGTGCCCAGGTTGCCGCGGGCGCAGCCAACGCTTGCGTCTTCGCGATCACAGAGTCCAGCGCCTCATCTACGTCATCGCGGCTCCGGCCGGTGACCACGACGCGGTTCAGCGCGGGCACGATCGCCATCGGGTCGCGGCCGGCGTCGGAGGCCGCGCACCGCACGCTATCCAATGCACGGGCGTAGTCGCCGGGCCGGGAGACGACGAACGGAACCCATCCGTCGGCGAAGCGTCCGGTGATCCGCAGCATCCTCGGCCCGTGCGCGGCCACCCAGATCTCGGGCCAGCGGCCACGGTAGGGCGGGAGGTCGAAGACCGCGTGGCGCAGCGGAAAGAACGGCGAGTCCCGCGACACAGGTTCCCCGCCCGACTCCCACAGGGCGCGGATCGTCGCGACAGCCTCCTCGAACCGGGCCACCGGCCTGCTCCACTCCACCCCATACGGTTCGTTGCCTTCACGTTCACCCACCCCGATACCGAGGATGGCCCGGCCCCGGGTGAGTAGGTGCAAGGTGGCAGCCGCCTGCGCGGTGACCGCCGGGGTGCGCCGGCTGGCGTCGGTCACACAGATACCGAGCCGCATCCGGCGAAGCCGATTCCGGGCGGCCAGGTTGCCCAGCATCGTCCACGGTTCGAGAATGGCGTCGACCTTGGGTACGAGTTTGGCACCGATGCCGAGGTGCTCGGGGGTGGCGATCGAGCGCGGCAACAGCGAGTTGAGGTGATCACCGACCCAGAACGAGTCGGCGCCGGTGGTGGCAGCGGTCAGATAGCCCGCCATCGGCAGTGCGGTGGGGGAGAACCGGCTGTTGACGATTCCGTCGAGGACGCCGAAGCGAAATCGGTCCGTACCGGCCCGCACGGGCAGCCACGTCATGCCAGGGACCGTACTACGCCGGCGCCTTCGGGCTCTGCCCCCCGACTCCGGCCGGCGCCGGCCGTGTTGCCCCGTGTTGCCGATGACGCCGCGGACGAGGTAGGAAGCTTCTGGTGGACAAGAGCCCGCGACCGTGACCAACACACTTGAGGTCATCGACCGGGGAGGGGCCAGCGCCCGTCACCCCGCCCCGCTGCTCTTCGTCCACGGGGCCTGGCATGCAGCCTGGTGCTGGGACGAACACTTCCTGCAGTTCTTCGCCGATCGCGGTTACCGCGCACTGGCCCTGAGTCTTCGCGGCCACGGCGGCAGTCCCAGCGCGCGACCACTACGAACCTGTTCGATGAGCGACTTCGTCGAGGATGTCGGTTCGGTGGCAGCGGACCTGCCGACGGCGCCGGTGGTGATCGGCCACTCGATGGGTGGCTTCATCGTGCAGAAGTACCTGGAATCACACGCCGCTCCGGCGGCCGTTTTGATGGCGTCGGCGCCGCCGCGGGGCTATCTCGGATCCGGCCTGCGCTGGATGAGACGGCATCCGTGGCATTTCGCCAAACTCTCGGTCACGGGTAGATCGTTGGCGTATGTCAGCAGCCCAGAGCTCGCTCGGGAGCGCTTCTTCTCGCCGAGCACTCCGGCCGAGCTGGTGGACGAGTGCGCCCGCCGGCTCCAGGAGGAGAGCGCGCGATCCGGCCTCGACGGGCTGATCTACCTTCCGCGCCCGAGCCGGGTCAAGTCGACGGTGTTCGTGGTCGGCGCACTCGAAGACGGGGCAGTCACCCAAAGCGAAGTGCGCGCGACGGCGCGCGCGTATCGCACCGAACCGGAGTTCTTTGCCGACATGGGTCACAACATGATGCTCGAGCCGGGCTGGGCGACGGTAGCCGAACGCATTGATGGCTGGCTCAGCGACCGGCACCTGTAACGCTCGCCGCGACGGTAGCGATGATAGGGAGATAGGCATCGGTAATTGCCATACGTGGCAAATTCGATTTCGAGGCAACGGGAAGGACTCGAGTAGGTTGCTGGCCGGTCATACCGTCAGAGCCCGTGCGACCGGCACTGAATCGGCCCGGGGCGTGACTCGTCGGCGCTCGCAGCGTTGCTGGCGATCGGCCACGGGGATCTCCGACTCGCACCGAATTGCCTGAAAGTCATTGCCCTATGGCTACTATCGACTGGCGAAGAGGACCTTCCAGCAGGTTGCCAGCATGGTTTGACGACCCGCGCGATCCGGCCCATGTCATCCATCTGGGGGACCCCCGATCGGTGGAACACACCCCAGCACCGCGTTCCCTCCGCGGACCCGGAAATAGTCCCAAAGAAAGTCCCCTAGCAATGCTTTGTTCGGGGGTTGAATGTGATAATCTCTGAAGACTCTGGTCTTTATCGGATTGTCATCGCATTGTAACGACTCGGAAGGTACGCCCATGCAGTCAGCTCTGCGTCCGTACATCACGACCGGCCTGGCGGTCGTTGGGTCCAGCGTGCTGGCGGTGGCTCCGCTGTCACCACCGCCCGAAGGCGCGGTCACTCGACCGACGACGTTGGCGGCCAACGTGATCACCATCAATCCGTCGCCGGACGCGGTGGACATCAACGACGCGCTGCAGGGCTACTTCTGCGAGAGTCCCAACAACTGCGAAGCGCTCGACTACCTGCCGCTATGGTCCGCGCCCGGGCAATTCGGATTCGGCGTTGCCGCCCTGAACGAAGCTCTCGCGAACATCGAACCGGGCGACGAGACGATCGTGCTGGGCTTCAGTTCGGGTTCACTGGTCGCCTCGCAGTGGTTGGAGCAGCACGCCGGGGACCCGGATGCCCCGCTGCCCGAGGACCTGACGTTCGTGGTGATCGGCGACCCCAATAGGCGGTACGGCGGGGCGAACGGCATGTTCGGCGGGGTGTGGCCGGACAGCGAGTACAAGGTCATCAACATCGCTCGGCAGTACGACCCGGCAGCAGACATGCCCACCAACCTGCTCAACGTGCTGGCGGTGGCCAACGCCTACTCCGGCTTCCTTTTCAACCATCTCGGTGACAGCTACACCGACGTGGACCTCGACGACCCCGACAACATCGTCTGGGAAGAGGGGAACACCACCTACTACTTCGTACCGACGCCGAACATCCCGCTGCTCGAGCCGCTGCGGATTCTTGGCCTGGACGAGCTGGCCGACCAGCTCAACGACCCGTTGAAAGCCCTCATCGAACTGGGCTACGACCGTCAGTTCGGCGGCGGGGACGAGCCCTCGATCAACAACATCGGCAACAACCTCGTCCAGATGGTCGCGAACATCCCGTACTACGCGATCCAGGGCATGAACCGGTTCTCGGCGGCGATGGCCGCCAGCGGAAGCTGGTGGGTATACACCCCCACCAACGTCCTGGGCTGGGATCCGGCGAACCCCGAGATGACAATGGGCCTGACGGACTGGCTATTGGGAATTCCGGCACTCTCCGGCCCGATGGGGCGTGACCTCAACCTGTGGCTGCAAGCCAATCTGCCGATGCACGCCGGGTGCACGGGCTTCCCGCCCTGCGACGACCCGGACGCCATCCTCAACGACATGTTCAAGGTGAACATCTGGGACTTCTTCGGTGCCGGCTACACCTTCCCCAAACTGAACAACCCGGTCAGCGAGGAAGAAGGAGCGATCGGGCAGGCGATCGAGGGGTCGGTCGGACCGGAGGTCGAATGGTCCGGCCAGACGTACACCATTGATCCGTTCGCCGGCCTCACCTCACTCTGGGACTTCTTGATCGCTCCGCCGGAGGGGATCAAGTCCGTCACCATCGAGGATCAACTCGAAGCCGTGCGCAACCTTGTCGACGCGTTGATCATCACGTGGAATCCCTTCGTTCCGATGAGCTACGTCTGGAACCCGGAGTACACGCCCTTCGCGTATATCGCCAGGCCGTTCGCGAAGATTCTGTGCCCCGAATGCAACCCGATCGATCCGTTCTGGCCGGTGGGGGCGACAGAGGATCCGGCCGGACAGAGCAGCCCGCAGACGCTGGACGGCGAAGGCGACTCGACCGCAGAATCCGATGCCGCGGCGGAACAGCCCGACGACGACGCTGCCGACGAAGGACCGGCCGACGAGTCATCCGAAGCCGAAGACAGCGACTCCGGTTCAAACGCCGCCGAGCTGGTGAGCGCTCTGCGGGTGAGCGCAGACGAGAGTGACGACGACGACGCGCAGGCGGACGAGGTCGACGAAGACGAGCTCTCCGACGAGGTTTCCGACGCCGAGGTCGCTGACGAGGTTGCCGACGACGAGGTTTCCGACGACGAGGTTTCCGACGACGAGGTTTCCGACGACGAGAGCGACCTGGAGGAAGCGGCTGCCGAAGAAGACCTCGACGAGGCCGACGCGGAAGAGTCGACCAACGTCAAGGACGGCAACAAGGCTGTACCGGGCCAGGTCGGCACCGACAGCGATGGCGATGATTCGGATGGCGGGGGCAGTGCCACCGGCGATGCCGAAGACTCCGGGGATGCCCTGGGTTCGAGCGCGGATGACGCCAGTGGGTCGGAGGACGACGGCGCTGCCGACAGCACGGGGACGGGAGACAGCGGCGCCGATGAGTAGTCGGGGTGTCGCCGGATGAGCGCACCGCAGTTCGATGCCATCATCGTCGGGGCCGGCTTCGGCGGAATCGGCGCGGCGATACAGCTCAACCGACTCGGCTACCACAACATCGCGATCCTCGACCGGGAGGATGATCTCGGTGGCACGTGGCACGTCAACCGATATCCGGGGCTGGCAGCCGACGTCCCGGCGACGACGTATTCGTATTGGTTCGAGCCGAACCCGTCCTGGTCGAGGCTGTATGCGCCGGGCCCCGAGCTGAAGCATTACGCCGAGCACGTCGCCGACAAGTACGACGTGCGGCGGTACATGCGGTTCAACACCACCGTCGAGGGTGCGCGCTGGGATGAGGACGCCCAGGTCTGGCTGGTCACGCTCGCCGACGGAGAGACGTTGCGCGCTCAATTCCTGATCGCCGCTACCGGCTTCCTCTGCCAACCGCGCACTCCGGACATTCCCGGTATCGACACCTTCCAGGGACGCGTGATCCACGCGGCGGCGTGGGACGACAGCCAGTCGATGAGCGGAGATCGCGCAGCAGTGATCGGTACCGGATCAACCGCTGTGCAGCTTGTCCCTGAGTTGGCCAAGGATGTCGCGGAGCTGACCGTGTACCAGCGCACCCCGATCTGGGTGCTGCCCAAGGTGGACTTCAGCATCTCGCCGGCGGTCCAACGGCTCTTTGCCCGGCTGCCGATCACCCAGCGCATCGTGCGGTGGTTCACCGACGCCGGCATGGACCTCATGATGATGATCGCGATGTGGAAGTTCAGGTATTTCAAGCCGATCAACCGAGGCGCCACCTATATAGCCGCGTTGCATCGTTTTCTGTCGATCCGGGACAAGGAGGTACGACGCAAGCTGAGTCCCGACTATGACTACGGCTGCAAGCGCCCCACCCTGTCCAATACGTACTACCGCACATTCGCCAAGAAGCACGTACGCCTGGAAACCGCCGGCATCGAGCGCATCGAACCCGACGGCGTTGTTGCCCGCGACGGCACCAAGCAAGCCGTCGACACGCTGGTCCTCGCGACCGGATTCGACGTGTGGGAGTCGAACCTGCCGGCGATTGAGGTGATCGGCCGGGACGGCCGGAACCTGGGGAAGTGGTGGCGCGAGAACCGCTTCCAGGCCTACGAAGGTCTTTCGGTGCCCCATTTCCCGAACTTCCTGACGATGGCCAGCCCCTACGCGTGGGTCGGCCTGTCGTGGTTCAACACGGTCGAATACCAGATGCGGCACATGAATCGGCTCCTGGGCGAACTGCAGCGGCACGGCGCCTCGACCTTCGAGGTCACCGAGGAGGCCAACGCCCGCTTCCTGGACCGGATGACCGAACTGCTCGACGATTCGGTATTCCGCCTCGGCAACTGCGCGAACTCGCGGTCGTACTGGTTCCACAACTCTGGGGAAGCACCGCTGTTTCGACCGACGTCGGTCCGTAACGCCGTTGAAGAACAGGATCAATTCCCGATGAGTGACTACTCGTTGGCCTGACCAATACGCAGCGGTAACCCAGGTCTCGACACCAACTCCAGGTCGATGACGTCAGCATTCGCCGCGCACCGGAACGGAGAGTGACCACATGGCAACGGCGACCACCGAGCCAGTACGGCTGCCGCCAGGGCCGCGAGCACCGAAAGCCATGCAAGGCGCGGCACTGCTGATCGCCCGCTATGGTGCAGTGGCGGCGCTCGCCAGGCGGTACGGCAGCGCGTTCACCGTGAACCTTCCGTTCTTCGGCAGAACCGTGGTGGTCAGCGAGCCCGACGTGGTCAAGGAGCTCTTCAGCACCAGCCGCGAGCTCATCGGCCGACCCACGAACAATCTCGGCGACATCTTCGGCGACGGTTCGATATTCAGCCTCGAGGGCGACGAACTGCTGGCCCGGCGAAAACTTCTTCTTCCGCCGTTTCACGGCAAGGCGATGCGCAGCCACGAGATCATCACCGAAGAGGAGGTGATGCGCGAGATCAAAAGTTGGCCGGAGGGCCGCGAATTCCAAACGTTGGAACCGATGATGCGCATCACCCTCAACACCATCTTGCGGGCGGTTTTCGGCGCCGAAGGTCCCGCGCTGGATGAACTGCGCACGATGATGCCGCGCGCGGTCGAGTTCGGTTCCCGCATCGCGCTGCTCCCGTCGGTCGTGCGGCGCGACTTCGGGCGATGGAGCCCCGGCGGCAGGTTCGCCGAATACCGCCGCCTTGGGGACGCAGTGATCGATGACCTGAAGGCAGAGGCGCGGGCGGACCCCGCCTTCGAGGAGCGGACCGACGTCCTCTCGCTGCTGTTGCAGGCCCGCTACGACAACGGCGACCCCATCCCGGATCAACACATCAACGATGAGTTGCTGACGCTGCTGGTCGCCGGGCACGAGACGACCTCGACCACACTGGCCTGGGCGGTGGAGCGGCTGCGTCGCCATCCGACTCTGCTTACCCGGCTGACCGATGAGGTCGACTCCGGAGGGTCGGAGCTGCGGCTTGCCACCATCGCAGAGGTGCAGCGCACGCGACCGGTCCTCACCGCCGCGTTGCGCCGCACCAAGAAACGGATCCGGCTGGGGGAGTGGGTCATTCCCGAGGACTACACAGTGATGGCAAGTATTCAACTCGCTCACGAGTCGGAACAGAGCTTCCCGGATGCGATGTCGTTCAACCCCGACCGCTTCGTCGGCACCACGCCGAATCCCTTCGCGTGGATACCATTCGGCGGGGGCATGAACCGCTGCATCGGCGCGGCTTTCGCCACCATGGAGATGGACGTCACCCTGCGGACAATGCTGCGCGAACTCCGGTTCGAGCCCACCGACGCGCCAGATGAGTCCCGTTTCACCCGGGGTGTCACGATCGCCCCGGGACGGGGTGGACGCGCGGTGGTCTACCGGCGAAAGCCGGACGTATCCGGTCGTGCGGGCTCAGCCTCGGTAGCCGATCGTGGGAACGGCTGACCGGCAGTCTCACGCACCTGTCCGCGCACTCGGGCCTCAGAAGGCCTCAGAACCGGAACAGCAGTATCCGCGCCTTGCGTGAAACAGCCGGGATCCGCGCGCCCAGGCGAGCAACCAGCCGCAATGACGGGGGGAAGAGCTCCACCTCAGGCTGGCGGAAGGCACTGGCTTCTTCTACGAGCGTCAGGTCAGGATTCCACGTCTCGGGGTGGTGAGCGTCCTTGAAGCCCTGCGAACCCCACTCGTTGTACATGGTTTTGAACATTCGCTTGCGGCGGGTGAACAGCTTGCCGAGGCGATTCGCAGCGCCGACCTTGCCGTAGTCGTTGAACGCGATGATGCCCGAAGCGAAATACTCGGTGCTCCGCCGAAGAACCGCGATGATCTGCGGCTCGCTTAGAAAGGCGAACAACCCATCGGCGACCAACATCGTCGGCCGGCCAGCCGGAATCGCTTCGACCCAATCAGGTTTCGTGACCGAAGCCGCCACCGAATGCGACCCTTCACGGCCCGGCAGCAGCGCGTCGCGCAGCTTGATGACCGCCGGCAGATCGACGCTGTACCAGTCCGCAGCCGGTGGCGGAGCGACCCGGTGGACGGCACTGCTGAGCCCGGCGCCGAGATCCACCACCACGGCATCGGGATGCATCGCGATGAAAGACCGGATTCGCTCGTCGAGCATCTTGGCCCGCAGCGCCACCAGGCACGTCACACTGGGCACCACGCCCAGACCCGCGAAGTCGTAGTCGATCTTGCCGACAACCTCGTGGGCAAGCGTGTCACCGAGTATTGAACGGTCCCAACGGCTATCGAGCGCCCGCGCGTACACGGTGAGCAGCGCCGTGCCTTCCAGCGGCGTGAGTCCGCCAACGTCCATACTGCGAGCGCACCGATACCCGGTTCAGCAGATGACGCGCGGCCTAGTCGGCGTCGGCAGCCTGGTCGCTGTCGTTCGCGTCCGCGGCTTCGGAGTCACTGTCCGTCGCGGCGGCGCTATCCGATTCCGCAGCACCGGACTCCGCGGAATCCGACGCATCCGCCGCAGCCTCATCCGCTGCGGCCTCATCCGCCGCAGCCTCGTCGGCTTCGTCGGCGATCTCCTCTTCCAGCGCATCCAGATCCAGCTCATCGTCGGACAGCTCCGCGGTCTCCGCTGCGTCGAGGTCGGCCAGGTCGTCCGCATCGTCATCGTCCGGCGCACCCGCGAGTTCGTCGTCCTCCAGCGCCTCGGCCACGTCTGCGGGGTCCGCGGCATCGCTACCGGACCCGCCTGAACCGGAGTCCGCCTCCTCGGCTTCGGCGAAGTCCACCGAGAGTGCGGCTGCCCCGCTGTCGATCGTCGGGTCGGAAACCGCCACGGTCGACGCGGCGACCTTGCTTGCCTGCTTGCTTGCCTGCCCCTGTCCGATGAGCGGCTCGGGGAGGTAGTCGCGGTCATAGGCCTGCTCGACGATTTCCCTCAGGGGCTCATTGAGCGTGTCGGCCACGAAGCCCAGACCTATGTTCCGCAAGAAGTCGAGCATCGGCAGCTCAGGGGTCTGCACGAAGACGTAGGTGGTGTTGCCCTCGGTCCACACGATGTTGGTCGGATCGTTGAGGTCCACCACCTCGTAGTTGTTATGCACGCTGCCGAACGCGGCGATCATGTTCACGAACGCCAGGAAGTTCATCCGGTCCGGATAGTCGCCGGCCATGTCGTACTGGCGAACCACGTCGACTACTTGGTAGTCGGTCTCCGGCACGGTGAACGGTGGGTCGTCGTTGCGGTCGGAACCGCCGTGCACCCGAGTGGGATTGCCGATCAGCATGAACGACAACTCTTCTGGTGTCGGAGCTCCGGGTGTGCCGGCGCGCCGGTCCAGCCAGTGAGCGGCCATCCTGGAACCGTGGCTGTACGCGAACAGGAGCACTTCGTCATCGCTGGGATCGGCGGTGAGCGCGGCAGCGTCGAGCGCCGCCCGCACGGCGTCGTCGATGGCGGCGACCGCTTCGTCGACCTCGACCCGGTGCGGGACTATGACGCAGCCATTCGAGACCTGGCAGACCGAACCTTGGAGTTCGTCTTCTATCGTCCCGGCCAGCGGGCCGATCGCCACCACCGTCGCCGCGTCAGCAACTGGCAGAGCGACGATCGTCATCAGCGCAGCAGCCGGGACAAGCCCCGCCGCCAGCCGGTTGGCCCTGGTCTTGTTCCGGTTCACGGCCACTCGAGTCATGTGAATTCCCCCGTCCGACTATTTGGTGAGTTTATCCCAGCGAGGCTTTGCCCGGTCAGCAAATTCCCGTTCGTGGTGACGACCTTACCGCACAGTCAGTCTGCTGCAGCACCAGGTAGGCGCCAGTTATGACACTTGTCAGGCTCCCTACACGCGACCGGCGACAAAGGACGCTGCCTGGTCGACCATCCCGTTACGCACGTAGGCAAAGTGGGCCAGGAAATTCGTGCCCGCCGAACAGAACGGATCGGCGGGCGCGCACAGGTCGATGGTCTTGTGGCCATACAACGGACTGAGGGCAGTCAGTGGCCCGCCCCCGGAAAGGTCACGTGACGGATTTCCGAAGACAGCAACGGCGGCAACGTGATCGGCCACCTCCGGCGGCAGCGGAACCGGCGTGAAACCGCCGATCGGTGTCGGGGCGATGGTGATGAGATCGATCACGCCGGCACCCTGAGAGTTGCCGCCGAGCACGATGCGGGTACCGGGACAGGTGGCGGCCATGTGTTGGACCCGGGCGGCTGCATCCCTGGCCCCGGCGGCAGCGGAACTGGCGAAGTCGAACGCGGCGGGGTAGTCCACTGCGTACACCCCGACAGATTTACCGCCGACCTTGCCGCGCAGCGATTCGACGAACGCCTCTCCGAGCCAGCCCACACCAGGCGGGGCGCCGGTACCGCGAGCGAACACCACCTCGATGTCCGGACAGGGCGCGGCAACGGCCGACGGAACCGCAGCGATGCCGATGAGAGCGGTCGCCGCCGCCCAGGAGCTCACCGCCGCAGAGCAGAAGCGACGGGCGATCCGGCGCACGTTCACCCCGCAGCTCAGGCGATCGCGTAGTCGCTCAGCGGAAAGCGGGTCTGCTCGGAAACCATGTCGCGACTGGAGGTCGGTCGCAGCAGTGTCTCGCCATTGGGGCTGAAGTAGTAGGACCGGGCCCTGGAACAGTCACCGAGGTAGAGAACCGTGTCTCCGCGTAGCTCGGTCATCCGGCCCAGGAACCGGGCGTTGGCATCCTCGGTCACCTCGAATGTCGTCGCACCGCGACGGCGAACCTCGCCGAAGAGACGGTCCATGTGCCGCATCTGGCTCTCCATCGTGTTGAAGAACGACAAGCCGCTGGAGCCGTACGGTCCGGATAGGCAGAGAAAGTTTGGGAACTGGGGGACCGCGACGCCCTGGTATGCCTGGAACCCGTTGCTGCGCCACCACTTACCCAGGTTGCGGCCGCCGCGGCCGATCACTTCGATTGCGGGAAAGTTCGCTTCCCACAGGTCGAAACCGGTGGCCAGCACGAGGGTGTCGATCTGGGACTTCGTCCCGTCACAGGCGACGATGCCATCCGGTTCGATCCGGTCGATACCGGCTGTCTGCAGGTGCACGTGCGGCTTGGTGAAGGTTCGGTAGTAGGTGTTCGAATATGTGGGTCGCTTGCATCCGAAGTCGTAGTCCGGCGTGAGCCTGCGTCGCAGTTCTTTGTTCCGAATGGAAACGAAACGCAGGAATCTGGACAGGTTGTCGGCCGCCGTGTTCAGCCACCGGAAGTGGCGATAGTTCAACACGGCGAGAACGAACATCACCTCCGAGGCCATGTCGGTGTTCCAGCGGAAGAGCCGCTGGGTCAGCGGAATGCGAGCGAACAACCGCTGCATGCCGCGGGGAATCGGGAAATCGACCTTGGGCACGACATGGATGGGAGTGCGTTGGTACACGGTGAGGTCGGCAGCGTTCTTGGCCAGCTCGGGGATCAGCTGTACCGCGGTCGCGCCGGTACCGATGAGCCCGATGCGCCGACCCTCGCAGTCGTAGTCGTGATCCCAGGCGGTCGTGTGCAGGACACGACCGGTGAAGCTGGTGATACCCGGGATGTCGGGCGTGTAGGGCTGGGAGAGGAAACCCGTCGCGGTGATCAGGAAGCGGGTGGTCAGGGTCTGTCCGCCGTCGAGCGCCAACCGCCAGACCTTGGCGTCCTCGTCCCAGCGCGCGCCCTCGACCGTGGTGTTGAACCGGATATGTCGGCGTACGTCGTACTTGTCGGCCACGTGGTCCGCGTATCGCTTGATCTCCTCGCCCGGAGCGTATAGACGCGACCAGTAGGGGTTGGGTTCGAACCAGTAGGAGTAGGTGGCCGATGGGATGTCGACGGCTAGACCCGGATAACGATTCAAGTGCCAGGTACCGCCCAGATCGCTCTCGCGATCCAGGATCACGATGTCCTCGAATCCCACCTTCTTGAGCTGAATCGCCGATCCGATTCCGCCGAAGCCGGCGCCCACGATGGCAACCTCGCACTGCTGCGCAGTCATGCCTGCGACGGTACCGAAAACACGTTGCCCCAGCGAATCGCCGGGGCAACGTGTTGCGGGCTCGAGCCGCGGTCAGGCAACGCCTTAGGCGGCGCTGTCCTCACCAGCCGATGTGTCGTCATCCGATGCGGACTCGGAGTCGGTATCGTCGGCGGACTCGTCATCCTCGGTGGAAGCGCCCGTGGACTCGGCTGCAGACGATCCCGTGGTCTCGTCCTCGGCGCTGTCGGAATCCTCGGCGGACGCCTCGACCGCGGCTTCGAGTTCCGCTTCGGCTTCGGCGAAGTCCTCTTCGGCGTCCTCGGCAACCTCGGTCTCGCCTGCATCGTCGGCCCCGTCGGAGACATCCTCGTCGGCAACGTCGGCCAGTTCGTCGGCGACATCGGAGAGATCGTCCGAATTGGTCTCTGCCGAACCGGTCTCGGCCGGACCGTCGGAGTCGACCGATTCCTCAGTCACAACAACCTCGGACTCCTCGGCGGCGTCGCTTTCATAGGCCGGCGCCGACAACGGTGCGGCGACCTTGCTCGCAGTGGTACGCGCCGCTGCGGCGGCCTGCTCGTCATTCCGGGTGTAGCCGCGGTCGACGATCTCCTTCAGCTGGGGCTCGATGGACTTGAGGAAGGGGAGCACCGTCACGATGGGCAGTTCGTCGGCCCGGAGGAAGTACTTGGTGGTGACGCCGCCGAGTTCGTTCACCTCGACTGTGATGTCCTCGGCGTCCACCTCGGACAGGTCGGCGAAGAAGGTCGCGTTGTGCCGTGTCACGGCACCCAGGTACGCGTTGATGACGGACACGATATGGAAGAGCGGGAACTTGTCCGGGAAGTCCGCGAACCCGTCGTATTCGGCAGTGACCTGGACGGTTTCGTAAATGGTGTCCGGCGGGGGCTGGTAGGTGTAGCCGAGCTTTGCCTCCGAGTTGGTGTTGACGAACTCCTGGCGGCTGGAGTCGGCCATCACCACGAAGTTGAGCCGATCCGCCGACGGTGCGTCGGGGTCGTCGGCCAGGATGCGGAGCACCTCGGTCACCACCAGTGCGCCCGCCGACATCCCGACGACCGTGATCGGATGACCCTCCGGGTCACCAGCGTCTCGAGCGAGAATCTCGTTGTACAGATTCTCCACGCCGATGTCGATCGACTCACCCAGAAGCAGGTCGTTTTCACCGGTGTACCCGCGCGCCTCAGCAGGCCAGGGGACGCTGACCCGATCGTAATTCTGGTACGCCCCGCCGGAGATCTGCCGCATGAACAGATCGGGCATGCTGGGAACGCCGATGCCACCGATCATCAACGCGGTCTGGGCAGCCGCCGTTGTCACGGTGTAGAACGCCAACATGACGGCGGCCACGATCGCTGTGGCTGCGACGCTTGCCGAGCGAATGAAACCTCGCATGATAACCCCCAGAATGAGTCGGCAACGAAAGCGCGTGTCGCCACAGCTATATTGATGTTGTTGCGTTAGCGTATCGTTGCGTGGGGAAAATCACAAATCATCGGGGCGCTCGCCCTTAGCAAAGCCATGAAGCTGGCCGTTCAACTGTTCTAGCTGCAAAAAGACAGTTCTGATCGCTGCCTGGAAAACGATCTGCCGCCATTCGGAGGCGACCGAGGCGGCACCCGAATCTCAAGCTTGCAACAACCGGTCAACTGTTTCCGGGCAAATGCGCCGTACACGCGAACTCGACTCGGCAGTAAACTCGCCGGCGACAGCGAGCAACCCCGTATCCTTCACCGATGCGAGCACGCCCAGAGGGAAAGATCGCATTCATCACCGGTGGCGCATCGGGAATCGGCGCGGCGCTGGCGGCGACGTTGGCAGAGAGCGGCGCCGAGGTCTGGATCGCCGATCGTCAGATCGGTGTGGCCGATGAGCTCGCGCAACGTCTGACCCGGTCAGGCGCCAGGGTCCACGCGATCGAACTGGACGTCCGCAGTTACCCCGCATTCGAGCGTGCCGTCGCTGAAGCGGTCGAGCGGTGTGGGCAGATCGACTACCTGTTCAACAACGCCGGGATCGGGGTCGGAGGTGAGGTCGACACCTATTCGCTCGACGACTGGAACGACGTCCTCGACGTGAACCTGCGCGGTGTCGTGCACGGCATCCAAGCGGCGTATCCGCACATGATCAGGCAGCGCTCGGGCCACATCGTGAACACGGCGTCTGTCGCGGGCCTGATCACCATGGCAGCGCAGGCCGCCTACAGCGGCAGCAAGCACGCCGTGGTGGCAATCTCCAAGTCGTTGCGTCTTGAGGCAGAACGCCACGGCGTGCGGGTTTCGGTGCTCTGCCCCGGGGTGGTGCGCACCCCGATCCTGACCGGAGGCGAGTTCGGGCGGCACAAGAGCGTCACCGACGAGGATCTCCTGAAGCTGGGCGAGGCGCTGCGGCCGATGGCGCCCGAGGCGTTCGCCGAAAAGGCTCTGCGGGCCATATTTCGCGGCGATGCCATCATCGTGGTGCCGGGGTGGTGGAAGGCGCTGTGGTACCTGGAACGCCTGTCACCGGCGTTGTCGATGCGAGCGGCCAAGGTCGCGCTGAAACGCACCCGTGAAGCGCAGTCCGCCCGATCCTGACCCGGGCTGATGCGCACAGCGATGCAAGGCCGGCTCAGGACGATGCAGCGAAGACGCCCAGCAGGCGCCGTTCTCGACGCGGGCTCAGCCCCGTCAGCCGGAGATCACCGCCGTAATGCTCGAGCACCCGACGATCCATCACCCGCCGCCACAGTGGCGGGAAAATGGCCAGCAACATCATTGAGGCGTACCCCGCCGGCAACTGCGGAGCCTCGTCCGCGTGGCGGAGCGCCTGGTACCGGCGATACGGATTCGCGTGATGGTCGGAGTGTCGCTGTAGGTGGAAAAGGAACAGGTTGGTGACCACTGTGTTGCTGTTCCAGCTGTGTTCGGGCCGCACCGGCTCATAGCGACCGTTCGGGCGTTTCTGCCGTCGCAGGCCGTAATGCTCGACGTAGTTGATGGTCTCCAGCATGCAGACACCGATGACCGCCTGACCGATGAGCCAAGGCACCACCGCGAGACCGAACCCGGCGATCAGCACGCCGAAAAGCACCACACTCCATACCCATGCGTTGAGGACATCATTTCGGAACGTCCACCGGGACTTGTCTTTTCGCGCGAAGCGTTGGGACTCGAGCGACCAGGCCGAGCGCAGCCCGCCGAATACCGACCTGGGCAGGAAAACGTAGAGGGACTCGCCCATCCGCGCGCTGGCGGGGTCTTCGGCGGTCGCGACGCGGATGTGATGTCCGCGGTTGTGCTCGACGAAGAAATGCCCGTAGCCGGTCTGAGCGAGCGCGACCCGGCACAACCATTTCTCCGCTGACTCACGTTTGTGGCCCAGTTCGTGGGCGGCATTGATGGCGATACCACCGATGCCACCGACGGTCAGCATCAGCCCCAACTTGTCGACGAAGGTGGTCGACACACCACCGCCACCAGTCCACAACCAGCAGGCCAGCCCGAGCGAGAGATACTGGCAGGGCAGGAACAGGTATATCGCCCAGCGATAGAACGGGTCGTCGTCCAGCCAGGCCAGCGCGACTTCGGGCGGGTTCTGCTCATCGACGCCGACGAGGTGGTCGACCAAGGGGATGACCAGGAAGGTCAGGATCGGGCCGGTCCACCAGAACACACCGAGCCCGGTTGCCAGCACCGCCAGCCATGAAGCCACCACCAGCACCGGAACGATGAGCGCGAACAGCCACAGATACCGTTTCCGGTCCGTCCACACCGGCTTCACCGCCGGTGGTGCCGCATCCCGCGGACTTTCCTGTCGGTCAGTCGACATTGGCGTTTTCCTGCACCCCTGCTGGTATCGCTTGCCTGCATCTTCGCAGACGTATCGTCGCGGACGTCCGCGTGCCCCACTGGCGGCCGGTGTGTCGACCGGCATCTGCTGTGTCCGGATCTTGACCTGTTCGCGTCACCATCGCGTCAGTAACCCAGCATTGAACGGATCGCCGCGGACAGTTCCGGCGAGGCCGAGGTGGGCAGGTTCTGGTAGCGGCCGCCGCTCGTCTGCGCGACGGCTTCCCAGGTGGGGCGGTCGGGGTCGTCACCGAAGTCGATGACGTTCACCGCGACCGGGCGGGCCGGGTCGAACGCCTCGCGGATGAACGCCTCCAATCCTGCACCGTCCAAGGTTCGATCGGTGTGCGGGCCGGCGGTGATCATCAGGACCGAATTCGCCTGTCCCTCCCGGAACTCGGCTTTGGCCTGGTTGTAGACGAGCCTGAGCGTGGTGAACGAAACCGCGCCGCCCCCGGTGGAGGACTGCTCGTCGAGCACGGCGATCAGCACCTCCGAGCGGGGTCTTCCGTCGATGGGATCGCCGAGGGGACCGAGCGGTACCTCAGCTTGACCTTCGACACCGTCGAACGTCCACAGTCCCAATCCGGTGCTGACCGGCAGTTCCCGCACCTGATCGATCAGGGCGTTGACCACGTTGCCCATCCGCGTGTTGTCGCCCTCGGCGACGGTCATGGATCGGTCCAGCACGATCGTGACGGCCGGAGGCTCGACCGGGGCGGTCACCGCGTCGGCCACCTCAACCCGAATCGCGTCGTCACCGAAGGACAACGGCGCCGGCAGTGTGGGGAAGGTGGTGACATCGCTCTGCGGTGTGGCAGCACCCTCGCTGCGGAAGCCCGCGGCCGTGAACTCGGCGAGCTGCTCGGGTTTACGCATGAAGCGGGCGAACTCGCTGGCCGCTGCCATGTCTTCCTGCGACAACCAGTCACCGCCGAGCAGTGCGGTGGGGTAGTCGGCCAATGCCACCGGTCCGGGCGGCAGCCAGGCAGACAACGTGTCCGTGGCATCCGGAAGCGATGCGGCCCGCTGGAAGAGCTGCTGTTCGGTGGTGGCCACGGCGTGCACCTCGGCGCCCGCCGGGTCCGGGGCGTCCCGCAGCGCGTCCATCGCGGTCGAGGCCGTGCTGTCGGCCAGTTTCGGTGCGCCGGCCACCAGCCTGCGCACCGCGGCCACACCGGCGCCGGCGCGGTCCCCGTCCGGCGCCGACGCGGCGGCGACCGCCTCGGCCGCCAGAACCGACGCATCGGCGTCGCCGGTGAGTGGCAGCGCCAGTCTCAGCGAACCCCACCCCGGCAAGTTCAGCTTGTCCAGCGCGGTCGGCTCTGACTGCAGCATCGGCAGGGTTGCCCAGTTCTGTTGCGCCAGAGCCTCGCCAAGCTCTGGCCGAACGGCCAGCAGCACGGGGGAGGAGACCAGGGAGCGGCTGTCACTGACCACCTCCGGTCCGGCCGCGGCCTCCAGCCGAACCGTCGAGGCCGAGCTCGCCGGGATCCACAGCGCCGGGCGCTGACCGAGCTCGGCCGGCCAGTCACCGGTGAGCCCGCTGATCAGCTGGTCGGGTTCGGCGGGGCGGACACCGACCTTGACGCATTTGTCACCCACCGGACCGGCCGTCTCGTTGTACTTGTCGGCGAGCACCGTGACCTGCTCAGCGATCGACGGGTCGGTCACGACGGCGACAGCCAGCTGGCCTTCGACGCAACGCGCCGCCGCAGCGCCGCTCCGGTCATCGAGGGTGTCGCCGAAGAACTGCCACACGATGACCCCGGTGACCACCACGACGACCAAGACCAGGGCGGCGATGACCCCGACGCTTACTCCGCGCCGCCTCGCCTGCACGGCACGATGGCTGCCCGTCCACTCTCCGTCCGGACCGCGGCCGCCGGATGCCTCACTTGCTCCCGACTGGTCGGACTCGGCCGCCTGGTAACCGCGCCGCCCGGTCTGCGACTCATCGCCCGCTGAGTCCCCGGGATGGGGAATGCTATGTCGACCCATTCCCGCCTCTCTCGGTCACCCCAACCCGCCGGTCACCCCCCACCTCAGCCACCGCGGGCGACCCGCTCCTTGAGCTCCCGGCGCCGCCGGTGCAGGATCGGCTCGGTGTAACCGTTCGGCTGGGCGGCCCCGGACAGGATCAGCTCCTGGGCGGCCTGGAAGGCGATGCTCGCGTCCGGGTCGGTGGCCATCGGCCGGAACTCCGGGTCATTCTCGTTCTGCTTGTCCACCACCGCGGCCATCCGGCGCAGGCTGGCCTTGACGTCCTCCTCGGTGATCACCCCGTGGTGCAGCCAGTTGGCCAACAGCTGGCTGGAGATGCGCAGCGTGGCCCGATCTTCCATCAACGCGACGTCGTGAATATCGGGCACCTTGGAACAACCGACGCCGGCATCGACCCAGCGCACCACGTAGCCGAGAATGGACTGGCAGTTGTTGTCGACTTCTTCCCGGATCTCGTCCGGTGCCCACGCCAGTTCGGCGGCCAACGGGATCGTCAACAGATCGTCGATGTTGGTGCGTGGCTGCCCCATCAGCGCCTTCTGCACCTCGAAGACGTCAACCAGGTGATAGTGCATGGCGTGCAGGGTGGCGGCAGTCGGCGACGGCACCCAGGCCGTGGTGGCCCCTTCTCTGGGCTGGGCGATCTTCTGTTCGACCATGTCGGCCATCAGTTCCGTCATCGCCCACATGCCCTTGCCGATCTGCGCATGACCGGAG
>CAZEMS010000033.1:0-45320 GCA_964513475.1 uncultured Mycobacterium sp. | reverse complement strand
ACGCCGACCCATCCGTCGACGTCTCAGCCGCCGCGACGCCGTACCCCGTCAAGACGGCGGTACCGACGCCCAAAGCCACCGCAAGTCCACCGACCCGACCGATATAGCTAGCAGCGCTCATTGTTTCCTCCCCCAGGGGCGTGACAGTGTTTGGCAAACCATACGTCCGGCTATGCCCGAGAAATCGGCAAATCGCGGGAATTGTGTCGACCGGGTTTCTAGGCCACCGGCGGATTCGGTTCCAACGCCCGCAAGCGACCCACCCGCGGCCCGTTTCAGTTGCGCCCGAATAGCCAGCCTGGAATGTGCTACACCAGAACGCCGTTCCACGATCGTCTCGGTTCCGCCAACGTGATCGGCTCTGCGAAAGTTGGCTGTTACACCACGCTTACACCGCGCTCCGGGACGCTAGCAGTACGAAGGCCGAATCCGATGCTACGATCTTGTTCGCTGAAATCCAGGCGAACGCCACATGGACCACCGGCGCAAGAGAAATCGAGGGATTAGCTGATGTCGACGGGACACACACCTGCCCCGCATGGCGAATCCGCCGACGACAACGTGGCCGCGCAACCGCCGATCGCCGTTCATAACTGCAACCGTCTGGGGCGCAGCGCCAACCCGCCCTACCCGTCGCTTGCCGACTGGCTGCTAATGCGGCGTCGCCGCTGACTGCGCAACTGGTCAGCGCCGCCGGTTCCGGATAACGACGATCACGGTCACCGCGCCCAGGCCGGCCACGGTTGCCACCACGGCCGGTTTGGTGATGAACCGGATCACGACCGCCTTGACGTCGTTGGCTATCCGCTGCGGATTGGCACGCTCGGCGAGTGCGTCCACGGTCGACGCCAACCGATCACGGGCTTGATCGATGTCCTGCTTGATAGCGTCGGGATCCCGGTCAACCACTCTGCCCTCCATGCCTTGCCTGTGCACATGCCCTACCGCGCCATGTCGTCCGGCGTGACCCGGCTCGGTGCCGAGGCGCTGTCCTGCCGATCTACCCTAGATCAGCCGGCGAACAACAGACCGCGCCGGGCGACAGGAAGGGATACCTCAGTGGCACCGACCCCGCGACTTGAAGTGGGCGACAAGGCCCCCGACTTCAGCCTGCCCGACGCCGACGGAAACACCGTGGCACTGGCCGGCTACCGAGGCCGCAAGGTGATCGTCTACTTCTATCCCGCGGCCGCCACACCGGGTTGCACCAAAGAGGCGTGCGACTTCCGGGACAACCTGTCCGAACTCAACGATGCCGGGCTCGAGGTGCTCGGCATCTCCCCCGACAAGCCGGCCAAACTGGCAAAGTTCCGCGACGCCCAGGATCTGTCGTTCCCGCTGCTGTCCGATCCGGACAAGCAGGTGCTGACCGCGTGGGGGGCGTTCGGCGAGAAGACCATGTACGGCAAGAAGGTGCAGGGCGTGATCCGCTCGACGTTCGTCGTCGACGAGAAAGGGAAGATCGCGGCGGCACAGTACAACGTCAGAGCCACCGGACACGTCGCCAAGCTGCGCCGCGACCTGTCGGTTTAGCTCCCCTGGCGGTCGCTAAGTTGCCCGGCCGGTGCCGGCTTCGACGCGAAGGTGTCCAAGCTCCTCCAACAGCAGCGCCTCGGCGGTCGCGGCCCGCTCCAGCACACCCAGGTGCAGGCTCTCGTTGATGCTGTGCGCTTGCGTCCCAGGGTCCTCGACGCCAGTGACAAGGATCTGCGCCGACGGGAAGGCCGCCGCGAACTCGGCAATGAACGGGATGGATCCACCCATGCCCATGTCCACCGGGTCGGTCCCCCACGCCTGCCGGAATGCGGTTCGCGCGGCGTCGTAGACGGGCCCGCGCGCGTCGATCGAATACGGCTCACCGAGATCACCCGGGACGACCCGGACGTGGGCGCCCCACGGGGCGTGCGCTTCGAGGTGGCGCGTCAGCGCCCCCAGGTGCGCCCGAGCATCACCGCCTGGCGCCACCCGCATGCTGATCTTCGCCCGCGCGCTCGGGATCAAGGTGTTCGACGCTTGTGAGATCGGCGTGGTGTCGATACCGATGACTGTGATCGCCGGCTTGGCCCAGAGTCGCTGCGGCACAGAACCGGAGCCGATCTGGCGAACTCCGTCGAGCATGCCGGACTCTTCCCGGACACGCGGGTCCGGGAAATCCACATCGGCGGCAAGACCTTCGTGCAAACCCTCGACGGCGACATTGCCGTCGTCGTCGTGCAGGCTGGCCAGCAGTCTCACCAGCGCGCTGAGCGCGTCGGGCGCGACACCTCCCCACAGCCCGGAATGCAGCCCGTGGTCGAGGGTTACAACCTCCACCAGGCAGTCGGCCAGGCCCCGCAGCGAGACCGTCAACGCGGGAATCTCCGTCGTCCAGTTGTCGGAGTCGGCGATGATGATGACGTCTGCGGCCAGAGAATCGCGGTGCGCCGCCAGCAGCCGGCCCAGCGACGGCGAGCCCGACTCCTCCTCACCCTCGACGAACACCGTCACCCCGACCGGGGGCGCGGCCCGGTGTGCCCGGAACGCAGCCAGATGCGTTGCGATGCCGGCCTTGTCATCGGCGCTGCCGCGTCCGTAGAGACGGCCGTCCCGCTCGGTCGGCTCGAATGGCGGAGTGTCCCACTGCGCGGGATCACCTTCGGGTTGCACATCGTGGTGCGCATAGAGCAGCACCGTCGGCGCACCGGGCGGCGCGGGGTGGCGGGCGATGACCGCTGGGGCACCACCCTCGGCAACGATCTGTACCTCACTGAATCCGGCCTTGGTCAGCAGGTCGGCGACGGCCTCTGCGCTCCTGCGAACCTCGGTACGCCGGTCCGGGTCGGCCCACACCGATTCGATGCGCACCAAGTCCTCGAGATCCCTGCGCACCGAGGGCAGCACTTCGCGGACACGCTCGGTCAGATGACCCATGGACTACTGGGGGCGATCTTCGAGCACCGCTACCGCGGCAGCGGTGTCGCCTTCGTGGGTCAGTGAGACATGGATGGTGACATCGTCGAGATGTTTGGCGATGTCGCCCGACAATCGCACCTTCGGCCTGCCCCACATGTCGGTCACCACCTCGATGTCACGATGGATGCCCTCGGGCAGTGCGGGTCTCTTGGCGAATCGCGAACTAGACCATGCTTTGATCACCGCCTCCTTGGCCGCCCAGCGCGCCGCCAGATGCCGTGCGGCCGATGAACTCTTGTCCGCGGCGTCCCGGCGCTCGCCAGGGGTGAACGTCTCAGCGAACACCGTGCCCGGCTGGTCCACCTGGGCGGCGAAGTCGGGAACCGACACCAGATCGATCCCGACTCCGACTATCGCCATGCGCCGAAGGTTAGCGCATTCCGGATGGCCCCTCGGCGCACACGCCCGCGGCCGGTTGCCGATGCCATCACGGTGTGTAGACGTCGCCGTCGCCGAGCCGGGCATCGGTGTCCAGCAGCATTGCCGCTTCCTGCCGACGCTCCGGCAGGTCGTGGTCGAAACGTCGGTCGGCGGGCCGCTCGTACATCGGTTTTCCGCCCGCGATGGCCGCCGCCAGCCGACGCTGACCGGACAGCAACCGATTCCGCGCGGCCAGCGTGTACGCCTCCCGTTGTGCGGGATCCAGCGCCGCGAGGAAGGCCTGCGGATGCACCAGGGCGATCAGGCCCGACACGTGGCCGAAACCGAGACTGGTCACCAGACCCGCCTTGAGCGGAAACTTCTCGCCCAAGCGCAGCGTCTCGCGCGGCCAAACAAAGTGGCCCGAGGTGGCCAACTCGTCATCGACGCAGTCCAGGCTGCGGTTCGGCGGAATGACACCCTCGCGCAGAACCTGGCACAACCCGATCATCTGGAAGACCGCTGCGCCGCCCTTGGCATGGCCGGTCAGGCTCTTCTGGCTCACCACGAACAGCGGAGCGCCCGCCGACCTGCCCAGTGAGTCCGCCAGTCGCTCGTGCAGCTCGGTCTCGTTCGGATCGTTGGCCAGTGTGGAGGTGTCGTGCTTCGAGATCACCGCAATGTCGTCGGCGCCGACACCCAACAGCGACAGCGAACGCGCCAGCTGCGAGGACCTGCCGCCGCGGCCAGCGCCCAGCGCTCCCAGGCCCGGGGCCGGGATCGAGGTGTGCACGCCGTCGCCGAAGCTCTGCGCATACGCCACCACCGCCAGCACCGGCAGGCCCATGTTGACGGCAAGGTCGCCACGCGCCAGCAGAATCGTGCCACCGCCCTGAGATTCGACGAAGCCCAGCCGGCGGCGGTCGTTGGCGCGGGAGAACTTCGAGTCGCTGATTCCCCGAGCCCGCATCATCTCGGTGTCGGCGGTGGCTGCCATGTCACCGAAGCCGATGACCGCTTCCAGGGTCATGTCGTCGAAACCGCCCGCGACGACGAGGTCGGCCTTGCCGAGCCGAATCTTGTCGACGCCCTCCTCGACCGACACCGCCGCGGTCGCGCACGCACCGACCGGATGGATCATGGCGCCGTAACTTCCCACGTAGGACTGGACGACGTGGGCGGCCACGACGTTCGGCAGCACCTCCTGCAGGATGTCGTTCGGCTTGCTCCGGCCCAGCAGGTTGCCGTGATACATGGTCTGCATCGACGTCATCCCACCCATGCCGGTGCCCTGGGTGCTGGCCACCATGCTCGGATGGACCCAGCGCATCAGCTCGGCTGGCGTGAAGCCCGACGACAGGAAAGCATCGACGGTGGCAACGATGTTCCACAACGCCACCCGGTCAATGGAATTGACCATATCCGGGCTCACGCCCCAGACCGTCGGATCGAACCCGGTGGGGATCTGCGCTCCGACCGTGCGGGACAGCTTCGTCTTACGCGGAACCCGGATCTCGGTGCCCGCCTTCCGGATAACCTGCCAGTCAGTGGAATCCGGCACCGGCCGAATGACGGTGTGCTCCGGATCGAACTCGACGAACGCACGGGCATCGGCCTCGCTGGACACCACGAAGCTGAAGTCCTTGTCCAGGAAAACGCTCACCAGCAGCGGTGAGGCATGATCCGGGTCGATCGCACCGTCGTCGACGAACTCCCGGATGCCGCAGCGCTCCACCACCGCGTCGTGGTAACGCTCGACGAGTTCGGCCTCCTCGATCAGGTCACCGGATTCGGTGTCGTACCAGCCCGGCCTCGGATCGTCCTCCCACTTGATCAGGCCTGTCGTCCAAGCCAGTTCGAGCACACCGGCGGCGGAGAGTTCGTTGTCCACCTCCAGCTCGAAACGGGTGCGCGACGAACCGCAAGGGCCCAGTTCGGCGCCGCCGACGATGACCACCAGGTCGGCCGGGTCCACATCCAGGTCTTCCCACTGCGGCACCGGGCCCGCCGCGACGCCGCGCGGCGGTGACGGCAGCGCAGGAATGGCACCGTCGGCGGACTCGTCGTCGGCTGCACCGCTCTGGGACGATTCCGCATCAGCCTCGCGGGCCTTGGCGGCCAATTCGGCCATGTCCAGATCGATCTCGCCGAGTCCGCCGGTCAGGTCGACCTTCACCGGCTCGCGGGACGCAGCCACCTTCGTCTCCACATCGCAGAGGTCGAGCAGCATCGAGGCCATCTCTTCGGTGGTGTATGTCCGCACCCCCGCTTCCTCGACCGCTTCGACGATCGCGTCGTTGTGTCCCATCAGGCCGGTGCCCTTGGTCCAGCCGATCAGTGCATGCGCAAGGCTCACCCTTTGCGCCCACGAGGATTCGGCGCTCCACCGAGTCACCACTGCATCCAGTGCCGACTTGGCCTCCCCGTAGGCGCCGTCGCCGCCGAACATGCCGCGGTTGGGTGAACCGGGGAGCACGACGTGCAGCCTGGAGGCGATGTCGCGCTCAGACCCGATGGCCGAAAGCCCGCCGATCAGCCGTTGCACCGCCCACAACAACACCTTCATCTCCATCTCGGAGCGCGAGCCGACCTCGGACATGTCGCCGGCCACGCGCGGTGCCGCGAACGGGAACAGCAATGTCGGAGTCTGAGCGTCCTTGATGTGAATCGACTGCGGCCCAAGACTTTCGGTCTGCTCGCTGCCGACCCACTGGACCAGCGCATCGATGTCGGAGTAGGAAGCCATGTTGGCCGGAACCACCCACAGCACAGCGTCGTAGCGGGCATGGTCACGATAAAGGGCGCGGTAGAACGCCAACCGGTCGTCATCGAGGCGGGAGGTGGTGGCGATGACCGTCGCGCCGCCGTCGAGTAGTTTGCCCACCACTGCCGCGGCGATCGAACCCTTCGATGCGCCGGTGACGACCGCGACCTCGCCGCTGTAGCGGCCGGTGCCGGGGTTCTCGGCGCCCGCTGCGATGCGCCCGTAGAGCGATGCATGCACGGTGCGGCCGGCGGCCAGCGCCCGGCCCTGCCACCAGTTGGC
Source organism: uncultured Mycobacterium sp. (assembly GCA_964513475.1). Lineage (GTDB taxonomy): Bacteria > Actinomycetota > Actinomycetes > Mycobacteriales > Mycobacteriaceae > Mycobacterium. The sequence goes on along the minus strand of CAZEMS010000033.1, from coordinate 38,962 downwards.
CTGGGTGCCCACGACGTGACCGGCACCTTCGAAACGTTCGGCGAGATGGGGCCAGTCCCGATCAACGTCGCCCTCATCGGCCAACCAGATGCGCACCAGATCCTCGCGGGCGCTGGCCCATCGGTCATCGAGTACGACGGCCTTCTTCCCGTCGAACACCGGCGCCACCAGGCGGGGCCAGTCCGAGCCGAGTTCGGCGGTGACCAGGTCGACCAACTCGGCGTCGGAGGCCGCTGCGGGTGCCATCACCGGCTCGTCCAGGCCGAGCTGACCCAGCACCGCTCGAGCCGCGGCGGCGAGCACACCATCGCGCCCGGTAACCCTCTCCGCGAACTCGCTGAGCGCCGCCGAGTCGACCACTCCCCCGGTGGTTCCGGCGGCCGCCGGAATCGACACCGAAACGCCATGTCGGGCCGCGACCGCGGCGACCGCGCTGTCGACTACCGCATCCACCGCAGCGGCGTCGGCCAGCGCGCCGTCGTGCAGGCCGCCGAGGCTGCCCCCGCGGACGCTGGTGCCTTCCCGGGTGCCGAGCGCGACTTCGACGGTGACGTGCTTGGCCCAGCCGTCGCCGAGCTCCCAGGTCTTCTTGACTCGCTCGGCGATGGCTCCCGGCCGCTTGCCGGACGGACCCAGAACCGAGCGCAGCTGATCGTTGATCGCGTCCGAAAGCACCGGGCCATAAGGCTTGTAGGTCCTGGCGAGCTTGCTGACTTGGGACTTGAGGCCACTCAGATCGGCCTCGGCGGCGCCGTCGATAGCCCCGAGGTCCAACTCCGAACCCAGGTCCACCAGCAGCTGGTTCCGCCGGGAAGACGCACCGTCGGTGATCGACTCGATGGAGTCCAGCGCCTCGATCTGGTCGATGCGCATCTTGGCCGACAGGGCGATCAGCGCCAGGGTGGCATCGGCGGCGTCGAAGGCGATGTCGTCCGGTCGCGGCGTTCCGGGTGCGGCCGCTGCCGCCGCGGGTGCGGTCACGGCCTCCGCCGTCACCGGCGCTGCGGCGGTGTCTGTTTCGGCGACCGCTTCGGGATCTGTGGCAAGTTCGTCGTCCGGTTCCGGATCGGTGTCATTGGCGAACAGGACTGCTGCGTCCCGCTCGGCGTTGAGCACTTCCACTGTGCTGTGCGAGTATTCGGGCAGCTTCAGCGTGTTGGTAGCCAGTCCGGCGACGGTCGGCGATGACTTGACACCGATCTCGACGAACCGTTCCACCCCCAGACCGCCCGCAGCCTCCTCGATGAACAGCAGATCCTGCGTCTCGATCCAACGCACCGGACTGGCGAACTGCCATGCCAGCAGCTCGATGACCAGCTTGCGACACAACTCTTCGGGCTTTTCGCTGATCCAGGTGTCGTAGTCGGCCAGGATCTCGTCGAGCGGCTCCGCGGGCACCAGGTCGCGCACTTCCTGGATGAAGTCCCGATCGAGGGTGAACGGCCTGGGGACAAGGTTGGGGATGTAGCGGCCGATCAGCAGGTCGGGGTCCTGGTCCCGTGGCATCACCCGCTCCATCGCACGGCGGAAGTCTGCCACCCCGACCCGCAGTACCGACGAGTGGAACGGCACGTCGATTCCGGGCACCAGAATGAACGAGCGCTTCCCGCCGGTGATCTCGCGGCGCCGCTCGACCTCTTCCTCGAGTGCCTCGAGCCCGCGCACCGTGCCGGCGATCGCATACTGCGACCCACGCAGGTTGTAGTTGACGATCTGCAGGAACTCTCCGGTGCGGGCGCTGATCTCGGCGACGAAGCCGGGCACCTCGGCGTCGGGCAGGTCGATTTGCGCAGGGCGGATGGCGGCCAGCCGATAGTTGGACCGACCCTCCTCGTCCCGGGGCACGATGTCGTGCATTTTCGATCCGCGGTGAAACACCACCTCGAGCAGCGCTTCAAGCTGGTACACGCCGGTGACGCAGGCGAGCGCGGTGTATTCACCGACGGAGTGCCCGCACGCGATGGCCCCCTCGACGAACGCGCCCTGCTCACGCATCTCGGCAACCTGGGCGGCGGCCACAGTGGCCATCGCCACCTGGGTGAACTGGGTCAGGTAGAGCACACCCTCGGGGTGCTGGTAGTGCACGCCACCGGCGACCAGGCTGGTCGGGTTGTCCCGGACGACGTGCAGCACGGAGAACCCCAACGCCTGCCGAGTGAACTTGTCCGCCGAGTCCCATACCTTGCGCGCTGCTCTGGATCGGGCCCGCACCTCCATACCCATGCCCTTGTGCTGAATGCCCTGACCGGGGAAGGCATAAACGGTTCTCGGTGCCGCCAGCCGGGCGGTCGCCGCCATCACCAGCTCGTTGCCGACGCGTGCCGAAATCTCCAGAACCTCTGCGCCCAGGTCGATTCCAACCCGGTCGACACGGAAGTCGACCGGGTCACCGGGCCGCACCATTCCCAGGAAACGCGCAGTCCAGCCGACCAGCCGTGCCGGCGGGACCGCGCGGCCATCGGTGGCGGTGACGACGTGCTGGGCCGCCGCCGAGAGCCACATGCCGTGCACGATCGGGGATTCCAGCCCGGCGAGCAGAGCAGCGGACTGGTCTGTGTGGATCGGGTTGTGATCACCGGAGACCGCAGCGAAGGGCAACATACCCACCGGTGCATCGACGGTCACGTCGCGGCGACGTCGGCGCGGGGTGTCGGTGGCGTTGTCGGATACCGCTCCTCCGGCCCGCGGCGGGTCGGTCAGCTCGGCGGGTCCGGTGCGGCCCCGGATGGCGAAGCGCTCGTCGAGAGTGGCCAGCACGGTGCCGTCGGCCGTGTCCTCGATCGTCACCGTGACCGGCACGACCCGGCCGACGTCGGTGTCGGTGGCTGCTGAAGACGTTGCGGTGACGGTGAACTCAGCCGGTCGTTTCGGCAACTGGGCCAACAGGTGCGCGGCATGATCCAGGTGCACCAGGCTGAGCAAGCCCTCGACAACAGGGAAGCCGCTGTCGGTGGCCGCGGCGCCGACCGCCGCGAACACCGCGGGCCAGCACCTCCCGACCAGCGCGTCGGGTACGACTGTCAGCGTTGGGGCCAGCGGCGCACCGAAAGTCGCCGTCACACCGGTGTGGTCGGCGACGTGCTCGGGATCCCAGGCGACGTCGACCCGGGCCGAGTTGTTGCCCTGATCATCGGTCACGACCGGCGGCAGCGCATCGGGCCCGTCGACCCCGGCGGCGATAGCCAGCACCGCGCGCATCGCCGTGCTGGCATCCTCGGTGGACACCACCGGCACGCCACCGCTGCCGATCACCTCGGTGAGGGTGAGGCGTATCTCGATCCAGGTGCCCGACAGCGGAACACTCAACACGACGTGTTCGGTCCCGACAACCTCGAGGCGAGCGCCGGTGGACGGATGCACGGCGCTGCCGTCGTAGACCTGCCAGTCGCCCGGGTCGCCGATGCGATGCACCGGGTTGGCCGCGGTACGGCCGGCCCAGAGCACGTCGGGCGCGTCCAGCACCACCGCGAGCGGACCGCTGACGTCGGTGCGGATCCGGCGCCGGCACAGTACCTCCTCAGGGCGCCCATCGCCGGACAGCACCTCGTCGATCGCGGCCTGCTCGAAGCGGTCCAGCAGCTCGCCCACCGGCTCGTCGGCGCGGGTGATGCCGGCCACCGCGGCCGTGCCGGGGATGATGCAGACTTGATCAGCGTCGTACCGCGCGTCATGGGCTTGCCACAGCGAATCGCTGCGCCACCAGCGGCGTACGTCCTTGTCGATGACCGGAACGAAATTCACCGGTTTGCCGAGCGTCTTGCACAACTGCACGAAGAACGGCACGTCGGCCGGGTGCAGCGGCAGCGTCTCGGCGTCCGGATACCGTTGCAGCAGAGCCGCGATCGCAGATGCGGGATCGTCCAGCAGCGCTTCGGTCCCCGGGCCGAACAGCGTCTCGATGCGGCCGACGTCCCGGGGATGCAGCCGGGCCTCGGTGCGCTTGAGCATCTCCTCGAAGCGGTCGCGCCAGGTGATGTCCAGCCACGGTGTGTGTGCGGCGGCGGTGTCGGCGGTGCTGTCGCCCGCCCCGATGGTCAGTTCGATGTAGCGGCGCAGCCATTGCGCGTAGGTCATCTCCGCGACATCGCCGAAGTAGGGTTTGGCGGTGTCGGCCATCGCCGCGATGATCTCGTCGCGCCGCGCGGCGACAGCCTCGGCGTCGCCGGCGACCTCGTCGAGCAGCCGGCCGCAGCGGGAGGCGGTGTTGTCGATCTCGTGGATGTCGGCACCGAGCTGGCTGCGCCCGGATGCCATGCCGCCCTCTGCTTTTCCGGCCCCGACCCATTGGTCCGTGCCGGTGGTTTCCACCAGCAGTTGCTTGACCTGCGGTGAGGTAGTGGCCTCCCGGGCGGCCATCGCGGCGGTACCGACCAAGATGCCGTCGACCGGCATCGGCGGGAAGCCGTAGCAACCCGACCAGCGCCCGGTCAGGTACTCCGCCGCGCGTTCCGGGGTGCCGATGCCGCCGCCGACGCAGACGGTGATGTTGGACCGTGACCGTAGCTCCGAGTAGGTGGCCAGCAACAGGTCGTCGAGGTCCTCCCAGGAGTGGTGCCCGCCGGCCCGGCCGCCCTCGATGTGCACGATCACCGGCTTGGTCGGCACTTCGGCGGCGATGCGGATGACCGACCGGATCTGTTCGACGGTGCCGGGCTTGAAGACGACGTGGCTGATGCCGACGCCGTTGAGCTCGTCGATCAGCTCGACGGCCTCCTCGAGCTCGGGGATGCCGGCACTGACGACGACGCCGTCGATGGGCGCACCGGACTGGCGTGCTTTCTGCACCAGCCGCTTGCCGCCCAGCTGCAGCTTCCACAGGTAGGGGTCGAGGAACAGCGAATTGAACTGGATGGCACGGCCGGGCTCGAGCAGCGCGGTGAGCTCCGCGATGCGATCGTCGAAGATCTGCTCGGTGACCTGACCGCCGCCGGCGAGCTCGGCCCAGTGACCGGCATTGGCCGCGGCGGCGACGATCTTGGCATCGACGGTCGTCGGTGTCATGCCGGCGAGCAGGATCGGTGAGCGGCCGGTGAGCCGGGTGAACTTGGTCGAGAGCTTGACCGAGCCGTCCGGGAGTTTGACCACGGTGGGGGCATAGCTGGACCATGGCCGGGCGACCTCGGGGACGGCGCCGACGGTGAACAGGTTGCGCTGGCCCCCGCGGGTGGCCGCAGGCACGATGCCGACGCCGAGACCGCGGATCACCGGCGCGGTGAGGCGGGTGAGGATGTCACCGGGACCCAGGTCCAGAATCCAGCGGGCTCCGGCTTCGTGCAGGGCGGTGGTGTCGTCAACCCAGTCGACCTGGCGCACCAGGATGGCTTCGGTCATCTCGCGGGCCATCGCGACGTCCAGGCCCGCAGCCTCGGCCCATCGGCCGACGATGTCGATGCCGTCGGACAGTCGCGGACTGTGGAAACCGACCTCGACCTGGACCGGGTCGAAGGCGGGTGCGAACACCGCGCCGCCACGGATCTTGTTCTTGCGGTCGGCTTCTTCCTTATCCGAGATCTGTCGGCAGTACAGCTCGAACCGGGACAGTTGCTCGGGGGTGCCGGTGATGACGACCGACCGCCGGCCGTTGCGGATGGACAGCACCGGCGGCAGCACGGTGCGGACGTCGGTCGAGAAGTCTTCCAGCAGTTCCTGGATGCGTTCCGGGTCGGCGTTGGTGACAGACACCATCGGTGGCTGGTCGCCGAGCACGGTGATGCCGCGCCGGCGCGCGACCAGCGTGCCCGCCGCACCGATCAGTTGGGCCAGGGCGAGCAGCTCGACGTCCCTGGCTCCCGCGGCGGCCAGCGCCTCGACACCCAGGACCCCCTGAGAGTGGCCTGCGGCGGCTACCGGGGGCGTGGCGACCAGGTCCATCCCCTGACGCGCCAGCGCGCGCACGGCGGCGATCTGGGTCAGCAGCACCCCTGGTACCGAGACGGCAGCCGAGGTGAGCTGCTTGGCGCTGGGCAACTGCTCTTCGGCGGCCAGCGCCCGAACCCACTGCAGCGGCTCGAACCCGATCGGGCGTGCCACGACCAGCTCGCCGGCCACCGGCTCGAGCCGTAGTTCGGCCTCGCCGGCCAGCGTTGCCAGTTCGGATTCAATGCCGGCCGAGGCGACCAATTCCTCCAGCGTCTCCAGCCACGCGCTGCCCTGTCCGCCGAACGCGACGGCATACGGCTCACCTGCGTTCAGACGGTCGACGAGCGCATGGGTGGCTTGGGTCGACTCTGATCCGTCATCCCCGGTGAACACCCGGTCGTGCTCGAAGATCGTCACTGCTCGTAGTCTCCCTCGGTGCTGCTCTGGCCGCTGTGGCGTATCACTGGTCGAATATCGGGGTTGTCGGGTGTTGTCGTCGTGTATCCGGCGACCTTCATGCCCGGCAAGGTCGTGGTAGTTCTTCGTCGAATCGGGCTGGGCAGGCCCGCCTGGGCGGACCTGGTGCGACCGTCCCGCCGGCCCCAGCACCGGCCGTAGTAAGAGTCTCATAAGAGCGAGCGTCGGTTTGGCCCGCAATATGGTTACTGATGGGTTCTACGAACGGGTAACCATCGAGCCGGTAACGCAGTGATGCAGCGGTCATCGAAAGTGGCGGTACAAACATCCTGCATGCGGGTGGTTACGCTGGAGTAAGCTAACAACGCAGATCACAGCGCGACCGTTATCGAATCGTTATCTAAGAATTCGTTGGCGAAATCGCGCTGGCCGCCCCGGCCGTCACGTTTCCGCGCGCAGATACAGCCACCCCACCGGCCTGCCCGCTCGCGGCAATAGTTTGCTGAACAGACTTACTCTTCGGTAAGTTTTCAGTTCCACTGGCCGAAGCTGGGCTTGAGGATGTGGTTGATGTCCACACCTACGCCACCCACGCTGCGCTTGTCGATCTCGACCTGATGCAGATGCGCCGCCGGATGGGCGACCCGGCCCGGTGATCCCCAGTTGTGCTGCCAGTAGTAGGTCCCGATGCCGTCCTGAACCGCCCACTCGATCGTCTTCGAGTTGGCGTAGACACCCACGCGCTGCCGGCCGAGCACCGCCTCCCAGCCCTTCAGGAACGGCGCGACCTGCTGTTTGTACTGGTCGTAGGTGGGGTTGTCGTCGATGGAGGCATAGATCGGCGCACCCTGCGGGCCGCCCGCGGCGACGTGCAGCTGCCAGCCCCGCTTGGCGTGCGCGATTCCGGCATCCCGGCCGCCGAGCCAGTCAGCAGTGTCCTGCTTTCCGAACTGATAGCACGAGGCGATCTTCAGCCCGTTCTGATACAGGTCACGGGCCTCCGGCAACTGAATCGGCTTGCCCAGCATCCAGTCCCCACCGGGCCGGCGGTCCGAGACGTAGCGGATAGCTCCCAGTGCGCCAGACGCCCGGATATCGGACGCTTTGATGACACCGGCGGCGTAGTCCAGCAGGATTCCCAGTGGCGCGGCGGACGCCTCGGCGGCGGCCGCTGCCTGCAAAGCACCGCTGAGCCCGAGCACTGCGGGGGCAGCGGCTGCGGACTTGAGGATGGTGCGCCGGGAAATCGACACAGGCCACAGGGTACGACAGAAACACCCACTTTCACATCAACGCCATGGGTCACATCTCCATCAAGATGCTGGCCGACGTCCCGATCGGGATCAGCCTGATAGGGATCTGCCCACGTCCGGACGGCGCGCCGGGCCAGGACACTAGCGTGAGGCTGTGCACCCGTCCGCCGAAGCCGAGCCGACCGCTGCTGGAGTCGTGCTGGCCGCCGGGATGGGCACTCGGATCGGAGCCGACGGCAACAAGGCGTATCTGCCGTTGGCGGGGCGCGCCATGGTGACCTGGTCACTGGCGACGATGGCTTCCGTTTCCGAGATCGGACGAATCGTGCTCGTCCATCGGCGGGGTGAACGCGAATTGGCCGAACGCACCGTCGCCGCCGAAGTACCGGACTTGCCGATCGCGTTCGCCGAAGGCGGCGACAGCAGGCACGCCTCGGAGGTCAATGTCCTGCAATCGCTGGCCCCTGACATCGAGTCGGGCGCCATCGACGTCGTGGTGATCCACGACGCGGCGCGGCCACTGGCCGGGGCGGACATGATGCGCACCGCGGTGCGGATCGCCCGCGAGTCCGGAGGGGCGGTTCCGGCGATCACGGCACCGGATGTGGTTCGGACCACTTCGGAGAGGGTCGAACTGCTCGACGGCAACACGCTGGTGCGGGTTCAGACACCGCAGGCGTTCCGGTCGGCACCGTTGCTCGCGGCATACCGCGCCGCAGAGACCGAGAACTTCGAGGGAACCGACACGTCGTCGTGCGTCGAACAGTTCACCGATCTGCAGATCCGCACGTTCAGCGGCGCCGCCGAGAACCTGAAGGTCACCTATGCCCGCGACGTCGCGGTTGCCGAATGGTTGCTGCGCCAGCGGGATCAGTCGTCGTCCGGGAAGCGATAACCGCCTCGGCGAACGGTGCGTCCGCGGGCAGGTCCACGCGGAATCCGTCGGGATCGCCTGCTACCAGAGTCAACTCGAGACCGGCGTGCAGCGCCTCGCGTAGTTCGTCAAAATCGGGACCGAGCGGGCGCTGCAGCAACCGGAACAGCTCGGCGGCGGCGAAACCCCGCGGGGACTGCACGACCTTCAACTCCGTGCGGTCCACCGTCGCGGTGACCGACCCACCCGAACCGACCGTCTTGACGCTGTCGGTGACCGCCACCGCGGGCATCACAGCGGCATGACCCGCACGCAGGCCGGCGATGACACGATCGCGCGCAGGCCCCATAACAAGCGGATGCCGATGGTCTGCGATCAGCACGTATCGCGGCGGAATCTGTTGTCGCTGAATCTCTTCGAATCCGGACACGATGCATTCGGTCCGGGTACCGGTTCCACCGGCCGGAACCACTCGGACCGTCGACAGGTCCTGGGCACCCAGGACAGCGCGAACCTCGTCGAGCAGCGGCCGGGCGGCCGAGACAACCACCGTGCGGGCCGCGGCATCGGATGCCGAACCCAGTACCGACCGGACCACCCGAGCCACCGGCGCCGCCCCGGCCAACGGCCCGAACGCCCCCGCGGGGTTGTCCGTCACCGCCGACGGCAGCGGCATGATCACCGAGAAGTCCATTGCCGAATCAACGTAGCCGAGCGGTTATCGTCTTTCGTCATGGCATGGGATTTCGAGACCGAGCCGCAGTACCAGGAGCTGCTGGACTGGGCTGACGCGTTCGTCAGCGAGGAGGTGGAGCCCCTCGACCTGGTCTGGCCGCATCAGCAGTACGTGCCGCTGGACGAGAACCGGCGCCGCGCGGTGGACCCGCTCAAGGACCGGGTACGGCACAAGGGGCTGTGGGCCACCCATCTCGGCCCGGAACTCGGCGGTCGGGGCTTCGGCCAGCTCAAGTTGGCGCTGCTCAACGAGATCCTGGGGCGGTCCTCCTGGGCGCCAGTGGTTTTCGGCTGCCAGGCTCCCGACACCGGCAACGCCGAGATCATCGCCCACTACGGCACCGAGGAACAGAAGCAGCGCTATCTGCGCCCATTGCTTGACGGTGAGGTGTTCTCCAGCTACTCGATGACCGAACCACATGCCGGCGCGGATCCCACCCGGTTCAGCACCCGCGCGATCCGTGAGGGCGACGACTGGGTGATCAACGGCTGGAAGTTCTTCTCCTCCAACGCCAAGACCGCGTCATTCCTGATCGTGATGGTGGTGACCAACCCCGACGCGAGCGCCTACCGGGGAATGTCGATGTTCCTGGTCCCGACCGACACGCCCGGCGTCGAGATCGTCCGCAACGTCGGACTTCACGGCGAACCCGACAACCAGGGGTCGCACGCCCTGATCCACTACGACAATGTTCGGGTGCCCGGCGAGGCGTTGCTCGGCGGCGAAGGCGATGCGTTCGTCATCGCCCAGACCCGCCTCGGCGGTGGCCGTATCCACCATGCGATGCGCACCATCGGACTGTCCCAGAAAGCGCTGGAAATGATGTGCGAGCGCGCGCTCAGCCGGGAGACCGCCGGCAGCAAGCTCTCCGACAAGCAGTTCGTGCAGGGGTACATCGCCGACTCCTACGCCCAACTCAAGCAGTTCCGGCTGATGGTGCTGCACACCGCCTGGGCGATCGACAAGTACAACGACTACAAGAAGGTTCGCAAGGACATCGCAGCGGTCAAGGCAGTGCTGCCCACGGTGCTGCACGACGTCGCCTGGCGTGCGATGCAGGTGCACGGCGCGCTGGGAGTCAGCAACGAGATGCCGTTCATGGGCATGATCACCGGTGCCGCGGCGCTGGGCCTGGCCGACGGCCCCACCGAGGTGCACAAGGCCACCGTGGCCCGCCAGGTGCTGCGCGACTACTCCCCCAGTGACGACATGTGGCCCAGTGAGTGGATTCCGCGCAAACGTGATGCGGCACGGACCAAGCTCGCCGAGTTCCTAGACCTCGAGGTGGGAAACCTCTGACGCCGCGCTACGCGACGAGTTCGACCACCGTGGCGTTGGCCGTGCCGCCGCCCTCGCACATGGTCTGCAGCCCGTAACGGATCTGGTTGGCGCGCATGTGATGCACCATGCGGGTCATCAGCACTGCACCTGACGCCCCGAGCGGATGGCCCAGCGCTATCGCCCCACCCAGTGGGTTGAGTTTCCTCTCGTCGGCGCCCGTCTCCGAGAGCCAGGCCAGCGGCACCGGCGCGAACGCCTCGTTGACCTCGAACACCCCGATGTCTTTCAATCTGAGCCCCGCCTTGTGCAACACCTTCTCGGTGGCCGGGATGGGGCCGGTGAGCATCAGAACCGGGTCGGCCCCGGTGACCGCGCCGGCGCGGTATCGAACGATCGGCGTGAGGTCCAACTGCACTGCGTTGTCGGCGGTCGTCACCAACAGCGCGGCCGCGCCGTCGGAGATCTGCGACGAGTTGCCGGCATGGATCACACCACTTGCGGTGAACGCCGGCCTGAGCCCGGCCAGCTTTTCGACGGTGGTGCCACGTCGGATGCCCTCGTCGACCAGAACCGGTCCCTGTTCGGTGAAGATCGGAACGATCTGGTCCTTGAAGGCGCCGCTGTCCTGCGCTGCGGCAGCCAGCTCGTGAGACCGCGCAGCGTATTCATCCAGCCGGGTTCGCGTCAGCTCCCATCTCTGCGCGATCAGCTCCGCGGAGATGCCCTGGTTGAACTCGCAACCCTGGTACCGGGCAAGGACTTTCGGCCCATAGGGCATACCGGTGGTGCGCGCGGCGCCCAGAGGTACCCGGCTCATCACCTCCACTCCTCCGGCAACCACGAGATCCTGCTGCCCGGACATGACCGCGTGCACCGCGAAGTCCAAAGCCTGTTGACTGGAACCGCACGCGCGGTTGACAGTCGTCCCCGGAACGGACTCGGGCCATCCTGCCGCCAGTACCGAGAACCGCCCGATGTTGCTCGATTGGTCGCCGACCTGCGAAACGCAGCCCCAGATCACGTCGTCGATCATCTCCGGATCCACGCCCGCCCTCTCGACCAGTGCGTTGAGCACGCTCGCGGAGAGATCGGCGGCATGCATCTCGGACAGCCCACCGTTGCGTTTACCGACCGCGCTGCGCACCGCCTCGACGATGACCGTTTCACGCATCTCCGGCCTCCGATCTGGGCCCTGCGCCCACAGACACCCCCGAGGACTGTCGGAACTCTAGTCGGGCCTCGTTTCCACCCGTCGGTTCATCTTCGCCCCGTTCGTTCATCTTCCACCCGTCGGTTCCAGATCGAACGGTGTCGCGAGTGGGGGTTCGTCACGCCGCGAAACTCAACCTATGTTCACGACACGCCGAGAACGCCCACAGAGGCTTGAGTTTCGCGGCGCGGCCAGGGTGTGAGCCGGCGGTTGTTCGGACGTGTCGGCGGCGATCGAGCTGATTATCCCGGTTTGACGCCGGGTGCCCGGACCACCATCGGGACGGCCGGAAAGCACGCCGCCATCTCCGAGCGCGACCCGCGCAGCGCGGCGGTCCCGTAGCCCTTCTTCCGGTGTTCGGGGTGGATCCAGATCCGTACGTTGACCTCACCCTGCTCGAGTTCGCCGAAGACCATCCCGACCTTTGCGGTGTCCACCAAAGCCACGAACCAGGCGGCGTCTTCTTGGCCGATGCGCGACTGCGCGGCGCGGATCTCGTCGTCGAGCGGTTGGGCCGGCTGACCGGATCCGTCGCCCGCGGCGCCCATCTCGTCCAGCCGCGCGGCGAAGATGTCGTGGTCTCGGTCGGCCACGAACGGACGCAGTGTCAGGCTGTCGTCCGAACTCGCCGGCCGTTCGTTCATCATGAACGTCAGTCGGCTGTTGAGGTCCTCCAGTTCCGCGGCAATCCTGCGACGTGAATCCTTGGTGAGTTGGTCGAATGCCATGCCCATCACGGCCTCCGCACCGCGCGCGGACGTGCTGAGCAGGGCCGCGATGGCGCGCACCGCGGTCGGTCTGTCGTCGGCCTCCACGATCACGTCGAGCACCTCATGGCGCCGGTCGAGCGCGGATAGCAATGCGTCGGTGATTTCACGGCGGGCGGCCGTCTGGTCCTGATCGGTCATGGAAACCAGACTAGTTCCGGTTGGCGGGCATGTGCACGTATCGCAGCCGGATTCGCCGTCGGGGACTACCCATCGCCCTCGGAGGCGGACCGTCCAGACTCACGAGCTGCCCTGGCCAGCACCTGCGGTCCGGTCGTCAGCGCCTTCCGCCACGGCGGGACACCGTCGACCTCTATCTCGATGGAGATGCTCAACACAGTGCGGATCAGCACGATCAACCCGAGAGTCGCGGCGTCGGTCAAAGACGGCGTCGATGTGACCGTTTTCACGATATCCGCCGCTACGAGTAGTTCCAGGCCCAGCAGGATCGCGCCGCCCAGTGAGTCCCGCAGGCTCTTGAAGGCGCGCGAACCGTCACCGGTGCGCTGCCAGACCCTGGCAGCCAGAACGACAGCGAACAGGGCGCCCAACACCATCGCCGAAACACCCAGAACTTCGAACCCTCGGGTCGCGAGCCGGAAGTAGTCGTGGGTTGTCACCGACGCCTCTCTTCAGCCAGGTTCCAGCGGTGCGCAAGGGGGGACTCGAACCCCCACGTCCTAGGACACTGGAACCTAAATCCAGCGCGTCTACCAATTCCGCCACTCGCGCGTGAGGTGCACCAAGGGTAGCGCGGTACCGTTGATGGGTGTCCACTACGCGGCGTAGGAGGCCCGCGCTGATCGTCCTGATGATCATCGCGGCAGCGGGTTGCCTCGCCCTGGCGTGGTGGCAGTGGAGCCGCTACGAATCGGCCTCGGGCTCGTTCCAGAACCTCGGCTATGCGTTGCAGTGGCCGTTCTTCGCCGGCTTCTGCATCTACGCCTACTACAAGATCGTGCGCTACGAGGTGAAACCGCCGCCGACCCCCGATCCCGCGCTGCGCGAGTTGCCTCCGGGGCTACTGCCCGAAAGACCGCGGCCGGCAAGCCATTCCGACCATCCCGTCGATGATCCCGAATTGCGGGAGTACAACGCCTACCTGGCCGGACTCGCCGCCGCCGACCGGGCTGAGGCTGACGGGTCCGACCCGGTCGCCGACGACCGCGACATGAAGAACAGGACCAACACATGAGTCTCCCGGAAACGCCCGACGATGCGCCCGCAGCGACATCAGGGAGCGCCGTACCGACCGAGACGATCCGCAAGGCGCTGCGCGGATACCGGATACTGGCCTGGACGACCGGTATCTGGCTGATCGCCCTCTGCTACGAGATGGTCGCGAAGTATGGGTTCGGCGACGACAGCCTTGGCTGGATCGGCGTGGTTCACGGCTGGGTGTACTTCGTCTATCTGCTACTGACCGCCAACCTCGCGGTGAAGGTGCGCTGGCCGATCGGAAAGACCGTCGGGATTCTGCTGGCCGGCACGATCCCGCTGTTGGGCATCATCGTCGAGCAGATCCAGACCAAGGAGCTGACCGCGCGCTTCGGTCTGTGACCACTCAGGTGACGAGCGCACGCAGCGCCGGGACCAGCTGGGCAAGTGCCCGGCCTCGATGCGAGGCCGCATCCTTCTCGGCCGGCGTCAATTGTGCCGCCGTGCGGTGTTCGCCCTGCGGAACGAACACTGGGTCGTAGCCGAAGCCCCTGTCCCCACGCGGCTCATGCACGATCCGCCCGTGCCAGACCCCGCGTACCACCCTGGTGTCCTGTTCACCGGGGCCGAACACCAGCGCGCAGGCCGAAACGAAGGCCGCGCCCCGGCGATCGTCGGGGACGTCGCGCAGTTGGGCCAGCACCAGTGCGGTGTTGGCGGCGTCCCGGCCGCCTGGATCGCCGTCAAAACCCGACCACCGAGCCGACAACACACCGGGCATGCCGTTGAGGGCGTCCACCGCCAGACCCGAATCATCGGCGACCACCGCAAGGCCGGTAGCCCTGAACGCGTCGCGAGCCTTGGCCAGTGCGTTCTCCTCGAAGGTCGCGCCGGTCTCGGGAGCCTCGTCGAACGGCACCACATCGCTGAGCGACAACAGCCTCAGGCCGGACACCCCGGCGGTGTCCAGCACCCGGCGCAGTTCGGCCAGCTTCTTCGGGTTGCGGCTGGCTACCAGCAGATCAGTCACCACGTATTCCTAAGCAATGTCTTTGCGTGCCTACTCACTGTCCCCGGTCTAGCGCATCAACTCAGCGTAGAGACGCGCGCAAGGCAAAATCCGGCCGATCCGATCGGGTGTTCTACTATCTGCTTATGAGTGCAGATAGTGGACAATGCCGGCGGCGGCTGGATGCCGATCAAGTCGGCCTGATGGTCGAGGTGTTCCGGATGCTCGCTGATCCCACCCGGGTACAGGTGTTGTGGGCGCTGACGGACCGTGAATTGTCGGTCGGCGACCTCGCCGAACATGTCGGCAAACCTGCCGCATCCGTGTCGCAGCATCTGGCAAAGCTGCGCATGGCGCGTTTGGTGCGGACTCGCCGCGAGGGCACAACGATCTTCTACAGCCTGGAGAACGAACACATCCGGCAGCTCGTCAGTGACGCAGTCTTCAACGCCGAGCACGCTGGACCCGGCATTCCCGGACACCACCAAAGCGAACGCGAGCTGACCGCATTGCACAGCGACACCAAGATGTCGCAAGGGCTATGACCGGCGAACACACGCATCGCCCTCATTCGCCAGCCGGTCATCCCGACGAGAGCGGGCACAAACACCCCGGCGGACTGCGTGGGGTGCTAGGCGAGATATTCGTCTCGCATAGCCACGACAGCGTCGAGAGTGTGGACAGCGCGCTGGAGTCCAGCGAGATCGGTGTCCGTGCGGTGAAGATCAGCCTGTTCGCCTTAGCCGTCACAGCCGCGTTCCAGGTACTAATCGTGAGCATCTCGGGGTCGATCGCCCTAGCCGCCGACACCATCCACAACTTTTCCGACGCGTTGACCGCGATACCGTTGTGGATCGCGTTCGTGCTCGGACGTCGCGCGGCGAGCAAACGCTACACATACGGCCTCGGACGCGTCGAAGACCTCGCCGGGGTGTTCGTCGTCACGATGATCGCCCTGTCTGCGATCGTTGCCGGATACGAAGCAGTACGTCGGTTGATCCACCCCGTTGCGATCGACAACCTCGGATGGGTCGCCGCTGCCGGCGTTGTCGGCTTCATCGGCAATGAACTGGTCGCGCTCTACCGTATCCGCACCGGCCGCCAGATCGGCTCGGCCGCGTTGATCGCTGATGGACTGCACGCCCGTACTGATGGATTCACCTCGCTGGCAGTGGTTCTCGGCGCTGCCGGCGTTGCGCTCGGCTTCCCGCTAGCCGATCCGATCATCGGACTGGTGATCACGCTTGCGATCATCGCCGTATTAGTCAGTGCCGCCAGGGATGTCTTCGGCCGGTTGCTGGATGGGGTTGACCCCGAACTGGTGACCAAGGCCGAACATGCCCTCGCCGGCGAACCGGGCGTCGTTGCGGTGCGTAGTATCCGGATGCGCTGGATCGGTCACCGGCTTCACGCGGACGCGAAACTCGATATAGACCCCACTACCAGCCTCACCGATGCCCACCGTTTGGCGCACCATGCCGAGCACACCCTCACCCAGGCCGTTCCCAGACTTGCCACCGCGCTCATCCACGCGTATCCAGCAAGCCTGCCCGACCTCGTGGACGAGTCCGATCTCGTCAACCGTCAGTGATCTGGTGTGAGTGGGCCGCCACCAGTTCTTCAGCTCCCGAACGCCTTCTTCGGCGGACTGGTCGGCTCCGGCAGCGAACCGGGATAGGGCTGCGCCAGCGCGGCCTGCTGAACCTCGAAGAGTTGGTCGCAGGCCGCCAGCGCCGCGTCGAGCATCCTGTCCAGTGTCGAGCGCGGGAATGTCGCACCCTCACCGGTGCCCTGGATCTCGACCAGCGTCCCGGTGTCGGTGGCAACGACGTTCATGTCGACCTCGGCTCGCGAATCCTCCGCGTAGGGCAGGTCGACGCGGACCCGTCCGTCCACCACGCCGACGCTGATGGCGGCGATCGCGCACGACAGCGGCCGGGGATCCGAGAGCCGCTCGGCCGCGGCGAGGTAGGTCACCGCGTCGGCCAGCGCCACATAGGCGCCGGTGATGGCCGCAGTCCGGGTGCCGCCGTCGGCTTGCAGCACGTCGCAGTCGATCGCGATGGTGTTCTCGCCCAGTGCGCCCAGGTCGATACAGGCCCGCAGCGACCGCCCGATCAGCCGGCTGATCTCCTGGGTGCGACCGCCGATGCGGCCCTTCACCGACTCCCGATCGGAGCGGTCGTGGGTCGCTGCCGGCAGCATCGCGTACTCCGCGGTCAGCCAACCGTGCCCCGAACCCTTCCGCCAGCGGGGCACACCCTCGGTGACCGAGGCCGTGCACAGTACGCGGGTCTCGCCGAACTCGACCAGCACCGACCCGGCAGGGTGGGAGGTGAAGCCGCGGGTGAGCACCACCGGACGCAGTTCCTCGTCGAGCCGGCCGTCTTCTCGTCTGGACATCCGCCAACCCTAACCGTCAGCGGCGGGTGACTTCGAATGCCTCTCCGCACATCACCGCATGCATCGGCCCGTCGAATTCCGCCTTCGCCTCGCTGGTGACGTCCTCACGCGACGTCCACGGCGGGATGTGCGTCAACAGCAGTTCGCGAACACCAGCCCTGGCCGCGATCCGGCCGGCCTCGGTGCCGGACAGATGCAGGTTAGGCGGTCGGTCAACTGAATGCGTCCAGGACGCCTCGCAGAGGAAGGCGTCCGCGTCGCGGGCCAACTCGACCACCGCGTCGCAGTCGCCGGTGTCTCCGCTGTAGACGAAGGTCGCCCCCGAGGGGTCGGTGAACCGCATTCCGTAGGACTCGGTCGGGTGGCAGACCAACATCGGGGTCACCGTCAGTGCACCGATCTGTTCCGGCTGTTTGTCGACCCATTTGCGGATCTCGAATATGTCGGAGAAGTCGTCGATCTCCGCGCCTTCCGGGGAGGAAGCCGCTCCCAGCCGCGACCACGTCTTCGTCGGCCCGTACATCAGGGCGCGACCCTTAGGCGGCGACGGGTGGTAACGACGCCAGACGAACAGGCCCGGCAGATCCAGGCAGTGGTCGGCGTGCAGGTGCGACAACAGCACATGTACCGAGCCCGGATCGGTGTACCGCTGCAGCGCACCGAGCACCCCACCGCCGAAGTCGATGACCAACGGCGGCGTGTCCGGCGCGGTCAACAGGTAGCCCGAGGCGGGCGAATCGGGCCCGACGACACTGCCGGAGCAACCGAGCACGGTGATTCGCACGTTCACTAGCTTGCCACGTCACATATGCCCTTGACGAGCACTTCACCGCTTTCGGCGGGCAGCGTCAGGTTTGCGCGTGCAGCTGACGACGCACTGGTCGGACCCCGTCCAGGGTCGGCCCGAGGAATCTGGCGGCCAGCGCAGTGAACTCCTGAGGGTCTCCGGTGGCCTCGAATTGTCGTCGCGCCGGCCCGGCGTCATGCGGGCGCAGCAGATCCGATTCGCTGAGCACACGCAGCAGATCCTTGGCCGTCTCCTCGGCACTGGAAACCAACGTCACCTGATCGCCCATCGCCAGTTGAATCAGCCCGGACAGCATCGGATAGTGGGTGCACCCCAGCACGAGGGTGTCGACGCCGGCGCGCTGAAGCGGCTCCAGGTAGCCCTCGGCCAGGCCGAGAACCTGCCGTCCACTGGTGACACCGCGCTCGACGAAGTCGACGAAACGAGGACACGCCACCCCGAACACCTCTGTGTCGCGGGCCGCGGCGAACGCGTCCTGGTAGGCGCCCGACGAGATGGTCGCGGCAGTGCCGATGACGCCGATGCGCCCGTTGCGGGTGGCCGCAACCGCACGCCGAACCGCGGGCAGGATCACCTCGACGACCGGCACCGGCGCATAGCGCTCCCGAGCGTCGCGCAGACACGCCGACGATGCCGAGTTGCACGCAATCACCAGCGCCTTGACCTTTCGGCCGACGAGGTCATCGCCGATCGCGAGAGCATGTGAGCGGATCTGCGGGATGGTCAGCGGGCCGTAGGGACCGTTGGCCGTGTCACCGACATAGATGATGTCCTCGTCGGGCAGCTGGTCGATGATGGCCCGCGCGACCGTGAGCCCGCCGACTCCGGAGTCGAAGATCCCCACCGGGGCGAAGGCGCCGGTCACGATCCCAGGCGCGGCTGTGAGGTCGGGTGTTTGCGGAGCTCACGCGCCTTGCGCTCCGGACCGGACAACAGGTAGGCCGCGACCACACCGGCAAGGGCGCCACACAAGTGACCCTGCCAGGAGACCCCGAACGTGCCGGGCAGCATCCCGAGCAGGATGCTGCCGTAGACGAACAAGACGATCACGCCGACGACGATCTCCCACGCCTTGCGGGTGAAGAACCCGAACACGATGAGAAAGGTCAGCCAGCCGAAGATGAGCCCGGAGGCGCCGATGTGGTTGGTCTCGTATCCGGGTGGCGTACCGAGGTTGCCGATCAGCCAGGTGCCCAGTCCGCCGAGAATCCAGACGATCGCGGTGGCGAAGATGAACCGCGACAACCCGGCCAGCGTCATCAGGAACCCGAGCACCAGGGCCGGGCCGGTGTTGGCGATCAGGTGTTGCCAGTTCGAGTGCAGTAGCGGCGCGAAGACGATGCCGAGCAACCCCTCGGTCTCCAGCGGCCGGATGCCGTTGTCGTCGAGGCGGTGACCGGAGAGCGAATCGACGATCTCGATGACGTAGAGCAGGGCGACGAAGGACAGGATGGTGACGCCGCCGACCACCCATGCCGGCCGCTTCTGCGGTTGCTGCTGACCCGAAGCGCCCGGATACCCGGTCGAGGTCATGCGTGGTCTGCCCGCCGGCCCGTCATGCCCATAACTGCCCTTCCAGCGCATCCTCGGCTTCGTCCAGGCTACCGGCGTAGGCACCGGTCGACAGATACTTCCACCCCGCGTCGGCCACCACGAACGCGATGTCCGCGCGCTTGCCGGCGTCCACGGCTTTGACCGCCATGCCCAGCGCGGCGTGCAGCACCGCTCCGGTGGAGATGCCGGCGAAGATGCCCTCCTGACGTACCAGCTCCCGGGTGCGTTTGACGGCATCGAAGGAGCCCACCGAGTACCTCGTGGTCAACACGTCCGGGTCGTACAGCTCGGGGATGAACCCCTCGTCGATGTTGCGCAGCGCGTAGACCCCTTCGCCGTAGCGCGGTTCGGCGGCCACGATCTGCACCCCGGGCACCTGTTCGCGTAGGTAGCGGCCCACGCCCATCAGGGTTCCGGTGGTGCCCAGACCCGCGACGAAGTGCGTGATCTCGGGCAGGTCTGCAAGCAACTCGGGCCCGGTGCCGTAGTAGTGCGCATCGGTGTTGGCTCGGTTGCCGTACTGATAGAGCATCACCCAGGAAGGGTTCTGCGCCGCAAGTTCTTTGGCGCGTGCGACGGCGGTGTTCGAGCCGCCCTCGGCCGGTGAGAAGACTATCTGCGCGCCGTACAACTCCAGCAGTTGGCGGCGCTCAACCGAGGTGTTTTCCGGCATGACGCAGATCAGCCGGTAGCCCTTGAGCAGGGCCGCCATCGCCAGCGAAATCCCGGTGTTGCCGCTGGTGGGTTCCAAGATGGTGGCGCCCGGCGCCAGTTCGCCGTGGCGCTCGGCTTCCTCGATCATCCGCAGCGCCGGGCGGTCCTTGATCGACCCGGTGGGATTGCGGTCCTCCAACTTGGCCCACAGCCGCACATGTGGCACGGCGTCATTCCCGTCAGCGCTCGGGTCCGCCTTGTCGCCCCACCGCGGCGAGAGCCGCTGCAGACCGACCAGCGGGGTATCGCCGAGTGCCTCGAGAAGCGAGTCGTAGCGGGTCAACGCGACCGCCTAACCACCGGCGACGGCGGGCAGAATGGTGACTGAGTCACCGTCGGAGATCTCGGTGTCCAGCCCGCCGGAGAACCGGACGTCCTCGTCGTTGACGTAGACGTTGACGAAGCGGTGCAGCTTGCCGGCGGTCGCCGAGTCGATCAGCCGCTCGGAGATGCCCGAGTAGTTGGCTTCGAGGTCGTCGATCACATCTTTGAGCGTCGCCCCGGAGGCCACCACCCGCTTCTCGCCGCCGGTGTGGGCACGCAGGACTGTGGGGATTGACACGGTGACGCTCATCGGTGGGGCCTTTCGGTTCTGGGTGTCACTTATCGGTTTCGATCTTGACGGGTTCCTCGGTGACCACACCATCGACGATCCGGTAGCTGCGCAGCTCGTGCTCGTTCGGGTCACGTGTGGAGATCAGCACGTAATGCGCATCCGGTTCGGACGCGTAGGCGATGTCGGTTCGGCTCGGATATGCCTCGGTCGCGGTGTGCGAGTGGTAGATGACGACCACCTCATCGCCGGCATCTTCCAGTGCCCGCCAGACCCTGAGCTGTTCCATCGAGTCGAATCGGTAGAAGGTCGGCGAGCGTTCGGCGTTGACCATCGCGATGTGCCGCTCGGGACGGTCGGACCCCTCGGGGCCGGCCAGCACGCCGCACGCCTCGTCGGGATGGTCCGCGCGGGCGTGGTTGACCATGGCGTCGACCAGATCGGCCCGGATCACCAGCACCGTCGCCTCCCCTGCCGTGTGGCAAAGCCCGGTGAAACCCTCACCGGAACGCTCCGGGCAACAGGTCCCGGTAGGCCGGTATTCCAGCCACCGACTCTGCGGCCAGCACGCCGCCGAGAATCGCGCGGGCCAGACAATCCGCCGCGGCCACTCCCACGCTGGTGACCAGCGCCATCTCTGGAGACAACGATGACGGCGTGTCCGGCGGTGGTTCCACCGCGATAGCCCCGGTTGCCAGCGCAAAAACCGTGTCGCCGTCCAGCGGTGTGTGCGCCGGCCGGATGGCGCGGGCCAAGCCGTCCTGGGCGGCCATCGCCACCCGGCGACAACCGGCGGGACTCAGCGCAGCGTCGGTGGCCACGGCCGCGATCGTGGTGTTGAGCACGCTGTATTCGCGATCGCGTTCGGCGTAGCACCGAACCTGATCGGCAGGCGGACGGGTCAAGCCGAACTCCTCGACGAGGTCGGTCTGCCAGGGCAGGCCGGTGGCGGTGTCGGCGATGTTTCCCGCCGAGTTCACCACTACCAGCGCGCCGACCGTGACGCCCGATTCCAACCTGGTGGATGCCGTGCCAACTCCGCCTTTGAGCACGCCGGCGCGCGCACCCACCCCGGCACCGACGGTGCCGGTGCCGACTTCGGCGCCGGCTTTCTGCGCCGCGGCGTACCCGAACTCCCTGGTCGGGCGGCAGCTCCAGCCCCCCACCGGCAGATCGAAGATCACCGCGGCCGGCACGATGGGCACTACGCCGGTGGGGAAGGAAACTCCACGCTGTCGCTCTTCCAGCCAGGTCATCACGCCGTCGGCAGCGGCCAGCCCGTAGGCGCTGCCGCCCGAGAGCACCACCGCATCGACGTGGCGCACCGAGTTGGCGGGGTCGAGCAGATCGGTTTCCCGCGATCCCGGCGCGCCCCCGCGAACGTCGACCGCGCCGACGGTGTGAGGCGGGGTGAGTATCACCGTGGTGCCGCTGGCCCAGCCCGAACCCAAGCCGGCGTCGGGGTCGAGACGGTGATGATGGCCGACGCGGATGCCGCCGACGTCGGTGATCATCCCGGTCACGTCGCACTCCCCGCTCGATCGCCGATCACCCGGACGACCGGCCCGTCAGCCCCAGCACCAGGTATTCCTGGAGGACGGTCAACCATTGATACACGTCGAGGTGCCCGGCCATCGGGTGACCGGTCGGCAACCGCTCGGGTCCGCCCGGGCCCACCTCCAGCATCGTGCCAAGCGCCAGCCGTACGTCGTTGACCGCCGCGGCCCATGCGTGCGCATCGGATTCGGTGATCTCGAACTTCCCGCCACCGTCTGGCAGCGTCTGCAACAGACGCTGTGCCGCATCGCGTTTGGCGTCGATGATCTTCGGTTCGTGCAGGCTGCGCAACGCGCTGTTGAGGCTCTCAGCCTCGCCCGGCGGGGCCGGGTCGTCGACCCGACCCGGCGGGGCGGTGTCGTCGAACTCACCCGCCCCGGCTGGGTCGTCGACCTCACCCGGCCCGGCTGGGTCGTCAACCTCAGCCCGGAAAAAGTCCGGTAGCAATCGCCGCATGGTGTCGTCTTCCGGCGGTCGCGGATTACCCGCCTTCATGCCGGTGATGTTCTCCAGTTCATCTGCGGGAGCTGAGGACCCGCGCTCGTCGAGCATGCCGAGCATCGAGGTGACCAGGCTTCCCAGCAGCGCGGCCTCGTGTTCGGCAAGTGCCGAACGGAAGCGCGGGCCGGTGGCGGTTTCGACCCGCTTCCACTTGCGCACGCGTCAGCGGTCCCGCTGCATCGTGGCCCACAGTCCGGCCGCATGCAGTTTGGACACGTCGACCTCCATGGACTCGCGGCTGCCGGCCGAAACCACCGCCTTGCCCTCGTTATGCACCTGCAGCATCAGCTTGTTCGCATGCGGCTCGCTGTAGCCGAACAGCTTCTGCAGGACGTAGGTCACGTATGTCATGAGGTTGACGGGATCGTCCCAGACGATAGTCACCCAGGGTGTGTCAGCAGCGTCTACCGCGGCGACGTCCGTCTCCTCGCGAGTTCCCGGGAGGGTTCGCGCTGGGGTAGGCATAAGGCCAGGATAACCGTCCGGCGCCGGCATCCCGAGACAACAGTGACACCGTTACGGTTGCGGGGTGAGCGTCGCGCTGCTGACCGACAAGTACGAGTTGACCATGCTGGCGGCGGCATTGCGCGACGGCACCGCGCACCGACGCACCAGCTTCGAGCTGTTCGCCCGCCGGTTGCCGGAAGGTCGCCGCTACGGCGTCGTCGCCGGGACCGGCCGATTCCTGGAGGCTCTGGCGCAGTTCACCTTCGACGACGCCGCCCTCTCCGCGCTCACGGAGTATGTCGACGACGGCACCCTCGATGAACGAACCCTGTCATTCCTGGCCGGGCACCGCTTCCGCGGCGACATCGACGGGTACGCCGAGGGGGAGCTCTATTTCCCCGGTTCACCGGTACTGACCGTTCACGGCAGCTTCGCTGAGTGCGTCCTGCTCGAGACGCTGGCGCTGTCGATCTTCAATCACGACACGGCGATCGCCTCGGCGGCTGCCCGAATGGTCGTTGCGGCCGCCGGCCGTCCGCTGATCGAGATGGGCTCGCGGCGTACCCACGAACGGGCGGCAGTGGCGGCGGCACGCGCCGCCTACGTCGCCGGCTTCGCGGGATCGTCAAACCTGCAGGCCCGCAGCCGCTACGGCGTGCCGGCGCTGGGTACCAGTGCGCACGCCTTCACCCTGCTCTACACCCAGGATTCCGCCCCCGAAGACCGGCAGCCCGGGCAGCCGACAGACGGGTGGGAACGTGCGGCGTTCCGCGCCCAGGTCGACGCGCTCGGCGTCGGCACCACGCTGCTGGTCGACACCTATGACACCACCGCAGGGGTGGCCAACGCGGTGGCGGTCGCCGGTCCATCCCTCGGTGCGGTCCGCATCGACTCCGGCGACCTGGGCGTGCTGGCCCGGAGGGTCCGCGGTCAGCTCGATGGACTCGGAGCTACCGGCACCAAGATCGTCGCGTCCGGCGATCTCGACGAGTTCGCCATCGCCGCGCTGGCCGACGAGCCGGTCGACAGCTACGGCGTCGGCACCTCGCTGGTCACCGGTTCCGGAGCGCCGACCGCCGGGATGGTCTACAAACTGGTGGAGGTGGACGGTATTCCGGTCGGTAAGCGCAGCACCCACAAGGAATCCCACGGCGGACGCAAACGGGCTCGGCGATTGATCACCCGAGCGGGCACCTATCTGGAGGAGGTCGTTTACCCGGCCGCCCAGACGCCGCCGGACGCTGCGGCGGCCGACGGGCGCGAACTGACGGTACCGCTGGTGCGCTCCGGTGAGCCGACGGCGAATCTCAGCCTGGAAACCGCGCGGGACAAGGTGGCGGCGGGGTTGCTCAGCTTGCCCCGCGACGGGCTCGAGTTGTCCCGCGGCGAGCCGGCGATTCCCACCCGAATCGCCACACCGGCCCCGAACCGGCCCATCCGGTAGGAGGAACCACGCCCAGCGCAGGTGATGTCACCGAATTACTGGCCCGGGCGGTCGCCGCGTTGGGCGGTACCGAACGCACCGGCCAGATCGAGATGGCGCAGGCGATCGCTCGCGCCTTCGACTCCGGCGAACACCTGGCCGTGCAGGCCGGTACCGGGACCGGCAAGTCACTGGCCTACCTGGTGCCGGCCCTGGTACGCGCGGTCGCCGACGGTGAGCCGGTGGTGGTCTCGACGGCCACCATCGCGCTGCAACGCCAGCTGGTCGACCGTGACCTACCCCGGGTGGCGGATGCGCTCACCGACGCACTGCCCCGACGGCCGGATTTCGCGCTGCTCAAGGGTCGCGGAAACTACCTGTGCCTGAACAAGGTCCACAACGATGGTGCGGCTGAACCCGAAGACCGGTCGCAGGAGGAGCTGTTCGAACCCATCGTGTCCTCGGCACTGGGACGCGATGTCCGGCGTCTCACCGAATGGTCGTCGACCAGCGACACCGGCGACCGCGACGAGTTGCGGCCCGGTGTGCCGGACCGGTCGTGGGCCCAGGTCAGCGTCTCGGCCCGGGAATGCATCGGGGTGGCGCGCTGCCCGTTTGGCGCAGACTGTTTCGCCGAACGTGCCCGCGACAAGGCCGGCCAGGCCGACGTGGTCGTCACCAATCATGCGCTGCTGGCCATCGATGCCATCTCCGATGCGGCTGTGCTACCCGATCATCGGCTGCTCGTCATCGACGAGGCACACGAACTTGTCGACCGGGTGACATCGGTTGCCACCGCAGAGTTGTCGGCGACATCGATGGGCGTCGCGCACCGTCGGGCCGCCCGCCTGGTTTCCGCTGAGACCGCGCGCCGGCTCGAGGCCGCCGCCGCGACGGTGTCGTCGGTGATCCACGACCGCGAACCCGGACGCATGGACTTCCTCGATGCCGAGGCTGCGACCCACCTCGCGGCGCTGCGTGACGCGGCGAACCGCTGCCGAACCGAGATCGACAGCGCCGCCAGCGAACCGAAGACCGCCCCCGCGCGCGCCGAAGCCGTCACGGCCCTCTCCGACGTCTCCGACACGGCATCGCGCATCCTGGGCTCGTTCGAGCCCGCCGTTGCCGACCGCGCCGACGTGGTCTGGGTCGCCCACCCCGGGTCGGCATCGCCGCCGTCGGCAGTCTCGGACAACCGCGCCCGGGCAGTGCTGCGCATCGCTCCGCTGTCGGTGTCGGAGTTGTTGCGCACAAACGTTTTTCAGCGCTCCACCACGGTTCTGACATCGGCGACCCTGACTCTCGGTGGCGCCTTCGATGCGATGGCATCGGCGTGGGGTCTCACCGATGAGGGGCAGAAGCCGGATCCGCAGCCACCGATCAGATGGCGTGGTATCGACGTCGGTTCCCCGTTCCAGCACGCTCAGTCAGCGATCCTCTACGTTGCGGCGCACTTGCCGTCGCCCGGCCGCAACGGCACCGGATCAGCCGAACAGCTCACCGAGATCGAAGCGTTGATCACCGCCGCAGGCGGTCGAACGCTCGGCCTGTTCTCGTCGATGCGGGCCGCACGCGAGGCCGCCGAAGAGATGCGCGCACGGCTGTCGACGCCAGTGCTCTGCCAGGGTGAGGACACCACGTCGGCACTGGTTCAGCAGTTCGCCGACAACGTGGAGGCCTCGCTGTTCGGCACCTTGTCACTGTGGCAAGGCGTCGATGTGCCCGGCCCTTCGCTGTCTCTGGTGCTGATCGACCGGATTCCGTTCCCCCGCCCCGACGACCCGCTGCTGACCGCCCGGCAACGCGCCGTCTCCGCACGGGGCGGGAATGGGTTCATGGCGGTGGCCGCCAGCCATGCCGCGCTACTGCTCGCCCAGGGCTCGGGGCGTTTGCTGCGCCGCATCGACGACCGCGGCGTCGTCGCGGTGCTCGACTCTCGGATGGCGACTGCCCGCTACGGCGGGTACCTGCGCGCCTCACTGCCACCGTTCTGGGCGACGACCGACGGAGCACTGGTGCGCAGGGCACTGGAAAGGCTACGCACCGGCTGATCGGTTTCACTATCGTGGAGGCAGCCGATCACGAACGGGTCGCGAGTAGGTTCGGAAGGGACAGAACGGAATGAGGCGACGGCACCTGGGCGGTGCGCTGGTCGCGGCCGTTGCTGTTACGGCGGCCGCGGGGTGCAGCACCACGCTCTACGGCAAACCGGTGTCGGTCTTCGATGATCCGTTCTACGTCGCCGGCATGCCCGCCGTCGACGGACCGACCGGGCTGCGGCCCGACGCGCGAAAACCCGCGCGGGACGTCACCGACACCGACGGCGGGAACATCGACCGGCTCGCCGCCAGCGCCGTCAGCGACATCGAGGAGTTCTGGGAGTTCACCTATCCGCAGGCCTTCGACGACGAGTTCACCCCAGTCGATGACCTCGTCTCCTGGGATGCCGGCGGATTCGGCGGTGAGTTCTGCGGCAAGTACACCTACGGGCTGGAGAACGCGGCATTCTGCTACGCCGAAGACATCATCGGGTGGGACCGCGGGCGGCTGCTGCCCGCGCTACACACGGCGAACGGCGACATGGCGGTGGTGCTGGTGCTGGCCCATGAGTATGGCCACGTGGTCGCACGCCAGGCGCGCATCACCAGGAAAGGCACCCCGACGCTGGTCGGCGAACAGCAAGCCGACTGCTTCGCCGGTGCATACATGCGGTGGGTCGCCGAGGGAGATTCGCAGCGCTTCACCCTGAGCACCGCCGACGGGTTGAACAAAGTTCTGGCCGCGGTGATCGCTTTCCGTGACCCCCTGCTCAACGAGAGCGACCCCGATGTCGGGGTGGACGAGCACGGTTCGGCCTTCGAACGCGTCTCGGCGTTCCAGTTCGGCTTCACCGACGGCGCCACGGCGTGCACCGGCATCGACCTGAAGGAGATCGCGCAGCGCCGTGGTGACCTGCCGGTACTGCTGCCCGACGATCAAACCGGCGAACTCCCGGTGACCGAGGATTCGGTGCGCTCAATCGTCGACGCCATGGGAGTCCTGTTCGACCCGGCCGATCCGCCCGCGCTGAGCTTCGACACCCTGGAAGCCGCGCAGTGCGCGGACGCTCGCCCCAGCCCACCCGCGTCGTACTGCCCGGCAACCAACACCATCGTCGTCGACCTGCCTGAACTGCGGATGATGGGCAATCCCTTCGGAGGCTCGGATACCGATGGCCTGGTTACCGGCGACAACACCGCCTATTCGGTTCTGGTTTCCCGTTACACGCTGGCGATGCAGCAGCAGCACGGCGGACTGCAACTCGACACCGCCGCGGCGGCGTTGCGCACCGCCTGCCTGACCGGGGTGGCCACCACCAAGATGTCCAGCGAGGTCGCCACCCCCGACGGCGCCACCATCGCGCTGACCGCCGGCGACCTGGACGAAGCAGTATCGGGCATGCTGACCAACGCACTCGCCGCCAGCGATGTCAACGGCGAGTCGGTGCCATCCGGGTTCGCCCGGATCGACGCCTTCCGGGTAGGCGTTCTCGGCGACGAGAATCAATGCTTGAAACGGTTCGCCTGATCGGTCTGTCGGTGAACCGTCAGGCGAACGCGATGAGCCCCAGTTCGTTGCCGCCGGCCAGCAGCCGATGATGCGGCAGCAGCCGCACCGTGTAGCCGACGGCGCCGGCGACCGGCAGCGGCGTTGTCACCGAGAACGTCTCGGAGCCGTCGGATGTACCGGTATGGGCCATCGGCACGATGACCGGTTGCAGGATCGATCCATCGCCGTCGACCCGGCCCAACACGGCCTCCAACACGACTTCGTCGGGACGAAGGTCCGACAGCTGCACCGTCGCGGTCAGCGTCAGCTCCGAGCCCAGCAAGGGCGCGCCCGACAACCCGTAGCTATCGACATCGGTGATCTCAACCTTCGGCCAGGCCTCCTGCACGCGCTGCCGGAAGGCGGCCAGTTCCCGTGCGGCTCCCAACGGCAGCCCGTCGACGGTGGCCACCGTCGCCCGTCGCGACCTAGCCGCCGGTGCGTAGTACATCTGGGTGTAGTCGCGCACCATCCGGGACGCCAGCACCTTCGGCCCCAGGACCTGCAGGGTATGCCGCACCATCTGCACCCACCGGGCCGGAATGCCGCGCTCGTCGCGCTCGTAGAAGGTCGGTGCGACCGAATTCTGGAGCAGATCGTAGAGTGCCGACGCCTCCAGGTCGTCGCGGCGGCTCTCGTCGAGCACACCGGCTGCGGTCGGGATCTCCCAGCCGTTCTCGCCGTCGAACCACTCGTCCCACCAGCCGTCCCGAATGGACAGATTCAACCCGCCGTTCAGCGCGCTCTTCATGCCTGACGTTCCGCACGCCTCGAGCGGCCGCAGCGGATTGTTCAGCCACACGTCGCAACCCCAATACAACTGGCGCGCCATCGACATGTCGTAGTCCGGCAGGAAGGCGATGCGGTGCCGCACCTCGGGCCGGTCGGCGAACTGCACGACCTGTTGGATCAGAGCCTTGCCGCCGTCGTCGGCCGGGTGCGACTTTCCCGCGACGATCAGCTGGATCGGTTGATCATCGTTCAGCAGCAGGCTCTCGAGACGCTGAGGGTCGCGCAGCATCAGCGTGAGCCGTTTGTACGTCGGGACTCGCCGGGCGAACCCGATGGTCAGTACGTCCGGATCGAAAGCCGTTGCAATCCAACCCAGTTCCGCGTCAGAGGCGCCGCGCTCCAGCCAAGATCGACGCAACCGTTCCCGCACGTCCTCGACGAGCGATGCGCGTAGCTGCGACCGGATCCACCACATGTGACCGGGGTCGACCTGTCGCATCCGCTCCCACACCGCCGGCTCAGCCGGCGACTCCTCTCCCAGCAACTCGCGACCGAGCTGCAGCCACTGCGGAGCCGCCCACGTCGGCGCGTGCACGCCGTTGGTGATCGAGCCGATCGGAACCTCGTCGGCATCGAAGCCCGGCCACAACTCGTTGAACATGCGCCGGCTGACCCGACCATGCAGCAGGGACACACCATTGGCACGCTGCGCCAGCCGCAATCCCATGTGCGCCATGTTGAACTTCGACGGATCGTCCTCGGCTCCGAAGGCAACGATGCGCTCCAGCGGCACACCGGGCAGCAGCGGCGATTCGGCCATCGGGCCGGCGGCCACACTGCCGAAGTAGTGCCGGACCATTTCCACCGGGAACCGGTCGATACCGGCGGGCACCGGAGTGTGCGTGGTGAACACCGTGCTGGACCGCACGACTGTCAGCGCTGTGTCGAAGTCGAGCCCGGAGTCGGCCATCAGCTCGCGGATGCGTTCGACCCCCAGAAACCCGGCGTGCCCCTCGTTCATGTGGAACACCTCGGGGTCCGGCAGGCCCTCGATCGCGGTAAACGCCCGGACCGCTCGCACCCCGCCGATGCCGGCCAGAATC
The DNA here is from genome assembly GCA_964513475.1 of uncultured Mycobacterium sp. Classification (GTDB taxonomy): domain Bacteria; phylum Actinomycetota; class Actinomycetes; order Mycobacteriales; family Mycobacteriaceae; genus Mycobacterium. Next base: position 9,015 of record CAZEMS010000033.1, on the reverse strand, counting down.
TCTTGTTTGATCCTGTGCTCTTGATCGCCGCCGTAGAGCCGGTCGGTGACACCACGGAGTTCGTGATCGTTGGCCGGGATGTCCGAATCCAACAGCAGCAACGGGATTCGCCCGACCTGTGCGACCCAAACCCGAGCACGCAGCCGACCGGACTCCGGCAGCGCGATCTCCACCAGCACCGGCGAACCGCTGTCGTCGGTGAGCAACCGCAGCGGTAGTCCCTGCGGATCGATCGACGGATAGCTCTCGTGCTGCCACCCCTCGGCGGTCAACGACTGGCGGAAGTAACCCGAGCGGTAGTACAACCCGACCGCGATGAGCGGCAGTCCCAGATCCGAGGCCGACTTGAGATGGTCACCGGCGAGGATGCCCAGTCCGCCGGAGTAGTTCGGTAACACCTCGGCGACGCCGAACTCCATCGAGAAGTACGCGATGCCCTCGGGCAGTTCGACACCCTCCGCGCGCTGCTGTTGATACCAGAGCGGACGAGTGAGGTAGTCGTCCAGGTCCGCGGCCAGGGCATCGAGACGTCTGAGAAACGATTCGTCGGCGGCGAGTTCGTCCAGCCGTTGCGGACTGACACCGCCCAGCAGCGCCACCGGATCGTGGCCGACCTGCTGCCAGAGTTGCTCGTCGATGGCGGCGAACAGATCCTGTGTCGACTTCTCCCACGACCAACGCAGGTTGATCGAGAGCCGTTCCAGTGCGGCCAGCCGGTCGGGCAGGTGGACACGGACGGTGAACCGGCGAAGCGCTTTCACGTGGCGTTACCTTACTGAGAATTCTGCTCCGCGCACGGCAGCCCACTCCAACGCTTGCCCGTCGCCAGGCCGGGCTGGACGTTACGGTGGTTTATGGCGGGTGGTGATAGAGGCCAGGGACAGAAGGTCAGGTATAGGAGTGGGTACACGGGGGTAAGTACCGGGGGTTGGGTATCGAGCCCAGAGATTTCAAGCCGCTGAACGTGAGGAGTGCCCAGGTGTCCGGTCGGATCGAGATCGACGACGTCCAGCCTGTGGTCTCCGGAGGGCGGTTTCCGGCCAAAGCCGTCGTCGGCGAGGTGGTACCGGTCTGCTCCACGGTATGGCGCGAAGGGCACGATGCGGTCGCGGCCAGTCTTGTCGTCCGCTACCTAGGCACCGCCTACCCGCAGTTGGCCGAGGGCCCCCCGGCGCTGAGCCCGGAACGGGAGCCGGTGCCGATCGAGACGGTCATCGGGCCGACACCGCGCAAGACGCCGCAGACACTGCCGATGTCGCGGGGCCGCACACCGGACCTCTTTCACGGGCATTTCACCCCCGACAGCGTGGGACTGTGGACCTTCCGGGTGGATGGATGGGGCGATCCGATCGCTACCTGGAGCCACAACGTCACGGCCAAACTCGAAGCAGGCCAGAGTGAATCCGAACTGAACAATGACTTGCTGGTCGGTGCGAGCCTGCTCGAGCGCGCCGCCTACGGCGTGCCGCGCCAGTTGCGCCTCCCGCTGATCGAAGCGGCGCGTGCCTTGCGTACGCCCGGGGATCCGTTGACCCGGGCCGGCGCCGCGCTTGCGCCACAACTGACCGAGCTGCTCGCACAGTACCCTTTGCGCGAGTTCGTCACCCGTGGCCAGCAGTACGGTGTCTGGGTCGACCGCCCGCTAGCCCGGTTCAGTTCGTGGTACGAGATCTTCCCGCGTTCCACCGGCGGCCGGGACGCCGAGGGCGATCCCGTCCACGGCACCTTCGCCACCGCAGCACAGGCATTGCCGCGTATCGCCAGAATGGGCTACGACGTCGTCTACCTGACGCCCATCCACCCGATCGGCAAGGTACACCGGAAGGGCCGTAACAACACTGTGACCGCGGCACCCGGCGACGTGGGTTCGCCGTGGGCAATCGGCAGTGCCGAAGGCGGCCACGACGCGGTGCACCCGCTATTGGGGAGCATCGCGGACTTCGACGAGTTCGTCACCGCTGCCAGGGATCAGGGGATGGAGGTCGCGCTGGATCTGGCCCTGCAGTGTGCCCCCGATCACCCCTGGGCCACCAGCCACCCCGAATGGTTCACGGTGCTGCCCGACGGCACCATTGCCTATGCCGAGAACCCACCGAAGAAGTACCAGGACATCTATCCACTGAACTTCGACAACGACCCAGCCGGGATCTATCAAGAGGTTCTTCGGGTGGTGCGGTTCTGGATGTCCCACGGGGTCAAGATTTTTCGGGTCGACAATCCGCACACCAAACCGCCGGACTTCTGGGCCTGGCTGATCGGTCAGGTCAAGAACGACGATCCCGATGTGATCTTCCTGTCCGAGGCGTTCACCCGCCCGGCCCGTCTGTACGGTCTGGCCAAACTCGGTTTCACCCAGTCATACTCCTACTTCACTTGGCGCACAGCCAAGTGGGAACTCACCGAGTTCGGCGAAGGGATCGCCGCGCACGCAGACCACGCGCGGCCCAACCTGTTCGTCAACACTCCCGACATCCTGCACGCGAGCCTTCAACACGGCGGTCCCGGCATGTTCGCGATCAGGGCGGTGCTAGCCGCCACCATGGGCACCTCGTGGGGTGTCTACTCCGGATACGAGCTGTTCGAGCACCAACCGGCGCACGAGGGCAGCGAGGAGTACCTGAACTCCGAGAAGTACGAGCTGCGGCCGCGCGATTTCGAAGACGCCCTCAACCGCGGCGAATCGCTCGAGCCATTCCTCAGCCGGCTCAACGAGATTCGGCACCTGCACCCAGCGCTGCAGGAGATGCGCACCATCAAGTTCCATCACATCGACAACGATGCGCTGCTGGCCTACAGCAAGTTCGACCCCGCCACCGGTGATGCCGTGCTGGTGGTGGTGACGATCAACCCGTTCGGGCCCGAGGAGGGCACCGTATGGCTGGACATGGCGGCCCTCGGCATGGAGGACTACGACCGCTTCTGGGTCCGCGACGAGATCACCGGCGAGGAATACCAATGGGGACAGGCCAATTACGTACGTCTCGATCCCGCCAAGGCGGTCGCGCATGTCTTGAACATGCCGCGAATACCGGATGAGACACGATTGCGCCTGCTACGCAGGGAATGAGGGGGTATGACCCGAACCAACCGATTGACCAGCCCGCACCTACGACCGGACGCGGCCGACCTGGCCCGCCTCCTGGCCGGTGAGCACCACGATCCACACGCCATCCTCGGCGCCCACGAATACAGCGATCACACCGTCATCCGTGCCTACCGCCCGCACGCTGCGGCGGTCGTCGCGGTGGTTGGCAACGAACGTTTCCCCTTCGAGCACATCGAGTCGGGGCTGTTCGCGGTCGCCTTGCCGTTCATCGACCTGATCGACTACCGGCTGCAGATCGACTACCCGGGTGGAGGCGAGACGCACACCGTCGCCGACGCATACCGGTTTCTGCCCACTCTGGGCGAGCTGGACCTGCACCTGTTCGCCGAGGGCCGCCATGAGCGGCTCTGGGAGATCCTCGGTGCACATCCGCGGTCGTTCACCACCGCCGACGGTGTGGTGACCGGAGTCGCGTTCGCGGTGTGGGCACCCAATGCCAAGGGCGTCACCTTGACCGGTGACTTCAACGGCTGGGTCGGCAACGAGGCGCCGATGCGCGTACTCGGGTCCTCAGGCGTCTGGGAGCTCTTCTGGCCCGGGTTCCAGGTGGGCGGGCTTTACAAGTTTCGTGTGCACGGCCGTGACGGTTCGGTCACCGACCGGGCCGATCCGATGGCGTTCGCCGCCGAGGTGCCACCCCAGACCGCGTCACGGGTCACGGTCAGCGATTACACCTGGAACGACGGCGACTGGATGGCACGCCGCAGCATCCGCAACCCGGTTTTCGAACCGATGAGCACCCTCGAGGTGCATCTGATGTCGTGGCGCCCGGGGCTGACCTACCGCCAGCTGGCCACCGAACTGACCGAATACGTTCTGGCTCAGGGCTTCACCCACGTGGAACTGCTCCCGGTCGCCGAACACCCCTTCGGTGGTTCGTGGGGCTACCAGGTCACCTCGTACTACGCGCCGACCTCTCGGTTGGGGACACCTGACGACTTCCGGTTCCTGGTCGATTCGCTGCACCGGGCGGGCATCGGCGTCATCATCGACTGGGTGCCAGCCCACTTCCCCAAGGACGCGTGGGCACTTGGCCGGTTCGACGGCACCGCGCTGTACGAACATTCCGATCCCCGCCGCGGTGAACAACTCGACTGGGGTACCTACGTTTTCGACTTCGGCCGCCCCGAGGTGCGTAACTTTCTGGTGGCCAATGCCCTGTACTGGCTGCAGGAGTACCACGTCGACGGCCTGCGGGTGGATGCGGTGGCGTCGATGCTCTACCTGGATTATTCGCGGCCCGAGGGCGGTTGGACGCCCAACGTGCACGGCGGCCGGGAGAACCTCGAGGCGGTGCAGTTCCTGCAGGAATTGAACGCGACGGTACACAAGGTGACCCCTGGAATCGTGACCATTGCCGAGGAGTCCACGTCATGGCCCGGGGTGACGCGACCGACCAGCCTTGGCGGCCTTGGCTTCTCGATGAAGTGGAATATGGGTTGGATGAACGACACGCTGAGCTACATCAAGCGTGACCCGATTCACCGCAGCTACCACCACCACGAGATGACCTTCTCCATGCTCTACGCGTTCAGTGAGAACTACGTACTGCCGATAAGTCACGACGAGGTGGTGCACGGCAAGGGCACGCTGTGGGGGCGGATGCCCGGCGGCGACCACGCCAAGGCCGCCGGCGTGCGCAGCATGCTGGCATACCAATGGGCTCACCCGGGTAAGCAGTTGTTGTTCATGGGCCAGGAGTTCGGCCAGCGCGGTGAATGGTCCGAGGAACGCGGCGTGGACTGGTATCAACTGGAGGAGAACAGCTTCTCCACCGGAATCCAGCGTCTGGTACGCGACATCAACGGCGTCTACAGCAGCCGGCGAGCCATGTGGTCCCGTGACAGCAGCCCCGAGGGATATTCGTGGATCGACGCGAACGACTCGGCCAACAACGTGTTGAGCTTCCTGCGGTTCGGCGACGACGGTTCGATCATGGCCTGCGTGTTCAACTTCTCCGGCTCCGAGCACACCCGGTACCGGCTGGGGTTGCCACACGCCGGTCGCTGGCGTGAGGTCATCAACACCGATTCGACGATCTACCACGGCTCCGGTATCGGCAATTACGGTTCGGTGCAGGCCGGCGACGAGCCCTGGCACGGCCGCCCCGCCTCGGCCGTGATGGTCCTGCCGCCGCTGTCGGCCGTCTGGTTCGAGCCCACCTAACCCCCGTTTCGCCCAAACCAACGTATGGGCGCGAAGGTGCGAGTAGATCGCGCCCTTTCGTCGATCTCGGGCGCTCCGGGTGGCTCCGGACGCCGACGGCGCCTAGTACAGAGCGTTGGCCAGCTTGCGCCGGCCGGCGATCACCTCGGGGTCCGCCTGGTCGAAAAGTTCGAACAACTCGATCAGCCTGGCCCGAACCTTGACGCGGTCGTCTCCGGTGGTGCGCTTGATCAACTCGATCAACCGATCGAACGCTGCCGGGGTCTGCTGCTGGAGCACCTCGACGTCGGCCGCCGCAAAGGCAGCCTCGATGTCGTCAGGGGCCGCGTCGGCGGCCGCCACCGCGTCCTGCCTCTGCGCGGTCGCACGCTGCAGGAATACGATCTGGCGGACTGCGCCCTTGGCCTCGGCATGACCGGGATTGCTGTCCAGGATGGCCTGGTAGGCCTGCAACGCGGCGTCGAAGTCGCCGGCGTCCAGATGCTCACGTGCAGCGGCCACCTCGGGCGCAACCTGCTCGGCTTCCTCGCCGCCGGCGGAGCCCTCGAGCTTGCCCGCGGTGGCATCGAGCAAAGAGTCCACCCAGCGGCGCAGCTGCTCGGCCGGCTGCGCACCTTGAAAACTCGAGATCGGTTGACCGGCGGCCAGGGCGACGACGGTCGGCACGGCCTGCACACCGAACAGCTGGGCCACCCGAGGTGTGGTGTCGACGTTGACCGTTGCCAGTGCCCATTTGCCCTGGTCTGCGCCGGCCAGCGCGGCCAGTGCGTCGCCGAGCTGAACGCACGCCTCGCTGCGCGGCGACCACAGCAGCACGACGACGGGAATCTGGCTGGACCTGACCAGCACCTCGGCTTCGAGGTTGGCCTCGGTGATCTCCACTCCGGCGGAGGTACCAGTGTCTGCTCCGGGGATCGCCCCCGGCGATGATGCGGCTGCGCGTTGCTTGAGTGCGGAGAGATCGACCGCTCCAGCGAGAGCAGGGCCGACGGAAGGACGTGGACGTGTCACGCAGACAAGTCTGTCACGCCGTTTCGGGGAGTGTCCTCCCCGGCAGTATCGGGGCCTTCGGCGACGCCCCCGCCTACATTCTGCCGGTGCGATCAGCCCATATGAGGAAGATCACACTGCCGAGTGGAACAATCCCGCCCAGCAACATCGCCAACCAGGTTCCGGTCGTCCACTTCAGCGTGATCGCAGCCGCCACCCCGATCACGAGGAAGGCAACGAACAGTCCCCCGTGGATCGGGCCGAAGATCTTCACTCCGATCTCGGTGCGCGGGCTGCCCAGGTACTTGAAGTACATCCCGAGCAGCAGACCAACCCAGCTCATCGCTTCCAGAAGCGCAACGATCCGGAACCAGCCCGCGACCGAACGCATGCCCATCGCACGTGCCATCAGCACAGCCTACTACGACTGGTAGTAGCAACTACCGGGCTCGCAACACCAGCGCGTCACCCTGACCGCCGGCCCCGCACAGCGCAGCGACGGCGTACCCGGAGCCCCGCCGGGCCAGCTCCAGTGCTGCGTGCAGGGTGATCCGCGCCCCGGACATGCCGATCGGGTGGCCCACCGCAATCGCCCCACCGTTGATGTTGACGATCCCGGGGTCGACGCCCAGTTCCTTCATCGAGGCCAGCGCAACCGCCGAGAACGCCTCGTTGATCTCGACCACGTCGAGCTGGTCGACGGTGATGCCCTCACGCTCGATGGCCCGCCTGATTGCGTTGGCCGGCTGCGACTGCAGGGTGGAATCCGGGCCCGCGACCACCCCGTGCGCGCCGATCTCAGCCAGCCAGCTCAGGCCCAGCTCCTCGGCCTTGGCCCTGCTCATCACCACCACGGCCGCCGCGCCATCGGAGATCTGCGACGCCGACCCGGCGGTGATGGTGCCGTCCTTGCGAAACGCGGGCTTCAACCCGGCCAAAGACTCGGCGGTCGTGTTGGCGCGGATGCCTTCGTCCTCGGCAAACTCGATCGGATCACCCTTGCGCTGCGGGATCCGTACCGGCACCACTTCATCGGCGAAGATGCCGTCCTTCCACGCCGCGGCCGCTTTCTGGTGGCTACGCGCCGCGAATTCGTCCTGCTCGGCACGGGTGAACTGGTCCACGTCGTTGCGCTGCTCGGTCAGTGCGCCCATCGGCTGATCGGTGAACACGTCGAACAGTCCGTCGTAGGCCATGTGGTCCAGCATCGTGACGTCGCCGTACTTGAAACCAGACCGACTATCCATCAACAGGTGCGGGGCCTTGGTCATCGACTCCTGACCGCCCGCAACGACAACGTCGAACTCGCCAGCCCGGATCAGCTGGTCGGCCAGCGCGATCGCGTCGATTCCGGACAAGCACATCTTGTTGATGCTCAGCGCGGGCACGTCCCAGGGGATGCCCGCGGCAACCGCAGCCTGTCGCGCCGGCATCTGACCGGCGCCCGCGGTCAGCACCTGACCCATGATCACGTACTGCACCGCCGAGGCCGGGACGCCGGCTTTCTCCAACGCCCCCGTGATGGCTATCCCTCCGAGGTCGGTCGCCGAGAAGTCCTTGAGCGAACCCATCAGCCGGCCGATCGGTGTCCGGGCTCCGGCAACGATCACCGACGTCGTCATAGCAACCCTCCAAACCGGCGTTTCGGACGCCTCCGATGTGGCTATACCGTGAGAACAATTGAGCGGATTCGATGTCGTTAGGTTACCTTGACGTTATGACCACCGAGCAGGTTGACGCCCGTCCATTACTGGCCACTGCGCTGGTAACGGCCATCGACCATGTCGGTATCGCGGTCCCCGACCTCGACGAGGCGATCAAGTGGTATCACGACCACCTCGGCATGATCGTGCTGCACGAAGAGGTCAACGAGGACCAGGGCATCCACGAGGCGATGCTGGCCGTACGCGGCGCCGCAGTGGGCAGCACCCAGATCCAACTGATGGCCCCGCTGGACGAAACGTCGACGATCGCCAAGTTCCTCGACCGGCGCGGCCCAGGTTTGCAGCAGTTCGCTTACCGGGTGAGCGACATCGACGCGCTCACCGAGCGGCTACGCGAGCGGGGTGTGCGACTGATCTACGAGACGCCCCGGCGCGGAACCGCCAGTTCGCGAATCAACTTCATTCACCCCAAGGACGCCGGCGGGGTGCTCATCGAACTCGTCGAGCCCGCGTCCGACACGACCACTTAGCCATCACCACCACTTGCGCGTCGGGCTGCGCGTGGCCCGATGCGTCCAACACGGCGTATGCCAGTGCCTGCGCTCGTCCATCGCCCGATCCTGATCTTCTGCCCGCCAGACCACCAGGTGCGCGGTTCCGGACTGAATGGCGTGATCGCATCCCGGGCAACGGTAGGTCTTGGCGGCCCTGGCCCCAGCCACCGGTCGCACCTCGTAGTCGTAGCCATCCGGGCCCGATTCGATCCGCCGGGTGACCGGCAACGGCGGCAACGGCCGTCGCCGGCGGGGGACGTTCCGGCGCCTGGCCACGGGATGAGTTTAGGCGAGCTCAGAACAGCCGATACTCGTCGCTGTCCAAGCCGCGCATCTGGTCATAGTCCAAAGTGACGCAACGTATCCCACGATCGGCAGCCAGCGTCCGGGCCTGCGGCTTGATCTGCTGCGCGGCGAGAACGCCGCTCACCGGCGCCAGCAGGCTGTCCCGGTTGAGCAGATCGAGGTAGCGGGTGAGCTGCTCGACGCCGTCGATCTCGCCGCGACGTTTGATCTCCACCGCCACCGAGCGGCC
>CAZEMS010000032.1:0-45669 GCA_964513475.1 uncultured Mycobacterium sp. | reverse complement strand
ATTGGTTCAGCCTCGACATCATCTACTACCCGGTGTCGGCGATCATGTGGGTCTGGTACAAGGCGTTTGCGTTCCTGCTGGGCCCGTCGAACTTCTTCGCCTGGGCGTTGTCGGTGATGTTCCTGGTGTTCACACTGCGGGTGATCCTGTACAAGCCGTTCGTCCGGCAGATCCGGACCACCCGGCAGATGCAGGAACTGCAACCGCAGATCAAGGCGCTGCAGAAGAAGTACGGCAAAGACCGCCAGCGAATGGCGCTGGAGATGCAGAAGCTACAACGCGAGCACGGCTTCAACCCGATCCTCGGATGCTTGCCGATGCTCGCGCAGATCCCGGTGTTCCTCGGGCTGTATCACGTGCTGCGGTCGTTCAACCGGACCGGCGGCATCGGGATCGGGCACCTCAACCTGTCGGTGGAGGAGAACCGGTCGCTGCCGAACTATGTATTCAGTGCCACCGACGTGGGCCACTTCCTCGACGCGAACCTCTTCGGCGCGCCGCTGGGCGCCTATATGACGCAGTCGACCGGCTTGGAGGCCTTCACCGAATTCAACCGTGCCGCGGTGATCGCGGTAGGTGTGCCGATCATGATCCTGGCCGGCATCGCGACCTACTTCAACAGCCGGGCATCGGTGGCGCGGCAGAGCGCAGAGGCCGCCGCCAATCCGCAGACGGCGATGATGAACAAGCTGGCGCTGTATGTGTTCCCGCTCGGCGTCGTGGTCGGTGGACCGTTCCTGCCGCTGGCGATCATCATGTATTGGCTCGCCAACAACATCTGGACATTCGGGCAACAGCACTACGTGTTCGGCAAGATCGCCAAAGAGGAAGAGGCCAAGAAAGCCGAGGCGCTCGAGCGACGGGCGCAGAACGCACCGGCCCCCGGAGCGAAGCCGAAGAAACCACGCAAGGGCCAGGCGGCCGCCGGCGGCGACGGGTCTGGTTCGAGCGGCGACGCGCCTGACTCGGGCGAGGAGAGGTCCGGCAGCGAGAGCGTCGAGACCCGGCAGGGCAACGGCGCCGCCAAGACCGGGACGGGCGCGAAGCCGGATGCACGCGGCGGCCCGAGCCGAACGCCGCGCCCGGGCGCGCGCCCGAAGAAACGAAAGCGCTGACGCCAACAGAGCCGGGGCTGCACTCGCCCACGACCGTAGGGAGACGACGGACATGACGGACATGACAGATGCCGAAACCGCCGGACGCGAAGACGAGCTGGACGCGCGGCAAGACACCCCAGCCGGAACTGACGGCGGGGAGTCGCCGGCCGACGATCTGGAAGATCGACTAGTCGCCGAAGGCGAGATCGCCGGGGACTACCTGGAGGAGTTGCTGGATCTACTGGACTTCGACGGGGACATCGACCTGGACGTCGAGGGTGACCGCGCCGTGGTGAGCATCGACGGCGGGGGAGATCTGTCCAAGCTGGTCGGCCGCAAGGGCGAGGTCCTCGATGCGCTGCAGGAGTTGACTCGACTCGCGGTTCATCAGAAGACCGGTGAGCGAAGCCGACTGATGCTGGACATCGCCCGGTGGCGCCGGCAGCGCCGGGAGGAGCTCACCGCGTTGGGAGACACGGTGGCCCAGCGCGTGCTGGAGGCCGGGGAACGCGAGGCGTTGGCACCGATGACCCCGTTCGAGCGCAAGATAGTCCACGATGCCGTAGCGGGGATCGACGGAGTGCGCAGCGAGAGCGAGGGCGCGGAGCCATCACGACGCGTCGTCATCCTGCCCGCTTGACCGTTGCGAAGGGCCGGTGCCGCACGCCGGAGGCGCTCAGAGTTACAACCGTGTAGTTCAGTCGCCGGCTGTCGGGAGGATGTTTCACGTGAAACGTGAAGAGGTCGCGCCCCCGCCCCGAGCCGCCGCCACGGTATTCGGAGACCGGCTTCCCGCCGCGCAGCGCTACGCCGAGATTCTCGCAGGGGCCGGAGCCGAACGTGGATTGATCGGGCCCCGCGAGGTCGGACGACTCTGGGATCGCCACATCCTCAACAGTGCCGCAATCGCCGAACTGATCGACGAAGGCGCTTCGGTGGCGGATATCGGTAGTGGCGCCGGCCTGCCCGGGATACCGTTGGCACTGGCCCGACCGGACCTCGACGTCGCTCTCGTCGAACCGCTGCTGAGGCGCAGCGAGTTCTTGACCGAGGTCGTCGCCGACCTCGAGTTGACGGTTACCGTGCTACGCGGGCGGGCTGAGGACAATGCGGTCCGAAAACGGTTGGGGGAGGTGGATGCGGTGACGTCGCGGGCCGTCGCCGCGCTGGACAAGCTGGCGCTGTGGTGCCTACCCCTGCTGCGGGAGAATGGCGTGATGCTCGCAATGAAGGGCGAGCGGGCCGAGGAGGAACTGGCCGAGCACCGGCGTGTGCTTGAAAAGCGGGGAGTTGTCGATGTCAGGGTGGCGAGATGTGGCGCGGACTACTTGACGCCGCCCGCAACCGTGGTCGTAGCGCGGCGCGGATCGAAGCGTCCGAGCTGGGGGCGGCCGCCGAGAGCGAGCAGGAGAAGGCGATGAGTTCGAGTCCGGGGCCAGGCGGCTCACCCGCCGGTGGAGAGGAGCCTCGGGAGGGGGACTCGCCGCCGGTTTCACGTGAAACATGGAACTCAGCCGAGTCCTCGGCTACCGACGGCCAGGACTGGTCCGGTGATGCCAGCGTCGACACCCCGATCGGCGCCGAGGCGGAGCGGGCGGTGAGGATGCTGCACAGCGCCACCCGGGGGCAGTTGCCACGACCGTCGCGCCAGCGGGTGTTCACCATTGCCAACCAGAAGGGCGGCGTCGGTAAGACGACCACGGCGGTCAATGTCGCCGCGGCACTCGCCCTGCAGGGCCTCCGGACGCTCGTCATCGATCTGGATCCGCAAGGCAATGCCAGCACCGCATTGGGGATCGAGCACCGCCCGGGGACACCGTCGTCCTACGAGGTTCTGATCGGCGAGTTGCCGCTCGCCGACGCGCTGCAGCAGAGCCCGCACAGTGAGCGGTTGTTTTGCGTTCCGGCGACGATCGACTTGGCCGGGGCGGAGATCGAACTTGTCAGCATGGTGGCTCGCGAGGGCCGGTTGCGCACCGCGCTGGCCGAGCTTCGACAGCACGACTTCGACTATGTGTTCATCGACTGCCCGCCGTCGCTGGGACTGTTGACCATCAACGCGCTCGTCTCGGCGGCGGAGGTGCTGATCCCGATCCAGTGCGAGTACTACGCACTCGAAGGCGTCGGCCAGTTGCTGCGCAATATCGAAATGGTCAAGGCGCACCTCAACCCCCAACTGAACGTCAGTACCGTGATTCTCACCATGTACGACGGTCGCACCAAACTGGCGGATCAGGTGGCCGTGGATGTTCGGGCACACTTCGGCGACCGAGTGTTGCGCACCGTCATCCCGCGCAGCGTCAAGGTCTCCGAGGCCCCCGGTTATGGCATGACGATCCTCGACTATGACCCGGGATCCCGCGGGGCGATGAGCTATCTGGACGCCAGCCGCGAGATCGCCGAGCGGGGCGGCCCAAGCACGTCGGGGGAGGGGGCCACCGGCCCGCAGCCCCGAGCATCCACACCGGCGGAAGAATCGACACCGAAGGAACAAGCATGACGCAGCCGACACGCAAGCGCAGTGGCCTCGGCCGGGGACTGGCGGCCCTCATTCCGACCGGGCCGTCCGACGACGCGGCGGACCGGTTCGACGCGAAGATGGATCCGAAGATGGGCGCTGCCGCTGCGGACGTCGTGCTCGGCGGCGGAGCGGCCCCGCAACCCGCGGACCCCGTCGGCGCGGTGTATCGGGAGATCGATCCGGCGGCCATCCAGCCGAATCCGCACCAACCCCGCCAGGTCTTCGACGAGGAGGCGCTCGCCGAACTCGTCCACTCCATCCGGGAGTTCGGACTCATGCAGCCCATCGTGGTGCGGGACCTGCCGGACGCGAAGCCCGAAGGGCCCCGCTACCAACTCGTGATGGGGGAGCGGCGGTGGCGGGCGGCGCAGGAGGCCGGACTGGCCGCCATTCCCGCGATCGTTCGGGAGACCGCCGACGACAGCATGCTGCGGGATGCCCTGCTGGAGAACATCCACCGGGTGCAGCTCCATCCGCTGGAGGAGGCGGCGGCGTATCAGCAACTGCTCGACGAGTTCGGTGTCACCCATGACGAACTGGCGGCACGGATAGGTCGGTCGCGCCCGGTGATCACCAACACCATCCGTCTGCTGCGGTTGCCGGTCGCGGTGCAGCGCCGGGTCGCCGCTGGTGTGCTGTCGGCCGGACACGCTCGGGCTCTGCTCGCACTCGAGGGCGGGGCCGATCAGCAGGAGGAACTGGCCGCCCGCATCGTCGCCGAGGGGTTGTCGGTGCGCGCCACCGAAGAGGCCGTCACGATGGCCAATCGTGACGAAGCCGACCGCGACGGCGCACCGGGTCCGCAGCGGCGCCGCAAGCCGATTCGGATGCCCGGACTGCAGGATGTCGCCGAGCGGCTGTCGTCGGCCTTCGACACCCGGGTGACGGTCAGCCTGGGCAAGCGCAAGGGCAAGATCGTCATCGAGTTCGGGTCAGTGGACGATCTGCAGCGGATTGTCGACGCCATGAGTACGTCGAACGCCTGACCAACCACACGCGGTAATTACGTCACTGTGACAACCAGCTGGCCGAACCGCCCCACCGACCACCGCGGGCGGAGCAAAAAGCCTGTGCGCCAATGGTATTCGGGTGATTCGAGCTCAGCGGCGGACAACTACGGCGAAACCGGACTGACGGACGCGCCCTCTCCTATTCTGGAGGGGAATCCACGCACATCGGCTTCGTGGGGTACCCGGAGAGTTTAGTGTCCATTCGAATCGCGCCCCTGAGGCTCGAGGCCTTCGAGCAGCTGCCGAAGCACGCCCGCCGGTGTGTGTTCTGGGAGGTCGACCCCTCCACGCTGCGCGCCGGCGATCAGCTGGCTGATCCGGAATTCGAGAAGGAAGCATGGCTGTCGATGGTCATGCTGGAGTGGGGTTCGTGCGGTCAACTCGCGGTGTCCTGCCGAGCGGACGACGCCGACGATCGATCAGCCGCCGGCGGCCGCGACGACCAGCCCTGCCTTGGCTACGCGTTCTACGCACCGCCGGGCGCGGTGCCACGAGCGCGGCTGTTTCCCAGCGGCCCGGTCAGTGCCGACGCGGTGTTGTTGACCGGGGCGGGGGTGGAAGCCGACGAGATGGCGAACGAACTGCCGAGGCGCCTACTGGCCGCCGTGGTTGAAGATCTGGTGCGGCGCGGCGTGCGGGCGCTTGAGGCATTCGGCCGCACCGCCGAAGTCGCCGAACTCGCCGACCCGCGGTTGGTACCCGACGACCTCCAGATGGCGGTGGAGTCGCTGGGGGACTGTGCGGCCGACAAATGCGTGGTGGAGGCAGAGGCCCTGCAGGAGGTCGGGTTCAAGGTCGTTGCTGCCCACCGGTACTTTCCGCGGCTGCGCCTGGAGCTCGAACAAGGCCTCGGGTGGAAAGCCGACGTCGAAGCGGCACTCGAACGGTTGTTGGACAGCGCCCAGCTCACCGAGCCGGTGGGCGCCGGTGCCGGGCGCTACTGATCAGCGTCTAACTCGAGCCCAGCCGGCCTGCGGTCTGTTGGACCGACTGTTCGTGGGCGAGGAGTTCGGCGAATGTGAACGTGCCTGTGGGACGGTCGTTCTTGCCGAGCAGGTAGAGCCGTTTGACCGCTGCGAGCACGCCCTCGGCGATCGCGTCGCGGGTTCGGGTGGGAGCAAGCAGATCACGGTCGCCGGAGTTGGTGACGTAGCCGATGTCTACCTGAACCGTCGGCATCCGGGTCAGCCGCAACAGATCCCAGGTCCGGCCGTGGGTGCGACAATCGCCGAATCCCGTGCGGGCCACCACTTCTCGTTGGATGAAGTCCGCCAGGTTCCGGCCGATGGTGGACACCGAGCCGTGCGAGTTGCCGAAATGGAAAGAGGCTACCCCGTTGGCGGCCGGACTGGTCTGGGTGGCACAGCGCAGGCTGATCATCAGGTCGGCGCCGACGGTGTTGGCGGTGGTCGCCCGCTCGGCATCGGTTGGACTGTGATCCGCCGGCCGGGAAAGGAACGCGTCCATACCGATCGCCGTCATCCGGCCTTCGAGTCGGCTCGCGAGGTCCCACAGGATGTCTGCTTCGCTGATCGGTCCGTCCGACCCGCGGATGATCAAGCCGTGATCGGAGCCGCCGCGGCCGGGGTCGATGATGATGCGCTTGCCGGAGAGCCGGGGTCCCGAACTGCGTACCAGCTCTTCTTCACGGATCGCGTGCGGAGAGCCTCCGGTGACCCGCGAGCCCAGAAAATACAAGGAGCGCAACGTTTCCGGCCCGCAGATGCCGTCGGGGTACAAGCCGTACTCGCGTTGGTACGACGTCAGGGCGTTGTGCGTGTACAGGCCGAAGTGCCCGTCCACCAGGCCGGTGTAGAACCCGAGATCCTGGAGCCGGGCCTGAAGCGTCGCCACGTCATCGCCGTACATCGGCGCACCGAACTGGTGGACCAGGGTGCGGGCCCCGAGTCGGTAGGAAGCCTCTTTGAGGGCACGGTAGGTCGCCTCGCCGACGATGCCGTCGACCAGTAGTCCGCGGTGCTGTTGGAAGGCTCGAACCGCCTGGTCCAACGTGGCGTCGAAGGAGTCCACCGCCACCTGACGGCCGGTGGTCAGGTCATCGTCGGGTTCACTGAGCAGACTCAACGCCACTAGCGCCGCACGGATTTCGGCGACCGCACCTCCGCGGTCGCCGCGGCGCAGACTCGACATGGACGACCTCCAGGCTGCCTTTCAGTCATGACTGTCAGCGGTGTCGTACACCGACTACCGGACAAGGTCAGCATGCATTGTCGCAGAAAAATCGCGGAATCGGGAAAACCGCAGGCCGATCGTGGACGCCGCGTCGTGTAATCGGGCTTGGACGTCAGCGTGGGTGTCAGATCAGGTCGGCGAGTTCACGCAGCAGGGCAGCCTTGCCTTTGGCGCCGACGATGCGCTTCACCGGTTGCCCGTCCTTGAACAGGATCATCGTGGGGATCGAGACAACCTGAAAGTCGCGGGCGGTGGCGGGATTCGCATCGACGTCGACCTTGGCCACGGTCAACTGGCCGGCCTTCTCCGACGCGATCTCCTCGAGCACCGGGGCCACCATCCGGCATGGCCCACACCAGGACGCCCAGAAATCCACCAACACCGGTGTGCTGCTGGACAACACGTCGTCACCGAAGGTGTCGTCGGTGACGGCGACGGTTGCGTGGGTCTCGGTCATTGCTGAGCTCCAATCAGATCGGTGTCATCGGAATCGCTTGATGCAGGGGCATTCTCGGCAAGCCACCGTTCGGCGTCGATCGAAGCCGAACAACCACTTCCGGCTGCGGTGACGGCCTGCCGATAGGTGCGGTCGACGAGATCCCCTGCCGCGAAGACCCCCTCGATCGAGGTGTTCGTGGTACGACCGCGGACCAGAACGTATCCATCGGGATCGACGTCGACCTGGTCGCGCACCAGCTCCGAACGAGGATCATGCCCGATCGCAACGAACACGCCGGTGACCGAGAGCGCCGACTCTTCGCCGGTGACAACGTTTCGCAAGCGCACGCCGGTGACCTTGGGCCCACCCTCCACGGCCGTCACCTGGGTGTTGGTGCGGAACGTGATCTTGTCGTCGGCGCGGGCACGCTCCAGCATGATGCGCGACGCCCGGAACTCGTCACGGCGGTGAATGATCGTGACGCTGCGGGCGAATCGGGTCAGGAAGGTGGCCTCCTCCATCGCCGAGTCGCCGCCGCCGACCACGACGATGTCCTGGTCCCGGAAGAAGAACCCGTCGCACGTCGCGCAGGTGCTGACTCCCATGCCGATCAGTTCCTGCTCTCCGGGCACGCCCAGGTAGCGGGCGGCCGCACCCATCGCCAGGATGACCGAGCGGGCGCGGTAGGTGTTCTCGCCGACGGTGACGGTCTTGACCGGTCCCTGCAGCGACACCGCGTCGACGTCTTCCATCCGCAGGTCCGCCCCGAAACGCAGCGCCTGCTCGCGCATCTGGTCCATCAGTTCGGGTCCGGTGATGCCGTCACGGAAACCCGGGTAGTTCTCCACCTCGGTGGTGGTCATCAGGGCGCCGCCGAACTGGATGCCCTCGAAGACCAGCGGCGCGAGCTGCGCGCGGGCGGCATAAATGGCCGCGGTGTATCCGGCGGGGCCGGAACCGATGACGATCAGGTCATGAACCGGGGATGTGGGGGTCATGTCGGCCTTTCTGCCGCGTCCAGGCGGCACGGGTACAAACAACAGAGTAGGCCCGGGTGTTCCCCGGTCGCGGGGTTGGGCAGGCGATGACCGGTCCGGTCCGGGCGTCAGGGCTTGACCACCTCGGTTTCGGCCAAACTCTGCGGACCGTCCGCCCCGCAGGTCGGGGCCGGGACGACGGCGACGACGGTCTGCGGGGTCACGCCCGGCAGTACGACCACCACCTCGTCCCGACCCGCCAGGGTGATCGGGGCGGCACCGAGAATCTCGGTGGCACCGGAATGGCCGAGCCCGCGTAGACATTCGGACCGCCGCACGGGGTCCGCCAGCCAACCGCCCGCAGAGCCGTAGACGGGCGGGCGTGCCAGCAGAGCCAGGATGCGCTCGTCGGTCATCGGCACCGCACGCGGCGGGGGCGTGACGGTGATGCGCCCGGCGGTGGCTTCTCTGGCCGAACTTGCCGGGCCGGCCGCCGCCGAATCGGTCGACGGGGCCGCGTCGAGCAGCGGGTGTATCCCGAGACCGGCGCCGATCACCGTCGCGCCGACCCCCGCCACCAGGGCGAGGATTGTCCGGCTGCTCCACCGGAGCCTGGCGGGACGGTCCGAATGTGTCGGGGCATGACGTGGGGGAGCGGTCCGCAGTGCTGCGATCACCCGCGCGGTCACTGCCGGGGGTACCGGCGGGGCTGAGTGGGGATCGGCTCCCAGACGGGCGAGGTCCCGGCGGGCCCGCTCGGCGGCGTCGGCGGCGTCGGCGGCGGCATCGGCGGCATCGGCGGCATTGTCGGAATCACCGACAGGTGCGTCCATCGGCGTGCGGGCAGGAGTATGGGCGGGTTCCGAGTCGCCTCCCGATCCCGCTCGCCGTGCATCAGAGCCACCGCTGCTCATCCCGCTCCCGTCGGCCGGCATCCCCGTCCTATGTCACCCCGATTGTCACCCCGATCAAGAACCTGCGGGGTGCCATGGATGGTACGACGCAGTAGCGACCGGAACGGTTCCTGCCAACTGCCCGCTGCGTCAGGGGACGCGAGTCGGGCGGGTGTCGGCCCGGAGGTAGCCGAGCGCGTCGGCGAGCTTGGTGCGGGCGCGGGAACAACGACTCTTGACCGTGCCTTCGGGCACTCCGAGCAGCTTGGCGGTCTCGGCCACCGAGTAGCCCTGCATGTCCACCGCGACCACCGCCGCGCGCTGTTCGACCGGCAGCTTCATCAGCGCGCGCTCCACCGTGACCGCGGTGTCCACCTGATGCGTCGGGTCCGCGACTCGGCAGTCGTCGTCGTGAAGGACGGTTGTTTGGTGAGCCTTGTTGCGCCGCAGGCGATCCAGGCAGGCGTTCACCACGATGCGGTAGAGCCAGCTGCTCACCGCGGAGTCGTGCCGGAACCGGGCGGCGCTGCGGTGCGCCGAGAGCAACGCGTCCTGCAGTGCGTCGGCGGCGTCCTCGGGGTTGCGACTGGTCATCCTGGCGATCCGGTAGAGCTGGCGCTGATGCCGGTAGAACAGCACCTCGAACGCGTAGCGGTCACCGGCGACGTGCGCAGCCAGCAATTCCGAATCCGACCGGTCCTCTCCGCAGCTCCCCACAGCCGAACACTAAGGGCCGGTGTGACCACCCGGTGACACTTGTTTTGCCGTGAGCACGAACCGAGGTGCGCCACCGCAGTTCAGGGCGCCGGGAGACGCCCCGATGAACTGGGGACAGCGCTCAGGACGCGGCCCGGACGGTGACCTCGGCGATGTCGCTGCGGCTCTCGCCGTCGACATTGCCGAGTTTGGAGATCCATACCAGCAGATACGACGTCGGGCTGGCATCGGAGATGTCGACGGTGTTGGTGCCGGGCTTGAGCGGTGTCGGCGGAGTCAACTCGGTGGTGTCTTCCAGTGACGACGGGTCGGCGCTGTCCGCCGAGCGGATCTCGACCTCGGTGCCGGTGCTGTTCAGGTCGATGGTGACCGAGCCCGGGGTGGTGGGACGCGGCAACTTCAGCATCAGGCCGACACCGTTCTTGAAGTTGGGGAACGGCACGGGGTCGCTGTAGGTGTCGGTCGGCCACACGGTGTTCGGGTCGCCGTCGATGGCAAGGCGGGCAAGGGCTGGTGCATCCGCCCCGCCGTCGGGCGAGAAAACCGTTACCTCAACGGGTTTCACAACCGAGCCGGGCGCCGCATCGTCGCCGGCCTGGGCCGACGTCTCGGGGTTCAGGCCCAGCTGGGCGTCGAGGTTGCCATCCATGTCCCCGAAGATCCGGCTCAGCACGGAAGCCAGCACGATCAGGGCGACGAGCAGGATCGCGGCCCCGACGCTCAGACCGATGATCAATCCCTTGCGACGTCGGGCGGCGGCCTCTGCGTCATCGTCGGGGGTCGTTCGTGGCGGCGGAGCCTCTACGGCGTGCTCGGCCGGGGCGATCACGGCGGTGCGGTCGGCGATCGCGGTCGCCTGCTGCAGCAGGTTCAGCAGTGTGGGCGCGGAGCGGATTCCACCACTGGGCTGGACCGCGCGCACCGCCGCCGCCGAGATCTGGAACGGGATGTCGCGGTCAACCGACCGCGGCTCCACCGGTTGACCGGCGGCGTCGAGGTCGGCCGGGTCCAACCCGCTGGGCACCCCCGACTCCGGTAACGGCCACTTGTCGACCAGTAACGCGTACAACGCGGCCCCCACACCGCGGATGTCGCCCTCAGGGGTGGCGCCGGGCAGGGTGGCCGGAAAGGCCAGCACCACATCGCCTTCGATGCTGACGCGCACCCGGCTGGGATGATCGATCGACAGCGCCACTCCGGCTTGGTGTGCGGCCTCGGCCGCCGCGGCCAGGGATTGGATGGCGCGGGCGCCACCGATCGGTGACGGCGAGGTGCCGGCGACCTCGGCCAGCGACCCGCCGCGAATCCATTCCGAGACGATGAGTCCGCCGGGGCCGGTGCTGGTCACGTCGAGGATGCGGGCGATCCCGGGCTTGTCGACATGGCTCAGTTTGAGCGTGCGGGACAGTACCTCCTGCACCTGTCGGTCTTCGAGCGCCGCCTCGGGATCGACGAAGGTGAGCGCGACTTGACGGTCCAGTGCAGTGTCGAGAGCCTGCCAGAATTGCAGGTGGGGGGGTCCGCCATGGAACACGAGTAGCCGGTAGCGGCCGGCGGCGACGCTGGCGCCGGGGATGAGGTGAAGATCTCCATCCGAAGACGGGCCCGAAGCCTCGATCGGGGGATCACGGGGCGCGTCGGAAGCCGGGGGTTCCCGACCGGGCTCGCCGCCGTAGTCAGCCGGCGGGCGTCCGGGGGCCGGGGCGGCCGCCGGTTCCTCCGGAACATCGGGGTGGAAGTCGTCGGCTGATGGGCGAGAGGTCTTCGTCGTCGCTCCGGCATCCGGGTTGGGGCTGGGCGCAGCACCGGCCGTGGGTTCGTCCGTCACCGCCGGCCCCTTCCGCATCACAGTTCCGGCGATGGATGCCGGCGGACCCACTCCGACGGCCGTTTCCGAAGGCCCCGGCACCAAAGGCTGCGGCACCGCAGGAGTGTCCCTGCGCTCAGAGTACGGGACGTGACCAGGTGAGCGTGATCGGTCGGCGGCCGCCGTGCGCCGTGCGCTCATTCGTCGCCGCGCCGCCGCGAGCACGGCCTGCGCCTCCGGCACCTTGGCGGCGATCAGTACGCCGGCGATCACCGGCCCCATGATCGCAGCGAGCACCGTCAGCCGCAGCAGCGAACCCGCACCGCCATGGTCCGCGGTCAGCGACTCCAGGCCGAGCAGTCTGTCCACAGCGTGCGCGGTCAGCCCCGCGATCAGCGACGCCGACACGGTGACCAGGACGGTGCGGATCACTGCCAGGTCGACGAGCCGCCCACCGGGCGGGTCGAGGCTGGCCCGCAACAGGAAGTAGCCGACTACCGCGCCGGCGGTGAAACCGAGGCCGTTGGCCAGACCGAGGTAGCCGGCGACCAGGTCGGGGTCGTCGGTCATGTGCGGCGCTGCGAACGAGGCCGCGATCTTGACCGCGGTGATCACCACGATGACGAAGATCGGCGTCCACGGCTGCTGGCGGGCGTAGAAGACCCGCAGCTGCAACAGCACCAGGGCGTATGGCACCAGGGTGAACGCCGACAGCGTGATGGCCATGCCGAGATATCCGGCGTCGACTTCGCCGAAGTTGCCGTAGGCGAACAGCGCGCTGCCGATGGCGGGTCCGCCGACGGTCATGATGGTGACGATGGGGATGAGCGTCACCATGGTGAGCCGGGTGGCCAGCGACAGGTCGCCGAGGACGGCCCGGATGTTGTTCGCGGCGGCATTGCGGCTGAGCCGCGGCATCACCACCGTCAGCACGGTGACGCCGATGATGCCGAACGGCAACTGCAGCACCAGCCAGGTGTAGTTGTAGATGGCCGGACCGGAAGCCGCCGAATGGCTGGCGATCTGATTGCCCACGACCAGACCGATCTGGCTGATCAGCACGTAGAGCACCATCGCGGCCGCCATCGCACCGAACTTCTTGAGCCGATCGTCGATGCCCCACAGCGGTTTCAGGCTGATCCGCTCCCGCCGGATGGCGACCAACAGTACGGCGGCCTGTGCGACCACGCCCAGCGTGGTGCCGATACCCAGCACCAACAGTTTGGCGTTCCCCATCCGGACGGGGTCGATCGAGAGTTCGCCGGGGACGATCAGGTACAGGCCCAGGGTGGCGATGGCGACGACGTTGTTGACCACCGGTGCCCAGGCCGGTGGTCCGAAGATGTTGCGGGTGTTCAGGATTGCCATGAAAACCGACGACAAGCCGTAGAAGATCACCTGCGGCAGTAGCAGATACGCGAAAGCGGTGGTGAGCGGACGGTTCACCTGGGGGTCGTCGCCGAGCATCAAGCGGACCAGCAATGGCGCGGCCGCGACCGACACCAGCGTTGCGACCAGCAGCAAGGTGGTGGCCAAAGTGACCAGTCGCCGCACGAAGGCGGCGCCGCCATCGGAGTCGTCGCGTTCGGCGCGGGCCAGCACCGGCACGAAGATCGCGGTGAACGTCGCCTCCAGCACCAGCGCGGCCACCAGGTTCGGCAACTGGTTGGCCACCGTGAATGCGCTGGAGAGCGCGGCTCCCAGGATTGCCGCCAGCAGCACGATGCGGGCGAAACCGGTGAGCCGGCTGACCAGGGTGGCCGCCGCCATGGCCCACGACCGGGACACCACCGCGGCATCGGACAGCTCCGGGCGGCCTGCCGGGCCGGGCGGGGCCGGACTCGTTGGTGACTGCTGCGTCGGTGCGGGCGGTCTGGGCGGAACCCCCTGGGGCGGCAGCCCGGCGCCGGTCATGGACGGTCGCCGCGGCTCATCGGCGCCGGGCGATGGGGCGGCGGCGCGGCGTGCCGTTCGGGCGTGTCTTCTTCCGGTGCGTAGTGGAGGGCGACCTCCAGCGGATCGGGCCGGTACAGATCGGCCCGGTCGGGCTGGCCGCGGAAACGGTGCCACAACCGGCGTCCGGCCAGCAGCACCAGAACCGCCGCGGCCGAGAGCGTGATGATGAACAGCACACTTCCGTATGCATTGCTGTGCACCGACAATCGAACTGGTTCGCCCAGCGGTACCCCGTCGGCGGTACGCAGTTCGACATCTACCGCCACCCGCTGGGTGAAGTGCACCTCGGTGGGAACACGCAGCGGCAGGTACCCCGGGGGTAGTTCGATCACCCCCATGTCTTCGATGGTCATGCCGGGCGGCGCGTCGAAGTTCAGTCGCACCCGGATCGGCACCGGCAGATTGTTGCGCAACGCCAGCGGCAGCGGGCTGCGTTCGGTGGCAAGCGTGTAGGACCCGCCCGGGTTGACGATCGTCACGGCTTCGAACATGTCGGAGACGGTGTTGGCCACGGCTCTCAGCCGCTGGTGGGCCATCGGGTTGCGCTCGCCCGGCGGTACCGACTGGCTCAACGCGCGCAGCATGTCCTCGCGCAGCGGGGCGGTGTACCGAGTGCCGGTCAGGCCGGTGCGCGCGTCGGTGGTCAACGCTGTGCTCAGCCCCCACAGCCGGCCGTTCACCGCGCGGATATCGGTGGTGACCGATTCGTCGAAGTGACCGCGCGGACTACCCAGGCCGTCGGGGGGCAGCGGTTGCGAATCCTGCGCAGGCACGGCGGCGGTCTCGCTGATCACCGCAGTCAGTGGATGCGGCACCGCCAGGCCGGCGCGGATCGCGGTGGCGACCGCGGACAGGATCGATTGGGCGTCGACGGCCTGCAGATTCCAGGTCAGTGGCGGTAGCAGGATCTCCGAGCGAGGTTCGGCGTCGGGTTGCAGCGTGCGCCACAGCACAGCGCCCACGGCGTCCTGGCGCCGGGCCAGCGGGGAGTCATGCTGCAGCGGTACTTCCAGCGACTGATCGAGGTAGGAGGGTGTGATGGGGTCGGCGCCGGCACCGGCCAGCGCTGCACCGACGGCGGGGTCGAACGGTGCGGCCGTGACGTATGGGGTGTATCGCACCGGTGTCTGGTCGGCGGTGCCGGCGAGACCTGCCGCCGAATCCTGGCCGGCGGCTTCGGCGGCGGCGATGGCCACGGTGGGCCCCTGCGCGGTGAGCAGTTCGATCGCCGACCCGGTCAGCGGGCCGTCGCCGAGGAGCGACGCCCCACGGGTGGACACGACACCGAGTAACTGGTCGACGATGGCACCGGAGCCGCTGGTCGCGATCGCGCTCAGCCCGCGATCGCCGACCCGGTGCAACGCGTCGAGGTCGGCCTGGGCGTAGGTGGTCGGGGCCACGCACAGCCGCTGCGCCAGCTCTCTGACTCGGTTGAGCCAGTTCACCGCGGCCTCCTGGCCCTCGCCCGGCCGGGTCCGGGTGGCGATCCCGATGTCGGGTCCGTCGTTGACGACGTAGCCGGCGGTCATCGCGTTCACCGTCACGAGCAGATCGGGGTCCACCGCCAGGCACAGCGCCCTGCCCATCTGTCCGGCCGGGTCAACCGTCGGGCTGGTCGCAAACTCGACCGTCGCGACCAGGGTGTCGAGCCGCCCGCCGGGGGCTAGGGAGGTCGCGAGTTCGTCGTCGGTCAGCCGCACGGGTGTAGTACCTCCCGGAGCGCCGGCGGCCAGCCGGGGGCGGTCGCCCAGCGGCCACAGCAATGTCAGCCGCACCGGGTTCGACGTGTCCGGAGCCACGACCGACGCCAGCACCTCCCCGGTGGGTGGGGCGGATTCGTCCTCGACGGCGGCCGGCACGCCGAGCACCGGCAGCAGGAATCGGGCGTCGTCGAGCCGGGCCGGCGCCCCGTAGTCGGGAGTGCCGTTGACGTTGACCAACACCGGATAGACGCCGGGCTGCTCGATGGCCAGTGATGGCTGTTCGGTGGATCGCAACGGATAGCTCAGCGTGAACGGCACGGTCTGGTCGCGGTCGAGTTCGTCGTCCAGGGTCACGAACTCACCCACCGGCTGGTACTGGTCGACGTTGCCGGTGAGGTCGGTGCGCAGCCGCGAAGACGCCGTCACGGCCGGCGCGTACTCGAGGCGTGCGACCACATCGCGGACCGGCCGGTCGCCGATATTGGTGACGACCCCGGTGACGGTGACAGTGCCGGAACTGGTGGTGGTCACCAGTTCCGGCGTCACCTGGTCGATGAGCACCTGCAGGAACGGCGTCTCGGTTTCGGCGGCGGCCGTGCCCGACGTCGGGGCGCCGAGCGGGGTCAGTATCGCGATGGCGATCAGAAGCCGCGGCAGGATCGCTCTGCGCGACGACGCCGCGGCCGTCACGGTCCTTGTCCGCATCCGTTCGTCCGTCGGCCTGGGTGCGGTTGTGCGGATTTGTCCGCGCGGCTGCGGGTGCGTGAATGTGTCTGCGGCCGCCGCCGCGGTGATGTGCGGGGCAGCGGTGGCAGCGCGGTCGGGCCATCGGATTGCAGTTTCTCGATCAGCCCGTCGGCCACTTCGGCCAGCCGGCGCTCGTCTGCGTAGGCCAGCCGCGACGGCAGCTCGATCAGCGGGACCCAGGCCACCTCGGTGACCTCGAGGTCCTCGTCGCAGAGCTCGCCGCCGAGGAACCGGAGCAGGTAGTGGTGCACGGTCTTGTGGACTCGGCGGCCCTCGGTCACGAACCAATAGTCGATGCTGCCCAGCGAGGCGAGCACGGTACCCCGGATTCCGGTTTCTTCGGCGACTTCACGCATGGCGGTCTGCTCGGCGGTCTCGCCGAGCTCGATGTGGCCCTTGGGCAGCGACCACAGCATGCGACCTCGCCGGTCGGTGCGCCCGATCAACGCAGCCAGTTGCCGTTCCCGGGGCCCGTCGAGGCCGTCGACGACCAACCCGCCGGCCGAGGTTTCGTGCACGGTGCGCAGGCGTTCCGGGGGGCGGCGGGGCCGGGGTTTCGGCTTGGGGCCGGATCGGGGGCTGCCGTTGCGGGACGGGGCGGCTGTCTGGTGCCGACCCTGGTTGTTCGGGCTGGGTTCGTTCGGGCTGGGTTCGTTGGGACTCGAGTTCCCGGAACCCGACCCGGTGGCGTTGGAGGTGCCGGAATCTGTCGTGTCCCCGGTCGGCCTACCGGGCTGCGGGGGGCCGGTCGCGCGCCGGCCGCGGCGCCGGCCCCGGCGCCGGCTTCGGCGCCGTTCTGGTTTGGCCCGCTCGCCGTCCGACACCCAAGCGATATTAGCTGCCACCGTTTGGGCCGCCGCTGGTACTCGCCGGTCGTTGCAGGGCCGTTGCACTCCCGTTGCGCATTAGGCTTGTCGAACGTGCCCAGTGCTACCGAAGACCCTGAACTGCTCGCCGCGGCTCTTGTCGCGCTGAGGCGGCATGACGCTTTACTGCGCGACCTCGGCGCACGGTTCGCTGCCGCGGGGCATGAGCTGTATCTGGTCGGCGGCAGCGTGCGGGATGCGCTGATGGGCCGGTTGAGTCCGGACCTGGACTTCACCACCGATGCCCGGCCGGACGCCATGACGGCGATCCTGCGACCGTGGGCCGAGGCGCTGTGGGACACCGGCATCGACTTCGGCACCCTCGGGGTGGGCAAGGACGGCCACCGGCTGGAGTTCACCACCTTCCGGTCCGACGCCTACGACCGGGTGTCGCGCAATCCGCAAGTGCAGTTCGGGGAGCGCCTCGAGGACGATCTGGTCCGCCGTGACTTCACGGTGAACGCGATGGCGGTGCGGATCACGGCTGAAGGCCCGGCCGAGTTCCATGACCCGCTGGGCGGATTGGCGGCGCTGCGGGCCGGCGTGCTGGACACGCCGTCGGGGCCGGAGGTGTCCTTCGGCGACGATCCGCTGCGGATGTTGCGGGCGGCGCGATTCGTCTCCCAGCTCGGCTTTGACGTGGCTCCACGGGTGAAGGACGCGATGGTCCGGATGGCCGGCCAGCTGTCCCGCATCACCGCCGAGCGAGTCGCCGCCGAGCTGGATCGGATGCTCCTGGGAAAGGATCCGGTCGCCGGTATCGACCTGATGGTGCGGACCGGGCTCAGTGACGAGGTACTTCCCGAGATCGGGGCGATGCGGATGACCATCGACGAGCACCACCAGCACAAGGACGTCTACCAGCATTCGCTGACTGTGCTGCGGCAGGCGATCGCGCTGGAGGACCCGGGCCCGGACGGGGGTCCGGATCTGGTGCTGCGCTGGGCGGCGCTACTGCACGACATCGGCAAGCCGGCCACTCGTCGGCACGAGCCCGATGGCGGCGTGAGCTTCCACCATCACGAGGTGGTGGGGGCGAAGATGGCCCGCAAACGGATGCGGGCGCTGCGCTACTCCAAGCAACTGATCGACGATGTGTCGCAATTGGTGTACCTACATCTGCGCTTCCACGGCTATGCCGATGAGCGGGGGCCGGGAAAGTGGACGGACTCCGCGGTGCGCCGTTACGTCACCGACGCCGGCCCGCTGCTCGGCAGGCTGCACAAGCTGGTGCGGGCGGACTGCACCACTCGCAACCGGGCTCGCGCGGCCAGGCTGCAGGCCAACTACGACGACCTGGAACGCCGGATCGCCGAGATCGCCGAGCGCGAGGACCTGGCCCGGGTGCGCCCGGACCTGGACGGCAACGAGATCATGGAGATCCTGGGGATTCCGGCGGGCCCGCAGGTCGGCCAGGCTTGGCGCTTCCTGAAGGACCTACGCCTGGACCGAGGCCCGCTCAGCCGCGAGGAGGCGATCGCCGAACTGGTGAAATGGTGGAACGAGCAGAGCTGAGGCCACGTCAGACCGGGTATGGACTACTGCCTGGGTAGTGACGACGGATCGGCGACGATGTGGACCGCGGTGCCGGACAACGACGTCGACTCAGACGGCGTGCTCGACGCCGCGGGGCTCGATTTCGACGGGGACGGCCGGATCGACGACGCGATGGCTGACCTGGACCGCGACGGCCTGGCCGAGCACGCCGTCCTCGACCTCGACGACGACGGCCGGCCCGAGGCGTACTTCGAAGACGACGGCACCGGCACCTGGTCGGTGGGAGTGGCCGGCCCACCGGCGGCGGGCACGGCGCTGCGCTGGTTCGGCCTGGACGGGTCAGAACTGATGGGTGGGCCGCTGGTCGACTTCGATGGCGACGGGCAGCACGACGACCGACTGCTCGACATCGACGGTGACGGCCTGGCCGACCGGGTGCTGGGGGAGGGGCTGGCCTATGTGGACACCGACGGCGACGGCCGGTGGGACCTCAAGCTGGTCGACACCGACGGTGACGGCACGGCCGACGCCGCCACCAGTCTGTAGTCCCGGGAAGATCAGCGCCCCGGCCCGGGCGGCCCTGCGAAGGCCTGCGCGATCGTCAGCCAGCGCTGCGCATCGGCGCCGTCGGCCGTCACGTCCAGTTCCGCGGGCGCCCGACGCTGAGTGACCAGCTGGCAGAAGTCCTCGGCCGACCCGCGGACTCGCTGGGCGGCGTCGGCGGGGCCCCAGGACCACGTCGACCCGTCCGGAGCGCGCAGTTCCACGTGGAACGGTTCTGCCGGTGCGGGCAAGTCGTTGATGGCGAATGCGTAGTCGCGGGTGCGCACCCCGATGTGTGCGATCGAGCGCAACCGTGCGGTGGGAGTCCGTCGCACTCCGAGTGTGTCGGCGACGTCGAGGCCGTGCGCCCAGGTCTCCATCAGCCGCGCGGTCGCCATCGACATGGCACTCATCGGCGGCCCGAACCAGGGCAGTTTTCGCCCGTCGGGCACCGCGAGCAGTTCGTCGTGAAGCCGCGCCCGGGTCTGACGCCAGTCGGCCAGCAGGCGGCCCGGCGCGGCTGAGCCCAACTCCTGGGCCAACTCCTCGGCGCCCGCGTCGACGAACCCGGTCGGGTTGGCCGCGGCGGCGCCCAGGAGCTCGGTGAAGCCGGCCTCGTCGGTAATGGCGATCAGTGCCACCCGGTCGGTCCACAGCAGGTGCGCGATCTGATGGGCGATCGTCCAGCCGGCAGCCGGGGTGGCCTGCGCCCACTGCTGTTCGGATAGTTCGGCGACCAGCGCGTCGAGCTCGTCGCTCTCGGCGCGCAGGTCGGCGACAATGGCGGAAACACCCGCCCGTGATTCGGCTGCGGTCATGGGCGCCAGACTAGCTGCGGCTGCGGCCCACCCTGGCGTGCATCGCCAACCCGACCAGATAGATCCCCGCGCCCGAGAGTGCCAGCCCCGGTGCGTGACCGTCGGGTGGGACGACGGCCGCCGCCACCGCGATGGCCGCGATGAACGACACCCAGAACAGGGCATCCTGGACGGTGAACACATGCCCGCGCAGCGCGTCGTCGACGTCCATCTGCATCGCGTTGTCCGCGCACAGCTTCACGACCTGCCCGGCCGCGCCGATCAAGAATCCGCACACCACCATCATCGGTAGTTGCAGACCCGAGCCGGCGACCTGGAACACCGCCGCCAACGCAAGCGAACCGTTGGCGGTGGCATAGCGTCCCCACCTCCGAACGGCCGCGGGTGTCAAGACATTGGCCAGGAACGAGCCGAGGCCGGTGGCGGCGACGAAGAGCACCGCCGCACCGAGGCCCAGTCCGGCGACCGCCACCGGGGTGTCGCTGTGGCGCACGATGACCAACATGAGCAGGGTGTTGATGCCGAGCACCATCCGATGAGCGGCCAGGCCGGCCAGGGTGGCGGCCACCGCCGGGACGGACAGCACCGTGCCGGCTCCGTGCACCCATCCGGTGGCCACCGCATAGCCCACCGAACCGTGGACCGCGCGGGCGCTGTCGTCGGGACCCAAGACGTGCGCGGGGAAACGCACGGCCAGCAGTAGTGCGAGCGCCACGGGCACGGCCGCGATCATGATGATGGCAGCCGCACCGGTGTCGTTGGCACCGAAGATCCAGCGTGGTAGCAGCATGAAGTTCGCGCCGAGGAAGGCGGCCACCGCTCCGGTGGCGATGGCCACCGAGTTCATCGTCACCACCTGTTCGCGCGGTACCACATGCGGTAGCGCTGCAGACAGGCCCGACGAGACGAATCGGGTGAACCCGTTGACGATCAACGCGCCGAGCAGGATGGGCAGATCGAGCGCGCCGGCGGCAAGGAGTCCGGCGACGCCGAGCACCAGCAGCAGCCGACCGAGGTTGGCCCCGATCAGGACTACCCGCCGGTCCCACCGGTCCAGTAGCGCTCCGGCGAACGGTCCCACCACCGAGTAGGGCAGGAACAGCACCGCGAACGCGCCTGCGACGGCCCACGGTCCTGCGGCCCGGTCCGGGTTGAACAGGATCGCACCGGCGAGTCCGGCCTGGAACAGACCGTCGCCGAACTGACTGACCGCCCGCAGCTCCAGCAGTCTCCAGAAGTCGTTGAGACCACGCACGGACCGCCAGAGGGCGAACGGCGCGTGGGCGTCAACCATCGAAGATCACGTCCTGTCCGACGGGCATTGGTGGTGGGATCGGTACCGGCGCGGCGGTATGCCCGGCTCCGGTGCGACCCACAGTACAAATATCCGGGCGGGCCGCGATTGTTAGCCGCCCGCAGTGGGTGCTGGTGCCATGATGGTGAGGTGGCGCACTCAGAGGATCCGGAGGACTTCATCGCGCCGGCGGCGCAGCGGGTACGGGCGGGGACGCTGTTGCTCGCCAACACCGACCTGCAGGAGCCGACGTTTCGGCGCAGCGTCATCTACATCGTCGAGCACAACGACGGCGGCACGCTCGGTGTGGTGCTCAACCGCCCCAGTGAGACAGCGGTCTACAACGTGCTGCCGCAGTGGGCGAAGCTGGCCGCGAAGCCCAAGACGATGTTCATCGGTGGTCCGGTCAAACGTGACGCCGCGCTGTGCCTGGGTACGTTGCGCGTCGGCACCACCGCCGATTCGGTTGCCGGTCTGCGCCACGTGCAGGGCCGGATCGTGATGGTCGACCTCGACGCCGACCCGGACTCGCTGGCGCCTCTGCTGGAGGGGGTGCGAATCTTCGCGGGCTATTCGGGCTGGACCACCGGCCAACTCGAGGGCGAGATCGAACGCGACGACTGGATCGTGCTGTCGGCGTTGCCTTCCGATGTTCTCGTCGAGTCGCGGGGCGACCTGTGGTCGCGGGTGTTGCGACGGCAGCCGTTGCCGTTGTCGATGCTGGCCACCCACCCGATCGACATCAGCCGCAACTAGCCCTCCGCGGGGAGGCAAGACAAGGTGCAACCCGCGCACGACCCCCCACATCCCCGGGGTTCGGCCGTGGCCGCGAACGCTTTGGCGCTCTGCCAGCAGCCTGCGGCGACGGTGCCCACTGCGCCGGCGACGCCCACGATGACCACCAGCAGCCCGGTGCGGGGTCCGGTGGACAGTGCGGCCACCCCGCCGGCGGCCAGCATCACCGCGGCTGCCAGTTGGGTGGGCGCTATCGCGCGCAGCAGCTGTCGTTCGGGGTCAGCGGCGCGGGGGCGGGTCAGTAGCCACAACCCCACCCCGGCGGTCAGGACGGCCGCGCCCAGGCACAGCACCGCGGCGATCAGCATGGGCCTCAGGATACGAGGCCCGTCCGGGCGGTTCGGGGCCGGGCGTCAGGGCCCGCCCAAGACGCCGGGCGCGGGCGCGGACTGCGCGGGCGCCGCCGCCGCCGCGGGCGCCGGTGCCGCTGGTGCCGATGCTGCTGGTGCTGCGGCGGCGGGTGCTGGTGCTGCTGCCGCGGCGGGCGCGGACGGGGAGGCTCCCGGGACCTTGACCTTGAACCCGGTCACGATGGCATCGGTGGCGTCCGCGGCCGCCACCGCCTGGTCGACCGAGGTGGTCACGGCGAGCGACACCAGGTAGCGATCCGAACCGGAGGTGGCGATGATGTGGCGCCGTGACGTGTTCAGGGTCATCGAGTTCTCC
The DNA here is from genome assembly GCA_964513475.1 of uncultured Mycobacterium sp. Taxonomy (GTDB): domain Bacteria; phylum Actinomycetota; class Actinomycetes; order Mycobacteriales; family Mycobacteriaceae; genus Mycobacterium. The sequence goes on along the minus strand of CAZEMS010000032.1, from coordinate 23,130 downwards.
CGGAAGGTGCCCTCGATCAGTGACGACGGCATGCCGTAGTAGTCGGCCAGCGACCCGTCGGTGCCGCGCCATGCCGGGAGTTGCTGACTGTCGATGAATCCGTGGCTGATGGCCTCCTTGGGGTCGAAGTCGCCGATGAGGTGGTACACCTTCACCTGGGCGTTGGAGGTGTACAGGCCGTTGCCGCCAACCCGGTCGGCGATCACCGCGAACGCGTCGGGCACGTTGGGGTCCGGCACCTGGGACCAGCCGCGCGGCATCGGCAGCACGATGTTGAGCGCGCTGAAGGTGGCGGCGGATTGCGGCTCCATCCGTACGCCCTTGGCGCTGAAGAAGTCGGTCAGTGAACCGGACGCCGCCGGGGTGATGGTGGACGGCGCCGGCGCGGCGGCGGCCGTCACCGCTGCCGACGTGGCACTGGGGGTTGCGCCGGCGGTAGCCGTCGCGGCTCCGCTGCCTGCTGCGGGGACCGCCGCGGTGGCGGCGGACTGCCCGGTGGCCGCGGGCGCAGTCGCTGCCGCGGTGGGCGCTGCGGTGACGGTCTGCGTCACGGTGACCGGGCTGGGCTGGGGGACCGCGGGTTCAGCGGATGCGGTGTGACTCGCCAAGCCGAGGACACCGGCCAGACCGGCGGCAAGACCTCCCAACAAGCCTCCCACCAAAACCCTTTTGCAGCTGTGGATCTCGATCATCGGCAGCGTCCTCCCGAGTCCTCTCTATCGCGTCCATCGCGCTTAGTGCGGTCTCCAACGGTCTTCTGTGTGCGGCTTGATACCGCAAGGTCAGGGGCCGACTGTATCCACCACGGTCGGTTGCCGACCAGCGCCGGAATCGACCTGGGATCAAGCCCTGACTTGCCCGCAACGGAACCGATACCAAGCTGTGCCTCCGTTCGCGGCGCCCTTATACGCTGTGTGGCGTGACCGAATCCCCGACCGGCCGGCCCCCGACGAATCGCGACGGGGGCGTGGATGTCGCCGATACCCCGCAGCACCGCTACACGGCGATCCTTGCCGGGGAGATCGAACGGGCCTGGCAGCAGATCTGGACGAGCACCGGAACGTTCAACGTCGCCAATCCGGTCGGGGATCTGGCCCCGCCGGACGGATCCGCGGTGCCCGCGGACAAGATGTTCGTCCAAGACATGTTCCCGTATCCCTCCGGGGAGGGATTGCACGTCGGGCATCCGCTCGGCTACATCGCGACCGATGTATACGCTCGCTACTATCGGATGTCGGGGCGCAATGTGTTGCACGCGTTGGGCTTCGATGCGTTCGGGTTGCCCGCCGAGCAGTACGCGGTGCAGACCGGTACCCATCCGCGCACCCGCACCGAGGCGAACATCGTCAACTTCCGTCGCCAGCTGGGCCGGCTGGGATTGGGTCATGACTCGCGCCGTAGCTTCTCCACCACCGACGCCGACTTCTACAAGTGGACGCAGTGGATCTTCCTGCAGATCTACAACGCCTGGTTCGACCCGTCGGTCGGCAAAGCCCGCCCGATCGCGGAGCTGGTATCCGAATTCGATTCGGGCGCCCGGGTCCTGGACGACGGCCGGCGCTGGGCCGAGCTGCCGGCGAGTGATCGCGCCGACGTCGTCGATTCCTACCGGCTGGTGTATCGCGCCGACTCGATGGTGAACTGGTGTCCCGGCCTGGGTACCGTGCTGGCCAACGAAGAGGTCACCGCTGACGGGCGCAGCGACCGCGGCAACTTCCCGGTTTTCCGGAAAAGGCTGCGGCAGTGGATGATGCGGATCACCGCCTATTCGGAGCGGCTGCTGGACGATCTTGACGTGCTGGACTGGCCGGAGAAGGTCAAGACCATGCAACGCAACTGGATCGGGCGATCTACCGGCGCCGCGGTGCAGTTCCGCACCAGCGCCGGAGACATCGAGGTCTTCACCACCCGGCCGGACACCCTCTTCGGTGCGACCTACATGGTGCTGGCACCCGAGCATGAGCTGGTGGACGTACTGACCGCCGCCCGGTGGCCCGACGGCGTCGACCCGCGTTGGACTTTCGGCCGACCCACGCCGACCGCGGCGGTTGCCGCGTACCGGGACAGCGTCTCGGCCAAATCGGACCTCGAGCGTCAAGAGAACAAGACCAAGACCGGGGCGTTTCTCGGCGCGTACGCGACCAACCCCGCCGACGGCCGGCAGATCCCGATCTTCATCGCCGACTACGTGCTGCTCGGGTACGGCACCGGCGCGATCATGGCCGTCCCGGGACATGACCAGCGAGACTGGGAGTTCGCCGGGGAGTTCGGCCTCCCGATCGTCGAAGTGATTGCCGGAGGCGATGTCTCGGAAGCCGCCCACACCGGTGCCGGTGCCCTGGTCAACTCGGGCTATCTGGACGGGATGACGGTGGAAGCCGCCAAGGCGGCGATCACCGAACGACTGGCGGCAAACGGGGTCGGCCAGGCCCGGGTGGAGTACAAACTGCGTGACTGGTTGTTCGCCCGGCAGCGTTACTGGGGCGAGCCGTTCCCGATCGTCTACGACTCCGACGGCCGGGCGCATCCGTTGCCGGAGTCGGCTTTGCCGGTGGAACTGCCTGACGTGCAGGACTACTCGCCGGTGCTGTTCGATCCGGACGACGCCGGCAGCGAGCCGTCTCCGCCGCTGAACAAGGCCATCGACTGGGTGCACGTCGACCTTGACCTGGGCGACGGTCTCAAGCCCTACACCCGCGACACGAACGTCATGCCGCAGTGGGCCGGAAGTTCCTGGTATGAACTGCGCTACACCGACCCGCACAACAAAGAAGCCTTCTGCGCCAAGGAGAACGAGGCCTACTGGATGGGGCCGCGGCCGGACGAGCACCGACCCGATGATCCGGGCGGAGTGGACCTGTACGTGGGCGGGGTGGAGCACGCGGTACTGCACCTGCTGTACTCCCGGTTCTGGCACAAGGTGCTCTACGACCTCGGGCACGTCAGCTCCCGTGAGCCGTACCGGCGGCTGATCAACCAGGGCTATATCCAGGCGTTCGCCTACACCGATGCGCGGGGATCCTATGTGCCGGCGGCCGAGGTGGTCGAACGCGGCGGAAAGTTCTTTTACCCGAACCCGAGCGGCAGTGGTGACGACTCAGCTGACGACGAGATCGAGGTCTTCCAGGAGTTCGGGAAGATCGGCAAGAGCCTGAAGAACTCGGTTTCACCGGACGAGATCTGCGACAACTACGGTGCGGACACCTTGCGGGTGTACGAGATGTCGATGGGCCCGCTGGAGGCGTCACGTCCGTGGGCCACCAAGGATGTGGTCGGCGCGCACCGGTTCCTGCAGCGGGTGTGGCGGCTGGTGGTCGACGAAGACAGCGGCGCCTGCCGCGTCACCGACAGCGGTGAACTCGGCGAAGCCACGCTGCGGTTGCTGCACCGGACGGTCGCCGGGGTGTGCGAGGACTACACCACGCTTCGCAACAACACCGCCGTGGCCAAGCTCATCGAGTACACCAACCATCTCACCAAGGACGGCATCGTGGCGCGCGCCGCGATCGAGCCGTTGGTGCTGATGCTGGCACCGCTGGCACCACATCTGGCCGAGGAGCTGTGGCGGCGCCTGGGTCACGACACGTCGCTGGCGCACGGACCGTTCCCCGCCGCCGACCCGCAGTATCTGGTGCAGGACACCGTCGAGTACCCGGTGCAGGTCAACGGGAAGGTACGCGGTCACATCACGGTGGCCGCCGACGCCGACCAGGAATCACTGCAGGCCGCTGCGCTGGCCGACGAGAAGGTGCGGGCGTTCCTCGGTGGGGCTGCGCCGAGGAAGGTGATCGTGGTGCCCGGCCGGTTGGTCAACCTCGTCGTCTGATCACCGGGGTCGGATGATCACCTCATGGACGTGGGCGTCCGGCGGCGCGTTCACCGCGTCCGCGACCACCTGGGCAACCGTTTCGGGACGCAGGAAATCCTCGGGATGGTACTCGCGGCCCTGGTAGGCGACTAGGTCCTGCTGCATGGCGGTTGCGATGCGCCCGGGATGAATGGAAGTAATCCGAAGTTCCGGTTCATCGGCCCGCAACGAGTTCGCGAAGGCGCGCAGGGCGAACTTGCTGGCCGAGTAAGCCGCCAGTCCGGGGGAGGCGTTGATCCCGGAACCGGAATTGATGAACACGACATCGCCGCCGGCTCCACGCAATGCCGGCAACAGGGCCTGGGTGAGCGCAACCGCCCCGATCACGTTGACCGCCATCGCGTCGCGCCACTCGTCGACGGTCGACTCGGCGATACTCCCCGGATGGGCCACGCCGGCGTTGTGCACCAGGGCGTCGAGCTCGACGATCGGCTCCACCAGCGCCGGGATGGCGTCAACGTCGAGAAGATCGAGCGGCCAGGTGGTGGCACCCAGGCGTTCCGCGACCGCGTCGAGCCGATCCGACGGCCGGCCCGCGAGGAACAAGGTGTGGGTGGGCGCCAACGCGGCGGCGATGGCAGAGCCCAGACCGCCTCCGGCGCCGGTAATCATCGCGGTCGGCATCTGAGTAACGCTACCGACCTGCGCAGAACGCGATGGCGTCGCATCATGGAACCTGATGCCTCTCGATCCGAGCTTCTCGCACACGCAGCTGGCCGCCCGCGCGGCATATCTACTGCGCGGAAACGACCTGGGTGTGATGACCACAGCGGCGCCGTTGCTGTATCCGCACATGTGGAGCTGGGATGCGGCCTTCGTCGCGATCGGACTGGCGCCGTTGAGTGTGGAGCGGGCGGTGGTCGAACTCGACACGCTGCTGTCGGCGCAGTGGCGCAACGGGATGATCCCGCACATCGTCTTCGCCAACGGGGTGGACGGGTACTTCCCCGGGCCGGCCCGATGGGCATGTTCGGCACTGGCGGCCAATGCGCCGCGAACCCGGCACACCTCCGGCATCACCCAGCCGCCGGTGCACGCCATCGCGGTGCAGCGCATCCTGGACCACGCCCGCAACCGCGGCCGCACCACCCGTGCGGTCGCCGAGACCTTTCTCGATCGCCGGTGGGCTGATCTGGTGCGCTGGCATCGCTGGCTGGCGGAGTGCCGGGACCAGAACTCGCACGGCCGCATCACCCTGTACCACGGCTGGGAATCCGGGATGGACAACTCGCCACGGTGGGATGGCGCCTACGCCAACGTGATTCCCGGCAGGGTGCCCGAATACCAACGGGAGGACAACTCGATCGTCACCGACCCGAGTCAGCGGCCCTCCGACGGCGAGTACGACCGGTACCTGTGGCTGCTGGAGGAGATGAAGGGGGCGCGTTACGACGACGAGCTGCTGCCGAAGGTGATGAGCTTCGCCGTCGAGGACGTCTTCGTCTCCGCGGTGTTCTCGGTGGCCTGCGACGTGCTCGCCGAGATCGGCGAGGATCACAAGCGTCCACACGCCGACGTTCGCGAGCTGTACGAGTGGGGATCCCGTTTTCGCGCCGGCGTCATCGAGATGACCGACAAAAGGAGCGGTGCGGCAAGGGATTTCGATGTCCGTACAGAGAGGCCGGTGGCGACCGAGACGGTAGCGCAGTTCGCGCCTCTGCTGTGCGGAGGGCTGCCCCACGACCGGGAACGCAACTTGTTGCGGTTGCTGGAAGGTCCGAGGTTCTGTGGTCACCCGGATCTGAGATACGCGCTGATTCCGTCGACGTCGCCGGTGTCGCGGGATTTCCGGGCCCGCGAGTACTGGCGCGGGCCGGTATGGCCGGTCATGACGTGGCTGTTCGCCTGGTGCTTCGCCCGCCGCGGCTGGGCTGAGCGGGCTGTGATCCTGCGCCGGGAAGGCCTGCGGCAGGCCAGCGACGGCACCTTCGCCGAATACTACGAGCCATTCACCGGCGAACCGCTCGGCAGCATGCAGCAGTCGTGGACGGCCGCGGCGGTGTTGGACTGGCTCGGCTGACCGGGGTCAGTGCTCCGACGAATTCGCCAGGCGCTCCAGCGGGGCCAATGCCTTTGCGAGCGTGGCGCGGTCGTCGTCGCTGAGTTTGCTCAGCAGCGACTCCAGAAAGGCTCGCCGGGTCGCCAGCGCCTCTCGGTGCTGAACCAGTCCGTCCGGCGTGACCTCGACCAGCACCGCGCGCAGGTCCGACGGATCCCGTGAGCGCTTCACCAGGCCGAGCCTCTCCAGCCGGCGGATCGCCACGGTGGTCGTCGGTGTGCGGACCCGCTCGTGCGCGGCCAGTTCGGTCATCCGGATCGGCCCGCGATCGAGCAGGGTGAGCAAGATCGACAACTGGGCCAGCGTCAGGTCCGCGCCGCTGGCGGTCGCACGGCTGGTATCGCCGCGACGCATCACGGAGAACACCTGCGACAGCACCCGCTGCAGCTCCCCCGCCAGCTCACTGACCTGCGTATCGGCCTGAACCATGATTTGCCAGTCTAACGGGTTCGGTGCCGGGTTTTAGGCCGGAATACGCCGGAGTGCCCAGCGGCTATCGGTGGTCTCGCCAGCGGCACAACGCCTCGACGGCGCTCAGGTCGTAGTCGGGTCCGTTGAGCCCGACGGTCAGCAGGGTGACGCCGAGATCGACCAGGGCGGCGGCTTCGCCGAGCATCGCGCCGATGTCGCGTTCAGGCACGCCGGCGGAGCGTTCGATGGTTGCTGGATCGCGGCCCGCGTCTGCGCAGTACCGGTCCAGTATCTGGGCCTTGTGCGGATAGCTGTCATGGTCGGCGAAGCTGTGCCAGATGTCGGCGTATGCGGCGACCAGGGGCAGGGTCTTCTTCTCGCCGCCACCGCCGACGAGAATCGGGATCTCGCGAGTCGGTGGTGGATTGAGTTTGGCCAGGCGCGATTTCATCCTCGGCAGCGCGGCGGCCAGATCGTCGAGCCGGCTGCCGGCGGTACCGAACTCGTACCCGTACTCGTCGTAGTCCTTGCGCTTCCACCCCGAACCGATGCCCAGGATCAACCGGCCGTCGGCGATATGGTCGACGGTGCGTGCCATGTCGGCCAGCAGTTCCGGGTTGCGGTAGGAGTTGCAGGACACCAGGGCGCCGATCTCGATGCGCGAGGTCTGCTCGGCCCAGGCGCCGAGCATGGTCCAGCACTCGTAGTGGGCGCCGTCGGGGTCGCCGTAGAGCGGAAAGAAGTGATCCCAGTTGAAGGCGATGTCCACACCGGCGTCCTCGCACCGGCGCACTGCATCGCGAATGTGACGGTACGTCGGCGAGTGCTGCGGCTGAAGTTGTACACCCACTCGGACAGACATGGTCACTCCTCCTGCCTCAACCGGCGCCCAGATCGACGAAATGGCGGGCCGCTCTCGCACTTCTTCGCCCAAACGTACGTTTGGGCGAAGAAGGAAGGGGGGTCGGGGCTAGCCGTCGATGAAATCCTCGAGCTGGGCACGGGCGACATCGTCGGCCAGCTGCTCGGGCGGGCTCTTCATCAGGTAGGCGGACGCCGCCACCACCGGGCCGCCGACGCCGCGATCCTTGGCGATCTTGGCCGCGCGCACCGCGTCGATGATGACGCCGGCCGAGTTCGGCGAGTCCCAGACCTCCAGCTTGTACTCCAGGTTCAGCGGAACGTCACCGAAGGCCCGGCCTTCGAGTCGGACGTAGGCCCACTTGCGATCATCGAGCCAGCCGACGTGGTCGGACGGACCGATGTGGACGTCGCGGGTGTTGAACTCGCGCTGCAGGTTCGAGGTGACCGCCTGGGTCTTGGAGATCTTCTTGGACTCCAGCCGCTCCCGTTCCAGCATGTTGAGGAAGTCCATGTTGCCGCCGACGTTGAGCTGCATGGTGCGGTCGAGCTGTACGCCGCGGTCCTCGAACAGCTTGGCCATCACGCGGTGTGTGATGGTCGCGCCGACCTGGCTCTTGATGTCGTCGCCGACGATCGGCACACCGGCGTCGGTGAACTTCTTGGCCCAGACCGGATCCGATGCGATGAACACCGGCAGCGCGTTGACGAATGCCACGCCGGCGTCGATCGCGCACTGCGCGTAGAACTTGTCGGCCTCTTCGGAACCCACCGGCAGGTACGACACCAGAACGTCGACCTCGGCGTCCTTGAGGGTCTGGACCACATCGACGGCCTTCGCGTCGGACACCTCAATGGTTTCGGCGTAGTACTTGCCGATGCCGTCGAGGGTGGGGCCGCGCTGCACCGTCACATTGGTGGGCGGCACATCGGCGATCTTGATGGTGTTGTTCTCCGAGGCGAAGATCGCTTCGGAGAGGTCGAAGCCCACTTTCTTGGCATCGACGTCGAAGGCGGCGACGAACTTGACGTCGCGTACGTGGTACCCGCCCAGGCGCACGTGCATCAGGCCCGGCACCGACGAATGCTCGTCGGCGTCCTGGTAGTACTGCACGCCCTGCACCAGGGAGGACGCGCAGTTCCCGACGCCGGCGATGGCGACCCGGATCTCTCCTGCGTGCTCAGTCATGGACGTTATTCCTCTCGTACTTGTTGCGTACTCGTTCAGGGCTGCTCGACGTGGCCCTGCGCCAGCCGTTCGGCCGCGATCAAATCGTTGAGCCATTTCACTTCACGTTCGCTCGACTCCAACCCCAGCTGATGCAGCTGGCTGGTGTAGCGGTCGAACGAACTGCTGGCCCGCGCGACTGCCTCGCGCAGACCCTCGCGGCGCTCCTCGACCTGGCGGCGCCGCCCCTCTAGGATCCGCATCCGCGCCTCGGCCGGCGTGCGGTTGAAGAAGGCCAAATGCACTCCGAATCCGTCGTCGGAGTAGTTCTGTGGACCGGTGTCGGCCACGAGTTCGGTGAACCGCTGCTTGCCGGCGTCGGTGAGCCGATAGACCCGCCGCGCCCGCCGCCGTACTGTCCCGTCCGGGGCGGGATCCTCGGCGATCAGGCCGTCGATCTGCATGCGACGCAGCGCCGGATACAGCGACCCGTAGGAGAACGCGCGAAACGCGCCCAGCAGACCGGTGAGCCGCTTGCGCAGCTCGTAACCGTGCATGGGCGACTCTTGCAGTAGTCCCAGGATGGCCAGTTCCAGCACTAGAGTCACCTCCTCACAATTCCGCTACGACGGCGCAACAGTTCGGGTAAGTGTATCGCACCGATATATTAAGTGCTACGTGAGGCTGCTATATGAGCGGAGATGTGAGCTAAGACACGAGTGAAGATGTGAGCGAACCCGCAGTTCAGGGATAGTTGATCCGCTTGATGGTGCCGTCACCGGCCATCTCGATATAGCCGCTGCCGTAGTCACTGGACACGTAGACGGTCAGTGTCAACTCGCCGGATGCTTCCGACCCAGCGGCCGGGTCGATGATCAGGTACACGTTGTCGACGTCGCCGGCCGCGATGCCAACGGTCTCCGGTGCGCCCCGGATGAGGCCAACCACCGTGCGCGGGTCGAACTCGGACAGGTCGACCAGCACGTCATCGTCGGACCTCGGTGAACCGCCGGTCGGGTCGCTCCAGCCGCCGTGGTAGCTGTAGGTCAGGTAGCGCCGCTCGTCGCGTGGATCCGGACGTTCCAGAGAGGCCCGATCCGGGTAGACCACCAGCCGGTAGCCCAAGGTGTCGCCGAAGCGCTGCCGCATCTGTTCCACGAGTCCCGTCAGGCCGCCGAGCGAATGCAGCTGGCGGGGCGGGGTCAGCACGACCGGGTCGATTCCGTCGGACTTGGCGCCCGGGTCGGAGGTGAAGTCCAGCGGCGACGAGGTGTTGCCGTACACACCCCAGCCGATGAGGACGCCGGCCAGAACCAGCGTCGCCGCGATCGCCGCGCGGATCTGCCAGCCGCGCAACTGCAGGCGGATCGGGTTGCGCAGCACCGGTAACCGCACCGGCGCGTTGGAGTTCTGCAAGTCAGAGACCAATGCCTGCAGCTCGCCGAGCGTGGCCGCCTGCATGGCGGTACGGACCCGTTGCTGATGCTCGGTCATGGACAGCTGTCCCTCGGCGAGCGCACTGTCGAGTACCTGGCAGGTGCCGGTTCGGTCGCTGTCCTTGGCCCGAGTGCCCGGGGCCTGCCGCGTCGCCACGACGAAGATCGTATTGAGTGCGGCCCGGATCAGCGCAGACCGGATGGACAACCGGGTTGATCTCGATGCCGAGTCGTGCCTCGGCGGCGACGGTGCCGACGTACTCTGGTCAGCGTGCGACTGCAGCGGCAAGTAGTGGATTACGCGCTCCGGCGGCGGTCCCTGCTGTCCGAGGTCTATTCGGGCCGCACCGGCGTCTCGGAGGTCTGCGATGCCAATCCGTATCTGCTGCGGGCCGCGAAGTTCCACGGCAAGCCCAGCACGGTGCTGTGCCCGATCTGCCGCAAGGAGCAACTGACCCTGGTGTCGTGGGTGTTCGGGGATCACCTCGGCGCGGTATCGGGGTCGGCGCGCACCGCCGAAGAACTGGTCCGGCTGGCGATGCGCTTCGAGGAGTTCTCGGTACACGTGGTGGAGGTTTGCCGCACTTGCTGCTGGAATCACCTGGTCAAGTCGTATGTGCTCGGCGCTGCCAGGCCACCGAAGGGCTCACCCGGCCGCACCCGGACAGCGCGCGGCGGCGCGCGCACGGCCAGTGAATAGCGAAGGGCGCCACGACCGGTCATCCGACGAGGTCCGTGGTGGACGCGCGGCCGACGGCGGCGGATCCCCGCGCCCGCAGGGCGCGCCGCCCTCGAAGCACTCGCGCGCGGCCGTCCCACCCGACGACCGGGAGACGGCGGAGCTGCCGCCGGTGCGGGAGAACGCCGGGCCGCCGTTGCGCGACCCGATCGACGTGGTCAAGGCCGCCCTGGACGGGACGCCGCCGCCCAAGCCACCGCCGCCAGCACCGCCGTCGGGGGGCGGTCCGGGTGGACCCGGCGGCGGTCCCGGCGATCCCGGGTCATCGTGGACCGAGAAGATCAACTGGAAATGGGTGCGCCGCGGACTGGCTGCGGCCGTGGTGGCGCTCATCGTGCTGCCGATGCTCACGTTCGGGATGGCCTACCTGATCGTCGATGTCCCCAAGCCCGGGGACATCCGCACCAGCCAGGTGTCGACGATCCTGGCCAGCGACGGCACCGAGCTGGCGAAAATCGTTCCGCCGGAAGGCAACCGCGTCGATGTGAACATCGACCAGATCCCGCTGCACGTTCGCAACGCGGTGATGGCCGCCGAGGACCGCGACTTCTACTCCAACCCCGGCTTCTCGTTCACCGGGTTCGCCCGAGCCGTCCAGAACAACGTGTTCGGCGGGGACCTTCAGGGCGGGTCGACCATCACCCAGCAGTACGTCAAGAACGCACTGGTCGGATCGCAACGGTCGGGCCTGGGCGGCCTGATCCGCAAGGCCAAGGAACTGGTGATCTCAACCAAGATGTCGCGCCAGTGGTCCAAAGACGAAGTGCTGCAGGCGTACCTGAACATCATCTACTTCGGCCGCGGCTCCTACGGCGTCGCCGCCGCGGCGCGGGCCTACTTCGACAAACCGGTCGAGGATTTGACCGTGGCCGAGGGAGCCCTGCTGGCCGCGCTGATCCAGCGCCCGTCGGTGCTCGATCCCGCGCTCGACCGGGAGGCCGCGGTCGACCGCTGGAACTGGGTGCTCGACGGGATGGTCGACATCGGCGCGCTCTCGCCCAAGGACCGTGCCGCGCAGGTGTTCCCGGCCACGGTGCCGCCGGACCTGGCTCGGTCGCGCAACCAGACCACCGGGCCCAACGGCCTGATCGAGCGGCAGGTCGTCGCCGAACTTCTCGAGCTGTTCAACATCAGCGAGCAGACCTTGAACACCGAGGGCCTGCAGATCACCACGACCATCGACATGCAGGCACAACGCGCTGCCGAGGACGCGGTGGCCGACTATCTGGACGGGCAGCCTCCCGACATGCGCGCGGCGGTGGTCTCGATCGATCCGCGCACCGGCGGGGTGCGTGCCTACTACGGCGGATCAGACGCGGCCGGCTTCGACTTCGCCCAGGCGGGCCTGCAGACCGGCTCGGCCTTCAAGGTGTTCGCTCTGATAGCCGCGCTGGAACAGGGTCTGGGCCTGGGATATCAGGTGGACAGCTCCCCGCTGACGGTCAACGGCATCCAGATCAGCAACTCAGGCGGGGACAGCTGCGGGGTCTGCAACATCGCCGAGGCGCTCAAGCGCTCACTCAACACCAGTTACTACCGGTTGATGCTCAAGCTCGACAACGGCCCGGAGGACGTGGCAAAGGCCGCCCATGAGGCCGGCATCGCCGAGAGCTTCCCCGGTGTGGAGCACACCCTCTCCGAAGACGGTCAGGGCGGTCCGCCGAACAACGGAATCGTGCTGGGCCAGTACCAGACCCGGGTCATCGACATGGCGTCCGCATATGCCACCCTGGCCGCCTCGGGCATCTACCATCGTCCGCATTTCGTGCAGAAGGTCGTCAACGCCGATGGCCGGGTCATCTTCGACGCCGCGCAGCAGGACAACGCCGGGGAGCGGCGTATCGATGCGGCGGTCGCCGACAACGTCATCGCCGCCATGCGGCCGATCGCCGGGTACTCCAACGGCCACAACCTGGCCGGCGGGCGTCCGTCGGCGGCCAAGACCGGCACGGTGCAACTCGGCGACACCGGCGCCAACCGGGACGCCTGGATGGTGGGTGTCACGCCGTCTCTGTCGACCGCGGTGTGGGTGGGAACCACCGATGGCACCGAGCCTTTGGTGACCAGCGGCGGCTCCGCGGTCTGGGGTTCCGGGCTGCCGTCGGACATCTGGAAGGCCACGATGGACGGCGCTCTGGAAGGCACCGACGTCGAATCCTTCCCCGAGCCCACTGAAGTCGGTGGCTACGCCGGCGTCCCGGCACCGCCCCCGACGACGACATCGACGACGCCGACCACACCGCCGGGTGCGCCGTCGACGACGGTGATCCAGCCGACCATCGAGGTGGCGCCCGGCATCACGATCCCGATCGGCCCGCCGACGACCGTTCCGGTCGGCCCGCCGCCCCCTGGTGAGCCGCTTCCGCCGCCGCCCCCGGGGGAGCCGGTCCCGCCCCCACCTCCGGGTGAGCCGATCCCGCCACCTGCAGGTCCCCCACCGGGCCCGCCGCCCGCCGGTGAGGCAGTCCCGCCGCCGGTGCCCGCGCCGCCCCCGTGATCGAGTCGGGTCCCAACGAGCACGCGCGGGCGCAGCCCGCCGTCTCGCCCCAGCCGTTGGCCGCCGACCAGCGCAGCGCCGACGACCGGGATCTGCCCAGCCACACCGACGCTATCGGGGCGGCGGTGTCGGAGGTGATCGGCGGCCCGGTGGGCCGTCACGCGCTGATCGGACGGGCCCGGTTCCTTACCCCGTTGCGGGTGATGCTGCTGCTGGCTCTGGTGCTGCTGGCGCTGGGTTACTCGACCAAGGCCGCCTGCCTGCAGAGCACCGGCACTGGGACAGCCGACCAGCGCGTCGCGAACTGGGACAACCAGCGTGCCTACTACCAGTTGTGCTACTCGGACATCGTGCCGCTCTACACCGCGGAACTGCTGAGCAAGGGCAAGTTCCCGTACAAGTCGAGCTGGCTGGAGACCGATGAGGCGGGCCGGCCCAAGTCCCAGTACGACGGCAGTCCGGCGGTGCGGTACATGGAGTATCCGGTCGTCACCGGGATGTACCAGTACCTGTCGATGGCGTTGGCCAAGACCTACACAACCCTGAGCACAGCACTGTCGCTGCCGGTGGTGGCCGAGGTGGTGGTGTTCTTCAACATCGCCGCCTTCGGGTTGGCGTTGGCCTGGCTGGCGACGGTCTGGGCCACATCGCAACTCGCCGGTCGGCGGATCTGGGATGCCGCCCTGGTGGCGGCGTCACCGCTGGTGATTTTCCAGATCTTCACCAACTTCGATGCGCTGGCCACCGCCTGCGCGGTCGGCACGATGCTGGCCTGGGCCCGACGCCGACCGATGCTGGCCGGCGTGCTGATCGGGATCGGCGTGGCCGCAAAGCTTTTCCCGGCACTGCTGCTGATACCCCTGGTGATTCTCGGGGTGCGCACCGGCCGGCTGCGCGAGGTCGGCAAGACCGCGCTGACTGCGGTGCTGGCCTGGATCGTGGTCAATCTGCCTATCCTGGTGTTGTTTCCGCGAGGCTGGTCGGAGTTCTTCCGGCTGAACAGCCGCCGCGGAGACGACATGGATTCGTTGTACAACGTGGTGAAGTCCTTCACCGGATGGCGTGGCTTCGACCCCGATCTGGGATTCTGGCAACCGCCGCCGGTGCTGAACGCCGTCGCCGTGTTGTTGTTCGCATCCTGTTGCATCGCAATCGGTTACATCGGGCTGACCGCACGGCAGCGGCCGCGGATGGCGCAGCTGGCGTTCCTGGTGGTCGCGGCTTTCCTGCTGACCAACAAGGTCTGGAGCCCGCAGTTCTCGTTGTGGCTGGTGCCGCTGGCGGTGCTGGCCCTGCCGCACCGGCGGCTGCTGCTGGCGTGGATGACCATCGACGCCCTGGTCTGGGTGCCGAGAATGCTCTACCTGTACGGCGAGGAGAACCGCGGGCTGCCGGAACAGTGGTTCACCGGCACCGTGCTGCTGCGTGATGCCGCGGTGATTGCACTGTGCGCATTGATCATTCGGCAGATCCACCGACCCGATCTGGACCTGGTGCGGCACGGTGGCCGGATCGACGACCCGGCGGGCGGGGTGTTCGACCGGGCCGCCGACGATCAACCGGCCTGGCTGCCCGACTGGTTACGGCCAACCGACGAGCGAGTCCGCGTGACGCGGTCGGCGGCCGCGTCTCGGGCTGCCCCGCAGCAGGATTCCGATCTGATCAGGCAACCCGGGAGGTAGACGATGCAGGTAGCGATCCCGCTGTTCGAACGGGTCACCGCGCTCGACGCGGTGGGCCCCTATGAAGTGCTGCAGCGGATTCCGGAGATCGACGTGACGTTCGTCGGCCAGCAGCGCGGGGAGGTGCGCGCGGACAACGGCATGCTCGGTCTCACAGTGGACAAGACCTTTGCCGAGCTGACCAGGCCCGACGTGGTGGTGTTCCCGGGCGGCGTCGGTACCCGGGTGCTGCTCACCGACGACGAGGTGCTCGCCTGGGTCCGGGAGGCGCACGCCCACACCCGCTTCACGACCTCGGTGTGCACCGGCAGCCTGGTCCTGGCTGCCGCCGGGTTGTTGGACGGCCTGACCGGGACGACGCATTGGCGCGCGGTGGAGCTGTTCAACTCGTTGGGTGCTCGCTACGTGCCGGAGCGGGTCGTCGAGCACCCGGCGGAGCGCATCATCACCGCAGCCGGGGTGTCCAGTGGAATCGACATGGCACTGCGGCTGGTCGAGCTGCTGGTGGGTGAGCACGCCGCGCGGGCGAGTCAACTCATGATCGAGTACGACCCAAAACCGCCCTTCAATGCAGGCTCGGTCGCCAGCGCAGGCGATCGGATCCAGCAACTGGCCCAGGAGTTCTACCGGCACCGTTCGTGACAGCTGTCGCCAGAGGTGCGGATTTCGCAGGTCAGCCGCCGGTCCTGTAGCCTGGCCCGGTTGCCGACGCAGGCGACCCTCCTGCCGCGGACAGTCCGTGGCCGCAGAGACCAGAGGAGGTGGTGTGGTTCCCATGCGTCCATACGAGATCATGGTCATCCTCGACCCGACCCTTGACGAGCGGACCGTAGCGCCGTCGTTGGAGACGTTTCTCAACGTCATCCGTAAGGAAGGCGGCAGTGTCGACCGAGTCGAGATCTGGGGCCGTCGTCGCCTGGCGTACGAGATCGCCAAGCACGCCGAGGGCATCTATGCCGTCATCGACGTGAAGGCCAGCCCGAACACGGTGTCCGAGCTCGACCGCCAGCTCAGCCTGAACGAGTCGGTGCTACGGACCAAGGTCATGCGACTGGACAAGCACTAGACCGAATCCGCTAACGCGTCGGAGTGCTTCCGTAGGCTCACCTGCGACCAGCGCTTCACCCCGCCGAACATTCCAGGAGGACCTCGTGGCCGGCGACACCACCATCACCGTCATCGGAAACCTGACCGCCGATCCGGAGCTGCGTTTCACCCCGTCGGGGGCTGCCGTCGCCAACTTCACGGTCGCCTCGACGCCGCGCATCTACGACCGCCAGAGTGGCGAGTGGAGGGACGGCGAGGCGCTGTTCCTGCGATGCAGCATCTGGCGTGAGGCCGCCGAGAACGTGGCCGAGAGCCTCACCCGCGGCGCACGCGTGATCGTCAACGGCCGACTCAAGCAGCGTTCGTTCGAAACCCGCGAGGGGGAGAAGCGCACGGTGGTCGAGGTCGACGTCGAGGAGATCGGTCCGTCGTTGCGCTACGCGACTGCGAAGGTGAACAAGGCCAGCAGGGGCGGCAGTAGCGGCGGTGGCGGCGGGAACTTCCGCGGCTCTGCCGCAGAGCAACCCAAGGACGACCCGTGGGGCAGTGCGCCCGCGTCCGGATCATTCAGCGGCGGCGACGAAGAACCGCCTTTCTGATTCGACACCCATCCTCATCTCATCGCTAACAGCAAGAAGGAAGACACAGCATCATGGCCAAGGGCTCAAAGCGTCGGCCGGCACCGGAGAAGCCGGTCAAGACCCGCAAATGCGTGTTCTGCTCCAAGAAGGGCCAGGACATCGACTACAAGGACACCGCGCTGCTCCGCACCTACATCAGCGAGCGCGGCAAGATCCGGGCCCGCCGGGTGACCGGCAACTGCGTTCAGCATCAGCGCGATATCGCGATCGCGGTCAAGAACGCCCGCGAAGTGGCGCTGCTGCCGTTCAGCTCGTCCACGCGTTAACCCGGTCCCAGTAGTACGAAACGAGAGACGCCAGAGAATGAAACTGATTCTTACCGCCGATGTCGACCATCTGGGTTCGCCCGGCGACACCGTCGAGGTCAAGGACGGGTACGGACGCAACTATCTGCTCCCGCGCGGGCTGGCGATCGTGGCCACCCGCGGCGCCGAGCGCCAGGCCGAGGCGATCCGCCGGGCCCGTGAGATCAAGACGGTCCGCGGCCTCGAGCACGCCAACGAGCTGAAGATCGCCATCGAGGGTCTGGGCCCGGTGGACCTGCCCGTCAAGGCGGCCGCCGACACCGGCAAGCTCTTCGGCTCGGTGACCGCGGCCGGTGTGGTCGCCGCCGTCAAGAAGGCGGGCGGTCCGAACCTGGACAAGCGCACCGTCCAGTTGCCCAAGGCTCACATCAAGACGACCGGTTCGCACCCGGTCACCGTCCGGTTGCATCCGGACGTCGATGTGACCGTTCCGCTCAACGTGGTCGCTCAGTAGCCGAGGCCGGCACGCCCCGTTTCAGCTGCCTGCGGGTTCGCCAGCGAACTCCGCAAGGACGCTCGGCCTGGGCAACGGTTACTGAGCGTTAACCCTACGGGCCCTCCACGGCAACACAACACGCCCGAAACGGCAACCTCACCCGACACGCCGTGCGACTTGTCATCCACAGATATGGACACCCGCTGTGGTGCGCTTATCTGCGGGAATTCCTCGGCAGACAGCGGTTGTCCACAGGTTCTCCCCAGCGCCTGCACATGGGCGCGCCCGGATATCCACACGCGATGCACAACTTCATTAACAGGCGGGCTTTTGCACCTCGTCAGCAACACCTAGCGTGAGCCCGTCGCAACGCAGTACCTGTGCTTTCGCCGGCCGTGTTTTGTCGGTGGCTTGACTTACCGTCGACGACAGCACACGCCGAACGTGAGTTCGACCGGGATCGTGGGAGGGGAGGCTCGCCTCGTGGCTGTCGTCGACGATCTCGGTCATCACGGCGCCGACGCCGTACCGCCGAGTGAGGACTTCGGCCGTCAACCCCCCCAGGACCAGGCCGCCGAACAATCCGTGCTGGGCGGCATGCTGCTGAGCAAGGACGCCATCGCCGATGTCCTCGAGCGGCTGCGGCCCGGTGACTTCTACCGGCCGGTGCACCAGAACATCTATGACGCGATCCTCGACCTGTACGGGCGTGGTGAGCCGGCCGACGCGGTGACGGTCGCGGCCGAACTGGATCGCCGGAGTCTGTTGCGCAGGATCGGCGGAGCGCCGTATCTGCACACTCTGATATCGACCGTGCCGACGGCCGCCAATGCCGGCTACTACGCCGGCATCGTCGCGGAGAAGGCGACGTTGCGCCGCCTCGTCGAGGCGGGTACCCGGGTGGTGCAGTACGGCTACGCCGGCGCTGACGGCGCCGATGTGGCGGATGTGGTGGACCGGGCCCAGGCCGAGATCTATGACGTCACCGACCGGCGCGCGTCGGAAGACTTCGTGGCGCTGGAGGATCTGCTGCAGCCCACGATGGACGAGATCGACGCGATCGCCTCTCAGGGCGGCATCGCCCGTGGCGTCCCGACCGGGTTCGTCGAGCTCGATGAGGTGACCAATGGACTTCATCCCGGCCAGATGATCATCATCGCGGCGCGTCCGGGTGTCGGCAAGGCACTGAAACTGGACACTCCGCTGCCCACGCCCACCGGCTGGACGACGATGGGTGACGTCGCGGTGGGTGACGAGTTGGTCGGGGCCGATGGGCGGCCCACCCGGGTGGTCGCGGCCACCGATGTGATGCTGGGCCGGCCCTGCTACGAAGTCGAGTTCGCCGACGGGACGATCATCGTGGCCGATGCTCGACACCAGTGGCCGACCGGCTACGGGGTGCGTACGACGGCCCAGTTGCGCTGCGGGCTGGACACCATCGCTGCGGCGGGCTCCATGGCGCGCTACGGCGACGATCGGGGCGGGGCGGCGCTGATGGCGCCCGTGTTGCAGATCGACGCGGTCCGGCGCGTCCGCAGCGTGCCGGTCCGGTGCGTCCAGGTGGACAACGAATCGCATCTGTACCTGGCCGGGCGGGGCATGGTGCCGACGCACAACTCGACGCTGGGGCTGGACTTTCTGCGCTCATGCTCGATCAGGCAGCAGATGGCCAGCGTCATGTTCTCCCTCGAGATGAGCCGGTCCGAGATCGTCATGCGGCTGCTGTCGGCCGAGGCCAAGATCAAGCTGGCAGACATGCGTTCGGGCCGGATGACCGACGACGACTGGACCCGGCTGGCGCGGCGGATGAGCGAGATCAGCGAGGCGCCGCTGTACATCGACGATTCCCCGAACCTGACCATGATGGAGATCCGCGCGAAAGCCCGCCGGCTCAGCCAGAAGGCCGGGCTCAAGCTCATCGTGGTCGACTACATGCAGCTGATGACCTCGGGCAAGAAGTACGAGTCGCGCCAGCAGGAGGTGTCGGACTTCTCGCGCAGCCTCAAGCTGATGGCCAAGGAACTCGATGTTCCGGTGGTTGCCATCAGCCAGCTCAACCGCGGCCCGGAGCAGCGCACCGACAAGAAGCCGATGATCTCGGACCTTCGCGAGTCAGGCTGCCTGACCGAATCGACACGAATTCTCCGGGCCGATAACGGTTGCGAAGTGACCTTAGGCGAACTGATGCGCAGCGGTGAACGGCCGCTGGTGTGGTCGCTGGACGAGCGGATGCGGATGGTTGCCCGGCCGATGACAAACGTCTTCTCCAGCGGGCGCAAGGAGGTCTTCAACGTGCGGCTCGCATCCGGTCGCCAAGTGGAGGCGACCGGAAACCATCCGTTCATGACGGTCGACGGGTGGATCGCGCTCGAGGACCTGAAGGTGGGAGATCGAGTCGGCGCACCTCGCAAGGTGCCCGAACCGGTCGACGTGCGGTCCATGCCGGAACCCGAGGTCATCATGGCGGCCCACATGATCGGTGACGGCTCGTGCGTGAAGCGTCAACAGATCCGGTACGCCAGCGTCGACGAGGCGAATCTGGCGGCGGTGAGTGCAGCCGCCGAACACTTCGGCGTGACCGCGGTGCGCGACGAGTACCCGGCTGCCCGGTGTGTCACCTTGCGGCTACCTTCTCCTCACCGTCTCACCCACGGGAGGCGCAATCCGATCGCGGCATGGCTCGACGGCATGGGCCTCTTCGGTTGCCGTCGCCACGAAAAGTTCGTTCCCGAAGCGATCTTCGGTGTACCCAATGACCAGGTGGCGCTGTTCCTCCGGCATCTGTGGGCGACCGACGGCTCGGTGCGTTGGGATGCGAAAACCAGTCAGGCTCGGATCTACTATGCGTCGACCAGCCGTCGTCTGGTCGATGACGTCGCCCAATTGCTGCTCCGGGTAAATGTTTTCGCCCGAATCAAACGTGTGATCAAGCCCGGCTACCGGCCGTCCTGGCACCTCTACATTTACGGCGCCGAGAATCAGCTCACGTTTCTGCGGGAGGTCGGGGTACACGGGGCGCGCGGGCTGTCGGCGACACAGGTGCAGGATCATCTTGTGGACATTGCCATCAACACCAACGCAGACACCGTTCCGAAAGAGGTTTGGAGTCAGGTGCGGACGCTGCTGTCCGAGCGGCGCATGACGCACCGTGACTTCGCGGCGGCGATGGGCTCACGCTTCTGCGGGTCCACCATGTGGAAGCACTCACCCAGTCGGTCCCGCTTGGCGAGGGTCGCTGACGTGCTAGCCGATGAGCACATCACCATGCTCGCAACCAACGACGTGTTCTGGGACGAGATCGTCGAGATCACCAGCATCGGGGTTCACGATGTCTACGATGGCACCGTTCCTGGTACAAATAACTTTGTAGCCCAGGGTATTTCACTGCACAACAGCCTGGAGCAGGATGCGGACATGGTCATCCTGCTGCATCGGCCCGACGCGTTCGAACGTGATGATCCTCGTGCCGGCGAAGCCGACATGATCCTCGGTAAGCACCGCAATGGCCCGACGAAGACGATTACCGTTGCGCACCAACTGCATTTGTCGCGGTTCGCGAATATGGCGAAGTGAGATAGGGCCGGCCGGGCCGGCGGCGGTCTCTCCTCTCTCTCGACGACTGCCCTGGGACAGGACCAGCCAGCGCCCGTTCATGCCCGGCAGCAGCTCATCGCCCTCGACCCGATCGGGCACCCGCGTTTCGTGCGACAAACACTGGTGCAGTCGGCGTGAGACAAATCGAATCGTTGCAGTTCAGTGCAACGGCCACTTGCAGCAGGCCGTGAGAACTTACAAATGAATTGATATAGGCCTTCACAATTTCGGGATCGATGTGGCATTGGCAACGACGCTGTCCCGGCGATAACATCTAGATGCGTAGTACGGCGCATGTAGATGCTAGTATCTGTGCATGCGCACCACAGTAGAGTTTGACGACGACACCGCCAGGGCTGTCGAACAGTTGCGCCAAGAGCTCGGAATCGGTGTGAGCCAGGCGGTTAATGAGCTGGTCCGCCGCGGTCTGCTGCCCCGTCCTGAAGCGCCGCCGTTTCGCCAGCGCACTCGGCAGTTGGGACTGCGAATAGACGTGTCCAATGTGGCCGCGGCTCTTGAAGACCTTGAAGGCGTCGAGGCTCGCTGAGGGTGCTCGTCGACGCCAACGTGCTGCTTTACGCGGTTGACACCGAGAGCGCATTCCACGACCCCGCCCGCGCCTGGCTCGAAACTGCGCTCAACGGCACCCGCCGGGTCGGTCTTCCGTGGCAGTCGTTGGCGGCGTTCGTTCGCATCGCGACACATCCGCGCGCCCTGCGTGACCCGATGACACCCGGTGAAGCTTGGGTGTTCGTCGACGACTGGCTTGACGCGCCAACCGTCTGGATACCCCTGCCCGGCCGAGCGCACCGCGAGATCCTCGCCCGACTGTTGCGCGACTTGGACTTGAGGGCAAACCTCGTCTCCGACGCCGTGCTTGCTGCGCTGTGCATCGAGCACGGCCTTGCGATGGTAAGTGCCGACAGCGACTTCGCCCGGTTCACCGACATCGAGTGGGTGAATCCAGTCCGGCGCTGACGCGACGCGGGCTCATCCAGTTCGTCACCGACCGGCACCGACGAATCGGGGACGTGCACGGGGGCTATCGTGGCCCGGTGACCAGAACCGAGCGCGAGAGCGAGTTGCTCGCGGTCACCCTGCAACTACTGCAGAAGCATGGTTACGAGGGGCTCACCGTCGACGAGGTCGCCGCCATCGCCCACGCGAGCAAGGCGACTGTGTACCGCCGTTGGCCGACCAAGGCTGAGTTGGTGCTGGCCGCCTTCCTCGAAGGCGTCAGCGAGGACGCCGAGCCCCCCGAGACCGGCAGCCTGCGTGAGGATTTGATCGCCATCGGGGACGCGGTGTGCGCGCAGACACGGCAGCACGCCGGCACTATGAGGGCCGTTCTCGGTGAGGTCGCCCGCATCCCCGCGCTTTCCGAGGCCATGCAGCGACAACTGGTCGATCAGCGCAGAAAAATGATGCGGAAGGTGTTCAAACAGGCAATAGATCGGGGTGAGATCCGTGTCGGCGACCTCGACAGCGAACTGTGGGATCTGCTGCCTGGCTACCTGGTCTTTCGCGCGGTGGTCCAGAACAGGCCGCCCACTCGGCGAACCGTCCGAACGCTGGTCGACGACGTGATCCTGCCCAGCCTGAACCGGTGACAACGGTGAGAATGCCGCTCGCAGTACGGTACGGTACCGTACTCCGAATGGAAGTTGAGGGGTGAAGCGTCGGGCCCTGACCTCCGCGGTCGCTCGCGGATGGCTGGTCTGGGTGACGATCGCCGTCGTTGCGCTGGCGGCGTTCACCGTGCACCGCCTGCAGGGGTTCTTCGGGTCCCCGGACCTCACCGGGTCCGGCGATGCCGTCGCCGACCAGATTGTGCCGTTCAACCCTAAACGCGTGCGGCTCGAGGTGTTCGGTGATCCGGGTGCGACGGCCACCATCACCTACTCCGATGTCAATTCCCGCCCGCAGCGAGTCGACGGCGCAGCGCTGCCCTGGTCCTACGACAACTCGACGACGACGCCGGTGGTGCTGGTCAATGTCCAGGCCCAGAGTGACGGGTACATGCTGGGCTGCCGGGTCACCATCGACGGGGTGGTCAAGGTGGAGCGGTCGGTGAGTGAACCGAACGCCTACGTCTACTGCCTGGACAAGTCCGGATGACCAACGACCGCGGGTTCACGGCGGCCATGCCGCGTCTGATCCGTCGACTGTCGATCCCGATCGCGATCATCTGGCTGGCCCTGGCCGCCTCCAGCAACGCCCTGATCCCACCGCTGGAGGAGGTCGGCCGGGTCCACAACGTCGCGCAGAGCGCCAAGGATGCACCGTCGCTGATCGCGTCCAAGCGGGTAGGTCAGGTGTTCGGCGAGTACGACTCCGACAGCCTCGTCACCCTGGTGCTGGAGGGCGATCAGCCGCTGGGCGATGA
>CAZEMS010000031.1:0-46010 GCA_964513475.1 uncultured Mycobacterium sp. | reverse complement strand
TGGTCAACAACGCCGCCGCCAAGACCGTCACCTACACCGCGGCCAATTTCAGCGGGCCGGCATGGTTTGTCTACCGGACCAAGGACTCTACCGGAACCACCAGCGCCAACCTCGCTACGGTGAGCGTCAACGTGACCGCGGTCAACCACGCTCCGGTGGCGGTCAATGACGCGTTCAGCACCGCTGAGGACACTCCGGTCGCCGGCAACGTGCTGTCCAACGACGCCGACGCCGACGGCAACACCCTGACCGCCGCGCTGGGCAGCGCCGCGGCCCACGGCATCGTGAACCTCAACCCCGACGGATGGTTCACTTACACCCCCGGCGCCAACTTCAACGGCACCGACACCTTCACCTACCGAGCTTCCGACGGCACCGCACCGAGCAACACCGCCACCGTCACCGTCACCGTTACTGCGGTCAACGACGCTCCGGTGGCGGTCAATGACGCGTTCAGCACCGCCGAGGACACTCCGGTCGCCGGCAACGTGCTGTCCAACGACACCGACGTCGACGGCAATACCCTGACCGCCGCGCTGGGCAGCGCCGCGGCCCACGGCATCGTGAACCTCAACCCCGACGGATGGTTCACCTACACCCCCGGCGCCAACTTCAACGGCACCGACACCTTCACCTACACAGCCTCCGACGGCACCGCTACCAGCAACATCGCCACTGTCACCCTCACCATCACCGCGGTTGACGACCTGGAGTTCAACTTCGTCTACGGGACCGGATCGCAGTACTGGTCCAGCGCCGCACGCAATGCGCTGGAGTCGGCAGCGGGGCAGCTCGCGTCCTACTTTGTCGTCCCAACCCCAGTAACCCTCACCTTCGACGTCAGTGGGGAGAACTCACCGAGCAGCGGGACGCTGGCCTGGGCTACAAGCGATCTGGTCAGTTCTTCCCCGGGCTTTCACAACACGGTGGTTCAAGGCAAGATCCTGTCCGGTGTCGACTCGAACGGTTCGGCGCCCGATGGCGAGATCAACTTCAACTTCGGGCACTCCTGGGGCCTAGGTAGCTCCGTCGGGAACAACCAATACGATTTCCAGTCCACGGTGATGCATGAGTTGCTGCATACTTTCGGCTTCCTGTCCTACGTGGACGAGGCCGGATTGAACTTCTTCCGCGACTGGACAACCTACGACAGTTTCATCGTCACCAACGGCAACGCCAAGGTGATCGGAACCGACTACCGGTGGAAGAACGCCTACAACACGAACTTGACGGGCGGAAACGGCGGCCTGTACTTCGGCGGGCCCAACGCAGTCGCTGCATACGGTGGCCTTGTCCCGCTCTATACCCCGAACCCCTGGGAATCCGGTAGTTCGATGCACCACCTCGACGACGCGACCTTCAACGGCGCCGACACCCAACTGATGAACGCGTTCAGCGACACCGGGCTCGGCCTCAGGACGTTGAGCCTGATCGAACTCGGCATGCTCGAAGACATCGGCTATACGGTGGTTTACGCACAGCAAACCTACGCCGCCCTGTTCATCGGCATCGTGTTCATCCGGCGCAGAAGGACCACCTGAAGTCGTCGCCATCCCTGAGCGGTTCTGGCACCCTTGCGGAGATGGATGCGGGTTCGGAACCAAGCGATCAGTTCGAAGAGGCGATCGACGACGCGCTCAGTTCCTTGCCGCCGGATCTCCGCGCGGCACTGAATAACGTCGAGATCGTCGTCGAAGCTGAGCCGCCGCCCGGGCAACGGCTGCTCGGCCTGTACCGCGGCATCCCGCTGCCGCGACGGAGCATCATGTACGGCGGAGTGCTGCCTGACAAGATCAGCATCTACCGCGGGCCGATCACCCGGATCGCGGCCGGCGATGGTGATCGCCTACGCCGCACCGTGAAGCGCGTGGTGCTGCACGAGATCGCCCATCACTTTGGGATCAGCGACGAGCGCCTGATCGAGCTCGATCGTTATTGAACTCATCATTTAATGGCCGTTTCATGGCCAACTCGTGGCCAACTCGCGATCGATTCGTGGCCAACTTGTGTGTCATTCCGACGGCCATTCCGAACTGACATATGTCGCGCAATTCGAGCATCCCAAGCGGTGGTCGGATTCTCGCCGCGTTGGTATTCGCCCCTAGTGACTTCGCGAGCTGCATCGGAATTGACACGACTCAAACAGAATCATTGCGACCGTCCTATCGCGAACAGCGATTATCTCCCGTCAGCAGGATTAGGCGCCTGCGGCGGGGGAACTTGCATGTCCGGCGGCGGAGGGGGTGGCGGAAGGGGCGCAACATCCCCGACCGCAGGCGCGGGGGGCAGCGGAATATCCACGACCGCCGGTGGCGGCGGAGGCGGCGCGTTCACCGGGGCGTCAGGCGTGATCGGAAGGTGCATGTGGTTGGTGAACTGCGGCTGGTAGGCGCCGCCGCCACCGATCTTGACGCCACCGCCTTCACCGCTGGACACCGGCGTTCCGTCCGGCAGGGTCACTGCCGTGTGGCTGCCGTTCCACCCGATGTTCAAAGCACCTGGAGCGGTTCCGTATTTGAAGCCGCGCGCCAATAGTGCGGATTCCTGATTGGCCGTATGAAACCGATCTCCATAAACAGGGCGCCCGGTGGCTGCATTCGATACCCACGACGCAAGACCTGAACAATCGGTACCCGCGGGTGAATCCCCGCCAACGATATACGGAGTCCCTGATACCGACTGCACAAGCGTCAGCAGTGATGCCGTCATTAGAGCAATCATGCGGCGGTACGCTAGCAATAGTCGACAGTGCTGCCAAGGGTATTCGTGGTTAATGTAATGCAGACTATTCTCGGCATGAGACGTGACGTGAACCACAATTGCGGTCAGCTGATTAGCGAGACGGAAGCAATCGCGTAGAAAACCATCCTGATCGGGCTCTGAACATCGGTGACAACCGGCGTTTCCGGAAGTCCGCACCGAATCGGTCCCGCGGTGGGATCGTATTTCTGGGGTGCACAACGGGGACGAAAAGGGAGTCGGCGCATGCTCGAGGTGTCCGAGGTCGGGAACAAGATCACGAAAGCGGACTACAACGCGGCGATCCCCGAACTGCGGGTCGGCCTGATCAACGCCCAGTACGACCTGCGTAATGCCGACTTCCCGGTGATCATCTGGGTCGCGGGTGACGATCGGCTCGGCGCCAATGCACTGGTCAATCGGCTGAACGAATGGATGGACTCGCGTTATGCGGATACCCGGGTCTTTGCCGAGCCGACCGAGGAGGAGGCGCAGCGCCCCCAGCTGTGGCGGCTGTGGCGATCTTTGCCCCCGAAAGGCCGCGCGTCGATCTTCGTCGGCGGATTGATGCGTGCCGCCAGCATGCGTGCTGAGGCGGAGATCGATGAACCAGCGTTCTCGATCTGGCTGCGCCATATTGCGAACATGCAGCGTGCTCTTGTGGCCGATGGCGCCTTGATCCTGAAGTTCTTTCTGCACACACCGGCGCGAGCGCAGCGAAAGAATATGAAGAAAGCCCAGCGACACCCAGAACTCGGCTGGCAGGTGGAACGCCGCGATTGGGCTGCACTAGACGCGATGGGACCGGTACTGCCGATCGCGGAACGGATTCTGCGCGAAACCAGCGGGCCAGGAGCGCCCTGGAGCATCGTGGAGTCTACCGACGCCCGCTACCGCGATCTCACTGTCGCCCATACGATCTTGGCGGCGCTCACCACCCGCCTGGCCCAGGAGTCCAGGCCTGCGCCGTCACTACCCGTCTCGGTGTTCGGGGATATCGACGCGGAGGCAGATGTTCTATCTGGCGTAGACCTGTCCCGGATGTTGAGCAAGGAGCGCTACCGCAGGCAGCTGGCCAAACAGCAGGCCAAGTTGCACGGGCTGGCGTCGGAGGCCCGCAAGCGGGGATTGAGCACTGTGCTCGCGTTCGAGGGTTGGGATGCAGCCGGCAAGGGTGGCGTGATCCGCCGCATCACCGGGGCCCTGGAAGCCGGTGACTACCGGGTGATCCCGGTGGCCGCTCCAAGCGAAGAGGAACGGAAGTTCCACTATCTGTGGCGATTCTGGCGCGACCTGCCCCAAGCGGGCAAGTTCATGATCTTCGACCGCACCTGGTACGGCCGAGTGCTGGTAGAGCGCCTGGAGGGCTTTGCCGACCCGGCGGAGTGGCAGCGTGCCTACGACGAGATCAACGACTTCGAGAGCCAGCTGGTCGACCGTGGCCTCTTCGTCGCGAAGTTCTGGCTGCATATATCACCCGAGGAGCAACTCGCCCGATTCAAGGACCGCGAGGACACGCCGTACAAGGCGCACAAGATGACCGCCGAGGACTATCGCAACCGTGAGCGCTGGGGTGAGTACGTCAAAGCCGTCGACCAGATGGTGCTGCGGACCACCTCAGGCGGCGCCCGTTGGAACGTGATTCCTGCGGAGGACAAGCGGTATGCCCGCGTGGCCACGCTGAAGGCGGTCAACAAGGGATTGGCGCGGCTGCTGCGCGAGAGCTGAGGTCTGCAGCGTGGTCGCCCCGGACAGTCGTTCTGGCCGCGTCAACCGGCGGGCTGATGGGCAGCTTCGATGCGGGCGGGCACGTTCTTGTGCCAAGGAGTGCCGGCCAGCCAGTCACGCCGCTCGATCGCGGTGAGGTCGTTGGGCGCAACGCCGGTTTGGACTTGCCTGCCGTCTTCGTCGCGGTGGTGGGTGCCTAGTCCGTTGGGCAACGAGACATGGCCCGCGGCCATCATGTCGCTGACTTCGACGCGGACATCAGCTGCTCCGCGTTCGGTGACCAGCCGGGCGAAGTCTCCCGTGGTCAGGCCGTAGCTCTCAGCGTCGGCAGGGCTGATCCTCAGCGCGCCCGCCCCGTCGCGGCGGCGCCAGGTGGGATCGCGGATGATCGTGTTTGCGGTGAACGAGCGCCGCTCCCCCGCCGACAGCACCAGCGGATACTCGTCAGTGGTCCACACGCCCGGATCGTCGACGATTCCGGCCAGCTTCTCGAGCAGTTCGGGCACGTCGATGGTGAATCTGCGGTCCGGGCGGCTGACGTAGTTCCACACGTCCGACCAATCGTCGATGGTGAAGGTGATGCCGGACCTGCGGGTCAGAATTGCGTCAAAAAGTTTCTCGCCTGGCTCGAAACCGGCTCCGGTGAATCCGGCGCGGCGCACCCCCTCCGGGTTGTTCAGCGCGCACAGGTGCGCGGCCACCCACAGCCCGGCGGCCGGGCGGGCGCCGTCGGGCAGTGTAGGCCCAAGTGTTTCGTACAACAGGTAGGGCGCAAGCATCGTCATCTCAGGGTCCGCCGCGAGTGCGGCGAAGAATGCCAAGGTGAAGCTGTGCCGTCCCCCACGGGCTGCCCTTCGCAGGTCGGCAATGATCTGCTCGTCGACGGCGCCGAGCGCACGAATGACCCGAGCGTAGATCTCCGGTTCGCACAGCGTTCCGGGCAGCGGGTCAAGCACCGGCGCCCGCAACTGAAACACGTTGTGCGGGAACTCGAAATTGAAGAACGATGCCTCCCACTTCTCGAACTGCGAGCTCGCCGGCAGCACATAGTCGGCCAGGCTCGCCGTTTCGGTCAACGCGACGTCCACGACGACGGACAGGTCCAAGGCCCGCATGGCGCGTCGCCACCTTTGCGAATCGGCAAGTGAATGCACGGGGTTGGTCGCATCGATCCACATGGCCCGGAAGCGCTCTGGATGGTCGGTGAGGATCTCCTCGGTGATCGAATTGCACGGAACCAGCCCGGCGATGATCGGCGCGCCCGTGACCGGGGTGCGGTCCCCCCTCCCGGCCGGTTCGATGGACGGCGCCACAGCGGCGGCGTGGGCGGCGGCGCTGTCCAGCACGACCTTGGCCATCCGGTCGGCTGCCGAGGCTGTGCTGCGCCATCCGGCCAGCGCCGAGACCAGCTTGCCGACCCGCGGTGCGGTCGCTGCAAAGATCGTCGCCAGAACGCCGGAGGTTTTGTCCCGCAGAAGGTCCCGCAGAAGGTTGGGATCGCGCTCCGGGCGGCTGGACGGCGGCGGACCAGTGATTGGAATGAGGCTCGAGTGCAGGAACATGGTGCCTGGCTGGCCGAAGTTGCCGGTGAGAATCCAGACCAGCTTGTTGAGGTAGGACACCAGAGTGCTGTGCGGCCCCTGCTGGGTGCCCAAGTCCTCATAGGTCGTCACCGACGACGCCCAAGCGATCCGATGCGCAGCGGATCGGATTAGTTCCTCTGGGACACCACATCTCTGGGCGTAGTCGGATACGGGCACCTCGCGAAGTGCAGCCAGCACCGCCTCCGACCCGACGGTGTGCCTGGCGATGAAATCGTGGTCGATCAGGTCGTCGCGAACCAGAACGGCCAGCAGTGCTGCCAAACACCACGCATCGGTCCCGGGGCGTACTTGCAGATGAAAGTCCGCCATCTTGGCGGTCTCCGACTGACGCGGGTCAAGAACGATCATTGATCGTGCCGGGTCGGCTGCGATCTGTTTCAATGTTGGCCTCGCGCGCGGGAAGCTGTGTGACTGCCAGGGGTTCTTCCCGACGAACATCACGACCTCGCTGTTCGCGAAGTCACCTTTGGTGTGACCGCCGTACAGTTTCCCGTCGACCCAGATCTCTCCGGTCTTCTCCTGCGCAATGGCGTTGGAGTAGTACTTTCCACCGACGGCCGCCTGCAACGACACTCCGTAGACGCGACCAAGGTGGTTGCCCTGGCCGCCGCCGCCGTAGAAGAAGATCTTGTCCCCACCGTATGCGTCGCGAACCGTTGCCAGCCGTGCCGCGATCTCCTCGACCGCGGTCGCCCAGCTGATCTGTTCGAAAGTCCCGTCTGGGCGCCGGCGTAGCGGAGAGGTGATCCGGTCGCGGTTGTTCTGGTAGTGGTCGAGTCGCAGCGCCTTCTCGCAGGTGTAGCCATGACTTGCCGGATGCTGCTCGTCCCCCCGGATGCGATCGAATCGGCGCCCGTCGAGCGTGATCTGGATGCCGCAGTTACATTCGCACAGGATGCATGCCGTCGCCGCGGCGCCATTGCGCAATTTCGTTGTTGCACTGGCGGTATCAGACACGTACGGCTCCCGTGGTCTCGCTTGTCATCTCAGGTCTGCTGTGAACCGGTGTCCCGAGCCAGCTCGACCAGCCCCGCCCGCACCAGATCAGGTTTCTCGTCAACGATGAAGTGCCCGCAATCGACTTCTTCCAGCGTGTAGTCATCGGCGTTGGCGGTGTCCGGGGAGGCCAGCTCCGGGTGGATGGCGAAGTCTTTGACCCCGAACAGAACTCGGATCGGGACGGTGGCGCGACGATTCTCGCCCCGGCGCGTGGATGCGGGTATTTCACGCAACCAGAACGTTCGGTAGCTGTCCCGGCTGGCGCGCGCACACACCGGGTCGCGGAATCGTTCGGCGAAGATCCGGACGTCTTGCGGGTCGAATGCGGCGCCGCGGGATGCTTCGGTACCGAAAACCAGCCGCTCCAGCAACCGGGTGTGGCGCTGAAGCGGAACCCCGAATGCCGCCATCAACGGCTGGTAGGTCAGAAACCGCCAAAGGTGTGGGCCGAGCGTGCGCGGGGATTGCCAGGGGTGGGGGATGTTCAGCGCGAGGTAGCCGTCGAACCTCTGCGGGGTGCGCAGGATCATCAAGTAGCCGATCCAGCCACCCCAGTCATGGCCGACCAGCAGCACCCTGTCCAGGCCAAGCTCGTCGAGCAGGGCCAGCACATCACTGGCCACGTCTTCTTTCGCCCATCGGTGCGGCGGCGGGCCTGACCAGCCATAACCGGGGAGGTCGGGCGCGATGATGCGAAGCCCGGCCGGCGGGTCGGCCAGCAGGTCCCGAAACGCATAGTGGTGCTGCGGCCAGCCATGCAGCAGCACGACCGGCCTTCCATCCGGTGGTCCTGCTTCGGTGACGTGGAAGCGGACGCCGCGCGCCATGACAGTCGAGCGGCGCACTCCGGCGATGGGCGGGGGTTGCGCTGAGCCGTTGCTCGCATTGACCGACACAAGTTGTACTATAGAAAACATAGTAGATAGATGCAATAAGATATTATGCGAGCGCAAGTGCCGTGTTGACCCAGGAAACCAGGACGGAAGAGGCGATGCGGAGCTACGACCAGTTCTGTCCTGCGGCGCGCGCCTTGGACAAGATCGGCAGCCGATGGACGATCCTGATCGTCCGAGAGCTGTTGCTGGGCCCCAAGCGCTACAGCGATCTTGCGGCCGGGCTTCCCGGCATCACACCCGCAGTCCTCACCGAGCGACTTCGTGCTCTGCAGGAGAACGGAATCACGCGCCAGGTCAAACTTCCCCCGCCCGGCGCCGCCGTGGTCTATGAGCTCACTGATCTCGGAGAGGGCCTGCAACCTGTAGTCGACGCCCTGACCCGGTGGGGTCTGCAGCTACTTGACAAACCCGAACCCCGGGACACCTTTCGGCTGGGCTGGCTACTTGGCTGTCTGCGGGCCAGCTTCCGGCCTGAGCTGGCCGCATCCCTTCAGGAGAGCTACGAGTTCCGGGTCGACGACGATGTGTTCCACATTCGAATCGACCACGGGGCCCTCGATGTTCGGCACGGTCCCGCCGCGGATCGATCCTGCGTTGTCTCCGCCGACCTGACTTCTTTGCTGGCCGTGGGCGGGCAGCTGGTGTCGCTCGACGAGGCGGAGACGCAGGGCGTGGTCCGGGTCGAGGGCGATCGCACGGCTGCCGCGCGCGCGATCGCCATCCTCGGACCGCACCTGGAGGCCACCGGCGGCCAACACGGGATCATCGGAGCCGTCAGAGCGCGATTCCAGCCCGAGATGACCCGAGGAATCGAGGAGTCCTACGAGTTCCGCATCGACGGGCTGGTCTTTCACGCGATCGTCAACGACGGATCGGTGCAGATGGACCTCGGTGCGGCGGTGCAGCCGGCGGCCACTCTCAGCACCGACCTCGCCACGCTGCTCGCCCTGGGGGCGGGCACGATCGGCTTCGAACAGTCGATGGAAGACAACCCGGATGCTCTGACCGGAGGAGCCGCGGCCGGACAACGCATGGCAGTCGCGTTCGGAGTCAGGGGTGCGATACCGGTTCCGTAGGCACCGATGCGATCTGGTGAGCCCTGCTCGACTGCCGCGTCGGATAGCGTTGCAGGCCTACAGAAAGGGGCCAGCCCATGATCCGTTGCGTCCGCCTGTTCACCGGTCAGGACAAGGCTTCCCACGCCGAGGTGGGTCACCTGGATATGCGCCGGGGCCTCAACGACGACCTGGTCTCGGCGACGATGTCGTCCGCCCATGTGTCGATCAAGGAGACCGCGGCCGCCGGGTCGTTGGCCTGGCATACCGCGCCGGTTCGACAGCTGGTGATCACGCTCACCGGCACACTCGTATTCAGCACGCGCGATGGTCAGGAGTTCACCCTGAGGCCGGGCGATGTGCTGTTGGCCGAGGACACCGTGGGCTCCGGCCATCAGTGGCGGTTGGTCGACGATGACCCGTGGCGCCGCGTCTACATCGTGTTGGCCGAGGGAGTCGATGTGCCGTTCGTCGCCGACTGAGCTGTTGGTCATCACCTGGTGCTGGCGACCGTGGTGGATCACCGGCTTGCCGTCGAGGTATTCCGATAATGGCCGAAATCGACGGGCACGATGAAGATCGACGGGTCGGTGAAAGGGTCCACGACCTCGTTGACCGTCGCGAAGCTGGTCAGCACGTGCTGCACCCATCCCGCGAACGAGAGTCGGGGCCGGTCGTCGACAGGGGCGGGCCCGAAGTCCGCCTTGCCCAGATACGGCAGGTTGGCCACCAGACCGACTTCGTTCATGCCGTCGAACACACCGGCGATGGGCCCGTTGGGATCGG
Source organism: uncultured Mycobacterium sp. (assembly GCA_964513475.1). Classification (GTDB taxonomy): domain Bacteria; phylum Actinomycetota; class Actinomycetes; order Mycobacteriales; family Mycobacteriaceae; genus Mycobacterium. The sequence goes on along the minus strand of CAZEMS010000031.1, from coordinate 36,203 downwards.
TGGTGCCGGCCACCTCGACCGCTCCGCACCTGCTGGTCCAGGCCAGGGAGTCGTCCGAGTTGTTCGTATGAGTTGGATCCAGTAACTCACGATTGTTCAGCGTTCGGCCCGAGAGTACGGGCGGATCGTCACTACCACGTCGGACCGCATCGTGATGGCGGCGGAGGCACGCTGCGTAATATCTGCCCGGGTAACCATTTCCAGTGCTCGCTCGAGGAACGGAATCAGATGAACACGCACGTCGAACGGCTGGAGTTTCAAGCCGAGGCACGCCAACTGCTGGATCTCATGGTCCACTCGGTCTACTCCAACAAAGACTCGTTCCTCCGGGAACTGATCTCGAACGCGTCCGATGCCCTGGACAAATTGCGCATCGAAGCGTTCCGGAACAAGGACCTCGACGTCGACACCTCCGACCTGCATATCGAGATCGAAACGGACAAGGATGCGCGCACGCTGACTGTGCGCGACAACGGCATCGGCATGACACACGACGAAGTTGTGGATCTCATCGGCACTCTGGCTAAGTCGGGCACCGCCGAGCTGCGCAAGCAGTTGCGCGAGGCCCAGAGTGCGGCTGCCTCCGAGGAACTGATCGGCCAGTTCGGTATCGGGTTCTACTCGACCTTCATGGCGGCTGACAAAGTCGAACTGCTCACCCGAAAGGCCGGCGAGAGCGAGGCCACCCGTTGGGAGTCCAGCGGTGACGGCACCTACACCATCGAATCTGTCGACTTCCCGGACGGTGAGGCGCCACAGGGTACGGCGGTGACGCTACACCTGAAGCCGGAAGACGCCGAGGACGAGCTGCATGACTACACCTCGGAGTCGACGATCGCGAACCTGGTCAAGAAGTACTCCGACTTCATCGCCTGGCCGATCCGGATGGACATCGAGCGGCGTGAACAGCCCGATGAAGAAGGTGGCGAGGCGATCGTCACGACCGAAACCGAGACGCTCAACTCGATGAAGGCGCTGTGGGCCAAGCCCAAAGACGAGGTCTCCGACGAGGAGTACAAGGAGTTCTACAAGCACATCGCGCACGCCTGGGACGACCCGCTCGACATCATCCCGATGAAAGCCGAGGGCACCTTCGAGTACCAGGCACTGCTTTTCATCCCGTCGCACGCCCCGTTCGACCTGTTCAACCGCGACGCCATCGGATTGCAGCTCTATGTCAGGCGCGTCTTCATCATGGGCGACTGCGACGAGCTCATGCCCGAGTACCTACGCTTCGTCAAGGGCGTGGTCGATGCACAGGACATGTCGCTCAACGTTTCCCGCGAAATCCTGCAGCAGGACCGGCAGGTCAAGGCGATCCGTCGTCGGCTGACCAAGAAGGTCCTTGCGGCGATCGGTGACATGCAGTCCGAGCGGCCGGAGGATTACCACGCATTCTGGACTCAATTCGGACGGGTGCTCAAGGAGGGCTTGCTGTCGGACTTCGACAACCGGGACACGTTGCTCCGAATCTGCTCGTTCGCCTCGACACACAGTGATGAGCAGCCCACTACCCTCGCTGAATATGTCGAGCGCATGAAGGACGGTCAAGACCAGATCTACTACGCCACCGGCGAGACCCGCCACCAGCTTCTGAAGTCGCCACACCTGGAAGCGTTCAAGGCGAAAGGGTATGAGGTGCTGCTGCTCACCGACCCGGTCGATGAGGTCTGGGTGGGAACGGTAACCGAGTTCGACGGCAAGTCACTTCAGTCGGTGGCCAAGGGCGAAGTGGATCTCGATTCCCAGGAGAACGCCGACACCGCCGAGCGCGAGGAGCAGCAGAAAGAGTTCGCCGACATGTTGGCCTGGTTGCAACAGACCTTGGCTGATCAGGTGAAGGAAGTGCGGCTGTCCACCCGACTGACCGAGTCACCGGCTTGCCTGATCACCGATACCTTCGGCATCACACCGGCGCTCGCGCGTATGTACCAGGCCTCGGGTCAACAGGTCCCAGCGGGCAAGCGCATCCTCGAACTCAACCCGCATCACCCACTTGTGACCGGGTTGCGACAAGCCCACAATGACCGCGGTGACGATACCTCTCTCATTGAAACCGCCGAATTGCTCTACGGTACTGCACTTCTCGCCGAGGGCGGAACGCCCGACGATCCGGCGAAGTTCGCAGCGCTGCTCGCGGACCGCCTGGCCCGCACCGTGTAACGGTCGATGACACCCGCAGGGGCCATGGCACTATAGCGCCATGGCTGTTATCACCCCCGTGCTCGGAGACATCACCGAGCAGCACGTTGATGCGATAGTCAATGCGGCGAACTCCGCGATGCGCGGCGGCGGCGGTGTCGACGGAGCGATTCATCGCCGCGGCGGCCCGGCGATCTTGCGTGACTGCGTCGAGAAGTTTCCTGACGGACTCGCTACGGGAGACGCCGGCTGGACAACGGCGGGCTGCCTGCCCGCCCGATGGGTAATTCACACTGTTGGCCCGAATTATATTGCTGGACAGCGTGATCGGTTGCTTCTCACCTCGTGTTATCGCCGCGCGCTAATGGTTGCCGACGACCTCGGGGCCCGCACTATCGCGTTTCCGCTGATCAGCGCGGGCATCTTTGGATGGCCGCCGGGTGACGCCATCCTCGCGGCGATCGACACCATCAGCACCGCCGATACTCGCGTTGACGAGGCCAGACTGGTGGCGATCGACGATGGGGTGTACACAGAGGTGTGTGCACGGCTCAAGGCACGGACGCGGTGAATCGGTCTCTCGAATCAGTCAAGACCGCAACCGCAGCGCGTCAGCGGTTGGGCTCTTCGGTTACTGTGATCCCATCGGATAGTGGGTAGCGCCGGACTAGCAGTAGGCCGCCCATGGCTGCGAATCCCGCGACCATGATGCCGGTACTGATGACGGTTTGTTCAGCGATGAACGCAAAGATGAAGCTGCCGGCGACAACCGAGCCCTGCTGGGCTACCTCGTGGAACGCCGTCATCAGCCCGCGCATCGAGTCCGGGCAGGCGGTCTGCACGGAGACTTGATGACTAACGCTCACGATGCTCCATGCGAAACCGAGGATCAGGAGAAAGAGCGCATCCAGGAACATGCTGTCCCAGCGGCTGATCCCGAGCATGGCGAGCGAGAAGACCGCCAGGGCTACGGTAGCCATCGTGTTCATCGAACAGTGCCTTCGCAGCCATGGCATCAACGACATACTCGAAACCGTCCCGATGCCAAGGGCTGTCAGCAACCCGCCGTATCCCAGTACGTCGGTTTGAATGTTCTCCTTCGCATCTAGCGGCAGTAGCGCAAGCAGGCCGGCGAAGGGCGCCATCAACGCGGCGCAACGAATCATGGGTCCGTAGATCTCCGGAGACCGGCGGAGGAACCGCCAGCCCTCTGCGATCGACTGCCGGGGTCCGACCGGCGCACCGGTCTGCCGTGGTTCGGAATGGGACCGAGTCGGCACCCGCCACACCGCAGCAATGACCGAGATGTGCGCCAACACCCGGAGGACAAGGATGAGGGCGATACCCGCCAACCCGGTGAGGTATCCGCCGACGGCCGGCCCGACCACCTTGCCGATTTTGTTTCCGAGCGAATTCAGCGAGATCGCTGCGACCATCTGCTCTCGCGGGTACATCTCACACAGCATTGGCTTCCACGCGGATCCGTGGATGACCAGACCGATGCCGATCACCACCAGTGCCGACAGCAGCAGCTCCGGCGTGAGCAGTCCCCGCCATGCGATCACCGCGAGCGCACACTCGGGTATGAGCATGCATACCTGTGCCACTAGCAGAAGGCGCCGATAGCCGAAACGGTCAGCCATGATCCCGAACGGGATACCGAGGAGGAACGCCGGAACGCTCAAGGCCATCTGAACCGAGGCCACCATCAGCGGGCTGGTGGTCATTGATGCCATGGCCCAACCGGAGGCGAGCAGCAGCATGACCAGGCCCAGACTCGACACCAGATTGGCCAGCCAGAGTAGCTGAAATTGTCTCTGCCCGAGAAGCTGGTAACCCGACCGCGGCCGGCTCTCGATCACGATCGAGAAGCTATCAGGTCAAAGGTCTAGACGCCGGACGGATGTCTCGCTATGGCACCGCGGGTCTCCTGCGGCGCATCCCATCTCGGCCAACACCACCGCATGCCCCGTCTGCGGGGCATGCGGCGCCTCAGGGCTATGGCCCCCAGATGAGAAGGTCCTCCATGCCGTTGTTCATCGTAACGGTGGTCGGCGGCGGGCCGGTGACGTCGAAGTAGATTTTTCCGGTCGACTCCTGCCCTTCGGGGATCGTGGCTCCGCTGATCCCGTTCGGGCTGGCGACTTCCCACAGCACCCGGTACGCCGCTTGGTACGGGGCGACGGCGTTGAACTGTGAGATCGCCGGGGTGACGCTGCCCCGCTTGGCCTCGACGGTGGCGGTGGCTTCCCATACCTGGCCGGCTACCGGGTAGCCGGGCATGACGTCGGCGCTGGGTTTGAGATCGCTCACCTTCCAGGTGAGAACCACTTGACCGACCGAGTCGGTCATCGTCAAAGCGGTACCGAGTTTGCCGGTGACGGGATAGGCCCACGCGACCGGTACTCCGCTCATGCCGATCGCTGCCATGATCAGGATCGCCAAAGCTGCCATTCGCATCATGGTTGTCTTCACTTGTGCTCCCCTACTCGATTGGACGGCGAGATCACCCGCCGCCAGCCAGTAATCTGACTCTGATTTTTCCGGAAGCTGTGCCCGGGCACCAGGGCACTTTGGCATCAAGGCGTCTGGGGTGGCGAACTCCGGCGCGGCGTAGGGATGCTAGCTCTGACTCTGACAGCTGCACTGGCTCCCAGCGCGCCACCGGCACCGGTGAGACGGCGGTGCATCGCCGCGGCGATCCGCGATGCCTGGACCTTGGCGTGCTCGGCGGTTCCTGCGCGATCGAACCGCGAGTGACAACTGACCTCCGGGCGCATCAACCACAGCCATGTTCAGCTAAGGGCTTCTGCATGAATTCGCCCCTCGGCGAACCCGTTCGAGGTGCGGATCTACTCGCGGCTAACGATTCGGCGGCTTACTCGTCGGCGCCGCAGACCTCGTCAAGGCGCCGGCTCACGCGTGCCAGTGCCTCCTCCAGAACCTCCACCTTTTGACCCCGCCGCTCATTCGCTGGTTGGGCAGCGCCGCGGGCGCCTTCGGCCTGCACCCGGGCCGCCCCCTGGCGCCGAAGCAGGCTGAAGTTCTTCTCGCGCGCCCTTCGGAGGCGGCTCTGCAGTTCTTTCAGCGACTTCTCGTCCATGCGTGCGAGAGCCTCGGGATGAGTCTCGTCGACCAACGAGTTTTCTTGCTGGGTCAGGTTCACATCATGATGATTGCTCACTGCTTTTTCATAGCCTGTTCTGCACACGCCGGCACGCCGAATCGCGCGATGTCATACCGAACCGTGACGCCTGGGCCACCTCCGGTTCATATCGAACGTCCGCCCGTTCGGCTCCCAGCAGTCCATGGTGGTTCCAGATACTCCTCGGGACAACCCGCGACGCACCGACGTGACATCATCGGGGTCTCAGTTGCCGATTGTCATCTCATGCTAGGGCCTTTGACCCTAGGCCCCGACGGTGTTCAGACTGATCATGGGCACCTGGACCAACCAAAGAACGCCCAGCGGCGGGAAGGAATCCGAGGCAATCATGCGCTCGAAAGGCCATGACGGCGGGCTTGACTTGACCCGGTCTCCTTGCGGCAGTCAGGAGGTGCATCCTGTCGAAGCGATGCACCTGGTGGCCAGTGTGAGCTACGGGCGGGTGGTGTTCACTCTCAACGCGCTACCTGCGATCCGCCCGGTCAATCATCTGGTGGACGACGGCAGGATCATCATCCGTACCCGACTTACCACTACGATCTCGGCCGCGGTGCGGTCTGCTACCGAGCTGGTCGTTGCCTACGAGGCCGACAGCTTCGATGAAGCAAGCAGAACCGGGTGGAGTGTCGTGATCACTGGTCGCGCGCACCCGCTGACCGACGCCGCCCGAGTCTCCCGCTACGAGCGGCTGCTGCATCCGTGGGTCAACCGGGCCAACGACGTGCTGGCCATCGAGCCCGACATTGTCACCGGCTTCCGCATCGGTCCGGCCAAGCCGTAGAACCAGTGATCACCGATGCCCATGGTGCCGGTGGTGGCCACTCATGAGCCACGGGTACTGGGCGATCGAGGGCGTGTGAATCTGTGGGTGGGCATGCAGGCTGGTGCTGCCATTGGTCTGGGTCATCGTCAGATCAGGTGAGAGTTCAGAAACGGTCGGCTCGCTCTGCGCTGCTGCCGCCATCGGTGCGGCGGCGATCGGCAAAGCGCACATACTCACTGTGACCAGCGCGGCGATGTAGTTCCGGATAGCCATCATCAGTCCAACCCTTCGGGTAGTGACCGCTGGAGATACTCGGTGCAAACACCGGGACTCTCCCGCGGCGGTTGTTGGGGGATGTCAACGCTTCAAACGTTGGCCGGGATAACTGAAGTGGACCTGAAGGGCGGCGCATCGGGTGTGTTTCCTTCAGGCTCGCTTCAGGATGGTCGCGGTGGACGAAGGCAACCTGGAAAACGGGAACTTGGGAAGGCAATTCGGAAGGAGGGAATAATGTCTGGGGTGCCGACCGAACGACGCCCGGGTTCGAGCCCTCCGCGGGTGCTGGTCGTGGAAGATTCGACAGCAATCCGGGAGATGGTGGTGGAGGCGCTCGCCGACGCCGGCTACGTCAGCGGTGGTCGTTCGGATGGCGGTGGTCTCGAAGATGTGCTGGCAGCGTTCCGGCCAGACGTAGTTGTGCTGGACGTGATGCTGCCCGGTCGCGATGGGTTCGCCCTCATCGACGTGGTCCGCGGCTACGGCGACGCCGGCATTGTGCTCCTGACTGCGCGAGACGCCCTCGAGGATCGGCTGCGTGGACTCGACAGCGGGGCAGATGACTACCTGGTCAAGCCGTTTGAGCTGGCAGAGTTGCTCTCGCGGGTGGCCGCGGTGCTGCGCCGCAAGGGCCGGGTCTCTTCGGCGGTGCAGCTGGGCGACCTTGTGATCGATGTCGGAGCATCCACTGCGAGCCGCAGTGGAGCGGTGCTGGATCTGACGGCGACGGAGTTTCGAGTGTTGTCGTATCTGGCCGATCAGCGCGGCCGCGTGGTCAGCAAGGATCAAATCCTTTCTGCGGTATGGGGATATGACGCCTACGATCCGAACCTAGTTGAGGTGTACATCAGCGCGCTGCGCCGCAAACTAGAAGCACACGGTCCCCGAATGCTGCATACCGTTCGCGGTATCGGCTACCGGCTGTCCACGCCCACGCAATAAGTCACAATGAGCCACGACATCACGCCGACACCGTCATTGCGCCGCCGCGCCACCTTGGCCGTTGTCGGCCTGATCGCAGTGCTGCTATTGGTGTTGGGTATTGCGATCGACGCGGTGTTCGGAGCCCGCCTCACCGACGACCTCGACGACGACCTGGCCGACCGCTTCAACCAGGTGCCCAGTTTGCTCGAGGCCGGACTCAGCTCGCAGGAACTGGTCGACACGCTGCAGAGCCCAGAATTCCGGGTCCAGGTTGCCGGCCCCGATGGCCGCGTCTACGGCGACACCCAGTTGGATCCCGTATCGCGCCGATCTCCACCGATATCCCAGCCTCCCCCGTCCGATGACGGTGATCCTTGGCCCCCGGCGCCGTGGGGCGACCTTCCTGGCCTGAGAATCACTCGCGCCCTGCCCGATGGCTCGCTGCTGACCATCCAGGCCGACACTCGCAACATCAGTCACGCCCGCGATGCTCTGCGGCGCGAAATGCTGTTCGGCGCAATGGCCACTCTGGCCTTGGCGGCCATCGCCGTGCGAGTCGTTGCCGGGCGGGCGTTGTCTCCGTTGCAGCATCTGACCGCCACCGCCGACGGCATCACGCGTGGCGATCGGGGCCGCAGAATCCATCCGGACCGCCCGCAGACCGAACTCGGCCACGCCGCGGCGGCTTTCGACCGCATGCTCGATGAACTGGAGTCCGCCGAGCACCGCGCCAAAGCGGCCGCCACCAAAGCGCGCCGAGCTGAACTGCAAAGCCGGCAATTCCTTTCCGACGCCTCCCATGAACTAAGAACCCCGCTCGCCGGAATCCAGGTCGTCGCCGACCAGATGATCGCCAACGCCCAAACTCATTCCGCCGCAATGAGCGCCGACAGCAGCGACCGGACACGGGTGGACCGGCACGCCGCACTGTTGGCCAGCGAGACTCGCAAGACAACCCGGCTGATCAACGATCTACTTGACATCGCCCGTATTGACGCCGGTTTGGGCCTGCGTCTGGAACGAACCGACCTCGGGAGCATCGTGGCCGCCGAAGTTGACCGAACTGCCATGCTGGCGCCCGATCTCGACGTGCGGCGCACCGGCGAGCCACAGGTCTACGCGGAAGCCGATCCGACCAAGGTCGCCCAGATCCTCTCGAATCTGCTCGACAACGCCCGCCGCCATACACCTCCGGATGGACGAATCACCGTGAGCCTGGAAAACATCAACGGCACAGCGCAAATCACGGTCACCGACACCGGCCCTGGTGTACCCGAGAACGACCGCGACCGGATATTCGATCGATTGGTCCGTCTGGGGCATGCCCGTGACGCCGACTCAGGCGGCTCCGGGCTCGGATTGTCGATCGCCCGCGCCCTCGCCGAAGCCCACCACGGCGTGTTGGTCTGCCTGGCCAGCGACAGCGGCGCCGTATTCCGCCTGTCACTGCCGACCAGTCAACCGCCGAACCGGACCGACGCCCAGACCGGCTGACCGCAACGACGTGTCTCCACCGAAATCCTGAAGCGATCCTGAAAGAACCGCATGTACCGCCGGTCATTCAGGTTCTCTTCAGACAATTGGCCCAACGTTGCAATCGTTGAGTTTCTTGACAACCATCGCAGGAGATCCTCGGTGCCTGTGCCGAATCCCCGGCGGTCATCACACGAAGGAGTCGACTGATGATGTCTCGGGCGAATGTGAGGACGATCCGGTGGTCGCGGATGCTGGGGCTGGCCGGCGCGGCGGTACTCGCCGTGACGGTTTCTGCGTGCACCGCACCCGAAGACGATGCGAGTCCGGCGCCACGCCCGGCGCTGAGCGCGCAGTTCAAGGATCAGAGCGACGACAAGGCAGATGATCTCGACTCGGCGCAGCGGGCGATGCCGGGCATGCAAGTCGAGGATGAGACCAAGATATGCACCGCAGGGTTCGCGGCCCAGGGGCGCGACGGCGGCTATTACCTGCTCACCAGTGGTCACTGCGACGATCACGATGGTTCGCCATGGACTGATAGCGACGATGTTCCGCTTGGCCATATCACCCTCAGCGAGGAGGAAGGCTGGGAGAAGGACGCCGCTATCATCCGGCTCGACCCGGGCGTTGGTAGGCCGACAGGTGCTGTCGGTGGCAAGTATCAGGTTCGAGATGTGCTGCGAGCCGACCAGATCGAGGCTGGCACGCCGTTCTGCAAGATCGGCGCGATAACGGGCGAGACCTGCGGTGTGGTGACCGATTTGGATGGCGAGCTCGTCGAGGCCAGCGTGTACAGTCTGCACGGCGACAGCGGGAGCCCGGGCTTTGTCAAGAACCCGGACGGGACGGTAAGTGCGGTCGGCATCTTGATGGCCTCACCCGACGGCGATGACCACACGACATACTTCACGCTCGTCGAGCCGCTCCTCGAGAAGTGGGGCTTGAACATCATCTCCTGACACTCGACAGCTCACGGCTATGTTTGATGGACTGGTCCGGCACTCGCCGGCGTGCGACAGCGCGGCGGTCTGGCGGTAGTACAGTTACCGAATACACACAGCCAGAACATCACTCGGAACCTCGTGAACGAATGATTGAGCAGGCACGACCCGCAAATTCCGGCGAGTCACGACCGCCGCGTCACATACCAGGCGAGGCCGGGGTGTGGGTCTTCATCTTCGGCGACATGCTGGTGTTCGCACTGCTCTTCTGCGTGTACTTGAACGCGCGCCGCAGCGATCCGGAGGCTTTTCGCGCCGGGCAAGCTGAGCTTGTTCAGTCCTTTGGCGCCGTCAACACCCTGCTCCTACTGATGAGTTCGCTGTGCGTTGTCACCGCGGTGCGAGCCTTGCGCCGAGGTCTGCCAAACCTCCCACCACAGCTCTTTGCGCTGGCGTTCTTCTGCGGGCTGGGCTTCGTGATCGTGAAGGGTGTCGAGTACGGCAATGAGATCGGTCGCGGCTTCGTCCCCGGGACAAACGAATTCTGGATGTACTTCTACGTCCTCACCGGGCTGCACTTCTTCCATCTGTTGATCGGAATGGGGGTCTTGGTGTTCTGCTTCGTCAAATCGCGACACCCCGAGCAGATGGGTCCACCGGTGTTTGCCTTCGTGGAAGGCGGCTCCTGCTTCTGGCATATGGTCGATCTGCTGTGGATCGTGTTGTTCCCGTTGCTGTATCTGGCATGATGAGCGGACTCATCGAGCTGCTTCGAAGCAGGATCACTCTCGTTTGGCTATTGCTGATCGGGCTCACGCTGCTGTCCTGGTGGCTGGGCACCAACCATGGACTGGGCGCCGACCGCCACACCGCCGCTGCGATAGTCGTGATGGTCGTCGCATTCGCCAAGGTACGTCTAGTCGGGCGATATTTCATGGAGTTGCGCGACGCCCCCCGCCCACTGCTCCTCGTCTTCGAACTCTACTGTGCCGGAGTGTGCGCGGTTGTCGTCGTGTTCTTGATCGTGAGTCTTGAGCACTGATGGTGCATGGCATAGGCCGGGCGGGCACGGCGGCGGAAAGATCTGCCGTGCGCGTTGCCCGGTGCGCAATGTTCAAACGTCGAAGGAGCAACTGATGGACGCATGTGCCCAGCGGCAGATCTTGTCGGCAACAGCCGCCGGTTTCATCATGTTGTTGGTCGGATTGATCATGGTGGGAATGGTTCCACCACCATCGCCCGAGAACAGCCCCGAGTGGTGGTTGCAGTTCTGGGGCGACAGCGTCAACTTGAAACGGACCGGTTTGATCCTCGCCCTCTTAGGCGCCTCGTGCGCCCCGGGGCTGGTCGTCGTCCTCTTCCAGCAGATGCGGCGAGTTCTGGGCCGCGAGTCCACTGTTGCCTATGTGCAGTTGGCGGCGGGGATGCTGGCCGTTCTGGTGTTCTTGATGCCTCCGCTGTTCATCTGGTCGGCGCTGACCTACCGGCCCGGTCAGCACGACCCTGACCTCGCGCTGGCGCTGACCGACCTCTCGATGTTCCCGTTCCTCTTTGCATGGCTGGGTGTCGTGCAGTTCATCATGATCGCCATCTGTGCATTCCGGGACTCCGCTGGCATCCTGTTCCCCCGGTGGATGGGCTATCTCGTCCTCTGGTGCGCGGTGGCCTTCGTTCCGGGCAGTTTCATCTACTTCTTCAAGAGCGGGCCGATCGCATGGAACGGCATCATCTCATTCTGGGTCGGACTCGCCGGCGTAGTCATCGGAACCACCGCGATCATCCTCTTCCTGCTGCGCGCACTGCGCCGGCAGCAGCTCGAGGAGCAGCTCGGCTGAATCGATTTCAGCATCCATTGCAACTCTTACGACTCTGCGTCGCCAAGGACGGCTGGACCGTACCAGTGACACAGCGTGAGCGCGACCTCGATGTCGAGTCGATCGTGGGCGAGGGGCCTGCCGCGCCGCTCTCCTGCGCGACGCACCCGATACTTGACCGTGTTCGGGTGAAGGTGGAGTTCGTCGGCGGCGGTTTTGAAGCTCGATCCAGCGCGCAGAAACACCCGCAGAGTCTGCCTCAGGCGGGCGTCACTCTCGGTGTGCGAGGCCAACGGACCGAGTACCTGACCGACCCACATCGCTGCAGTTCTGATATTCCCACCGACCAGGGCGGCCATCGAAAGGCCCGGATCAGCTGAAGCGATGACCCGGGGCGCACTGGCACCCAACGTAATTGCCACGGTGTGAGCGTCTTTGGCCTGCTGATGCGAGCGCCGGAAGCCGTCAACATGCCCCAGGGGCTCCCCGACCGCGACGTGCGGAGCCGCGGATTCTGCGTACGCGAAAGTGCGAACGTTCTCCACAGCATGACCCGCGGCGCCGGCCATCAGTGGAATCCAGGCGAATCCGGTCATCCGGTCCACTGGGATGAACAGCGGAACCGTACTGGCGCCGATCGATTCACCGAGTTGGCGGGTGAATCGTTCCATGAGCACCACACTGTCGTCAGAGGTAGAGACGGCGTCCCACAGCACGACGGCCAGATGAACGTGGCTCAGGGGATACCGAATCTGAACGGTCATTGCGTCACTGTCGACTTCGGCACTGTCGAGAACCTCCCGGACCCGCAGCGCGCGGACGCTGTTACGGTGCTCCGTCCACTGGTCGTGCTCGCTTTGGTAGGTGGCCACGACCTTCTGTGAGATCCAATCGACGTAGGCAAACGTGACTTCGGCTATCCGCCCGAACGCGTCCAAGCCAAGCTGGGAATCCAGGTCCGATGCTCGGATCTGCTCCCGCGCCTGATCGAGCACCGCCTTGTGGGCGAGCCGGTAGGAACGCACCAAGATGTTGACGGACCCCCCGCGCTGCGCCAGCCGGCGAGCATGCTCGAGTGCGGCGGTGGGCGCCTCGACGTCGCCGATGGGAATACCGTGCCGGATTGCCGAGAAGACCGTATCGACATTCGCCTCGATGCTGTCTTGTAGCAGTTGCAGCAGTTGGGCGTCCTCTCCAAGCTCGGGGATCTCGGTGATCAGAAGCTTCTGTATCGAACTGGCCAGAACCCCGAGTTCGTTGCCGAGCCGGCCGATGACCGCGGCGGCACCCTCGGTGACCGTCTCATCGCGGCTGTTCGGCGCCATCATCCGACCATAGGTCGCAGCGGTGAACGCATGAGGTGATTTGGGGTGCCGGTCCCGGTTGCCGGGTTGTTCTCCGGGGACAACTGCGTGGGCAAGTTTGGTCGTTCCACGACATCGCGGCGGCGCAGTTGTCGCCGTAGTTTTCTGGGCAACACGCGACGCTGAGCATCTCGGCGAGCACTGTTCCAACACACCCGTTCGACCCACCCGCTTCGCGGGGAAAGGTTAGTGAATCATGATCAGTACCGTCGCCACTCTCGCTCTAGTTCTATTGGTGGTGTTGCTCCCCGTTCTCATCCCGGCGGTGGTTTCCGCATTCCACTTCGTGGCTGTGCGATCCGCTCGCGCCGATGTCCCGACGAGCAGCCCCAGAATCGCCCGCCGGGTGTCGGCTGCCCGTGATCGCACCCTAGAAATCGGCTTGGTCCCGGCGAACAATTGACCCATCACCCGTACACAACTCACCCAAACACAACAGCAACGGCCCACCGCCGAAGGTCCCATCTCACTGATACTCCAGCTACTCCAGCGCACCGAAACCATCGAGGAGACGAAATGCAGAGCATGACACCCCAGCCGGCAACGGCTCGGGACGATCGGGGCCCGCTGATCGCGGTGGAGAACCCGGCGACTGGCGAAGTCATCGGGCATGTCCGTGATATGACCGCTGAGGAGGTTGCCGAGCTGGCCCGGCGCGGTCGGGCCGCGCAGCCGGGCTGGGAAGCGTTGGGCTTCGATGGTCGCGCCCTGGTGCTCAAACGCATGCAGCGTTGGCTGATCGACAACGCCGACCGAGTGATCCAGGTGATCTGTTCGGAGACCGGTAAACCCTACGAGGACGCGCAGATCGCCGAACACATCTACGGTGCTGCCGCGTTCGGGTTCTGGGCCGACAACGCGCCGCGCTATCTGGCCGACGAACGGGTCCGGTCGTCATCAGTGTTCGTCAAAGGCAAGCGCCTGGTCCAGCGTTACCGGCCACTAGGGCTCATCGGCGTCATCGGGCCGTGGAACTACCCGCTGACCAACTCCTTCGGGGACTGTATCCCCGCACTCGCGGCCGGTAACAGTGTCATCCTCAAGCCCTCCGAGATCACGCCGCTGACCTCGCTGCTGCTCGCCGAGGGGCTGGCCACTTGCGGCCTGCCCGACGGCGTGTTCGCCGTGGCAACCGGGACTGGCGCCACCGGCGCGGCCCTGACCGACGAGGTGGACATGATCATGTTCACCGGCTCCACCGCCACCGGACGCAAGGTTGCAGTCCGCGCTGCCGAGCGCCTGATACCTGCATCGCTGGAGCTCGGCGGGAAGGACCCGATGATCGTGCTGGCCGACGCCGACATCGAGCGCGCGGCCAATCACGCCGCCTACTATTCGATGTTCAACTGCGGCCAGACCTGTATCTCGATCGAACGCTGCTATGTCGAGGCACCCGTCTACGACGAGTTCGTCGCCCGCGTCACCGAGAAAGTGCGGGCGATCCGCCAGGGCGTGCCGACCGGCCCCGGCAGTGTCGATGTCGGATCGCTTACCTTCCCACCGCAAGTCGACATCGTCGAGCGCCACGTCGCAGACGCAGTCGAACGCGGGGCGCAGGTACTCACCGGCGGGCACCGGGGGTCTTCGGAGGGGTATTGGTTCGAGCCGACCGTGCTGGTCGACGTCAACCACGAAATGCTCTGTATGCGCGAAGAGACCTTCGGTCCGACGCTTCCGATCATGAAGGTCGCCGACGCCGAGGAGGCCATCCGGTTGGCCAACGACTCCGAGTACGGACTGTGCGCGGCGGTGTTCTCGCGCGATCTTGCCCGCGCGGAGGATGTGGCGCGGCGGGTGAACGCCGGCGCGGTCACCATCAACGATGCGCTGGTGAACTACACCGCGATGGAATTGCCGATGGGCGGGGCCAAGCCCGCCTCTGGGGTCGGCCACCGTCACGGCGCTGGCGGAATCCGAAAGTACTGCCGCCAGCAGGCCCTGCTCATCTCACGCTTTCATCCGCACCGCGATATCCACATGCACCCCTACTCGGCCCGGCGTACCCGGCTCATGAGCCGACTGCTGCGCGTCCTGTATCGCGGACAGCGCTGACCCGAAGCTGATCTGCTGCAGCGATCGCTGACTATGACGCACCACCGAAAGGAACCCGCCATGAATTCCGATCCCACATGGATGACGCAGCAGCGCCGCGAGGTGCTGATGGCATTGTGCGACACCGTCGTGCCATCGATCGATCGTGCTGACGACAGCGACGGCTTCTGGGCGCGCTCAGGCACCGATCTCGGTGCCGACTCCGGGCTCATCGGCTCGCTCGACGCGATGCCCGCCGAGCAGCGCGACGCTCTGCTCGGGTTGGTCGATGCGCTCGGCGCCCGAGGGATCGTTGCGGCATCGCAGCAGTCGCGACAGGAGTTGCTCTCCGCCACTTCGCAGTTCGGACCGGCAGCCGCCGCCGGGGTTGGCATACTGATCAAGCTGACACTCATGTTCAGCTACGGACTGACCGACCCTACGACCGGGCGCAATCCGATGTGGACACACTTCGGCTACCCCGGGCCCACCCTCCAGCCGCCGACCGCGACCAAGAGGATTGCTCCGGTCGTCCCCGAGGGGGACACCGAGCTGACCGCCGATGTGGTCGTGGTCGGTTCCGGCGCTGGCGGCGGCGTGATCGCCGCCAAACTCGCGCAGGCGGGCCGACGGGTCGTCGTCCTCGAAGCCGGCGGTTATTTCGATGAGGAAGACTTCGACCAGATCGAACTGCACGCCTACCGCAACAGCTTCTGGAGGGGTGGACCGACACCGACCGCGGACCTGAACCTGACCCTGCAGGCTGGAGCCGGCTTGGGCGGGGGCACCACCATCAACTGGACCAACTGCCTGCGCACCCGCCGGTGGGTCCGGCAGGAGTGGGCCCGGGAACACGGCATCGAAGGAGTCGACGGACCGGAGTTCGATCGCCACCTCGACGCGGTCTCCTCCCGGATATCGGTCAACGACAGGTGCTCAGACTTCAACGGCCCTAATCAGCGCCTCCGGGATGCGGCAGCCCAGCTCGGCTGGACCTTCAGCCGGCTGTCGCGCAACACCGACGAAGCCAGCTATTCACCAGATACCGCCGGCTACTTGGGTTTCGGCGATCCCACCGGGTCAAAGCAGGGGACCATGAAGACCTACCTGCAAGACGCCTTCGATGCCGGCGCGCAGATCCTGGTGCGCACCGCAGCCGAAAAGATCCTCCTCGACGACAATGGCCGCGCCGCCGGCGTCGCCGCCGCCTACATCGACCCGACGACCGGAGCGACCGCCGCCGTGACCGTGCACGCTCCGCAGGTCGTGGCCGCCTGCGGAGCCATCGAAACACCCGCGCTTCTGCTCCGGTCCGGTATCGGTGGTCCGGCGGTGGGAAAGAACCTGCGGCTACACCCGGTCATCGCGGCTATCAGCAGCTTCCCCGAGGAACAACGGGCTTGGTGGGGAGCGTGTATGACGGCATGCATCGAGGAGTTCGAGAACCCCGAGCACGGTTACGGCTTCCTGATCCAAGCACCGCAGTTCACCACGGCCTCGGCGTCGGCGTTCATCCCCTTCACCAGCGGCGGCGATCACAAGGAGGTGATGAGTGGCCTGTCCAGAATCTCCTGGGCGATCGCGATCATGCGCGATCACGGCTCCGGCGAAGTGGCCGTCGACCCCAACGGCCGTGCCGTCGTGACCTACTCGGTGACCGACCCGATCGATCTGGCCAACCTGCGCGCGGCGGTCGACGCGTTGGTCCGCGCTCACAACGCAGCCGGGGCGCAGCAGATCTTCGTGCTCGCGGACGGCCTGCCCACCTGGCAACCGGGTGAGGATCTCGACGCGTTCATCGCGAACACGCAGTCGATTCCGTTCGGCGCCGGCGGATTCCGGATGTTCTCGGCCCATCAGATGGGCAGTTGCCGGATGGGGTTGGACCCGCAGACCAGCGTCGCTGACCCGAACGGCCAGCTACACGACACGCCCGGGGTGTGGATCGGTGACGGCAGCGCATTTCCGACCTCGTCGGGGACCAATCCGATGCTCACGATCATGGCGCTCGCCGCCCGAACCGCCGACCGAATGGCATCGGCGGCCGACTGATCGCACACTGCTTCACCGATTGTGTGCTCGCCTACTGCGATGACACTCGTTCCGACTGTATCGCTCCCGTCGGACAGCGCGAGATCGCTGCTTGCAGAAGCTCAGGGCTCTTTGGGTCAGATCCTCGAGGTCGGGCGGTCCCATCGTCACCGATATCGAAGAGCTGAGGAGCCATCGCGATGCACGTGCCCGACCCCATACACAGCTGCGGGTCGACGGTAACGCGAAAGGTGGTGTCGGTCATGGCGTTACCTGAGTTCCCGCTTGCTTGCGCAGGGTCACCATTGCCCGGTGTTTGGGCAGCAGCAAGACGGTCTGCGCCTGCTGCGGTTCGTCCGCCGACGACTGCGCGACGAATGTCAGCTCTTGCAGGATCGTGCGCAGCAGGACCCGCGCTTCGAACATCGCCATCTGCCCGCCGAGGCAGCGATTGATGCCGCCGCCGAACGGCAACCAGTGGTAAGGGTCGGGTGGGTTCTCCAGGAACCGTTCAGGCCGGAACTCATCGGGCGCGTCGTAGAGGTCGCCGCGGCGGTGAATGCCGTTGATGTAGAGCCACACCATGGATCCGCGCGGCAGGTGGACGCCGTTGATGACCACGTCGCGGGTCACCATGCGTGCGGTGAAGGGGACGGTGGGACGCAGGCGCAGAGTCTCGGTGATCACCGCATCGAGGTAGGTGTCGTCGCCGGCAGCCACGGATTCCTCGAGACGGGCCAGCACTTCTGGGTGGCGGACCAACCGTTCGGCCACCCAGGACAGAGTTGCGGCGGTGGTGTCGTTTCCCGCGACCAGGAGCAGACGCTGGAACCCGGCGATCATCTCGTCGTCCATCAGGCCTTGCTCGTCTGCCTGCTGAATCCTGAGGAATACTGCGAGACAGTCGCTGCGCTCTGCTTCGTCGGTTCCGGCTCGTCTTTCGGTGATTTCGTCATAGGTCACGCGATCCAGGTCGCTGAGCACTCGATCGAGGGCAGGGAACGGGAGCCACCGCCCGCGAGTGACCATGGCAGCCGCGTACCGCGCGGCCATCCCCCGAGATCCGACGAGGCGGTCGAGTTCGTCCATGTGCTCGGACAATTGCGCTCGGCGCTGCGGGTCGGTGACACCGAAGACGACCGACATGATCACCTCGCGTGCCAAGGTCCGCGCGTAGGCGTGGAACCGGATCGGTCTACCAGTCGGCAACTCGCGAATCATGCGTCGGGCAACTTCTTCCATTGTCGGTTGATAGCCCTTCAACGCATTGCCCATGAACGCCGGAGTGACCTTGCGCCGAACCTCGGTGTGGTTCTCACTGGCCCACCACGTCATGATCCGTTCGCCGAAGACGATCTCGTGCGGTGCGATCCGCCGCAGCGCGGTGCCGAACGACAACGCCCGCGTCTTGTCCTGAAACACCGCTCGGACGTCATCGGGCGAGGTCGTCCAGAACATGGTCGGCATCAGTGGAACATCCAGCACGAACCGCTCACCGAGCGTCGCGAAGTGTTGTCGTGCCGATTCGGGCGCGAAGAACAGCTTGGCCCAGGCCCCCGGTGAGAATGTCGGCCTGGGCAACATGCCCAGGGTTGTGACCTGTGATGTCGTCGGGGTAACGGTACTCATTACGACTCCCTGATTGTGATCGGATGCTGGCCTGCCCACTAAGATACGCTGGCGTACTTTTAATAGCCAATGCGCCACCCTGACCGCGTAGTCTCCGGGGGGTGAGCGCGCTGTCGGGTTCCTTCCCCAAATCCGCCCCCGGGCTGCCCCGCGGACGGACCAGCCTGGATCCGCCCGACGTCACCGCTCACCACCGCTCGCGCCTGATGCGGGCGGTCATTTCCGCCGTTGCCGACAAGGGCTATCAGGCGACCACCATCACCGATATCGTCGAACGGGCAAGGGTGTCCCGCACAGTCATGTACCGGGAGTTCGACGGCAAGCAGGCCTGCTTCCTGGCCGCGATCGAAGCGGGTCGCGAACTGATCACCGCGCATGTCACCGAGGCGATGGCCCAGGTGCCCAACGGTTCACTGGAAGCCGTGCTGCGCGCGATCAGCGGCGCCTACCTGCAGAAGTGCGCACAGGAACCCGACCACACCCGTGCCTGGATGCTGGAACTGGCGGCGGCGGGACCGGCCGGCATCGAGGTGCGTGACAGATACCTGGACGGGTTTGCCGCACTGATGAAACGAATCGACCTTGATCACGGAAGCGGGCGGGCGCGCCCGAACGCTCACTACGTCGCTCTGGTAGGCGGGATCACCGAGTTGGTCGGCCGGGAGGTCAGGGCCGGTACCGGGGCTGCGCTGCCGGACCTCGAAGACGCGCTGACCGAAGCAGCCGTGGCCATGTTGAAGTAGGCGGAAAGCCTCTCCCCGAGAGCCAACCGGGACCCGAGCAACCGTCGCCCGTACTACCGCTGTGGGGACAAAGACGGTCGGTCGGCGTGCGCCCGGGGGCGGCGCAACTCACCGTCGCTCCGTTACGTCCGGCGTAGCCGAAACCAGCGCCGAATCTCCACCGGCACCCCATGATGGAGCGATGAGACAGGTGCGTTTGTGGCCCGTTGTCGGAGTAGTGCTGTTGCTGCTAGCTGGTTGTGGTGGTCAGCGCGGCGAACAGAGTGCCGGGGCCGGCCCCGATCCGACTTCATGCACGGTTGGCGGCGACGCCCGGCTAAGCATCGCCACCGGAAACACCACCGGCGTCTACTACACGCTGGGCGGCGCGTACGCCGAGGCGATAAGCGCGGCGACCGACGGCAAGCTCAAGGCCACCGCGGCATCGACCTCGGCATCGCTGCAGAACATCCAGCAGTTGGTTGCCGGCACCTACCAGATCGCGTTCGCGCTGGCCGACACCGCCGCCGACGCCGTCAACGGCGCGGCGTCGTTCGACTCGCCGCAGCCGATCGCCGCGCTGAGCCGGCTGTATCCCAATTACACGCAGGTGATCGCCCGCACCGACACCGGGATCGCCTCGATTGCCGACATGCGCGGCAAGCGAGTGTCCACCGGATCGCCCAACTCCGGCACCGAGGTGATCGCCCGACGCATGCTCATCGCGTCCGGACTCGACCCCGACACCGACGTTCAAACCCAGCGCACCGAGCTCGGTAAGACAGTCGAGGGCATGAAGGACGGCTCGATCGATGCCATGTTCTGGTCTGGAGGTCTACCCACTGCTGGGATCACCGACCTGTTCACCAACCAGGGCGACAAGGTCACGCTGCTGGATGTGACCAACACCCTGGAGGAGTTGAAGGAGATCAACCCAATCTACGAACGTGGCGTCATCCCAGCGAGTATCTACAAGACACCAGCGGACGTGCCGACGGTTGTGGTGCCCAATCTGCTGCTCGTCAGGCAGGACCTCAACGGGGACACCGCCTGCGTTCTCACCAACATTCTGTTCGAGCACAAGCCTGACCTCGTCAAAGCCAGCAAGGCTGCCGAGGGGATCAACCTGGACACCGCCCGGCAGACTGGCCCGGTGCCGCTGCATCCCGGAGCAGCGAAGGCGCTCGACGACCTCGGTGCCCCCAACTGAACGTGCGCGAGGCGCCGCCGCCGATGGCGGGATCGACGGTGGGATATGAGGAAGAACGCGCGACTCGCCGGCTCACCGGAGGTGTGCGACTGGCGGTCTCCGTCGGCTGTGCGCTGATCGGGCTGTTCGCGATCTATCAGGTGTTCTACCCGCTCGCCGAGGGCAACCAGTTCGCGCTGATCCTCTTTCTGGCGGCAGTGTTGCCGTTGACCCTGCTGTGCTACCGCTCGGGCCCGCGGTTCCGCCGTGGGAGTGCACCGGCCGGTGAGAACCCGACGCCGGCTGACTGGCTGCTGGCTGCGATCGCATTGGTGGTTTGTCTCTATCCGGTGCTGCCCTTGGTGATTGGTGACGGCGGCGGGGGTTTCGATGCGTTCCTGAGTCGTCAGGGCGCGCCCGCACTAGCCGATGTCGTTGCGGGGTCGGTCGTACTGATCTTGGTACTAGAAGCGTGCCGGCGGACCAGCGGCGCCGCGCTACCCATCGTCTGCATCGCCGTCATCGGGTATGCCTACTACGGCGGCTACCTTCCGCAGAGCGCCGTGATCGCACACGCCGGAGTCGATTGGGACCAGATCATCTCGGCGGTGTACATCCAGTCGACCGGGTTGTACGGCGTGCCACTCGACGTGGCCGCCAGCTACATCGTGCTGTTCACCATCTATGCCGGGGTGCTGGACGCGTCGGGAGCGAGCAAGTTCTTCATCGACCTGTCCTTCGCCGCTTTTCGGCGGTCCCGCGCCGCGCCCGGCCGGACGGTGACGATGGCCGGATTCCTTCTCGGCAGTGTTTCTGGCTCGGGCACCGCGACAGCGGTCAGTCTCGGCTCGGTGTGCTGGCCCGTCCTGCGCCGAGCCGGGTACCCGCGCGAGAACGCCGGCGGAATGTTGGCCGCCGCCGGAATCGGCGCGATCCTCTCCCCTCCGACGTTGGGCGCTGCGGCGTTCATCATCGCCGAGTACCTCGGTGTGTCGTATCTGAACGTGCTGGTCTGGGCGATCGTGCCGACGATCCTGTACTACCTGGGCATTCTGCTGGCCGTGGAGATCGACTCCCGCAGATACGGCATCGACGAGCGCGGTGACGAAACCGTCGGCGCAACACCTGCGTGGCGGCTGCTGGCCAGATTCGGATACCACCTCATCTCGCTGGTGATGATCGTGGTGTTGCTGGCCTTCGACGTTGCGGTGTTCAAAGCGGTTGTCTACGCCACCGCGTTGCAGATCGTGCTGTCGTTTCTGGACCGGGAGCACCGGATGACCCCTGCGCGGCTGTACACCGCACTGGCCACCGGCGTGCGGGGCGTCCTTGGCGTCGCCGCGGTGTGCGCGGCCGCCGGGGTCATCGTGTCTATGATCACCAGAACAGGCCTGGGCCTGCAGTTGCACTCGATCCTGGTCAACGCCGCTCGCGCCATCACCGACAACCCCACGGGCGTATTGGTTTTCACCGCGGTGTTCGCCGCGGTCGCGGTGGCGGTCTTGGGCCTGGCGGTCCCGGTCACCGCCTCGTTCGTGATCAGCTGGGTGATCATCGGCCCGGCCCTGCAGGATCTCGGTGTCTCCGCCCCCGCAGCGGCCATGTTCGTCTTCTACTTCGCGGTGCTCTCCGAAGTCACCCCGCCAACCGCACTCGCCGCAGTTGCGGCTTCGGCCATCACTGGCGGCCGAGTGATGGCCACCATGTGGCAGACGTGGAAGTACACGCTGCCGGCTTTTCTGGTGCCGTTCGCCTTCGTGCTGACCGACAACGGCGCGGCGCTGCTGGGGCTGCGATCGTTGGGCGACATGGCCTGGACCACAGTGGTCGCCGGGCTTGCCGTGGCGGCCTTGGCGGTCGTCACCGGCGGGTGGATGGTGCACCGGGCGGGCTGGCCTGAGCGGCTGCTGTGCCTGCCGGCAGCCGCCCTGCTGTTGTATCTGGCCCCGGCCACGATCATGGCGGGACTGTTCTTACTGGGCCTGGCGATTTCGGTCCACCTGCTGCTTCGGCGCAGCCGAACCGGCGGGCCGACTCCTCTCGACCACATGTCAACCGATGACGTTGTGCCACAACGCAAACATCCCGACAGCGCGACAATTGACGCGCCCGACAACGCGCCGAAACACTAACGGAGTTCGCCCGCCAACGCGGAACCGAGTGGTGGTTCACCTCGAGCCGATCGGGGACCGACTGGACCGCAACGTCCACTCACACAGCACCATTCGTGACTTGGCGAGCGATCCTGCCACTGGCGTAGACTCTGAGTCTTGTGTCGCACGGGCCGCCCGGGAGCCGCGTGCATTCCCCGCGTGCATTCGGAGGCGCAAACGATGATCGACCTACGCAGCGATACCGTCACCCGGCCTAGCCAGGCGATGCTGACGACGATGACGCAAGCCGAAGTTGGCGATGATGTGTGGGGTGACGACCCGACGGTGCTGCACATGCAGGAGGTCCTGGCCCACCGAGCGGGCAAAGACGCCGCCCTGTTCTTCCCCAGCGGCACACAAAGCAATCTGGCCGCGCTGATGGCTCATTGCCAGCGCGGCGACGAGTACCTCGTCGGCCAGAACGCGCACACCTACCGATACGAAGGCGGCGGCGCGGCCGTACTCGCCAGCATCCAGCCGCAGCCCATCGAGAACGCACCCGATGGCACACTGCCCGTGGAGAAGATCGCTGACGCGATCAAGCCGGTGGACGACCACTACGCACGCACGCGCCTGCTCGCACTCGAGAACACGATCGACGGACGCGTGCTGCCGGAGGACTATGTTCGCGAAGCCGTCTCCCTGGCGCGCAGTCGCGGTCTGTCGGTACATCTCGACGGCGCCCGCGTGTACAACGCGGCAGTCGAGTCCAAGCGCCCGATCGCCGACCTGTGCGAGCCGTTCGACACCGTGTCGATCTGCTTCTCGAAAGGGCTTGGCGCGCCGATCGGCTCGGTGCTGATCGGTAGTCGGCCCCTGATAAAGCGTGCGCAGCGATGGCGCAAGGCGCTCGGCGGCGGGATGCGGCAATCCGGGGTGCTGGCGGCGGCATGCCTGTATGCGCTCGACCACAACGTGGAACGCCTAGCAGACGACCACGCCAACGCCGCGAACCTTGCCAGCGGTCTCGCGTGCACCGGCGTTGTGACAGTGCTGTCTCACGCAACGAACATGGTGTTCGCGCAAGTCCCCGAAGCCGATTGCGCGCCGCTCGAGGCGTGGCTCGCCGAACGCGAGATCCTCGCCCAGATTCAGCCTGTGACGCGCTTGGTCACCCACCTTGACGTTTCCCGCGACGACGTTGACACGTTTATCGCGGCAGTGGGCACGTACTTCGCGCAACAACGCAGCGGCAGCTTGCGATAGCCGGAGACCGGGCAGCGATCCGCCCACCCAGACGACCGTGACGGCCCGCCTCGGTCAGGAAACGGGTTCCTCCGGGGTGGTCACCGATGCCATCTCGAGGGCATGCGCTGCCAGCGCCTTTTCAGCCCTGATGACCGCAGTCACCGCGTTGATCAACGCCAGGTGCGTGAACGCCTGCGGGAAGTTGCCGAGGTGCACTCCACTGTGTGGATCGATCTCCTCGGCGAAGAGTCCGAGGCTACTCGACGAGGAGAGCAGCTTTCCGCACAACGTCTTTGCTCGAGCGAGCTCTCCGATTTCGACCAGTGCCGATACCAGCCAAAACGAGCAGATGGTGAACGTCCCCTCCTCGCCGCTGAGGCCGTCTTCTGTCTCATCGAGGCGGTAACGCAGGACCATTTCCTCTTCGGTCAGCTCTTCGGCGATGGCCAAGACGGTGTTCCGCACCCGTTCGTCCGTGGCCGGCAGGAACCTGACCAAAGGAATGAGCAGCACCGATGCGTCGAGCGCTTTGGTTTCGTAGTGCTGGGTGAACACACCACGTTCATCGACTCCGTTGGCCAGCACATCGGCACGAATCTCCTCGGCGCCCGCACGCCACCGAGCGGCAAGATCGCTCTCGCCGCGCACCGCCGCAATCCGGGCGCCAGCGTCGGCAGCCACCCAGCAGGCAACTTTCGAGAAGGTGAAGTGCTGCGGACCCGACCGCACCTCCCAGATACCTTGGTCCGGCTCGCGCCAGTGCTCCAGGGCACATTCCACCTGGATCTGCACTATCCGCCAGAGACGGTCCTCGACCCGGCGGCGCGGACCGACATGCAGGTCGATCGCACGAACGATCGCCCCCCATACGTCGTGCTGGCGTTGGCTGTACGCACCGTTGCCGACGCGGACGGGACGAGCACCGTCGTAACCCGACAGATGGTCGAGCGTCACTTCAGGAAGCGCCCGCTCACCGTCGACGCCGTACATCAGCTGAAGGTCGCTGTCCTCGGCCCCGGCGACGTCGGCAACGAACCGGAAGAAATCGTTGGCCTCCCAGTCGAAGCCCAACGAGTTCAAAGCCCACAACGTCCCAGCGGTGTCCCGTATCCAGGTGTAGCGGTAGTCCCAGTTGCGTTCGCCGCCAGGAGCTTCCGGAAGCGATGTGGTCGCCGCGGCGACGATCGCTCCCGAAGGGCCGAAGCTGAGCCCTTTGAGCGTGAGAGCGCTGCGCTGTAGGTGGCCGCGCCATGGGTGATCGGGGAAGGAGCCGCGATCGAGCCAATGCTGCCAGTGATGGCAGGTCCATCGGAGTCGCCGGGTCGCTTCGTCCAACGTCGTCGGTGGTCCGTGATCGCTCCACCACAATGCGACGAACCGACTCTGCCCTTCCTTGAGCAGCGTTCGGGCGGTGGCGGTCGGACCCTCGAACCCGACGTTCAGATCTGTCGTCATGCGTAGACGCGGCGGCGCGCCCTCGGTAGCCGCCGGCTCATCGCCAGCCCTGCGATGGTGAACTTCGCCGGACCTGCGACGAAGGGCCGGCTCGGCTATCGCGTCGTGATAGCCGTCCCCACTGTAGGACCAGCGGGAGGGCAGCCGTCCATAGTCGAAGGCGGGCGTGCAATCCATCTCCACCTGAACCTGACCGTTGACGCAGCGGATCAGGCGAAGGAGTACATGCGCCGCGTCGTAATCAGTGGGCGCCCGCCGATGTGTCAGGGAACGCTCGCCTTCGTGGTGCCAGGGGCCGATCAGCAGCGCGTCAGTGACGACCAGCCAGCCTCCGGGCGTCCACCAACTCGTCTCGAGCACCATCGTTCCCGGGATGTATCGGCGCGCCGACGGCACATCGACTCCGAGTGGTCCCACCCTGAAGTGCCCCGCATCACGATCCAGGATCGCTCCGAAGACGCTGGGCGAGTCCATTCGTGGTAAGCACAGCCATTCCACCGCTCCGTCCGGGGCCACCAACGCGGTGGTTTCGCAGTCCGACAGGAACGCGTAGTCCTCGATCGGCGGAAAATGACTCGGTAGATAGCTCGGGGAATGGCTATCGTCTGTTCTGAGCCCATGGCTCGCACCGTTCACCACAGTATCGACCTCCCCCGTCCAATCACCGGCGCGGAACGCCGGTAGCCGGCATGCGCGCATCGCCCTATCGGGCAACGGTACGCGGATTGCGGTGTCACCAGGGCCAAACTTGGCGAAGCGTGATGATCCGGATCGGCAGCTTCGGCGGCAGCCCAGATCCGCTGCCGAATTCCTCTCGGGCGGAACACTATTAGATCGGTGACAGCATCGTTGATCAGTCATGCCCCCCCCCGCGAGGCGACGCAGCATCGCCAATCGCCACCGAACCTCAAACCGTCACCGGCCCGAGAATCATCGAAGGAACAGCCCGAGACGCCCTCCGGCATGAGACCAGGATTGATGCTCACTACATCCAGCTTGCCGCGGTAATGGTGACTCATGCCATATCGGTGACTTCCGCCATAAAATTGGCTCGCCCCGTCCATCCACAGTTCCACTAGTCGTGATCTTTTCGTTATCAGGGAACGCACTCTTCGATAACTGCGGAACTGCGCCAAGGGTCTTCGAATCCGCAGCTAAGGTTTTTCTCAGTCCGGCATGCTAGCGCAGCCATGCTCTGCGGTTGACCAGCTGTCTTACGAATATCCGACAGGCGTACTGGAGATGTAATATCTGAATTATGCCAACTTTTAACGTGTATTCAGTGGATTGGGACGAACTGTACCGAGGGGACGCCGACTATGCGCCCGGTGACCCCGGATGGAATATCGGAGCAATGCAGCCCGAGATTGCTGCGCTCGAACGGCAAGGACAATTTCGCAGCCCGGTGCTCGACTCAGGCTGCGGGGTGGGTGTCACCGCATTGACTCTGGCCGAGAAAGGATACGAGACCGTCGGGCTCGACCTTTCCCATGACGCCATCAACAAGGCCAGGAAATCCGCCCATCAGCGCGGCCTGAGCGCACGCTTCCATGCCACCGATCTGAGCAAGTCGACCGGTTTCGACAGCCACTTCAACACCGTCATCGACGGACTCGTGTTCCACTGCCTGCCTGACGAACAGCGCGACGGATACATCCGATCCACGGCCCAAGCCCTCAGACCCGGCGGGAAGTTCTTCGCACTTGTCTTTGCGACCGAAGCGTTTCCGCCCGGGGTGGAGTTCGGCCCGCGGCCATTCGATGAACACCAGCTCCGCGACGTCATTAGCCGTCACCTGGTCGTCGACGAAATCCGGCATGCGCGATCGTGGGTCAAAGTGCCGCACTCCCTGCCCGCCGGCTTCGAGTACCGGAACGTCACGATTGGCGCAGATGGTCACGCTCAGCTGCCATCCTGGCTGGTGTCCGCCCACCGCGGCGAGTAACCCGACCAGCTCCCCTGTTCGGCGGGTCAACCTTCGCGTGGATCAGTTGGTCGGGAAGCCACCGGGCGAGTCCCCGGTCGCGCTGTCCCGATAACTGGTTCCCGGGTGACCTGCCGGTCTCGACCCGCCGCGCGACATATCCGTCACGAATGCACAGTCAATGGAATTGAGGTGGAACCCCCATGGCCAGGCGCAGATCGGCGCCGAATCCGATGACACGGGCGATGGAGTTGATCACTGGACAGAGCAGTGAGTTGCCCGAAGCATCTGAGTTCGGATCTCGGCTGCTCGGTTCGGCCGAGGAAGACCAGCATCGTCGCCGGCTGCGCACGCGTCTGCTCATCATCGTGTTCGTGGCGCTCGCCGATCTACTTGGCGTCGCCGTGTTCTGGATCATCGTGGTGGTTGCCGTTCCAGAACCGAATGTCTTCACTCAGGCACCGGCATGGCTGACCTTCGGGGTCGCACCAACCTACATAGCGGTTGCGATGATCGTCGGGAGCATCTGGGTCAAGCACGATCTCATCGAGGCGGTGGACTGGTCGGTCGTCGGACGCCCACCTACTCCCGAAGACCAGCGAAACACCTTTCGGGCACCCTGGCATCTGGCCCGAATTCATCTGCTGCTGTGGGGTGTTGGGGCCGTCCTACTGACAGCGCTCTACGGATGGTTCGACCCCAACTTCATCCCGAAGGTCTTGTTCAGCATCGGGCTCATCGGAATCGTCGCGTCGACGAACTGCTATCTGATCACCGAGTTCGCTCTCCGGCCGGCCGCGGCACAGGCGATTGCCGCCGGACATCCACCGGGATGGCTGGCCACCGGGGTGCTGGGCAGAATCATGACGGTCTGGATTCTCGGGTCGGGGATACCGGTTCTGGGAATCGCGCTCTCCAGCATCGTCAGCCTGCGGTTGCATATCGAAACACGCCACCAATTCGTAGTGGGGCAACTGATCCTTGCCATCATCGTGCTGATCTTCGGTTTCGCTCTCATGTGGATCGTCACCTGGATCACGACGACGCCGGTGCGAACGGTTCGCGCCGCGCTGCAGCGCGTGGAGGACGGCGATCTGAGCACCGATCTGGTGGTGTTCGACGGATCGGAACTCGGCGAGCTACAACACGGCTTCAACGCGATGGTGCAGGGACTGCGAGAACGCGAACGAGTTCGCGACCTGTTTGCCCGCCACGTCGGACGCAAAGTAGCCGCCGACGCCGAGCAACACAACATCGAACTGGGCGGGGAGGAACAGCACACCGCGGTGCTCTTCGTCGACCTGGAGGGCTCGACCAAGCTGGCCGCCACCCATCCACCCAGAGAAGTGGTCGAACTGCTGAACCGGTTCTTCGCAGTCATCGTGGACGAGGTCAGCCGCCATCAAGGTTCCCTCAACAAATTCGTCGGCGACGCCACACTTGCGGTGTTCGGCACACCGATACACCTGGGACGACCTGAGGACAACGCGCTGGCCGCAGCGCGGGCCATCGCCGGCCGCCTCCGGGAAGAGATACCCGAATGCACAGCCGGTGTGGGCGTGGCCGCAGGCACCGTGATGGCGGGCAACATCGGCGCACGGGAACGCTTCGAGTACACCGTCATTGGCGATCCGGTCAACGAGGCCGCGCGACTCAGTGACATGGCCAAACTCACCGACGGGCTGTTGCTGGCATCAGAGACCACTGTGAACGCCGCCAGTGACAGCGAGCGTGCACTCTGGCAACTCGGCGACGAAGTAGTGCTGCGCGGGCGCCCCATGCCAACACGCCTGGCCGCCCCGGTCATCCACGGGGAAACGTCCAACTCGACGATTCCTCTGCAGATGCTCGGTCGTCGACTTACCCAGATCGTCAGGCGCGCAACGTCCTAATCTCGGTGTAGGCACTGATTGCCTGGCGTTTTTGCCGGCGCGTTCGATCACCAGAACTGAACCTGTGTGTCGTTCGCCTTATCGGTGAAGACCACGCCTACCTACGCAGCGAGACATGCATGCTTATTCGGGCACGCACAGCGACTGTGCCGTCGGCGGTTTCAACGTCGACCGGTACCACTATCGTGGCGGGTTGATCACCGAACTCGGGGATCTCCTCGAGGACGGCGATGGCACGCATGTCGGTTTCCGCCTTCGAGAGATACTCCACAGTCATTCCCGCCGGGATCCAGCGGTGGGTCGATGGGATGGTGGAATCGGTCATCAGACCTCCGGCCAGCTCAGCCAGATTGCACGAGGCGATGGCGTGATACGTGCCGAGATGGTTGTGGCTGCTGCGGCGGTTGGGCGCGACGACTTCACAGCGTCCTGGCGCCAGCGCAATGATCGTGGGATGAACGCTGCGGAAGTACGGCGCCCTCCAGCACACGGCTTGACTGAACAGCCACCTCCCTCCGGGTAGGTGTCTAATTCTGTTCCAGATCTGCAGATTTCGGTTGCCGGCCATCGTCTTCATCGTAGCTCGATCAGTGCTCGTCTGAATTGCGCGGCGAGGTGGAGCCGCTTCGAGTCCGAACGCGCCGCAGCAGCGCCACCGCAACGGTTGCGGCAGCGATTCCCGCCAGCGGCCACACACCCAACGTGTCGACGCCACGGGCCAGTCGGCTCTGTATCGCAGCCGCGCCTTCGATGATGGGATCGTTTGCGCTGCCCTCAGCGAAGAAGAGCCGGATCTCGTAGTAGCCGTAATAGGTCACGTAGAGTCCCGTGAGCAGCACGACGGCGCCCGCGATCCTGTTGATGTGCGGCAGGATACGGCGGATCGAGGCAGCACCCGAGGATCCCAGCAGCGCCACGGCGAACGCGGCGACGCCCACTGTCAGGGCCATTCCTGCCGCGTAGGCGAGGAAGGCCAGCACCCCGGTCGCCAGATCGCCTTGCCGAAAGGTCGTGCCGATCACGGCCAGGAATGGAGCGATCGTGCAGGACAGCGACGCCACCGCATAGGCGACTCCGTAGCCGTACATTGAGCGCAGCCGTGCTGTCGGTGTGCCGCCGGAAACTTTCGGCATCATCACGGTGAGGTCCCGGCCAGACAGCAGCCACAGCCCGAGCACGACCAGGCCTACGCCGACGACCACCGTCGCAAACGGCAGGTAGCGTTGCGCGGAAGTGATCAGCGGCGAGACCACGAGGCCGAAAATCCCGAAGACGGTAACGAAACCGGCAGCCATGACCAGCGTTGCCGCCCCTGCGCGAACAAGAGCCGGCAACCGGCCAGCGGGCTGTGCCTCGCCGACGATCACCAGGCCCAGATAGCCCGGCAAGAAAGCGAATCCACACGGATTGAGGGCCGCGACCAGGCCCGCGCCCAGAGCGAAACCCAGAGCCGCAGTGTCAATCATCGGACTGGCAAGTCCTTCGCCCGCTCGGTCGACGCCGGCACAGACATCTCGCCCCACCCGACATCCTCGCCGCCGCCAGCGCCGACGAAGGGGGCATGAGGGTATGCAGCTATCAGGTTGCGGGCCAGAACGTTTCCTCTCCAGATCGGTGGACGCAGAGCTCCCCAGCAGCCCGAGTTCATCCACGGCGATCAGCGTTGGCCAGGACACGGCGCTGCGGTCCCCCACCCTTTCGTGACAGTCTAGATGCGCTTCGGCCTCAGCCGGATGCCTACTGCCGAGTGAAGGGGAAACGCATCATGCCTGAACAGCCATCTGCTTTCTTCGATGATGTCGCGACGGCATTGCTGGCCCAACCTGGTGTGGCCCCGGGCACCATGATGGGTTTCCCGTGCTTGCGGACTAACGGAAAGTTCTTCGCCTCCTGTGATCATCGCACCGGTGATCTTGTCGTGAAGCTTCCCGGAGAGCGGGTGAAAGAGCTCATCGACGCCGGCGTCGGCGAACCCTTTGCCCCGGCTGGACGGACCTTCCGCGAATGGGTCCTCGTCAGAAGGCGCGATGAGGCGATGTGGGCGAGTTTGATGGATGAGGCGCGCCTCTTCGTCATCGGCCAGCAATGATTGTTCACGTCTTTGGGCCACTCAGGTTTCCCCAGGTACGACCGGCTTCTTGGTCGGGAATGGGCATGAACACGGGTCTGGTCGACAT
This sequence comes from uncultured Mycobacterium sp., assembly GCA_964513475.1. Classification (GTDB taxonomy): domain Bacteria; phylum Actinomycetota; class Actinomycetes; order Mycobacteriales; family Mycobacteriaceae; genus Mycobacterium. Next base: position 4,946 of record CAZEMS010000031.1, on the reverse strand, counting down.
CCCGCCGCCGCCGGAATAGTGAGCCGCCTCACTCGCTGACTGCCCAGATCGACTGCGGCACATCAGCGTGCATTCAACCGTTCCGGCCCGCACAATGGACAACGAACCGGATTACGAACGGCTAACTGATTCAGCTGAATCCAGATAGCGCGAGTTGCCCCAGCAGGGAGCCCTCGCGCCCATGTTCCAAGAAGACTTGTCCCAGAAGACACGACCCAGCAAGACAAGTAGCGCAGCCAGCATCCATTTTCGAGACCACGCAGGCACGGCATTCACTGCGTCAGCCGGCCCGCTGGCCAATGTGTCTAGTCGACACTTGAGGAGGAGAGATGAAGGCCTATCAAACAGTGGTGGTGGGTACCGACGGTTCGGAGACGTCGCTGCGTGCGGTCAACCACGCGGCAGAAATCGCCGCCAAGTCAAACGCCAAGCTGATCATTGCTACCGGATACCGTCCGGAACCAGACAACCTGCGGGCAGCCGACATCCTCAAGGATGAGGGCTACAAGGTGTGCGGCAACGCGCCGATCTACGACATCTTGCGCGAGGCCAATCAGCGAGCCCAGGCAGCCGGGGCGAAGAACGTCGAAGAGCGGCTCATTCGCAAGAACCCCGCGAGAGCGCTGGTCAACCTCGCCGACGAGGTCGACGCCGATCTGTTGGTCGTCGGAAACGTGGGACTCGACAGCGTCATGGGGCGATGGTTCTCGCTCCCGGGTATCGTTTCCCGCAGGGCACGAACCGAGGTACTCGTCGTTGATACAACTGGCCAGCGCGAGGTATCTGCAGCGAGCTGACATCTGGCATGAGGCGGTGCCGCGCACCGGCCACTCGCCATTCGCGCCCCGGGGGTGCTAACTGATTCGCAGCCGCGGGCCATGCGCAACTTTCCTTTCACCGGTGAGCGAGGGTGAGCGAGCCCGATGGTCCGAAACCCGTCGGTCAAGTGAACGATGACTACGGCTAGCGCGGTCTGCCCGCGGTACCGGTACTGCCAATCTCTTCTTCAATCAAGGCAATCGTGGCCCCGAGCTCCGCCACCATCCAACTGTCGCTGAGACGCTCGTACCTCTCTGCCAGAGATCTGTAGTACCACAGGTGCTGTATCGGGTCCTTTTGGCTGAACCTTTCCCACAGAGACGCGCCTTCGTTGCGCAGGTCGCGGAGGATGGCTCTGGCGTTGTCGAGCTTGTCTGCCAGCGAAACCACGACGGTGTCCGGGGACACCTCACAGATGCGATCGATGTAGCGCTGCTTGCGTGGGCGCCAGTCGGGTTTGGGTTCCTCAAAGGTGTCACTGCACTCGGAGACGATTCTGGCGACGTCCTTGCCGTAGAGGGCTTCGATCTCCGCAAGTTTCTCCTCCCCTCCCTGGTCCTCGGCGGCATCGTGCAATAGCGCTGCGATGGCCTGCGTTTCGGTTCCCCCGGCCTCGATAACCAGTGCGGCAACGGAGAGCAGGTGCCCGATATAGGGGATGTCACCGCCCTTGCGGAGTTGGGTCTGGTGCAGGTTCGCGGCGTAACTCAGCGCGTCGCTGAACCTGGATGTCAAACGGGGAGAGGTTGTCTCACTCGGCATTAGGTCCTCCCGGGTCGCGAAGGGATGTATTGAGCTCGGTGATCCTGCTAGGAGCAGACCAGGCATCTCCGTACAAGTAGAGCTTGCTGGCTTGCGTCGGCCGAACCTCGGCGAGCCGATCACCGTAGCGGGTGCGCAGGATCTCGAATACTTCGGCAAACCGCGGGTATCCCTCCCAGTAGGCCAGTTCGCGCCAGATCTCGCGGTTGCCGTGGCGCAGTACGGTCCACTTTTCGGCGTCGCGGTCTTCGAAATCCCAGTCGATCACTAACTGCTCACCGACGAGGTCGGGAAGCTGATCAGGTTCGCGCAGCTCCATCGATCGCGCTTGTCTTGCGCGCGCTTCGGCGGCCTCGAAGCCGGGAAGGCACGATCGAGCCCGAGGGTTGCCGGCCTCGGCGGCGGCTCGAGTCTCGGCAAGTGTTGGGAAGGGCACGATGAGCAGCATCTTGTCGCAACGGGGACAACAGAAGTCGAGCAGATCGCGGTGCTCTTCGGCTATTCCGCCTCGGGCCCCGGACCACCCGCATGACGGGCAGTCCAGCGGATCGTCGGGATCGTAGTCCCAATAGTCGAGGAACTTCGCCCCGCCAGACGTTGTCGATCTATGACCATGCCAGGTATCACTTTCTTTACCACTCACGATGTCTTTCCTCCTTCGGCAGAGTCCGAATGGCGCGAACACAGGCCGCAATTGTCATGCGGCGCTGCGGCGGTCGTAGCGGCCGTTGACCAGTGCTGACACCGACGATCGCTTCCACAGCCGGCCCTGCTGTGTGCGGTGTCCGGATGCGTTGAGCAGCTTGGCCGCGTCGGTCTGGGTGAGGCCGCATTCGTCGACGAGCCAGCCGGCGAACCGTTTGAGGGCCGAGCGTCGCTGCGGCCACGCGGCGGTGGTGGCCGGCAGCGGAGGGCAGGGCCCGAAGTCAGCCTCGATGAGCTCCAACACCTTTGATACTTGCTCGTCGGGTTGCTCGTCGGGTTGCTCGGCGGGCTGCGATGTCGGTGCGCCCTCAGCGGCGTGGAGGGCCTGCTCGATTTCGTCGCTAAGCGTGGACAGCGCGGTGGCGGCGAGTGCGGCGTGGTCGAGGTCGTCGACGGCACGAACCTCTCGGCGCAGCGCGAGGTCGACCTCGTTGATCCCGCCCTCGCGAGGGCAGGGCCACAGGTTGGGTCCCAGTAGCAGATTCAGGCCGTGACGTTGCAGGACCAGGCTCAGTCGGCGGACATGCTCTTCCCGGCCAAGGTCCTCGCGCCAGAACGGCACCCAGATGTCGGCACGTAGCGCCAGGGCCCGACCCAGCGCGGTAATTACGGCGTCGACCTAGGTGAGATCGTCGTGCCTGCTGGGTTGGCCGAGGTCGAAGGTATGCACCTCGGCGATGGCGGCCTGATGTTCGGCGGCCTTGCCGACCAGCAAGTCGGTGCGCTGGCCGCCGGTGTTGTGGTCGCCCAGGACGATGACCGCTCTACTGGTGTGCCGGTGTGTGGGCATCGGTGATCCCTCCTGAGGGTGTCCGGTGGATGGCGGGGTGCAGTCGCCGCAGCGCGGCGCGAAACGCTGGGTTCGGGTTTGCCCCGGGTAGCGCGGTCAGCACATCGGCCAGCGCGTCGTCGATGCTGATGCACTCGCGGCGTGCGCCGTAGAGAGCGGCGATGGTGGGCGTGCGACTGTAGGCCTGGACACAATGGATGAGCACGGTGTGTCCCTGGGTGCGTAGCTGTTCGACGGCGCGCACGGTATCGAGCAGCACGTGGTCGAGGTGGGGATTTTCGTCGGGATCGGCACGGTCGACCAGCCGCACCTGCACGTGCGGAACGTCGCGGCGCATGTCGGTGGCAGCGACCCGGCACAGCGACACAACCGCGTCCACACCGTCGGGCGGTCGGTGTAGCGCGGTGATGCCGCCGAGCACTACGCCCTCGTCGTGGGGGTGACGTATCACCGCGCTTGCCGGGATGCCGGCATAGCTGACGTCGAACGAATTCGAAGCCCCGCGGCACTCGATCGCAGCGGCCAGCTCCACCAGGTCGTGGGCGCGCACGTCAGGCCAGCCGTGTAGCAGTACACGCCAAGCCAGCGGCACCGCCGACGCGCCATAGGCCGCCCCCAGCAGAGCACCGGCAATCGCGGCGACGGTATCGGCGTCTCGGCCACCACGCACCGCCGCCTCCACCGCATCACGCAGGTGTCCGGCACGAAACGACCCGGCGCCGGGGTTCTCGATTGGAACGGAAGTGGTGGCGATCGCGCACCAGGCGGCCTGCAACGCTTCGACGACCCAACCGTTGTTCCGGAAGTCCGCCGGGTGTGAGGATTCGGCGACCTGCAGGCGCCGGGCCCACAGTGCTGCGCGCTCGGGATCGAGGTGGCGCAGACCGACACGGATGTCTAGTTCGGCGGTGCGCACCGCATGAGCGATCGCCGCCGACCACAGGACGCACGCATCGCCGGCATCGAGGTCGAAGTGGGTCAGTTCACTGATCATCCGGGCCGCGGTGACCAAGCCGTCCTCATCGTCGAGGTAGGCCAGCGCCACCGGGGCGGTGCGCATCAACGACCCGTTGCCGCCGCTGCGCCCGGTCCGCCGGTGCACCTCGGCAGCCTCGGCGCGGGCTCTGGCGGCCGAGATACCGTGTCGGCCTGCGGCGTGCAGCACCGCGCGGGTCTGGACGCCGACATCTTTGGCCCCAACGGTCCAGTCCAACCAGCGTGCGGTGATCGCGTCTTGGGCGGACTCGTCACGCAGGTCCGCGCCGGTCGCTGCGACCTCGGCGATGGCAATGGCCATCGCGGTGTCATCGGTCCACTCCCCGGGCTCCCACCCCTGGCCGCCGACCATGGCCACCTCGAGCTCAGGCCCCCGCGGTGGACCGAACTCATACGGCGCACCCAGCGCGTCGCCCGCGGCCATCCCCAACAGCACGCCTTCGACGCGATCACTTCTCGAACCCATCACAACCACCCCCATCTTGCGGTTCTTTAGCGCAAAAATATCTCTAATCCGTGGATTAGCGCAATCACGTCGTTAATCATCTGCTCTCGGGGATAGAGTAACGCCCATGACCGACAAAACTTTCCGTGATACGTCGGGGAAGACCCTGGCCGACTACCCCCGGCCCTCGGTCGCCGTGGACACCGCGCTGCTTGTGGCCGATCCCGATCGCGGGCTGCTGGTTCTGCAAGTCAAGCGCGCCAACACCTCGGGGTGGGGCCTGCCGGGTACGTTCCTACACCCCGGAGAGCGACTGGCCGACGCAGTGCGGCGCTGCCTTCGGGACAAAGCCGGCGTACAGGGAGTCGACCCGCATCAGTGGCGGGTGTTCGACGACCCCGACCGCGACGACCGCGGCTGGGTGCTCTC
>CAZEMS010000030.1:20529-47136 GCA_964513475.1 uncultured Mycobacterium sp. | reverse complement strand
CGTAGTTCTTGTACACCCGGTGCCCGAAACCCATCAGCTTCACGCCGTCTTCGCGATTCTTGACCTTGCGGACGAACTCGCGCACGTCGCCGCCCTCGCGCCGGATCTTCTCCAGCATCTCCAGCACCGCCTGGTTGGCACCGCCGTGCAGCGGTCCCCACAGCGCGTTGATGCCCCCGGAAATCGAAGTGAAAAGGTTCGCCTGGGAGGAGCCGACCAGCCGGACGGTCGAGGTCGAACAGTTCTGCTCGTGATCAGCGTGCAGGATCAGCAGCATGTCCAACGCCCGCACGATCTCCGGGTCGACCTGGTACGGCTCGGCCGGGAACCCGAAGGTCAATCGCAGGAAGTTCTCCACCAGCGTCAACGAGTTGTCCGGGTAGAGGAACGGCTGGCCTTCGGACTTCTTGTAGGCATACGCCGCGATGGTTGGCAGCTTGGCCAGCAGCCGGATGGTCGACAACTCCACCTGGGCGTGATCCATCGGGTCCAGCGAATCCCGGTAGTACGCGCTCAGCGCGTTGACCGCGCTGGACAACACCGGCATCGGGTGGGCGTTGCGCGGGAAACCGTCGAAGAAGCGCTTGAGGTCCTCGTGCAGCATGGTGTGCCGCTGGATCTTGGTGGTGAAGTCTGCCAGCTGCTCGGCCGTCGGCAGCTCGCCGTAGATCAGCAGATAGCTCACTTCGATGAACGTCGACTTCTCGGCCAGCTGCTCGATCGGGTAACCGCGATACCGCAGGATGCCCGCGTCACCGTCGATGTAGGTGATGGCGCTCTTGGTCGAGGCGGTGTTGGCGAAGCCACTGTCGAAGGTGGTGTAGCCGGTCTTCGCGAGCAGCGAGCCCAACGCAATCCCGTCTGATCCCTGGGTCGCGTGGACTATTTCCAGGTCCAACTCACCACCGGGGTAAGAGATAGTGGCGCGATCTTCACTACTGGACGAGTTCTCGGCCACTGCAGTCCCTTCTTCGCCGCGGGGATTGTGACAAGTTTCAGACACCGTCATAGGTGAAGGTAGTCGCTACCCCGCAGCGGCGCCCCTCCGGGGGCCGATTAGCGGGCCGGTGGCCCCGCTACAGATCCTCCGTAGCCCCTCGGTGGCTGGGTGATGGCAGGGTTATGGCTGGAGCCGCTCGACGAGCCCACTTCCCGGGGCCACCCGAATCCTGTTGTGGAGCCGATCTTCACGGCCCTGCCAGAATTCAACGACCTCGGGGGCGATCAGATACCCACCCCAACCGGGCGGTACCGGCACCTCGTCCAGGTGAGCGAACCCGTCGGCGACCTCGACCAGTCGGTCCATCAACGCTGCCCGCGACTCGATGGGCTGCGACTGCCGTGATGCCCACGCGCCCAGCTGGGACCCGCGGGGCCGCTGGGACCAGTACTCGGCCGTCTGCGCGGCGGGCACCCTTGTCACCGGACCTCGGATGTGGACCTGGCGGCCCAACAAGTACCAGGGAAAAGTCGCCGACGCGTATGGGGTGAGGGCCAGCTGTTCGCCCTTGTCGGAGTCGTAGCTGGTGAAGAACGTAATTCCGGTTTCGGTCATGCCCTTGCACAGCACGGTGCGAGTCACCGGTCGCCCCCGCCCGTCCACGGTGCCGACCACCATCGCGTTGGGCTCGGCCACCCCGGCGTGCCGCGCATCGGCGAGCCAACGGCGAAGCAGAGCAAGCCAGCCGTCGGCAAGCCAGTCGACATCCAGATCCGGGCTGCCGTCTTTCTCCGCCGACCCGTACTCGGCACGCATCGCCCCCAGCTGCTCGTCATCAGGCGGTGGCATACATAAACGCTACCCCGGCAGGGCACCGTCCGGCGGTGTCCAACCCGTGGGTATCGCCAAGAAGCCGGGTGCGAGAATCGGCGCATGACCCGGATGTCGCCGCTGGTACCCGAGGACTTCGTGGCCGGCCTCGAAGGTGTCGCCGCCTTCACCACCGAGATCGCCGAACCCGACAAGGACGGCGGTGCGCTGCGGTACCGCGGCGTCGACATCGAGGACCTCGTCAACCAGCGGGTCACCTTCGGCGACGTCTGGGGGCTGCTCGTCGACGGCCGGTTCGGTCCCGGCCTCCCGCCTGCCGAGCCGTTTCCACTGCCGATCCACAGCGGCGACGTCCGCGTCGACGTCCAGGCCGGCCTGGCGATGTTGGCGCCGATCTGGGGCTATCGACCGCTACTGGACATCGACGGGCAGACCGCGCGCGACCAATTGGCCCGCGCGTCGGTGATGGCGTTGTCCTATGTCGCACAATCGGCCCGCGGCATCTATCAACCCGCCGTCCCGCAGCGCCGAATCGACCAGTGCCCGACCGTCACCGCACGCTTTATGACCCGTTGGCAGGGTGAGCCCGACCCACGCCACATCGAGGCCATCGACGCCTATTGGGTCTCAGCCGCCGAGCACGGCATGAACGCCTCCACCTTCACCGCCCGGGTGATCGCATCGACCGGAGCCGACGTGGCGGCGGCGTTGTCCGGCGCGATCGGCGCGATGAGCGGACCTTTGCACGGCGGTGCCCCGGCCCGGGTGCTGCCGATGATCGAGGAGGTCGAGAAGAGCGGCGACGCGCGCTCGGTGGTCCGGAACATCCTTGACCGGCACGAGAAGCTGATGGGTTTCGGGCATCGCGTCTACCGGGCCGAGGACCCGCGCGCTCGGGTGTTGCGCTCGACGGCGAAGCGGCTGGAGGCGCCCCGATACGAAGTGGCCGCTGCGCTGGAACAGGCGGCGCTGGCCGAATTGCGGGAGCGCCGGCCCGATCGGGCGATCGAAACCAACGTCGAGTTCTGGGCCGCGGTGATCCTGGATTTCGCGAAGGTGCCGTCCCAGATGATGCCCGCGATGTTCACCTGCGGCCGGACCGCGGGATGGTGCGCGCACATCCTCGAGCAGAAGCAGCTGGGCAAGTTGGTGCGACCAGCGGCTATCTACGTCGGACCTGAACCTCGCAGCCCCGAGTCGGTGGAGGGCTGGGATCAACTCGTCCGGTCGTGACCGTTGTCGTCGTAACCGTTGTCGCCGGCTTCAAGGCCCGGACTCGACGCGCTGCTTCAACCCATTCAGCGTGCCCCGAACGATCATCGCCTCGACGCGTTCGCACAGGATTGTGGGTATCCACACCCCAATGCCCAGCTCCAGTTCCAATCTCACATTCGTCACACCGCTGTCGGCTTCGGTGAGCCGGTAGCGACCGTTCTCCTTCTTGAGCACCCGCCCCTCGAGCAGACGCCACCGGACTTCGACGTCGCCATCCCATTCATAGCTCAGGACGAATCTGTCTCGGATCGGGCCGTACGACTCGCTCCAGCAAGCGATCGCCGGCCTGCCGTCCGGATGATGTTCCGTGACAGCGACGGAGTCGGCGGCCGACCACTCGACCATGCCGGGAAGGTCGGCGAGTGTTTCCATGATCTCGCCGGCCCGGGCCGCAATGTCGATCCCACCAACAGCCATCGGACAAAAGTACCCGGTCAAAAGTACATTGTGCTAAATCTTTCCTACCGGCAGCAGCCCTTTCCTGAAGCGGAGCGATCTTTGCCGAAGGTGGTTGATCACGACGAACGGCGGCGCGAGATCGCGGCCGCCATGTGGCAGATACTGCTGCGTGGCGGCATGAGCGCGGTAACGGTTCGTGCCCTCGCAGCCGAAACGGGACGGTCCGTCGGCGCGCTTCGCCACTATTTCGAATCCCAGGACGAACTGATCCTGTTCGCCGCCGGTGAGATGCTCGGCGGCATCGCGGAACGGATTCGCTCGCTGGACCTCCACGGGGCCGATCGCGCCGTCCTGCAGAGGTCCGTCGAAGAGATGCTCCCCCTCGACCCCCAGCGCAAAGCCGAGGCGCAGGTCTGGTTCGCCCTGCTGACACGCCGTCTGGCCAGTGAGCAGGTTGCCGCCGAGGCCCATGGCCTTGATCTCGCGGTCAGAGGCGTGGTGCGCCAGGTGCTCCAGGAGCTGGCAACCACGAACCGCATAGCAGCGGATCGCGATCTCGACGTCGAATCCGTCCGCTTGCACGCGCTGATCGACGGATTGGCACTTCATGCGCTCTCAGAACCACCGCTCGACTCGCCAGCGGCGATACGCGCAGCAATCAACGCCCACCTCGGGGAGCTGTCGCGGTGAACTGCTACCCGGGCGCAATTTAGCACATTGTGCTATTTTCTTGTGGCGCAGACACCGCGCCCACGGATCGGGGAGGAACCCATGCACGGCATCGCACGAGGACTCACAGCGGGGATGGCCGGCGTCGTCGCCGGCGCAATGATTGCGGTCACGGCGCCGTCAGCGGCTGCACAGGATCCGAATCCGCTGCTGCCGCTGGTAGAGCTCGCGGCAGACGGGCTACAGGCGGCAGACCAGATGGCGGTCGCCACGTGGATCGAGGGCAGCCCCGTCAGGGACGAGGCTCTCTACAACTCCATGCGCCAGGAGGCCGTCAAGTATGCACAGAACCAGGGCGCCGATGTCGGCCTGGTCGAGCGGGTCATCAACGACCAGATCGACGCGATGCAGGCCGTTCAGTATCAAAACTTCTCCAACTGGGAAATCGATCCGGCAGCCGCGCCGACCACTGGCCCACCGCTCAAAGTCGCCAAAGCGTCCATGAACACCGTGACCAGCGATATCACCAAGGGAATCCTCGACAGCGCGGCGGCAAGACAGACCCAACGCGCTCAATGCACAGCCAACCTGGAAGGCGCCCGTATCTCCACCAGGGCCGTGCGCGGGCTCAGGCCCGCTCTGAATCCCTTCCTGAACTACGCGACCCGCTCTCTGTGTTGATCTCGTGCGCGCCGCTCAGCGGCGCAGGCCGGCGAACAGGCGACGCCGGGCAGAGCGAGAAGACCCGGTAGCCGCTGCCGACAACAGGTCGGCGACACAGGTGAACTTGACCCGCGGTCGACCTTCGGCGACGCCGCGCGCAACCTCGGCCTCGTCGATGGCTTCCCATGAGGCCAGATCCAGGACACCGGGCCGGCGGCTTCGGACGAGGCGGTCGAACCGCGCGCCGGCGAAATCGGCGAGCCGGCCGCTGTTGTAGTCGTCGACCAGATGGCGCACGGTCTGCGCGGCGCACGACTTGTTGGTCCCGATGAACCCGGTCGGCCCACGTTTGATCCACCCGGCCACGTAGCTGCCCGGTACCGGCAGGCCGGAAGCCGGGTCCAGCACACGACCCTCGTCGTTGGGCACCACGGCGGCATCGGGTTCGAAGGGCAGGTCGGCGATCGGGGCGCCGCGGTAGCCGATCGAGGTCAGCACGAGGCCTGCAGCCAGCTGTCGCAGCTCGCCACTGTCGGTGACGGTGAACTCGATTCCCTCGGCGCGGCTGGTGCCAAAAACCCGGTTGGGCGTCAGCCGGTACGCCAGACGGATGCGTTGGCGGGTCGGCGGCCGCCGGGCCACACCCAGTCCCCCGAGCACCTCGAGCTTGCTGCGGGTCAGCGGATCAGTGGCGGCCGCGAGGTCCCGCACAACCAACTCGTGATCCGGCGGATCGAGCACCACATCGCAAGCCGAGGTGAGTCCGATCAGTTCCGGCAGCGTGAACGCCGACCCGGCAGGTCCGCGGCGCGCCGCGATCACCACCTCCTGCACCCGCGATCGCCGCAGCGCCGCCAATGCGTGATCGGCGATGTCGGTACGCGCCAGGACGTCGGGATCGGTGGTGAGAACCCGCGCAACATCCAGTGCGACGTTGCCGTTGCCGACGATGACGACCCGGTCGTGGTTCAGGTCGAGAGTGAGGTCGGCAGCATCGGGGTGCCCGTTGATCCACGCCACTACCTCGGTGGCGGTGCCGACGCCCGGCAGATCCATCCCTTCGATGTCCAGACGTCGATCGGTGGGCGCCCCGACGGCGTAGAGCACCGCGTGGTGGTGAGCGAGGAGATCCGCATGGCTCAGGTGCTCTCCGATCTCGACGTTGAGGTACAACCGGAATCCCGGCAGGCGCATGATCCGATCGAAGAGCCCGACGATGCGCTTGGTGTCCTGGTGGTCGGGGGCGACCCCGGCGCGCACCAATCCGTATGGGGTGGGCAGCTTCTCGAAGACGTTGACCCTTACCCCCTTCTGGGTGAGCAGTTCGTCGGCGGCATACATTGCAGCTGGACCGGACCCGACGATTGCAACCGTCAATGGAGCACGGCCTGGGCGGGCACGGATTCGGGGCGCCTCGATGACCGGGGCGAGCTTGGACGTCGGCGGCACCTTCTCGCCTGCCGGGCGTGCCGGATAGCACGAGGCGTTGAGCGCCACGAACGGCAACTGACCAGGCTCCAGACGGGTGTCGGGGGCAATCGCGCCGACCGGACAGGCGCTGACGCAGGCCCCGCAGTCGACGCAGGCGACCGGGTCGACGTAGAGCATCTCGGCGGTGGCGAAGCCCGCCTCGTCGGGCGTGGGGTGAATGCAGTTCACCGGGCAGGCGTAGACGCAGGACCCGTCGCCGCAACACGACTGGGTTATCACATGTGGCATCGGATTCCCGGGGCGCGGTATCAGGCCGCCGGGACGTGCTGCCGCTGAGGTTCGCTGCGGTAGCGGCTGGGCGGACCGCCGATCCCGCACAGGCGCCACATGAGCCTGGCGGGGCGGTTCATCAGACCGGTCTCGTGGCAGAGCATCCGGACATCGGCGAACATGTCCCGCAGCATTTGCCGCGACTTCGGCGATCGGAAGAACAGTTCCCGCTTGAGTGAGCGCGGGATCTCGAACTCGGTCCAGAAGCCGCGCGGCGGCACGATGATCGCCCGGCAGAAGACCCGCATGATGATCGGCACGTTCAGCGCCAGCCAGAACCGCTGCCCACGCCGCAGCCGCGGCACTCGCTTGCGCAGATACTCGTGGGCAAACGAGATGTGGCGGGCCTCTTCGGCCACGTGGATGGCCATCACCCGCTCCATGATCGGGTGCAACGACTTGCCCTCACGGAGCACGTTCTTCTGAGTGTGGTCGATGGGTTCCTCGCCGGCCAGGATGCCGAAGAAGAACGGCACCGGCAGCGGACCGGCCACCAGCGGGATGAACGGCGACAACCAGCGCAGCAACCGGGGCATCCCCGGTACGTCGGCGCCGATGCGATTCACCATCTCCTGAAACATCATGGTGTGGTTGCACTCTTCGACCGATTCGTGCAGGCAATACCGGTACTCCGGGGAGCCGTTGGGCACCCAGGACGCATAGTTCGTCAGGCCCCGGATCAATATGAGCTCGAACTGCAGACCCACCTTGGCTACGTTGGCCTGACGCCACCTGCCGATCTCGATCTGACGCGACACCGGTTGCGCCTGATACCAGTCACTGCCGCCGATCGGATCTGACGCCGGCAGAATCCAGCGCTCGTCGCGGTCCACCACGGCGAACTCCGGAGAATCCCAGTCGATGTCGGTGTACGGATTGAAGTTGCGCCGCACCGACCCCTCGGAGAGCGTGTTCAGCATCTCCACGTACTCGGTGTCGTCGCGCACTTCCATGTTGCGACGCCAGCGGTTGACGGTCCGTGTGCGAGCCATTTCTCGAACCTCCCAAGCCGGGCGTGAGGTTTACATCTACCGTCCTGTTGTACAACGGTACCGCAGGTATCACCTAAGCACCAGACCTCATTGTCATGTTTGCTGAGTCGGCACCACTAGGCTGCAGCTATGGCTGAACTGACGATCCCCGCCGACCTCAAGCCTGGCGACGGTCGCTTCGGGTCGGGCCCGTCGAAGGTCCGCCCCGAGCAACTCCAGGCACTCGCCGCTGCCTCCGGGCTGTTCGGTACCTCACACCGCCAAGCGCCGGTCAAGAATCTGGTCAGCCGGGTGCGCGACGGGGTGCGGCAACTCTTCTCGCTGCCCGAGGACTATGAGGTGATCCTCGGCAACGGGGGTTCGACGGCGTTCTGGGATGCCGCCGCGTTCGGGCTGATCGACAAACGCTCCCTCCATCTGGCCTACGGCGAATTCAGTTCGAAGTTCGCCTCGGCGGTGACCAAGAATCCTTTCGTGGGCGATCCGATCATCGTCAAGGCCGACCCCGGCAGCGCACCGGCACCGGTCAGCGACCCGTCGGCAGACGCCATCGCATGGGCCCAGAACGAGACCTCAACCGGGGTGGCGGTTCCGGTGCGGCGTCCGTCCGGTTCCGGTGACGCGCTGGTTCTGATCGACGCCACCTCCGCGGCCGGCGGCCTACCGGTGGACATCACCGAGGCCGACGCCTATTACTTTGCGCCGCAGAAGAACTTCGCAAGTGACGGCGGCCTGTGGCTGGCCGTCCTCAGCCCTGCGGCGTTGGCCCGAATCGATTCGATCGCCGCGTCCGGCCGGTGGACCCCCGACTTCCTGTCGCTGCCGATCGCCGTGGAGAACAGCCTCAAGAACCAGACCTACAACACTCCGGCGATCGGCACCCTGGTAATGCTGGGCGAACAGCTCGACTGGTTGCTCGACAACGGGGGACTGGAATGGGCGATCAAGCGGACCGCCGACTCCGCGCAGCGGCTTTACTCCTGGGCTGCAGCCACCACCTACACCACCCCGTTCGTCGCCGATCCGGAGTTGCGCTCTCAGGTCGTGGGCACCATCGACTTCTCCGACGAGGTGGACGCCGCCGCGGTTGCCAAGATCCTGCGGGCCAACGGCATCGTCGACACCGAGCCGTACCGCAAGCTGGGCCGGAATCAGTTGCGGGTCGCAATGTTCCCGGCCGTGGAACCCGACGACGTCAGCGCCCTCACGCGGTGCGTGGACTGGGTCGTGGAACGGATGTAGTGCCGCTGCCGCGTGTCACCGCGGTTACGGGCCGATAACGCAGTAGGGTCACCGGCGAAGGCGGGCCCGGACGCCCCCGCGCCGAGGCCGAGCCTGGAGGAGGTCGGTATGCGGGAACTCAAGGTCGTCGGGCTTGATGTGGACGGGAAACGCATCATCTGCGAAAGCGACGGCTCCACCGAGAGGTTCGTCCTGCTCGCCGATGATCGGCTGCGCGCTGCAGTTCGCGGCGACACCGTCGTCTCGAATCAGACCCAGATCGAGGTTGATGTCCGTAACGCGCTGCGTCCCAAGGATATTCAGGCCAGGATTCGCGCTGGTGCGTCCGTCGAGCAGGTCGCCTCGGCCGCCGGAGTAGACGTTTCGCGTGTCGAACGGTTCGCCCATCCGGTTCTGCTGGAGCGTTCCCGCGCCGCCGAGCTGGCGACCGCTGCCCACCCGGTACTCACCGACGGGCCCGCGGTACTGACGCTGCTGGAGACGATTTCAACCGCGCTGATCACGCGCGGCCTGGACCCCGAGGCCACCGACTGGGATGCCTGGCGCAACGAGGACGGCCGCTGGACAGTACAGCTGTCCTGGAAGGCCGGCCGGTCGGACAACGTCGCGCACTTCCGGTTCACGCCCGGCGCCCACGGTGGCACCGTCACCGCCTTCGACGACGCGGCGAGCGAACTGATCGATCCGGACTTCGCGCGCCCGTTGCGCCCGGTGGCGCCGGTGGCCCAACTCGACTTCGACGCCGCCGCTCCCCCACCGGTACCCGCCCCCGCCTCGCCTCCTGCCACCGAGGTCGCCGAGTCGGGTGAGTCGCGTGAGCCGACCAGGCCGGCCCGCACCCGCAAAGCAAAGGCCCACCCGGCGGTGCCGGCGTGGGAGGACGTGCTGCTCGGCGTCCGCTCCAGCGGCCAGCGGTAGTCTCCAGATCCCGACTACCGGTCAGCCGTTCGCGGCCAGCGCGAGCAGGGCCAGCCATGCGCCCGCCACACCGACGCCGGAACCCAGGACGAACCAGCGCCACACCGGGATCTTGCGCCACCCCCACACCGTCGGGGCGAGCCCGCCGACGGCCACCAGGTTCAGCCCTACGGCAAGCAGAGGGTGCAGCCGGGCCAGCCCGATGCTCAACACCACGATCGCAGCGCCGATGACCGCCGCCACGAACGCGGCCACCGTCAATCCGGTACCCCATGGCGTCGCGTTGTCGTTCACTGAATGGCGAATCTAGTCCTGCCGATCCAGCGCTGCCGGCCGGGTCCGCTCGTAGAACGCGAGCGCGGCTGCGGTCGCGACGTTGAGCGAATCGGTTCCGCGCGACATGGGAATCCGCACCCGCTGGTCTGCGCATCGCATGGTCTGCTCGGTCAACCCCGGCCCTTCGGCGCCGACAAGGAACGCCACCTTGTCGTCGGTCTTTCGCGGCAGCACCACCGACAACGGACGGGCGGCGGAATCCGGTGTCAAGGCCAGCATCCGGAACCCGTTGTCGCGCAGTATTTGCAGGTCCGAAGGCCAACTGGTCGCCCGGGCGTAGGGCACCAACAGGGCATGACCCATCGACACCCGCACCGCACGCCGATACAGCGGATCGGCGCAACCCGCCCCGAACACCACGGCGTCGACCGCCAACCCGGCGGCGTTGCGGAAGATTGATCCGAGGTTCTCATGGTCGTTGACGCCCTCGAGCACGGCGACCGTACGAGCACCGCCCAGCGCCACGCCCAAACTGAGCTCAGCGGGCCGTGGCGCCGAGGCCAACACACCACGATTGAGGTGGAAGCCGACAATTTCGGCCATCACCTCGGCGGTTACCCGCAAGAACGGCGCGGCGGTGCGCGACAGATCCCCGGCGAGCTCACCGAGTCGCCGGTCGGTGCCCAGCAGCGCCCGCGGCGTGAATCGCGATGCCAGCATGCGCCGGACGACGAGCACTCCCTCGGCGATGACAAGGCCCTTGCCCGTAGGCAGATCGGGACGGCGGTCGACGCTGTTGAGATCGCGGAAGTCGTCGAGCCTGGGGTCGGACGGGTCATCGATGTCCACCACTACCGGGCCGACAACCGGACCTATACCGTCATTCACCCAAGCGACGGTACGGCGCGAACCGGCCGGGAAGCGACTGAGCCGATGACACAGCCGCCCAGCGCCGAACGTGCAGCCACTGCGAGATCCAGCGCCGATCTTCGCAGCCAGCGCACGTTCGGCGCGGCGCCACCAAACGCGAGGATCCTGGCGACGGCCTCGGCTCGGCTGGATCCGAGCCAAGCATCGACTACGTTGAGCAACGATGCCTGCTCAGCCCGACGAAGCCGCGAAGCCCGAACCACCCGAGTTGCCCGCCGCGTTGCTCGAACCGTGGCCGGTGATCACGGTGATCGCGCTCGGCTGGCTGCTCGCTGCGGTGCTGACGTTCACCGTGGCCGGACTGCACGAGTGGCGGCCGGTGAGTGTGGCCGGCCTCGGCGTCGGTGTGCTTGGCACATCGATCTTCTTGTGGCAACGTCACGCGGTGCGCCGGGGATCCCGGGGCGCGCAGAGCGGCCTGCGCTGAACGACCGGTCAGCCGTTCAGGCACTGATAAGGGAGGAGCCCGATGGTCACCGAACCGTTGCGGGCACAGATTGACATCGACGCGCCCGTCTCGAAGGTGTGGGCGCTGATCTCCGACCTCAGCCGAATGCCGCAGTGGAGCCCCCAGTGCCGGAAGATGAAGCTGCTGGGGCCGCTTCGGGCGGGCAGCCGCACCATCAATCTCAACCGCCGTAACCGATTGTTCTGGCCGACGACGTGCACGGTCACCGAGGTCGTACCGCAGCGCAAGCTCGCGTTCAGAGTCGACGTCAACGGCACCGTCTGGAGCTATGAGCTGGAACCCACCGCCACCGGGACCCGCGTCGTCGAGACCCGGGAGGCACCCGACGGGATCAAGGAGATCTCCAACTTCGCAGTCAACAGGTTCCTCGGCGGCGTACCCGACTTCGAGCGGGAACTCGTCGAGGGGATGAACCTGTCTCTGAGACGGATCAAGGCCAGCGCAGAGAGCTAGGCCGCAGAATTCAGCCGCCCGCGGGTTCGGTCAGCTCGACCACACCGTCGTCGAACGGGTCGTAGCGGGGTGATCCGCCGCCGGCGGGGGGCGGGGTGTCTGAGTGCGCGCCGCACCCGTATTCGGAGTCGACCACATGCCCGTCGGCTGAAAGCTCGTTGGCGCACACACCGAACACAGCGCCCAGCGCTCCGGCCAGCGGGACATAGAAGCCGCAGTCACGGCAGGTCCTTCGGGTGGACCGGGCCATCGCCGCCCCTGGACCGAACTTGCCGTCATGCCAGCGTTGCGCGGCCTCGGAGCGTCCCAGCCTGCTGAGCACCTGGCGGCGGCCGAATCCGACCTGGTAAGCGACATCGTCGATCTGCGAGTCTCCGGTGGCCTGGTAACCGGGCACCAGCCGCGGATCGCCGGCGGACGGTGCCAGCAGGTCGCCGGGGCTCAGATCACCCGGCCGAATCCGGTCCTGCCAAGGCACCCACTCCGGCGCCAGCAGCGCGGTCGGTCCGGGTACCAGGACGACTTCGCTGACCGTGGCGTGGTCGGCGCCCGGGTAGCCGCCGACGACGACGGCCCACTGCCAACCGCGGTAGCCCGGAAGGTCGGCCAGGAAGCGGTGGGTCGCCGAGGTCGGATCCTCCGATTCGGCACCCAGGTACTCCCCCACCGTCTCCTCGCCACTGAACTCGACGATCGCCGACCGGGCCTGATCCACCGCACCGGTCAGCACGGCCTCGAGGTCCCCCGGACCCCGCTCGGTAATTTCGTTCTCGCTCTCCATGGCCTCTCCATATTGCATGAGCGTGTGGCGCATCAGCCACACCGGCCGGTCACCTCCACGCCGGTGTCGGCCCGATGAGGGAGAATCGAGGTCGTGACCGGACCGTGGCGTGACCAAGGGCATCCTGCGGATCCCGGTGATCGCCGGTACTACCCGCCCCTGCCCCCCGCCGGCGCTGACGACCATCCCGGTATGTCCAACTACCCCAGCGACGGTCTCGGGTATGCCAGGCCGCGCCGGTCTCCGTCCACGCCCAGCGCGAACCGCTGGCTGCCACCCCTGAACGAGCGTGGGCGTCCGCGTCCGCAGCATCGTCCGGATCACGACGACTCGTCGGGCGATCGGGTGACTGTCACCCGGGCCGCCGCACAGCGCAGCCGCGAGATGGGTTCGAAAATGTACGGCCTGGTCCACCGGGCGGCCACCGCCGACGGGGCGGACAAGTCCGGGTTGACCGCGCTGACGTGGCCGGTTATCGCGAACTTCGCTGCCGACGCCGCGATGGCGGTCGCGCTGGCCAACACACTGTTCTTCGCTGCGGCCACCGGCGAAAGCAAGGGCAGGGTGGCGTTGTACCTGCTGATCACCATCGCACCGTTCGCCGTGATCGCACCGCTGATCGGTCCGGCACTGGATCGCCTGCAGCACGGCCGGCGGGTCGCATTGGCCCTGTCGTTCGTGCTGCGGACCGTGCTGGTCGTGATCCTGATCGCCAACTACGACGCGGCAACCGGCAGCTTTCCGTCCTGGGTGCTCTATCCGTGCGCACTGGGAATGATGGTGCTGTCCAAGTCTTTCAGCGTGCTGCGCGGCGCGGTGACGCCGCGCGTACTGCCTCCCACGATCGACCTGGTCCGGGTCAATTCGCGGCTGACCATTTTCGGCCTGCTCGGCGGCACGATGCTCGGCGGCGCCGTCGCCGCGGGCTTCGAGTACCTGTTGAACCTGTTCCGGCTACCCGGTGCGCTCTATGTTGTGGCAGCCGTGACGGTCGCTGGCGCGGTGCTGGCCATGCGGATACCGAAGTGGGTCGAGGTGACTGAGGGCGAGGTGCCGGCCACGCTGACCTACCACGGTGCCGGCAACGGGCTTCGTCGTAGACCGGAACGCAGCCAGCAGGCCGGGCCGGCCCGGCAGCCGTTGGGGCGCAACATCATCACCGCGTTGTGGGGAAGCTGCGCCATCAAGATGATGGTCGGGTTCCTGTTCCTATACCCGGCATTCGTGGCCAAGTCCCGCGATGCCAGCGGCTGGGAGCAGCTGATGATCCTCGGCGTCATCGGCGCTGCTGCGGTGGCGGGCAACTTCATCGGCAACTTCACCAGCGCCCGACTGACACTGGGACACCCGGCGCAGTTGGTGGTACGGGCGACTACGGCAGTGACCGTTGCCGCGCTCGCCGCCGCGGTCGCGGGCAGTCTGATGATGGCTGCGATCGCGACGTTCGTCACTTCCGGCGCAAGCGCGGTGGCCAAGGCATCACTGGACGCGTCGCTACAGGACGATCTGCCCGAGGAGTCGCGCGCGTCGGCCTTCGGCCGTTCGGAGTCGCTGTTGCAGCTGGCCTGGGTGGCCGGCGGGGCGGTCGGCGTACTGGTCTACACCGAGCTGTGGGTGGGGTTCACCGCGATCAGCTCGGTCCTGATCCTCGGCCTGGCCCAAACAGTGGTGAGCTACCGCGGCGACTCGCTGATACCGGGCTTCGGCGGCAACCGCCCGGTGTTGGCCGAGCCGGAAGGTGGCCGCACCGACCACGCTGCGGCGTTCCGGGTATGAAACGAGTCGTGGCGGTGCTGGCCGCCATCGCGGTGGCGGCCGCCGTCGTTGGTGGCGTGGCGCTCTGGCGGTACGCGCAGGACCATCCGCCTCAGCAGCCCGAGATCAGCGCATACTCCGACGGCCATCTGACCCGGGTCGGTCCGTACCGGTACTGCCGGGTGCTCGACCTGAACGACTGTGAAAACTCCTCGGTTCACGGAGAACTCCCGGTCAACGAACGCGACCCGGTACAGCTCTCGGTGCCGGGTGAGATCGGTCGGGCGCCGTGGCGGTTGTTGCGGGTGTATGAGAACCCGACCGACACCACGGTCACCAACTTCCGCCCCGGTACCCGTCTGGCCGAGACCATCCCGACGGTCGATCCGCAGCGGGGCCGACTCACCGGCATCGTGGTTCAGCTGTTGACGCTGGTACTTGACCCGGCCGGCGAACTGGCCGATGTGCCGCACGCAGAGTGGTCGGTACGCATCGTGTGGCCCTGATCTATATCAACCCAGAGGGCCGTGCCCTGCTGGCACCCGTTCGCCGTCGCGGGTCGGCGCCGGTGGCGTGCCGTCACCGAACGGGCTGCCGCCCAACGATTCTCGTCCGTGCGGCGTGAGCCAGTTACTCAGATCTGGGCCCGCCGGGACGATCTGCGTTGGATTGATGTCCCGATGCACCATGTAGTAGTGCTGCTTGATCTGCACGAAGTCCGTAGTGTCGCCGAAGCCCGGGGTCTGGAACAGGTCACGGGCGTAGGCCCACAACACCGGCATCTCGGACAGCTTCGCCCTGTTGCATTTGAAGTGGCCGTGGTAGACGGCATCGAAACGTGCCAGGGTGGTGAACAGCCGCACATCGGCTTCGGTGATTTTGTCGCCCAACAGGTATCGCCTGTCGGTGAGCCGGTCCGCTAGCCAGTCCAGGGCGGTGAACAGCCGGTCGTAGGCCTTCTCGTAGGCGCCCTGCGAGCCGGCGAACCCGCACCGGTACACGCCGTTGTTGATTTCGGCGTAGATGCGTTCCGCGACGGCGTCGATCTCATCGCGTAGCGGTTCGGGATACAGCTGGGGCGCTCCGTCGCGGTGGTAGGCCGTCCACTCGGTGGAGAAATCCAGGGTCATCTGGGAAAAGTCGTTGGTGACGACCTCGCCGCTTGACACCTCGACGATCGCGGGCACCGTGATGCCCTTCTGATAGCCGGGGACTCGGGCGAAGTAGGCGTCCTGCAGTCGCGGAATCCCCAACACCGGGTCCACGCCGTCGGGGTCCAGGTCGAACGTCCAGCTGCGCTCGTCGTGGGTGGGACCACAGAAGCCGATCGACAGCACGTCCTCGAGACCGAGCAGCCGGCGCACGATGATGGTGCGGTTGGCCCACGGGCAGGCCCGCGCGACGATCAGCCGATAGCGGCCGGGTTCGACCCGATAGCCGTCGGGAGACCCGTCGGCGGTGATGCGGGTCGTGATGTAGTTGGTGTCGCGGCTGAATTCACCTTCGCGGGCGACGTAAGCGGCCATGAACCCCGGCTTTCCACACGCCCAGACTCGACCGGGCTAGGAGTCGAGTTCACGGGCAACGGCACGGACCACTTCGGACACCCGTCGGGCGGTCTTTCGGTCCGGGTAACGGCCCTTGCGCAACTCGGGCTGCACGGCGCCCTCCAGCAGCGTGATCATGTCCTCGACCATGCCGTGCAGCTCGTCAGGCGTGTGCTTGTGCTCAGCGGCAGACGCCTCGCGGCGGGTCCGGCTGAGGCTCGGCGGCGGATCGATGGGCTTGACGCTCAGCGCCTGGGGTCCACGGCGACCGGATGCCACACCGAACTCCACCCGCTGGCCGGCCTTGAGGTCCTCGACCCCGGCCGGCAGCGCCGACGACCGGACATAGACGTCCTCGCCGTCCTCCTGGGACAGAAAGCCGAAACCCTTGTCGGCGTCATACCACTTAACCCTGCCGGTCGGCACTGGTTCTCACCTGCTTATCTGCTCGCCGGCTCACCGGCTCCCGAGACGCGATGGAGTGATCCTACTCGGACGGCACCGGTAGTCTGTTGGGACCGCTGGAGGAAAGATGCGCCTGATACTGAATATCATCTGGTTGATCTTCGGTGGGCTCTGGCTGGCACTCGGCTACCTGCTGGCCTCCCTGATCTGCTTCGTCCTGATCATCACTATCCCTTTCGGGTTCGCCGCATTTCGGATCGCGCACTATGCGCTGTGGCCGTTCGGCCGCACCATCGTCGAAAAGCCCGGACCCCGGCCCGGTGCGCTGATCGGCAACGTCATCTGGGTGCTCTTGTGCGGTATCTGGCTGGCGATTGGGCACCTCGTCAGCGCGATCGCGATGGCAGTGACGATCATCGGCATCCCGCTCGCGCTGGCCAACCTGAAAATGATCCCGGTGTCGCTGGTGCCGCTGGGCAAGGAGATCGTCCCGGTTGACGATCTGTCGTCCGCTGCGAGAGCCCCGCTATGACCCTGATCGATCTGGGCGTGCCCGCTGTGCTGCGCCCGGCTCCAGCAGGCATGCCGACCGACGGTCCGCTGCTGGATACCTTCGGACGGTCAGCGACCGACCTGAGAGTCTCGCTGACCGACAGGTGCAACCTGCGCTGCACGTACTGCATGCCCGCCGATGGCCTGAAGTGGCTGGCCGGTGAGCGACTGTTGACCCCCGACGAGCTGGTCCGGCTGCTGGACATCGCGGTGACCCGGCTGGGCATCACCAATGTCCGCTTCACCGGTGGTGAACCCTTGTTGGCCAAAGATCTGGAGTTCATCGTCGCAGCCACTGCAGCCCTGCGGCCCCGGCCCGAAATCGCGCTGACCACCAATGGGATCGGGCTGGGCCGGCGCGCCGGCGCGCTGCGCGAGGCCGGCCTGGACCGTGTCAACATCTCGCTGGACACCGTCGACGCCGCCAGGTTCGCGCGGATCACCCGCCGCGATCGACTCTCAGATGTCCTCGACGGGCTGGCCGGTGCTCAACAGGCCGGCCTGCGTCCGGTCAAGGTCAACGCGGTTCTAGACCCAGAGACCGGGCTAGACGACGCCGTTTCCCTGCTCCGGTTCTGCCTGGCGCACGGATACCAACTACGGATCATCGAACAGATGCCGCTGGACGCCGGCCACCAGTGGCGAAGAGAACGCGTCCTCCGTGCCGCCGACATCCTGAGCGCCCTGCGGCAACACTTCACACTGACGCCGGATCCGTCCCCGAGGGGCTCGGCGCCGGCACAGCTATGGCGGGTGAATCACACGACGGACACGGTGGGCATCATCGCCTCCGTCTCGAAAGCGTTCTGCGCGGCGTGCGACCGCACCCGCCTCACCGCGGACGGACAGGTCCGCAACTGCCTTTTCGCCAGGCATGAAACCGACCTACGCGCTCTGCTACGAGCCGGAGCCGACGACGCCGCCCTGGAATTGGCCTGGCGCGCCGCGATGTGGAACAAGGCGGCCGGGCACGGCATCAACGACGCTGACTTCGAGCAGCCGGCGCGTCCGATGAGCGCGATCGGCGGCTAGCGTGCAATTGACCGTGCGCTACTTCGCGGCGGCGCGTGCGGCGGCCGGCAAGGACGCGGAGACGATCGAGGTGCCTACCGGCGCCACAGCGAACTCGCTCATCGGCCGCATCGGAGCGGCGCGGCCCGAGCTGGCGCGGGTGCTGGCCCGATGTTCCTATCTGTGCGACGGTATGGCGGTCCGGGACACCGCGGTTGAGTTGCGGCACGGTCAGACTTTCGACGTGCTGCCCCCCTTCGCCGGTGGGTAATCTCGCAGATCGGTATCAATCCGCCGTGATTTATGTCACATAACGAAACGGTCACAAGCTGGCTACAGCTTGATTGAGCTGGCGCTCTACCTGCGGAGAAGTGACTGTTTCCTGGGCCTTTCGAACCCTGTCGGTGTTTGCCGGCACCGGAATCGCCGTCATCGGGAAAAGGTGACGGGTTTGGTGGGAGCCGCTACGGTGCCTTCCAGGTCAGCTGACCCTCATCGGCCGGCCCGCCTCACCCGATTACGCCGAGCTCCATCCGTCGGGCGGGGCAACGACGAACAACCTGGATGGAGGCGGGGGACCCACCCGGTCTGCCGTATGACCCGGGGCCGCTTGCGGCTCCTAGGGGTGAAGTCGGTGCCGTGTCCGCACGGTGCCGGCCGGGCGGCCTCTCCGTCCGAACCCGACAGCTGACCTCGCAGGCGTCCACAGAGAGGATTTGTCGCGCTATGAGTGGACGGCACCGCAAGCCCACGAATTCACAAGCAAGCGTCGCCAAGATCGCCGTGACCGGCGTGGTCATCGGCGGCGGAAGCCTCGCTCTCGCCGCCGACGCCGGCGCTGCCACCGACGGCGAATGGGAGACCGTCGCCAGCTGCGAGTCCGGCGGCAACTGGGCGATCAACACCGGCAACGGCTATCACGGTGGCCTGCAGTTCGCGCCGGGCACCTGGCGCTCGCACGGCGGCGCAGAGTTCGCCCCCATGGCGCACCTCGCCACCAAACAGGAGCAGATCGCCGTCGCCGAGCGCGTCCTGGCCAGCCAGGGCAAGGGCGCGTGGCCGAGTTGCGGCGGGGTGCTCTCGGGGCACACGCCGCGCAACGTCGTCAGCGAGCCTCAGCCGCTGGACGCACCCGTCCCCAACGAGGCGCTGCCTCCTCCGCCGCCGCCGGCCGACCCGTTCGCGCCCCCTCCTCCGCTTCCGCCCGCGCCGCCGGCGGCCCCCGCCGACGCGCTGGCGGCCCCTGGACCGCTTCCCGAGGCACCTCCGCCGCCGGCCGACCCGTTCGCGCCCCCTCCACCGCCGCCCGCGCCCCCGGCGCCCCCCGCCGACGCGCTTGCCGCCGCTGCCCCGCTTCCCGAGGCACCTCCGCCGCCGGCCGACCCGTTCGCGCCCCCACCCCCGCCGCCGGCGGCCGAAGGCACGGTGCTGGCCGCGTCCGAGAACTGGGATGCCGCTGCAGCACCCGCGCAGCAGGGCCAGGAGTGGTCCCTGCACACCGCGACGTTGCCGATGCAGCCGGCCCCGGAAGCTCCGCTGCCCGCACCATCCACACCGGCGCCATCCACACCGGCACCTGCCCCGGGCGCACCAGCGGCCGAACTGGCCAACCAGGCGGTCACCGAGGGGGTCCCACAGGCTGTCGCCGAGAGCCTCCCCCAGGCTGCGCCCGAAGGCGTTCCGCACCTGACTTCACCGGAGAACCTGCCGCCCGGGTACACGACCGACCCAGCGCAGGCGGCTCGATCCGGCCCCAACACGACGTACCTCAAGGAACTTTGGTACGCCATCCGGACTCAGGAGATCACCGGTAGGGATGCCCTGCTTGGTTTGACCCAGCGTCCGCTGACGACCCCCGACACCCCGGGCGGTCCGCCGCCGAACCTGCCGACGGCACCGGCACCGGCACCGGCACCCGCGCCGCCGCCCGCCTGACGGGTATCAAGCCCGGGTATCAAGCCCGGGTATCAAGCCCGGGTATCAAGCCCGGGTATCAAGCAGAGCCCACCCACTCGTCGGAGCCGTCGACGAAGAACTGGTGCTTCCACACGGGCAGTCTGGCCTTGACGGTGTCGACCAGGCGCGCACACGCGTCGAAGGCGGCCGCTCGATGATCGGCAGCCACCGCAGCCACCAGGGCTGAATCGCCAATCTGCAACACGCCGATACGGTGACTGACCGCGACCGCGCGCACGCCGGAGCTGCACTCTGCCACCTCGGCGACAATGTCGTCGAGCGTCTGTTGCGCCGACGGGTGCGCCGCATACTCCAGGCGGGTCACCCCACGACCGCCGTCGTGGTCCCGGACCATCCCGGCGAATCCCACGATCGCACCGGCGGCGCGATGGGACACCAGCGCCTCGTGTTCAACCAGTTCGATCGGCCCCTCGCTGAGCAGGGCGCGCAGTACCACCGCGGTCATCTCGTATGGTCCTTGCCGCGCAACTGATCCAGCGCATGCTCGAGTACGTCGTCGAGGACGGAGAGCCCGTCGCTGACCCCGCCGGGTGACCCGGGCAGGTTCACGATCAGGGTGCGCCCCGCGACCCCGCACAGACCGCGAGACAACACCGACGTGGGCACTTTCGGCAGCCCTGAACGCCGGATCGCGTCGGCCAGGCCGGGGATCTGATAATCCAGCACGTCCGCGGTCACCTCGGGAGTCGCATCGGTCGGAGAGATCCCGGTGCCACCCGAGGTGATGATGACGTCGGGATTCTCGGCGAGTGCCGCGCGAAGCGCGTCGCCCACCGCGCTGCCGTCACCGACCACTGCGGGCTCTGGCGCCGCGAATCCGCGGGCGGCCAGCCAGGCGACGATCACCGGACCGCAGCGGTCCGGGTAGCTGCCGGCAGCCGCGCGGGTGGAAGCGATGACGACCCGCGCCGACGCGCTCCCACCGACGTTCACCGAGTCACGCTGCTCTTGCCGCCCTCTTTGTGCAACAACCGAATGTCGCTGATCCCGGCGGCGCGGTCGACGGCTTTGATCATGTCGTAGAGGGTCAGCGCCGCGACACTCACCGCGGTCAACGCTTCCATCTCGACTCCGGTCCGGTCGGTGCTGCGCACGGATGCCGTGATGCCGACCTGGTCGTCACCGATCTCGAATTCCACGTCCACCGCGGTGAGCGCCAGCTGGTGACACAGCGGGATGAGATCACTGGTGCGTTTGGCCGCCATTATCCCCGCCAAACGAGCGGTTGCCATGGCATCACCCTTGGGCAGCCCGCCGGAGGCGATCAGCGCGACTACGTCGGCACGGGTACGTAGCACGCCGGCGGCCACCGCCATCCGTCTGGTCACGTCCTTCGCGGTGACGTCAACCATGTGGGCCGCGCCCGACGAATCGAGGTGCGACAGCTGAACCTCGCCGCCGCTCACCGCTACCGGTTGACGACCGTGACCGGGTGTGTGTACGGCAGCTCTTCGGCCGGCAGCGGGAACGTCAGGTCACCGAACGGTGAGAGTGCGCCCGTGCGGTCGGCAGCGAGTTCACTGACCGCGTGATCGTCACCCTCGGTGTAGGCGGGCCAGCCGTTGTCTACGTAGTGGGTCTTCTGCTTGTTGTCAGCCACGCACACATTGTGGCAAATACCGCGCCCGCTGGCGAGGGTGGGCGGCTGCTTTACGCTGGTCAGCAATGACCGAACACGCTACGGGCATACCGTTGGGCGCCTGGTTGGCCGAGCTTTCCGACGAGCGACTCGTCCTGCTTCTGGAACGTCGGCCCGATCTCGCGCAGCCTCCGCCTGGCACAATCGCCGCGCTCGCGGCGCGGGCAACCTCGCGCCAGTCGATCAAGGCCGCCACCGACGGACTCGACTTCCTCAGGCTTGCCGTGCTCGACGCGCTGCTCATGCTGGGGGCCGACTCCACCGCGGTGCCGGTCGGCAAGCTTGTCGATTCCATCGGTGGCCGCGCCGACGAGCAGGTCATCGCAGCAGCGCTCGGCGACTTGCGGGACCGCGCCCTGGTGTGGGGCGAGGTGATGCTGCGCGTTCCGGCCGACGTCGCCTCCGGGCTGCCCTGGTATCCGGGCCAAGGCATCGTCGATGGTCCCGATCACCCGCTCGAGGAGATCTCCGCACGGTTGGCCGGGCTGGACCCGACACAACTGGAGCTGATGCGGCGCCTGCTCGAAGGGTCGCCGACAGGCCGAACCCGCGACGCCGCGCCCGGCACACCGCCGGACCGTCCGATACAACGACTACTGGCGGCCGGACTGCTGAATCGGATCGACTCCGAGACGGTGCTCCTGCCCCGACTGGTCGCCCAGGTGATGCGCGGAGAGATGCCTGGACCTGTCGAGCTGACCGAGCCCGACCCGGTGGTCTCGACCACCACGGTCATCGACGTCGACGCCGTCGCAGCGGGCGCGGCGATGGAATTGTTGCGCGAGGTCGACGTGGTGCTCGAAACGCTGGGTGGCGCGCCGGTCGCCGAGCTGCGCAGCGGTGGCCTGGGAGTTCGCGACGTCAAACGGCTCGCCAAGGGCACTGGTGTCACCGAGCCGCGACTGGGATTGATCCTCGAAATCGCCTCGGCTGCAGGCCTGATCGCGGCCGGAATGCCCGAGCCCGCGCCTCTCGACGGTTCCGCGCCGTACTGGGCGCCGACCGTGGCCGCCGATAGGTTCACCGAAGCGACTACAGAAACCCGCTGGCATCTGATGGCCGCTACCTGGCTGGATCTGCCCAGCCGTCCTGGCTTGATCGGCATTCGCGGCCCGGACGGGAAACCCTATGCCGCGCTGTCACATTCGTTGTACTCCACTGCGGCTCCACTGGACCGTCGCCTGTTGTTGTCGGTGTTGGACGACTTGCCACCCGGCGCGGGGGTCGACGCCGGGTCCGCCTCGGCGGCGATGGTGTGGCGCCGCCCCCGGTGGGCGGTCCGGCTACAACCCGAACCGGTCACCGCACTGCTGGCCGAGGCACACGCGGTCGGGCTGGTGGGCCGAGGTGCCATCGCGACCCCGGCGCGCACGCTCCTGGAGGGGGATCCGGCCGACGATGTGGTCGCGGCGATGTCTCGGGCGCTGCCCAAGCCGATCGACCACTTCCTGGTGCAGGCGGACCTGACCGTCGTGGTCCCCGGGCCGCTGCAACGCGACCTCGCCGAGCAACTCGCTACCGTCGCCACGGTGGAATCGGCCGGCGCCGCGATGGTGTACCGGATCAGCGAAGCATCCATCAGGCACGCGCTGGATACCGGCCGCACGGCCGGCGAGTTACATTCCCTGTTCGAACGGCACTCGACAACCCCTGTGCCACAAGGGTTGACGTACCTGATCGACGACGTTGCCCGAAGGCATGGGCAGTTGCGAGTCGGCATGGCAGCGTCGTTCGTGCGCTGCGAGGACGCAGCCTTGTTGGCCCAGGCCGTAGCGTCGCCCAGCATCGAACCTCTACAGGTCCGGACGTTGGCTCCGACCGTCGCGGTGTCACAGGCCCCGCTCTCGGAGGTGCTGGACGCTCTGCGCAGCGCCGGATTCGCGCCCGCGGCCGAGGACAGCTCCGGGATGATCGTCGACATCCGGGCCCGGGGCGCACGAGTGCCGGCACCGCCGGCTCAGCGGCGTGCTCGCTGGCAGTCGGCTCCTACCCAGCAGACCCTGACTGCGATCGTGGCGGTGTTGCGCAAGATCGCCGCCGCACCGTTCGGCAGCAGCCGCCTGGACCCGGGGGTGGCGATCGCCCAGCTGCAGGGCGCGGCGCTGGAGCAAACGTCGGTGGTGATCGGCTACGTCGACCCCGCCGGGGTGGCCACCCAGCGGGTGGTGTCCCCGATCAATGTTCGCGGCGGCCAGCTGACCGCCTACGATCCCGCATCCGGTCGGGTGCGTGAATTCGCCATTCACCGGGTGACGTCGGTGGTGCCGGCCGACGAGCGAATAATGGAACGATGATCGTCACGCGAGAAGCCGGCCGGGATCACCCATGACCGACGGACCACTGATCGTTCAATCCGACAAGACGGTGTTGCTCGAGGTCGATCACGAGCTCGCCGGCGCTGCGCGTGCCGCAATCGCCCCGTTCGCCGAGCTTGAGCGCGCGCCCGAACACGTCCACACCTACCGGGTGACTCCGCTGGCGCTGTGGAACGCCCGCGCCGCGGGGCACGACGCCGAACAGGTGGTCGATGCGTTGGTGTCGTTCTCGCGGTATGCGGTTCCGCAGCCACTGCTGGTGGACATTGTCGACACCATGGCCCGCTATGGGCGCCTACAGCTGGTGAAGAATCCCGCGCACGGCCTGACCCTGGTCAGCCTGGACCGCGCGGTACTCGAAGAGGTGTTGCGCAACAAGAAGATCGCCCCGATGCTGGGGGCCCGGCTCGACGACGACACCGTCATCGTTCATCCCAGCGAACGGGGCCGGGTCAAGCAGCTACTGCTCAAGATCGGCTGGCCCGCTGAAGATCTGGCAGGCTATGTCGACGGGGAGGCCCACCCGATCAGCCTGCGACAGGACGGATGGCACCTACGGGACTACCAGGAGATGGCCGCCGACTCGTTCTGGGCGGGCGGCTCCGGGGTAGTGGTGCTGCCATGCGGCGCCGGCAAGACGTTGGTCGGTGCGGCCGCGATGGCCAAGGCCGGTGCGACGACACTGATCCTGGTGACCAACACCGTGGCCGGCCGACAGTGGAAGCGCGAACTCATCGCCCGTACCTCGCTGACCGAGGATGAGATCGGCGAGTATTCCGGCGAACGCAAGGAGATCCGCCCGGTCACCATCGCCACCTACCAGGTGATGACCCGCCGATCCAAGGGCGAGTATCGCAATCTGGAATTGTTCGACAGCCGGGACTGGGGGTTGATCATCTACGACGAGGTGCATCTACTGCCGGCACCCGTATTCCGGATGACGGCCGACCTACAGTCGCGGCGGCGGCTTGGCCTGACCGCCACGTTGATCCGCGAGGACGGTCGGGAGGGGGACGTGTTCAGCCTGATCGGGCCGAAACGCTACGACGCACCGTGGAAGGACATCGAGGCGCAGGGGTGGATCGCCCCTGCCGAGTGCGTCGAGGTCCGCGTGACCATGACCGACAACGAGCGCATGCTCTATGCGGTCGCCGAACCTGACGAGCGCTACCGATTGTGCTCGACTGCGCACACCAAGGTCGCGGTGGTCAAGTCGATCCTGGAACGGCACCGAGGCGAGCAGATACTGGTGATCGGCGCATATCTGGACCAGCTCGACGAACTGGGCCAGGAGTTGGGCGCCCCGGTGCTTCAAGGCTCTACCAAAACTGCGGAACGTGAGGCGCTCTACGACGCGTTCCGGCGCGGCGAGATCTCTACCCTGGTGGTGTCCAAGGTTGCCAACTTCTCCATCGACCTCCCGGAAGCCAGTGTGGCGGTGCAGGTTTCGGGAACCTTCGGTTCACGGCAGGAGGAAGCGCAGCGGCTGGGCCGGTTGTTGCGGCCCAAGGCCGACGGCGGCGGCGCGATGTTCTACTCGGTGGTCTCACGTGACAGCTTGGACGCCGAGTACGCCGCGCACCGCCAGCGGTTCCTGGCCGAACAGGGCTACGGCTACGTCATCAAGGACGCCGACGACTTGCTGGGTCCGACGATCTAGGTCAGGTGTGCGGGCCTACCGCCTTGACGACGGTGAGCAGCACCACCGAATCCTGCAGGGCTTGCAGGCCGTGCCTGACACGGGGGATCACGATGTGATCACCGGCCGAGCCCTCCCAGCTGTGCTCCGCAGCGGTCAGCCGCACCCGCCCCTGAATCACTTGCAGAGTCGCCTCACCCGGGCTCTCGTGATCGTCCAGCGCGCTACCCTCGGTCAGGGCCAGCATGGTCTGGCGAAGCGAGTGTTCATGGCCGCCGTACACGGTGTGCGCGCTGCGCCCGCTACTGGCGGAGCGCGCCGACTCCATATGCTGGCGCGCCAGCGCGGTGAGCGAGATCTTCTCCATACCGTTCTCCTTTGTTGGCAGGAACCCCTCGTCGGCGGGAACCTTCGTTGGCGGGAACAGGTCACAAATTCCGGCCAGAGACCGGCGGCTCGGTTACACAATACGCAACAGCCCCCGGACGATGCCGGGGGCTGCTGTGCGAATTACGCTACGACAGTAGCGAATCAGGCGGGTTGAACCGCTCGCCGTACTTGGCGGCAAGTTCCTTGGCCCGAGCAACGAATCCCGCCTTGCCCGATCCGCCCTGACCCTGGTAGCCCACGATGTACTGGGCGGAGCCACCGGTCCATGGCGGGAAGCCGATGCCCATGATCGACCCGATGTTCGCATCGGCGGTCGTCATCAACACCCCTTCATCGAGGCACTTCTGAGTCTCCAGCGCCTCGGCGAACAACATCCGGTCGATCATGTCCTGCAACGGCGGCTGTGAGCTGCCGGAATTGAAGTTCTCGCGAAGGCCGGGCCACAGCCCGGTCCGCTTGCCATCGACATATTCGTAGAAGCCGGCGCCCTTGAGCCGCGACGGCCGACCCAGCTCGATCATCTTCTCCACGACCGCGTCAGCCGGATGGGGTTCATAGGTGCCCCCTGCGGCCTCGACGGCCTTTCGCGTCTCGGTCGCTATCTTGGCCATCAGCTCTAGGTTGAGCTCGTCGGACAGCTGCAGCGGCGCCGCCGGGTATCCGGCCTGGCCGCCGGCATGCTCGATGCTGGCCGGCTCCACACCCTCACCGAGCATGGCCAGCGCCTCGTTGACGAAGGTGCCGTTACGGGATTGACCGTCGTCGACGATCGTGCAGT
>CAZEMS010000030.1:0-20519 GCA_964513475.1 uncultured Mycobacterium sp. | reverse complement strand
GTCGTTGACCACGATCGGGGTCTTGCCGATCGCCAGCGTGTAGTCGAAGGCCCGGGCCAGCGCCTCGTCGGAGGTCTTCTCACCCTTGATGATCTCGACCAGCGGCATCTTGTCGGCCGGCGAGAAGAAGTGGATCCCGATGAAATCCTCCTGCCGCTTGACACCGGTCGCCAGACCGGTGATCGGCAACGTGGAGGTGTTCGATCCCAGCAGTGCGTTGGGTTCGACGACGTCCTCGATCTCGGCGAACACCTTGTGCTTGAGTTCCTGGTTCTCGAAGACCGCTTCGACGACGAAGTCGACGCCGGCGAGATCGGCGGCGTCGCCTGTCGGGGTGATCCGGGCCAGCAGCGCCTCGGACTTTTCCTCGGTGGTCTTGCCCCGTTGCAGCGCCTTGGCCTCGAGCTTCTCGGAGTAGCCCTTGCCCTTCTGCGCAGCCTCGAGGCTGACGTCCTTGAGCACGACGTCGAAGCCGGCCTTGGCCGACACATAGGCAATTCCGGCGCCCATCATGCCCGCACCGAGCACACCGATCTTCTTGATACTGGTCTCATCGGCGCTGTCCGGACGCGAGCCCCCGCCGTTTATGTGCTGCAGGTCGAAGAAGAATGCCTGGATCATGTTCTTGGCCACCTGTCCGGTGACCAGCTCGGTGAAGTACCGGCTCTCGATACGGCTGGCGGTGTCGAAGTCGACCTGCGCACCCTCGACCGCGGCGTCCAGGATGGCCCGCGGTGCGGGCATCGGAGCGCCTTTGAGCTGCTTTTTCAGCAGCGCCGGGAAGGACGGCAGGATCGACGCCAGCCCCGGGGAGGAGGGAGTGCCGCCAGGCATCTTGTAGCCCTTCTGATCCCACGGCTGGGTGTGTGCGTCCGGGTTGGCCTTTATCCACGCTTTGGCCGCGGGCACCAGTTCGTCGACGGAGCCGACCAGTTCGTCGACCAGGCCGGCGTCCTTCGCCGCGGCGGGGCGGAACCGGGTGCCCTGGCTGAGCACGTTCATGAACGCGTTCTGGATGCCCATCATCCGCACGGTGCGGGTGACGCCGCCGCCGCCGGGCAGCAGGCCCAGGGTCACCTCGGGCACGCCGATCTGCACCCCTTTGACGTCGGCGACGATGCGGCGATGACACGCCAGGGCGATCTCCAGCCCACCGCCGAGGGCGGCGCCGTTGATGGCTGCCACCACCGGCTTGCCAAGCGTTTCCAGCGTGCGCAGGTCGCGCTTGATGTCCTCGACCATGTCGAATGCCTGCTGCGCGTGCTCAGGGCCGATATTGATCATCGCCTTGAGGTCACCGCCGGCGAAGAAGGTCTTCTTCGCGCTGGTGATGACCACGCCGGTGATCGAATCCTTCTCGGCGACAAGGCGTTCGACCGCCTTGTGCATCGACTCCTTGTAGTGCTCGTTCATGACGTTGGCTGACCCGGTCGGGTCGTCCAAGGTCAGGGTGACGATGCCGTCGGCATCCTTGTCCCACTGAATCGTGTTCTCTGCCATGCCTTTTCCTTTATGGGTTCGCTTGAGACTCGCCTAGAGACGCACTCAGACTCGTTCGATGATGGTGGCCACGCCCATACCCCCGCCGACGCAGAGCGTGATCAGGGCACGGCGAGCGCCTCGGCGCTCAAGTTCGTCGACCATGGTGCCGGTGATCATCGCCCCGGTGGCGCCCAACGGGTGACCCATGGCGATGGCGCCGCCGTTGACGTTGAGCTTCTCGTCCGGGATGTCCAGATCCTTCTGGAACTTCAGCACGACGGCTGCGAAGGCCTCGTTCAGCTCGAAGAGATCGATATCGTCGATCGTCAACC
Organism: uncultured Mycobacterium sp.; assembly: GCA_964513475.1. Lineage (GTDB taxonomy): Bacteria > Actinomycetota > Actinomycetes > Mycobacteriales > Mycobacteriaceae > Mycobacterium. The sequence continues at coordinate 18,705 of CAZEMS010000030.1, read as the reverse complement.
CGGCCCGGTCCAGGACCTTGCGAGTAGCCGGCGTCGGACCGGTGAGCATGATGACCGGATCAGAGCCGCTGGTGGCGGTAGCCACGATGCGGGCCCGCGGGGTCAGGTTGTGGGCACTTCCGGCGCTTTCCGAGCCGACCATCACCAGTGCCGCGCCATCGACGATGCCCGAGCTGTTGCCGCCGGTATGGACGTGGTTGATCTTCTCCACCCAGTGGTACTTCTGCAGGGCTACGTCGTCGAAACCGCCCATCTGACCGATGCCGTCGAACGCGGTCTTGAGCTTGCCCAGGCCGTCCAGTGTGCTTTCCGGACGCATGTGCTCATCGTGGTCGAGGACGACCAGCCCGTTCTGGTCCCGCACCGGGACCACTGACTTGGCGAAGTACCCACCCGACCATGCCGCAGCGGCTCGTTCCTGGCTGCGCAGTGCGTAGCGGTCCACGTCCTCGCGTGAGAAGCCCTCGATAGTGGCGATCAGATCGGCGCCGATCCCCTGTGGCACGAAACCGACGGCGTAGTTGGTCTCCGGGTCGATCGCCCACGCGCCGCCGTCGGACCCCATAGGTACCCGGCTCATCGACTCCACGCCGCCGGCCAGTACCAAGTCGTCCCAACCCGAACGCACCTTCTGCGCGGCCATGTTGACCGCTTCCAGACCGGATGCGCAGAATCGGTTCAGCTGTACGCCGCCGACGGTGTCGGGCATCCCGGCGGCCAGCACCGCCGTGCGGGCGATGTCACCACCCTGGTCACCGACGGGCGAAACGACACCCAGAATGACGTCGCTGATCATGTTCTCGTCCAGATCAGGGAAACGCGAACGGAGTTCATCGATCAGGCCGGTGACCAGATTGATCGGTTTGACCTCGTTCAGGGAGCCGTTGCGCTGCTTGCCGCGGGGCGTGCGGATAGCGTCATAGATAAAGGCGTCTTCGGACATGTCTGTGCTCTCCAAATCCTGATTTTGGGTCCGGCGGAATTCGGAATTACCAAACTTCTATCAATACTCCGAAGCCTAACAGCACGAACCAACCTGTTGGTTGGTGGTCCCCGCGGTTTAGGCTCGGCAGTCGTGACGGTTTCGCGGTTGCGGCCCTATGCCACCACGATCTTCGCGGAGATGTCGGCGCTCGCCACCCGGATCGGTGCGGTCAACCTCGGCCAGGGGTTCCCCGACGAGGACGGCCCGGCCGCCATGCTGGAGGCCGCCGAGCGCGCAATCGCTCAGGGCGTGAACCAGTACCCGCCCGGCCTCGGCATCGCGCCGTTGCGGGAGGCGATCGCCGCGCAACGGGCAAGGCACTACGGCGTGCACTACGACCCTGATACCGAGGTGCTCGTCACGGTGGGCGCCACCGAAGCCATCGCGGCGTCGGTGTTCGGTCTCGTCGAGCCGGGCTCGGATGTGCTGCTGATCGAGCCGTTCTACGACTCGTACTCCCCGGTCATCGCCATGGCCGGGTGTCGACGCGTGGCCGTGCCGTTGGTTCCCGACGGCCGCGGATATGCACTCGACGTCGATGCGTTGCGTACGGCGATCACCCCGACAACCAGAGCGCTGATCATCAACTCGCCGCACAACCCCACCGGCATGGTGCTCACCGCCGAAGAACTCGCCGCGATCGCGGCGGTGGCGGTGGAGGCAGACCTGCTGGTCATCACTGACGAGGTGTACGAGCATCTGGTTTTCGGATCGCCGGACGGGCACCGGCACCTGCCGCTGGCCTCCTACCCCGGCATGGCGCAACGCACGGTGACCGTCTCCAGCGCCGCCAAGATGTTCAACTGCACCGGCTGGAAGATCGGCTGGGCCTGCGGCGCACCGGAACTCATCGCCGGCGTGCGCGCTGCCAAGCAGTACTTGTCCTACGTGGGCGGCGCACCGTTCCAGCCGGCGGTGGCCCAGGCCCTCAACCATGAGGACGCTTGGGTCGCGGCGCTACGCGACTCGCTGCAGGACCGCCGCGACAAACTGGTCGGGGCCCTCACCGAGATCGGCTTCGACGTCCGCGACAGCCACGGCACCTACTTCGTGTGCGCTGATCCGGGTCCGCTGGGCTTCGCCGACGGCACTGCGTTCTGCGCGGAACTACCCACTCTCGCCGGCGTGGCCGCGATTCCGATGTCGGCGTTCTGCGATCCGCACTCCGACCGCGCCGGCAACTGGAATCACCTGGTGCGGTTCACCTTCTGCAAACGTGAGGCAACACTGGACGAGGCGATCCGGCGGCTCGCGGTGTTGCGTCGAGCCTGAGATCCCGCCTCACGGGACGGGCTACCGCCGGTACTTCGCCATCGCGTCCATCACCCGCTGACGCATGCCGTCCACCGCGACCTGGAGTACGAGTTTCCTGGCGCGTTTGACCAGGAATTCGGGGACGGGAGCCGACGGGTCGATGATGATGTCGAAGCGCACCCGGGTCTTGTCGCCTTCGGGGGTGAGGTTGTACTCGCCATGCTGGCCGCGCTGCTGCCGTGTCTCATGGGCGTCCCACACCATCCAGCGCGGACCCCAGTGGTATTCCAGAACCTCTTTGTCGGTGATGCCCATCAGCCGCATGGTGGCCTTGACGTGATACGGGCGGCCGTCGGGATGACGGTCGAGCACCTCGGCCGACCGGTGCAGCGACGACCACGAGGGCAACGCATCGACATCGGCCAGCACGTCGAGAATGGCCTCGGGCGGAGCGTCGACCACGACTTCCCGCGAAGCTCGGACCGCCATATGGCAAATACTAGTTAGACATCCCAGGGGCTGCCGCAGAAATTTGACTGGCTAACGAGAATCAGCCGCCGCGCTTGACTTTCAGAACCTGCTTGCGGAGACCATCGGTGGCGGTCTCCATCGCACCTTTCATCGCACGCTTGAGGACGAATCCCGGCAGCGGAACCGACGGGTCGATGGTGATCTCGAACCGCAGCCTCGTCTTGTCGCCTTCGGGCGTGAGCGTGTACACCGCGTCCTGCGATCGCAATTGGCCGGCACTCACCAGCGTCCAGCTGGCGCTGGTGTCCGTCCAGGTGTAGTCCACCACTTGTTCATCGGTCATGCCCGCGGCCTTGACCTTCATCTTCACCCGGAGCGGCTTGCCGTCGTCGTAGCTCTCGAGAATCTCGGCGCCCTGGTACTGCGACGACCAGGTCGGTGTCGACTCGACGTCGGCGATGACGGCGAGAATCTCTTCGGGGGTCGCTTCGATGAGCACTTCGCGGGAGTCGGTTGTGGCCATTGCGTGATCATCGTCGAACGCGCCGTTCGCTACCGGCGAATCGCCGAAGTCAGCACTGCGCGAGGCGGTAGACGTGGATCATTGGATCAGGGCCGCCGGGGCCCACCCGACAAGGATGTGTTCATGGAAATGATCTCGCCGACGGACGCGGTGTTCCTCATGGCCGAATCCCGCGAACATCCGATGCATGTAGCCGGGCTGCAGCTCTTCAACCCCCCGGAGGGAATCTCAGGCTCGGAGTTCCTGCGGGAAGTGCACCAGGAGATGGTGGAGCAGCAGGAGTTCCAGCCGACGTTCCGTAAACACCCCGCCACCATCTTCGGCGGTGTCGCCAACGTCGGCTGGAGTCTTGACGACGAGGTTGACCTCGATTACCACCTGAGGCGTTCGGCGCTGCCACATCCAGGCCGGGTGCGCGAGCTGCTGGAGCTCATTTCGCGGTTGCACGGCACACCGATCGACCGGCACCGCCCGCTTTGGGAGGCGCACCTGATCGAGGGGCTCGGGGACGGTCGCTTCGCGATGTACTTCAAGACTCACCATGCGCTGCTCGACGGGGTGTCGGCACTCAAGCTGTCCCAACGCACCCTGTCCACCGACCCGAACGACACCGAGGTGCGGGTGCCCTGGAACCTTCCGCCGAAACGTCGCGCGGCAGCAGAGACCTCCGCGGCTCGGTCGTCTTCGCCGCCGTTCCTGCCGCTGAGGACACTGACCCGCACGATGGGCTCGGTGGCGGCGCTGGCGCCCTCCACCTTGTCTCTGGCCCGCGCAGCCCTGCTCGAACAGCAGCTGACCCTGCCGTTCGGCGCGCCGCGCACCATGTTCAACGTACCTATCGGCGGAGCCCGACGGGTCGCCGCCCAATCGTGGCCGTTGGAGCGCGTCCGCGGGGTCAAGCAGGCGACCGGGGCGACGGTGAACGACGTCGTCTTGGCGATGTGCGCCGGCGCGCTGCGCTACTACTTGACCGAGCAGGACGCACTGCCCGACGTCCCGCTCATCGCCATGGTCCCGGTCAGCCTGCGCACCGAGGCCGAGGCCGACGCCGGTGGCAACATGGTTGGTGTCATTCTGTGCAACCTCGCCACCAATATCGACGACCCGGCCCAACGGCTCGAAACGATCAGCGCGTCGATGCGGGACAACAAGAAGGTTTTCTCACAGCTGCCCCGACTTCAGGCGTTGGCTCTGTCGGCGATGCTGGTCAGCCCGCTAGGTTTGTCCGCCGTGCCGGGCTGGGTGAGAACCACGCCGCCCCCGTTCAACATCGTCATCTCCAATGTGCCCGGCTCACGCGAGCCGTTGTACTGGCGAGGCGCCCGGCTGGACGGCAACTACCCGTTGTCGATCGCGCTGGACGGTCAAGCCCTCAACATCACGCTGGTCAACAATGCCGACAATCTCGACTTCGGCTTGGTCGGAGCGCGCGGCAGCGTTCCGCACCTGCAACGACTGCTCGGGCACCTGGAAGAGTCGCTCAAGGATCTCGAACAGGCGACCGGGGCTTGATCGGAACGCTCAGGACCTCAGGGGGTTGGGGGCAGCGGAGCGAACAGCGAAGCATCCTGGGCTGGGTATGACGGGCACTTGTCCGCGATCGCCTTTGCGTTCGGTTCTTCGGATCTGAACAGCGGCACGAACTGCGGATAGCGCTGCGCCAGCTCATCGACCTCGGCTTGCCGGCCGGCGGGATCTTTCGCCAGTAGCGCATTGAGATGGCTGATGATCGCGCCCTGCAACCACCCTGGCTCGGAGTTGTACTTCTCGACCAGTTCACCGTAGACAACGGGATCGACCTCTTTGATCGCGGCCATGAGTTGATCGAGAGTGCAGTTGGTGTCGAGCAGGACGGCCGGCACCGCGTTCGGATCTGCCGGAGGCGGCGGTGGCGCTGGCGGTTGGGCCGCTGCGATGCCGGACAAACCGACAGCGGCAATCGAGAACGCGGCGGATGCGACCGCCGCACGGCGAGCGAAAGCATTGAAGGTATTCACGGAAGCAGACGGTAACTCAGCCGGAAGAATCTGACTGCGGATTATGAAGATTGTTACCCGAACAAACAAACTGGATTCGGGCGCATCGCTATATTTCGACAATGGCGACTAACGATGCGTTCGTTGGCTATTCCCGCTGTTCGACGGATGCGGAAGACGTCGATGCGCAGCGGAAGCGCTTGCAGGAGCTCGGTGTCGGCGAGGACCGCATCTACATCGAACAAGCCCTCACCGGTGCGAACACCGAACGGCCGGTGTTGAATCAGGCGCTCGCCGCAGCGAAGAAGGGTGACACGCTGGTAGTGCCCAAGCTGGACCGGCTGGCCCGATCGATTGCCGATGCGCGCGCCATCGGCCAAGACCTCGCCAACCGCGGTATCACGTTGTCGCTCGGCGGACAGCTCTATGACCCGACGCAACCGGTTGGTGAAATGTTCTTTGACATTCTCGCTACCTTCGCTGAATTCGAAGTGGACGTGCTCCGAACACGCTCCCGCGAAGGCCTGACCGGATTGAACACCCGCGACGAAACGCTCGCACGCCTCAAGGCCGCGCTTGATTTCCCGCGAGACCATGGGCCGCACTACGGCGTAGTTTATTGCGACATAGATCATTTCGACCGAATCAACGAGGCCTGGGGACGCAGCTTCGGCGATGTCGTACTAGCCACCCTGGCTGTTCGGATTCGCCAATGCGTACGGCAGGGCGACGTCGTCGGCCGCATCGGCGACGACGAGGCGCTACTGCTCCTTCCGGGTATCCACAGCATCGAAGAAGTGGTCAAGATCGCGAAGAAGCTTCGCGATCTTGCCGCCGAGCCGATCCAGCACCTGGGCGTGACGGCCAACGTCACGATGAGCATCGGCGCAACCCTTCTCGTTCCCGGTGAATCGGTTTCGGCGTTGGTCTCCCGGGCGGAAGCTGCGATGCAGGCGGCCAAGCAGACCGGCGGAAACACCATCAGCTGCATCTGAGACGAAGGAGCCGCGTGGAATCCAGCCGATTGACCATCGCCAATGTCAATGTCTTCGACAGCGTCGACGGCCGGATCACCGGACCGATGGACGTCACCATCCGGGACGGGCTCATCGCGTCGGTAACGCGAGCCGGCGCAACAGAACCGACCGGAGCCACCCTGGATGGAAACGGCAAGACGCTCATTCCGGGGCTCATCGACGCGCACTGGCACGCCACGCTCGCGACAATCACCGCCCAGGAGGTCCAACTCGGCGAAGTCGGGCACATGTTCGCGCGGGCGGTAGCCAGTGCGAACGACACGCTGCATCGCGGATTCACCACCGTCCGCGATCTCGGCGGTCCGACTCTGGGCATCAAGCAGGCCATCGACGAGGGCACGATCCCCGGCCCGCGTATCTTCCCGGCGGGAGCCTTCATCTCCCAGACCGGGGGCCACGGTGATGCCCGGTTGCCGAACGAAGTGCCGCGCGGGGTGGCGGGCTGGCTCAGTTACCCCGAGATCATCGGGTTCGCCGTCGTCGCCGACGGGGAAGCCGAGGTGCTCCGCGGCGCGCGAGAGGTACTTCGTCGCGGCGCATCGCAGATCAAGCTGATGGCCGGCGGCGGTTGCGCATCCGACTACGACCCGATCGATGTCACCCAGTACACCGAAGCCGAGATGCGGGCCGCGGTGCAGGTCGCCGAGAACTGGGGCACCTACGTCACTGTGCATGCCTACACGCCACGGGCGATCCGGTCCGCCGTGGCCGCCGGAGTCCGCTGCATCGAACACGGACAACTCATCGACGAAGCCACCGTGGAGCTACTCGCCGAGAACGATATCTGGTGGTGCCTGCAACCGTTCCTCGACGACGAGGATGCGGTACCGCTACCGCCGGCGAACCGGGCCAAGTTTGAAAAAGTCGCCGCGGGCACCGAGACCGCCTACGCCCTGGCGAAGAAGCATCAGGTCAAGCTGGCGTTCGGCACCGACACCCTGTTCGACGCCAAACTCGCCACCCGGCAGGGTGCTCAGTTGGCGAAGCTGACCCGCTGGTTCACCCCGGCCGAGGTGCTCCAGCAGGCCACGCTGCGCAACGCCGAGCTGCTGGCCATGTCCGGCCCGCGCAATCCCTATCCGGGACGCCTCGGTGTGGTCGCTGAAGGCGCCCTCGCCGACCTGATCCTCGTCGACGGTGACCCCGTCGCCGACATCTCGTTGATTGCCCGGCCCGCCGAGGCGTTCACCGCGATCATCAAAGACGGTCACGTAGTCAAGGGAGCCTGACGACTCAGCCGTGATCAGCGAGTGCTGCTTTGGCGGCGTTGTAGCCAGGTATGAAAGTGATGCCTGGCCCGCCGTGGCAGCCGGCGCTGGCAAGGTACAGTCCGCGCAGCGGGATCGGTTGATCGACATAGCCTTTCGGACCCGGGCGGTTGATTCCCATCTGTTCCGGATGAATCAGACCATGACAGTAGTCGCCACCTGGTGCACCGAACATGGTGCCCATATGCTTTGGAGTGAACGTGGTGTGGCGCAGGATCGAGCCGGCGAAATTCGGTGCCACACGGTTGATCTTCTCGATCACCCGCCGACCCATCTCCCTCTTCATCGCACCGTAGCTTTCCCGGGAGTCGTTGAGCGGAAACCACAACGAGAACGCGGACGCTGCGTGCTTGCCCGGCGGCGCCAGCCCCGGATCGTTGGCTGACGGAATCTGCAGCGCGATGGCCGGGTCTGACGGGACGTAACCGCGCCGCGACTCTTCCCACTGCTGCTGCAATTCTTCGGGCGTGACGAAAAGACCTATGGCCGACTGCATTGCGGGATCGTTGAGTGCCTCGTAGGGGGCGGCGAACTCGGGCGGAACGTCCAATGCGAAATGCATCTGCAGGTAGCTTCCGCGGTGGTCGATGCGGGCGAACCGGTCACGGATCTCCGGCGCGATGGCGCTCGGGTCGAGCAGACCGTTGACCGTGAGGTCGGGCGCGACAGCGGAGACGACGACCGGTGCGGCCGCCGTCGAGCCGTCGGCGGTACGTACCCCGGCGACCCGCCCGCCGGTGGTCAGGATCTCTTCGACCTTGGTCCGTAGCCGCAATTGGCCACCAGCGGTCGTGAACAGCTTCAGGACATGTTCGGTCAGCGCACCCATCCCGCCCCGGAACTTCTTGATCAGTGTGGCGTTCTCGTCGGGAACGGCCATCCCGAACGCCAGCGCGGCAGCACTGCCCGGGGTGGCCGGTCCACGGTAGGTGGTGTTGACGGCGAGAAACGCGAGCATGCCGCGCAACGCGCCGTGTTTGCCCCGATCCGGCAGGTGTCGATCGAGCACATCGGTGACCGATCCGAACAACAGATCGGTGATTGCTGATCTCTCGAACTCGTTTGTAGCGCAGCGATACATATCGTCCAGCGACCTCGGCGGCTGCGCTGCGTCGAAGCGGCCCAGAGCCCGTGTCGGAGCCTGACTCCAGGCCATCAGTCCAGCCATCCCATTCACCGCTTCCGCGCCGTGGACCCGGTTGAGGTGCGTCAGCAGCTTCATCGGGTCGGTGTAATAGACGACGGGCTCGTCACCGATGCCCCGCAACTGCACCGACATGACATCGAGATCGACGGTGGGCAGTTCGTCGAGGCCGATTTCCCGGCTCACCGTTGCCGATGTCGGAACCTGCACCGAGCCGGCGATCTCGAACCGGTACCCGTCGAACAACTCGACGGACGAGGCCATGCCGCCGGAGTAGGTCTTGGCCTCCACACACAACGTGCTCAGGCCCGCCCGCTGCAGTAACGCGGCCGCCGCCAAGCCGTTGTGTCCAGCCCCGATGACGATCGCGTCGTACTCCGCCATCACCTGAGGCTGACACGCAGCCCGGGGTTTGTAAACCTCAGAGCGCCCGGGTGAGGAGCCCCCAGAACCCCAGAAGCATGCCGTAGAGAATGACGGCGAGAATCGTTCCGCGGATGGTGATCCGGGTCGAGGCGCCCGGGTCCAGCCAGAACCGCAGCGCCCGGGTGACCACCGGCATCAACAGAAAACCGAGGATGATCACGCTCAGGGTGTTGGACGCGAATATCCGCAGGTACCCGGGTATGCCCACCTCCTGCAGATAGGAGGTGAGGTAGTGCAGGCACATGGTTGTCGGGTACAGCGCCAACAGAACAGTCATCGACTGCTTCCAGTTCGGAGTATTGGCACCGTCGACCGCACTGAAGCTGAACCAGCTACCGAAGGCGCTGGGAACCTTGCGGACCGAGATGCGCTGCACCTGTTTGTGCAGATTCTCCAGAAGCTTTGTGCGTATCTCCGACCGCAACCACTCGTCGGCGCTGCGCGTGTCTTCGAAACGAATCAAACTGGTCCAGGCGCCACCTTCGTGAACCGGCTTGAGCAGTTCGTAGCCGGTGAAGCCACGGAAGGACCGCACCGCCGCCTCGAGCGCCTTCTCGGCGGCCAGGAACTGCTTTTCATGTCCCGGGTTCGGAGTGCTGCTGACGACGAGGGTCACGTAGTGCTCGGTCGGTCGGCCACCGATCATGGTGTGCTCGTCCGCGGGAGCATCATTGAACGCGTCGCCGCGCTCGAGTAGTTCACGGCGCTCCTCGGACTGCATCCAGGCCAACAGGTGCTCCTTGGAGTCGAACCGGAACACGGTGACCCAGTCATCGTCGACACCGGACACCGGCCGAATCGTCTCCTTGCCGATGAACCCCGGACTCCTGCTGGTCGCTGCGAGGATCTCCGATTGCCAGTCCTCATAGGCCTCGGCAAGTTCGGGACGCACCTTGCGCGCGACGACGACCGTTGCGAAATCCTGACTACCGGAAGCGTTCATTTCCTCACCCGAATCATGTATCCGATCATCACCAGGGTCGCGGCATACACCAGCCACTTGAACGGTGTGTTCCCGTACTGACTGAACGGCGCATTGAGCGGCCCCAACGGAACGTCGCCGACCAGCAGTGCCCGACCCCCGCTCTCGGCATGCACGGCGGTGCTGGCGATCACTGTGCCGTTGGGAGCCACCAGCACCGAGTCCCATGCGACGTCCGCCTTGACCATGGCAACCCGGTTCTCGACGGCCCGGAAGACCGTGGAAGCGCGACGGACGTCCGCGATGGAGGCGAAGTCGATACTCGGGGCGAGGACCATCTGTGCGCCGTTGAGCACTTCGCGACGGGCTGGGCCGTCCGGAAAGTCGATGTCAAAGCAGATGATCATGCCCAGCACGCCCACCGGCGTTCTCACCGTCGGGTAGACGTCGCCCGGAGTGAAGGCTTCCCCTTCGGCGAGCACCCGCTTGGTCTTGCGATACTCCGCGACGACCTTGCCGTCAGGACTCCACAGCAGCGCGGTGTTGGGGGCCGCGCCGTTGTTGGCGTCGGGGGTGAAGCCCATGACCAGATACACACCGGTCTGCTGCACAAGGGCGGGAATCCATTCGCTGTGCTTCACCCGTGGGTCATAGTTGAGCGTTTCCTCCGGCCAGACCACGATCCTGGATCCCTGATCCGCAGCCTGCCGGGTCATGTCGCTGAGCTCATCAATCTGATCTGCGATGCGCTGGCCTTCGGTCCGCCCCGGAGCAACGTTTCCAGCAGAGATGAGCGTGCCGGGTGTCGCGTTGTCGAGGCCGGGTTGCACCGCCGCGACCCGGACGCTGGGTCCCATCTGCGTCGACACGTCGTGGTAGATGTACAAGCTGCAGCCAACCCAGATCAGCGCCACCGCAGCAGGAACGGCCAGCGACCTCCGCAACGTCCGCCGAGGCACCGGCACCGCGGCCAGCTGCGGCCAGCGCCGGTCGATGAGCGCCAGCAATGCCAGTGCGATCGTCGAGTTGACAACCAGCAGAAGCAGATTCAACGCCGGTGTACCGACTAGGCTGACCGGCTGGACGAACTGTGGAGCATCAGCGAGTCGGTAGCCGATCCACGGATAGGTCCCGAGGATCTCGTTGTTCTGCACCAGCAGGTCGATGCTCACCCAGAGCAACGGAAACTGTACGACGAACCATCGGTAGCCGGTCCGCTCCGCGAACGGCCGCAGAAACACCCCGACTGCGAAGCCGAGCACCCCGAAGGCCAAGGCCGCCGCAACGATGATTCCCAGCGACAGAATCGACGCGGTGAGCAACCCCAGCGCAAGGTAGTAGCCCGCGAACGCCACTGCCACCGGAGCAGCACTCCACCGCCGCGGCAGCACGCGGTACTGCGCCACGTACATGGGAACGAACGCGATGAAGGTCAGCCACCACAGGTTCCCGAAGGGTTGCCAGATGACCACTAGCAGAACGGCACTCAACAGCGACAGGGCAAGACCGCCAGGGATGCTCAGCCCGCTGCGCACATCCCGCTCGTCGTCTCGGATATCGGTCACGGCGGCCAGTCTTCCCTTCCCTAGAACAGCTCGTGGTAAAAGGTCAGCAGGGTCACGACGAGGATCGTCGACAGGGTCACCGGCCAATACATCAGCCGCGGCCAAAAATTGTCGTGGTCCCGAAAGAGCTTGAGATCTGGCCGGCCGGCGATCAGGACGGAATTAAGGACCACGCCTACGGTCACCAAATAGGTTAGAACGTAGAAGAATTCGAGATAGACGAGTCCCGGAGCCTGCACTTCGTCTCTCAACGCGGTCTGCGAGACGATGACCGCCAGCAGCAGTGCCGCACCAACGAAGATCACCTCGCCGGGATTGACACCGAAGTACTTCATTCGTTCCCCGCTCTTGCTGACCACCATCACGATCAAGAAGAGTGTGATGAGCGTGACCACTGGCACAATCCCCCGCGCGACCAGGGGGCTGGCTAGGTGCCGCCGCACGGCGACGTTGTAGTAGAGCTCGGGGTGCAGATGGCTCTCCACATAGGTCGGAGCGCCGAAGTCGGTGTTGAATCGGTGACTGCGATAGCTGAAGAAGGCCTGCTGCACATCCCAGTTCTCCAGCATGAGGTCCTCGTCCAATCCGGGCACATCGGCAGGATCGGTCGATACGTAGGCGTCGAGGTCGGGTGTTAGATAGACGTTCCGCTCGAAATCGGGGTGCCACATCTTCAGCTGAATCTGGTGATGGCCCATCGGGTATCGGCTGTAGTCGAACGGTTCACGCAGCGTGGCGTGGAACGTCCAACCGATCACTTCCGCATTGTCATGCCGGTCGCGGTAGACCTCGGTGAGGGTTGGCTGCTGTTTTGCGTTGGGCAGGAAAATGCCCTCGGCCAGACCTTCGGGTAGGTCGTCGGCGTAGCGTTGCCAGACCTCGCCGGACACCTCGACGGTATAAGGCCCCGTGAATTCGATCAGCGTGATGTACACGCCGGTGGGCACGCCTACGGGGGGTGGTTCTCCCGGTTCCAACGTCGAAAGGTTCGCGGCCAGATACCGATCGATGTCCTCGGCACTGGTCAGGACGGTGTCGGCTCGAGACGGCTCCGACGGTGCTTTGTAGACACCGACCAGTGTTGCGGCGATGGCGGCCAAACATCCAAGCGAGTAGACGATCGACGCGGTCCACAACCGCCGGTGCGTCCGGCGCGAGAAGCCGGCATGCCTGGCTTTCTGGGCCACCTCGGCATCCGCGGCTCGCTTCTTCGGGTCCGCCTGCATCGCATTCTCCCGTCGTGCCGAACAACGGTAATTGATGCCGGCCAGGATGACGCCCGGATCAGTGGCCCCATTCGAGGCCGCATTGCGACACTTGCTGCCGGCGCGGTCCCGCGATGCGACGATAGCGCCATGGGTAAGCGCAGCTTCCGAATGACGCCCCGGTCCGTGGTTGCGATGATGGGCGGCAGTCTCGCCGGACTCGCCGGTTTCGATCTGCTGCAACGCGACCACACCATCCTGCGCAACTATCCGGTGATCGGACACCTGCGTTTCCTCCTCGAAGGGGTGGGACCGGAACTGCGCCAGTACATCGTCACCGACAACAACTCGGAGAAGCCCTTCAGCCGAGACCAACGCAGATGGGTCTATACGTCGTCGAAGTCCAAGGACCGCTACTTCGGGTTCGGCACCGACAACGACCTGGAGCGGGTGCACAACTATCCGATCATCAAGCACGCAGCGTTCCCCGTGCCCGGACGCGACGATGAACCACATCATCCCGACCCCAAGGTGCCGCTGCCCGCCGCCAAGATTCTCGGCGGAGCCCGCGGCCGGGCCAAGGCGTTCCGGCCGTCGTCGGTGGTCAACATCTCCGCAATGAGTTTCGGCTCGCTGTCCGGCGCGGCCATCACCGCGCTGAATCAGGGCGCGGCGCTGGCCGGGGTGCTGCACACCACCGGGGAGGGCGCCATCTCGCCTTACCATCTCAACGGCGGGGAGCTGGTCTGGCAGATCGGGACCGGCTACTTCGGCTGCCGCAACCGGGACGGCACTTTCAGCTTGGCCCGCCTCGTCGACAAGGTGGCCGAAACCCCGTCGGTCCGGGCCATCGAGATCAAGCTGAGCCAGGGCGCCAAACCCGGCCTGGGCGGCATGCTTCCCGGCTCGAAGGTAACCCCGGAGATCGCAGCCATTCGCGGCATCCCGGTCGGCGCCGACTGTAAGAGCCCGGCCGGACACTCCGCGTTCCGGGACGTCGACGGCCTGCTGGATCTCGTCGAATCCATCGCCGCCGAGACCGGCCTTCCGGTGGGCATCAAGTCGGCCGTCGGGGAGGCGCCGTTCTGGGACGAACTCGCCGACCGGATGGCCCGCACCGGCCGCGGCGTCGACTTCGTCACCGTCGACGGAGGAGAGGGCGGCACCGGCGCCGCTCCGCTGGTCTTCAGCGACCACGTCGCCCTTCCTTTCAAGTGGGCCTTCCCTCGCGTCTACCGGAGTTTCGCCGAGGCCGGGCTGCACCATGACGTGGTCTTCATCGGCTCAGGCAAACTCGGACTGCCGGAGAACGCCCTGCTGGCAATGGCGATGGGCTGCGACATGGTCAACGTCGCCCGGACCGCGATGTTCGCCATCGGGTGCATCCAGGCCCAGCGGTGTCACACCGGTCGCTGCCCTTCCGGGGTGGCCACCCAGTCGCCGTGGCTGGAGCACGGGCTCGACCCGGCCCTGAAGTCGGTGCGCTGTGCCCACTACCTAGCCACCCTGCGCTTCGAACTGGTGTCGGTAGCGCGAGCATGTGGCCAGGTGCACCCGGCTTTGGTCCCGCTGGATGCCATCGAACTCCTCGACGCCGATCTGGAGACCGTGCCGGTAGACAAGCTGTTCGACTACCAGCCGGGGTGGGGGATGCCCAGTCCCGACGACATCGAGTCGATCAGCGCGATTATGACCAGGTGATCCGAACACGGCGTCGTCCGGCCCCCACCAGCTGCGGCTCATCTGTGCTGGTCGGTCGCGAAGGCAGTGGATTCGGTTCTTTCGACCTGAACTGACACTGCGTGATGTCTGGATCGGTCACCATAGAAGCAAGCGGACCGGCCAAACCATGGCAGGAGACTTCTTTGAAGCTGTTCTGGAAGCTGCTGCTGGCATTCATCCTCGTCGCGGCGATCCCATTGGCCGTGATGGCCGTCATCGACCGCCATATAGCCAGGGCTGAACTAACGCGCGAGGTGGAGTCGAACCTTGCCGGGTTGGCTTCGCTACAGGAACAGCGCCTTGCCGAAGCCGAAAAGACAGGACTAGACGAACTGGCATTGATCACCAGCCGTACCCAGCTGCGAATCAGCTTGCAGGAGTATCTCAGCAATGGCAGCAACCAAGATCTGGTTGCCATGACAAGAATCCTCTCCGATGCCAAGGACGCCGTACCGACCCTGACCGCGCTGTCGATCGTGGACAAGGAAGGCACCGTCGTCACCAGCACCACCGAAGATTTGATCGGGACGAACTTCTCCGATCCTGATCTCTTGCAACGAGGTTTGAAAGCGCCACTGGCCGACGAAATTATCGAACTCCCCGATGAGAGCCTGGGGATTCGCGCCGTCGGCCCGCTGGTTCTGGACTCCCAATCTTTGGGAGTGCTGGTGGCCGACAGCACCGCCGACTCGTTGTTCACGGCGTTGACCGATTACACCGGTTTGGGGCAGACCGGCGAAACCCTCCTGGTGCGAGGTGATGGTCGCTCGCTGTTGCCGTCCCGCTTCGGCACCGCGGTGGACAACATCGCCGAAGGTGTCGCGGTGGCTGCTGCGCTATCGGGCACGAACGGGCTCGTGGAAGGCGTGGACTACCGAGGCGAGCAGGTGATTGCCAACACCCGATTCCTACCCGCGCAGGACTGGGTGTTGGTCGTCAAGATCGACACATCAGAAGCCTATGCCGGATTGGCCACCATCGACCGATGGTTCGTCCTTGTGGGCGGGTCTGCCGCGGTCCTGATCGTGGCGGCGGCCTGGCTGGTATCCCGCTCCTTGAGCGCACCATTGGTCCGGCTCTCGACGTTGAGCAACGATTTCGGCGCGGACAAGTCCGGCGACGAACGGTCAACCGATGTCGACAGGCGCGACGAGATAGGAGTGCTTGCCACGTCCTACAACGCGATGGCTGACCGCATCGAAACGCAGCAAACCCAGCTACGCCAGCGAGCTGATGATCTGGTCCGGATGAATCAGACATTGGACGATCGGGTACGTCAACGCACGGCGGACCTGACACAGTCTGAAGCCAGGACTCACTCCATTCTTGCTGCAGCCCCTGACGCCATTTTGACCGTCAACTCGGCCGGAACGTTGAAGACAGCCAACTCAGCCGCTCACCGCACCTTCGGAACGACGATCGACCACATCGGGATACAGATTCAGGAACTGGTCCCGGAACTCACCCCGGCAAGGATCCGCGAGTACGCCGCCTCGGCGGAACAGGACCGAGGCCTGCGCGAACTCACCTGCCTTGGCCCGGGCGGCGCGGAGTTCCCAGCGGAGCTAGCCATCAACGCCGTTACCAGCGAACAAGATCAACCCGAGCTGTACACATTGATCCTGCGCGATATCACCGAACGCAAGAAGGCAGAGCGCTACCTCCAGTTCTTGGCTCATCACGACCCATTGACAGGCCTGGCGAACCGCCCGGACTTCGCCCGACGCACCATCGAAGCACTACGACGCTTCAGGCGCACCAAGCAAGTTGGAGCGATTCTCTACCTGGACATCGACGGCTTCAAACAAGTCAACGACACCCTCGGCCACCGATGTGGTGATGAACTGCTGAAGGTGATCGCGGAACGCATAAGAACATCGATCCGAGATGTCGACTCAGCCGCCCGGTTAGGGGGTGACGAGTTTGCGGTGGTACTCGAAGCCGTTGCCGGACAAGAAGATGCAGAGAACATCGCCGAACGCGTCAGGCAAGCGCTTTCTCACAGTTACCAACTTGCCGACAGCACAGTGCATGTCAGCGCCAGCCTCGGCCTGGCCATGTTCACATCCGACCTGCCCGACGATGTTGACGCTGCCGCCGAAACGGCGCTGAACTACGCCGACCAAGCGATGTACCAAGCCAAACGTGACGGCGGAGATCAGACCGTGACCAGCACTCCCCGGGCCCGGCGGGAATGGGCAACCGAGCTTGGTCCGCCTACCCGAAAGGCGCAATTGCGGCTGTGGCCATTGCAACGACTCCGTGACGCCAGCCCCGCCGGAATCACCGCGGAAGTGTTCTGGCCTGAAACGCACCACGAACCAACGCTGAGCGCGGCCCAACGCCGCGATCTAGACCGCAGCATCATCGCCACCGCGCTCGACCGGAACCTGGCCTTGTCTGCAACCCACGACCTGCTCTACCTGCCCATCCACGAAGCCACACTTCACGATGCCACCTTCCCAAGATGGCTCGCACAAACCACGACGTCACGAGCAATCGATCCAACATCGCTGGTTTTCAAACTGGACAGCCCCACCCGCTTCAAGATGAGCCCCACAACCAAGCAGACGGTCTCGCAGCTCGCCGCCATGGGCTGCAGCTTCCAGGTCACAGAGTTCGGAGCCGGGTATGCCGACATCTACACGGTCCACACCACACCCGTCCGCAGCCTCGAAATAACGTCGTTGATCAGCAACACCACCAGCCAGCGTGACTACATTCGCGCCATCGCCGGCTTCGGTCATGACCTCGACCTCAAGATCATCGTCGGCAACCTGGAGACGGCCGACCAAGTCGACCGCATGGGCGGCGCCGGTTGTGACCTGGGCTGGGGCCCCGCCACGCAACCGCACCTCACAGACACGCCGCTAACCATCACACCGAGTCAATAGCTGCTTCGACCTAAGAATTTGCGGGCCAACATGTGCCATCTGCTCGCCGAATACGACTGCACCCCCATCGTTGGGTCTGGCCGCATCCCTTTGATGATCACCCTCACCGACCCGGCGACTGGATCGTGGTCGCCCCTGCGGGCGCGATGTCAAGCGACACCTCACCAGCCGGCAGAAGTGGTCAACTCGCCTCCCAGATCGCCTAGGCACTTGCATGCCGGTGAAGGCTCGACAGCGGATTCAACCGAACGTCTTTCGCGCGTTGCGAGCAGTTGCGAGTGAGCCTGGTCGAGCGACCGCCATCCCACCAGAGATCAGTACGACTGCAAAACCATTCAGTAAGCATCCCCTTCGTGCTCGATCTCTGATGACGAACCGGCGCTTGAGAAGTAACGAGCATGCCACCTGCCGCCGCAGCAGAAGAACGAGGTAGCAAACCAATTGTGGCACTGCCCAATACAGCACACCCGTGTAACCCGCCATATCCGATTCTGCCGTATTCCAGCACCGCCCGCGTGGGAAATGGAATTCCAGCTCGACGCCACGGTGGGTGACAACGCCGGCGTCGAGCACAGATTTCTCGAAAAGGGCCACCCCGTACAGGTCGATGCATTTTCATCTAGACGGGGTACGGGACCTGCCTAATGCAGGTCCGGGAAGGTTCTCTGTGCGGCTACGACGCGGCTCGGCGGGTGGTTCGTTCGTCGGACTCATGCGGAATTCGGTGCTGGCCTGGGTGGTGCTCTTCGCTACGGTTGTTGCGACGGCACTCGCTTGGCACATCACCAGGGCTTCTGTTGACAAGAGCGCAGAACAAGACTTCCTAAGCATCGTCAACGACTCCAATGACGCGATCTCGATGCGCATGTTGGACTACAAGATTGCCTTGGACAGCGCCGTCGGACTCTTGCGCAGCAGCGATGCGCCGATCACCAGAGCTGGGTGGAAAAAATTCGCCGATAGCCTGCAGTTGCAGACTCAGTTCAGGGGAATCCAGGCCCTGGGCTACTCGGTTATTGTCTCACCGGACGAGAAGTCAAATTTCGAAAATGACGTTCGCGCCGAAGGATTTCCGGATTTCGCTATTCAGCCGACCGGCGATCGAGATCCTTACTCTGCGATCCTGTACATCGAACCGTTCGATTTTAGGAATCAGCGCGCATTCGGATTCGACATGTACTCGGAGCCTACCCGTCAGGAAGCGATGGCGAGCGCGGTGCGCACGGGTTTGGCAACAGTTTCTGGGGCGGTAACGCTTGTTCAAGAAACCGACGAAGATATTCAACGCGGGTTTCTCATGTACGTTCCCTACT
>CAZEMS010000029.1:0-49445 GCA_964513475.1 uncultured Mycobacterium sp. | reverse complement strand
TCTCGGTGTCCGACGGCATCTCGATGGGCCACGAGGGCATGCACTTCTCACTGGTGTCGCGCGAGGTGATCGCCGACAGCGTGGAGGTGGTGATGCAGGCCGAACGCCTCGACGGCTCGGTGCTGCTGGCCGGCTGCGACAAGTCCTTGCCGGGCATGCTGATGGCGGCCGCGCGGCTGGACCTGGCAAGCGTGTTCCTCTACGCGGGAAGCATCCTGCCGGGTCTGGCGAAGTTGTCGGACGGCACCGAACGCGACGTCACCATCATCGACGCGTTCGAGGCGGTCGGAGCGTGTGCCCGCGGGCTGATGTCGCGCGAGGACGTGGACGCCATCGAGCGGGCCATCTGTCCCGGTGAGGGTGCCTGCGGAGGCATGTTCACCGCGAACACCATGGCCAGCGCCGCCGAAGCGCTGGGCATGTCGCTGCCCGGCAGCGCCGCCCCACCGGCGACCGATCGCCGCCGGGACGGGTTCGCGCGGCGCAGCGGGCAAGCGGTGGTCGAGCTGCTGCGTCGCGGCATCACCGCCCGCGACATCCTGACCAAAGAGGCCTTCGAGAACGCGATCGCCGTCGTGATGGCGTTCGGCGGGTCCACCAACGCCGTGCTGCATCTGCTGGCCATCGCCCATGAGGCGGACGTGAAGCTGTCGCTGGAGGACTTCACCCGGATCGGCCGGAAGGTGCCGCACCTTGCCGACGTGAAACCGTTCGGCCGGCACGTGATGTTCGACGTCGACCGGATCGGTGGGGTTCCGGTGATCATGAAGGCGCTGCTGGACGCCGGGCTGCTGCACGGGGATTGCCTCACGGTCACCGGGCAGACCATGGCCGAGAACCTCGCCCACATCGACCCGCCTGACCCTGACGGAAAGGTGTTGCGCGCGCTGAGCGACCCGATCCACCCGACCGGCGGAATCACCATTCTGCACGGCTCATTGGCGCCCGAGGGCGCGGTGGTGAAGTCTGCCGGCTTCGACACCGACGTCTTCGAGGGCACCGCCCGGGTCTTCGACGGCGAGCGCGCTGCGATGGATGCGCTTGCGGACGGCACCATCACCGCCGGTGACGTGGTGGTGATCCGCTACGAGGGACCCAAGGGCGGGCCGGGAATGCGCGAGATGCTGGCCATCACCGGCGCCATCAAGGGTGCCGGCTTGGGCAAGGACGTGCTGCTGATGACCGACGGCCGGTTCTCCGGTGGCACCACCGGTCTGTGCGTCGGGCACGTCGCGCCGGAAGCCGTCGACGGCGGCCCGATCGCGTTCGTGCGCGACGGTGACCGGATTCGGCTGGACGTGGCGGCCAGCACCCTCGACATCGTGGTCGATCCGGCTGAGTTCGATTCCCGCAAAGCGGGTTTCACCCCGCTTCCGTCGCGGTACACCACCGGGGTGCTCGCCAAGTACACCCGACTGGTGGGCTCGGCGGCCAACGGAGCGGTCTGCGGCTGACCTCAGCGCAGATGCTGGTCGAAGAACGTCACGATCCGCTGCCAAGCGTCCTCGGACTCCGGTTCTGAATAGGCGAAACCCGTTGCATCCAAGATGATTCCCAGCGGCGCCGGCTCACCCCAATCGTTCATGAAGGAGTGGCCGACATCGGGGTACTCCTTGACGTCGTGCGGCACGCCGCCCTCGGTCAGCAGCCCTTCGAGCTTGTCGGCTGCGCCACGCAGCGTACGGTCCTTGGCTCCGTAACTGGCCACCGTCGGGCAGGATCTTTTCAACGCGTCGATGTCGGCCGGGAAGGGGCCGTAGTTCGGCGCACTGGCGTCGAACACCCCACGCGGCGCTAGCACCAGGCAGAAGCCGCCGCCCATACAGAAGCCGACCGAACCGACCTTGCCTGTACACCGCGTATCGGCAGCCAGATGATCCCGGGCGGCGATCAGATCGTCGATCGCCAACCCGCGGCCGCGCTGTAGCGACTTGAAAGTGCTGACGATGCAGCGGATCTTGTTGCCACGCTGGTAAAGCGCGGGGGCCAGAGCCAGATAACCGGCGTCGGCGAAGCGGTCGGTGATCCGTTTGATGTCAGTGGTCAACCCGAATGCGTCGTGGATGACGACGACGCCCGGCCACCGGCCCTCACCGCCGGGCACGGCGAGGTAGCCGGGCAGTGTTCCGTCCGGCACCGCGAAACTCATATCAGGCATGCTCTTCTCCCACTTCGCATTTCGATACGGCGTCGCCGTTTGCTCGCCGGGACCGCAGATACAGGGTCCACATCACGATCGGCAGCAGTATGTCGGTCCACAGCGGTAAACCGATGTTGTAGGGCCTGGTGTTGTTCTGTGCCATCCAGAAGTAGATATGCCCCGCCGCGTCGCCGATGTACTGGACGGTGAGCACCACGATCGTTGCCAGCCAGAAGTACCCGCGAAACCAGTAGGCCATGATCCCGAGCACGCCGATGGCGAGGTCGCCCATCGCGTTCTCCCACTGGAACCCGCCATCGCCTCTGGTGTAGCCGATCATCTCGGCCACGTTGGCGCCATCGAAGATGTGGTACGCAGCGCCGACGATGGATGCGACACCCACCACCCAGACCATCCACCAGACGAGGTGCACGTCGACCGCCGGCCGGTCTCGATGCCGGCGCGCCTGCAGGAAACCACCGATCAGGGCGATGAGCACCGCCACGACGACGTTCACCCGATTCCTCCTACGTGACCGGCTACCTGACGAGGGCCAGGGCGAACCCGTCCCAGCCCTTGATACCGACCGTCTGAACGGCAGCCACGTCCAGTCGAGGGTTCTGACCCATTGCCACCAAGGTGTCGCGGACCGCCCGGGCCTGGTGGTCGTCGGCTGCGGGTTCGAGCACCCGCCCCATCCGGGCGATGTTGTCGATCACCACCATCGAGCCCGGCCTGCCCAGCTGGATCGCCCAATCGACATAGGCGAGATTGTTCTCCTTGTCAGCGTCTATGAAGATCAGGTCGAACGGTTCGCGTCCGACGAGCGTGGGCAGGATGTCCAGTGCGGCGCCGACGATCACCTCGATCCTCTCGGCGACTCCGGCACGTTGGAAGTTGGACTGCGCGACCTCGGCATGGCGGGATTCGCATTCCAGCGTGACGACCCGGCCTCCTGCACCGACCCCGCGGGCCAGACAGATGGTGCTGTAGCCGGCCAGCGTGCCGATCTCCAGCACATTCTTGGCACCGGTGGCGGCGGCCAACAAGGTCAGCAGCTTGCCGTGCTGCGCGGACACCTCGATTGCGGGCATCCCGGCGGCCAGACCGGCCTCGCGGGCCTCCGACAGCGCAGCATCCTCGGTGTGCAGAACGCTGTTGAACAACTCGTCCAGAGCGCGCGCATCAGGTTCCGCCACCCGCCCCACGTTAGCCCTACTTCGGACATCGGGCACCGCCTAGCGAACGCCCTCCTTCGCATACACCACCCTCAGCACGTATCCGACTTCCGGTCCCATGACCGCCTCGGCGAGGGCGCAGAAAGTGGCGACGAACCGCGGCCCGTGCCACGGCTGCGAGTCTGCTAGGTGATGGGCGATCTCGTGCAGGACCACCAGTTCGCGAAGGGCCCATGCGGACCGGTCGTCGGGCACGGCGATCGTCGCGTCGTCCGGGCTGTCCCCGGAACGCCGCTCGTAGTGCGCGGCGCCGGCGCCGCGCCGGACCCGCACCGTCAGCGGATCGGTGGCGGGCCATCGGGCCAACACCCCGGGATGGGCCAGTACCTCGTCGACATAGCGCTGCACCGCAGCCACCGACGCGAACCGCGCCTCCGGCGGCAACGTCAGCTGCGTTCCGAAGAAGTCGACAACCCTGTTGCCGTGTTCGGCGGCACGGTCGAACAGCGTCCGCACGAACTGCTCGCCCGCATAGACCCTCGCGCGCTGGCTGTCCCGCTGGCTCACCTCGGCGACCGGCGCACCGGCATCACTTCTCCAGCGCCGAGCGCGCCCCCGAGAACTCCGGGGACGATCCGAGCCGGGCCCTCCTGCCGGCCCGGTCACCCGCTCGCCGCGCGGCGGAAGAGTATCCGGCCTTCGCGTTGGTCACCCGCCAGGTCCCACGCGCGCGCGATGCCTGGCGGTAGAAGTCTTTCAGTTCGATGTCCTTGTCCCGCAACGCGATCACAGTTCCCGGGTGGCTGGTGCGGTCGCTGGTGGCCGCACGCTGGGCCTCATCGCGTGCCTCGATGAGCCGCTGACCGATGCGCGCTCCGAACGCCAGCTGGAAGTTGATCCGCGCGGTGATGGTGGGAGTCGGACGATGTGCACCGGAACCGATGTAGGCCTCCGACGCCTTCACCATCTGCATCACCAGGCCGGCGTAGAGCGCGTGGCTGGCGTCGATGTCCTCGGCGAAGCCGTAGGCGTAGACGAACGCCGAGTTGGAGGCCACGTCGCATTTCACGTCGTTGGCCGCCGCTATCACCACGAACAGTTGCACGTAGGTGCGCAGGCCGCGGGTTCCCGCGTTGCCGATGGTGATGGTGCGCTGCACCGGCATCTGTGACTTGGTGCGCTGCGCCGAATGCGACCGGGCCACCGCCAGGTCGATCGCCGTGGCCGTGGCCAGCCGCTGCGCGGCCGCCATGAACGCCTCCGCTTCATGGGGATTGTCGGTGCCCTCCGCCTGCCGCAGCAGCGCCGCAATCCGGGTCAGCATTTTTTCGCTCATGGCGCCACCGTAGGTCACCCCACCGTCACTTCGAGATGAACAGACTCAGTGCGCTCACCAACTGCGGCGACAGCGGGTCCTGGCTGGCGTAGTTGGAGACCTGGTCGGTCGGGTCGTCGCGCAACACATGGTTGACCCCGGATAGTTCGACCACGGTCAAGTCGGTGTGCTCGAGTGCGTCAACCAGCGGCTGCACCGCCTCGCAGTCGGCCTGCAAGTCGGTGTCCGAACAGGTCAGCAACACCTTGGTGTCGGCTGGAACCGCCGCTGCCAACGTCATCGGATCCACCGCATCGGCTTCGGCAACCGCCTTGGCGTTCGCCGGGTTGAGGATCGCGCTCAAACCACTGGGCAACTCCGCGGGCGCGGTCCCTTTGGTGCGGACTTGGTCCACGGCCGCAAGCCAACTGTCGAGGACCTCGCGGCCCTCGGTCGGCGTGCGGTCACCAGCCTCCACGGTGACATCGACGTCAGCGCGCACCCGGTCGGTGATGATGTCGAGGTAGCGACCCGACAGCGGCTGAAACAGCCCCAGCGAGTGGATCTTCGGTGCGACCGGCGATGTGTCGCCGGCCAGCGCCATCGCGTGGATGGTGCCCTCCCCCAGTGCGTACACCGAGATTCGTGCCGGGTCGGTGGCCGGCTGCTCGGCCAGGAAACGCGCCGCCGCCTTCGCGCCCGCGGTGTACGCGGAGCTGCCGACGTCGGCCGGCCGTTCCGCATAGGGACCCAGCTCCGTCTTTCCGGTCCCGACCTTGTCATAACGCAAGCTGGCCACGCCCTGATCGGAGAGCAGTTCAGCCAGCTGGCGCATGTTGCCGACCGGTCCTGCGACACTGTTGTCACCGTTGCGGTCGGTCTGTCCGCTCTCCGATATCAACAGAGCCGCCGGCCCGCGCTCACCGGCCCTGTGCAGGTAGCTGCCGTAGATGGTCAAGCCGTCGGCGACGAAGCTGACTTCCTCCTCGGTCCAGGCCGGCGGCTGCTCGGCCGAGTCGTCACTCGACGAACAACCGCTCGCGAACAGCAGGGCCCAAGTCGCCAGCACCGAAATCGCCGACACAGAGATCAGCCGGCGCCGCCCGGGGCGGGCCGCCCTGCTCACAACCGGACCTCGATCCATGAGGTGACGTCGTCGAGCACCCGGTCGCGTTCGGGCTCGTTGAACACCTCGTGGTACAGCTGCGGGTACACCTTCAGATGCACGTCGGACGAGCCGACGTGCTCGACCAACCGCCGGCTGCCCGCGACCGGAACCAGTGCGTCCTCCTCACCATGCACCACCAGCAGCGGTGCGGTCAGCGCCGGTGCACGTCGGGGCAGCGATTCTCCGACACCGATCAACGCGTGGGCGATACCGGCCGGCAGCTTGCCCTGATGGACCAGCGGATCCTCGTTGTAGGCGGCGACCACTTCCGGGTCGCGCGAAATCATCTCCGTGGCGAGTTGCTCGACCGGCACACCCGGCGCGATCCGGCCCAGCACCTTGGCAAGGATCACCAACAGCGGGGAGACTCCGGTACTGGCATCCACGGCCGGCCCCGACAGCACCATCGCGGTGTACTCGTCGGGGTACTGCACCCCGTAGGCGAACACGATTCCACCGCCCATGCTGTGGCCGACCACGATGCGCGGCAGCTTGGGATGTTCGGCGGCCGCGATGCCCACCAGGGTGTGGAAATCCTCGGTGTACTCCGCCATATCGCGGACCTGCACCCGCTTTCCCCCGGACCGGCCGTGCCCACGGTGGTCGAGCGCATACACCACCAGACCGGATTGACCGAATCGCTGCGCGACGTGGTCGTAGCGGCGGGCATGCTCACCGAACCCGTGGGCCAGCACGACCACACCGCGCGGTGTGCCCTCCGGAGTCCAGACGTCGTAGACGATGCGTACACCGCCGACACCGTCGAAGCTTCGCTCACTGCGGGTACTGGGCACCCGCCGAGACTATCGGGCGGCGGGTTCCGGGAGCCACCGCCTCCCTGGGGCCGCCGCCGGCCGGGCGAGTGCGATCAGGTATCGAGCGGATCGAGCGCAGCGTCAGGACGCATCCACTGCGTGATCGCCGCGGCCGCACAACTAATCCCACGCGTCCAGCCGGGTAAGCACCGAGTCGATCACTGAACCGAACGCCCGCAGCTGCGGGCGCGTCAAGCCATCGAACATCAGACTGCGGACCAGTTCGGAGTGCCCGGGGGCAGCCAACCGCAGCGCGGCAAGCCCACTGGCGGTGAGGTTCACCGTCGCCCCGCGGCGATCGTCGTCGGTGCCGGAGCGCATCACCAGCCCGCGTGCCCGCATGCGCCCCAGCTGGTGCGAGAGCCGGCTCTGCTCCCAGGCCAGGGCTTCCGAGAGCCGGTTGATGCGCAGCGGACCGGCTTCGCCGAGCGCCACCAGCACCTCGAAATCGCTCAGCGACAACCCGCAGTCGCGTTGTAGCTGGCGGTTCATCGCAGCCTGCAACCGCGGGACCAGCGCGAGGTAGTTGCGCCAGATCCGCTGCTCGTCGTCGGTGAGCCAGGTCATCGTGGCTACTGCGCAACGAAGCTCAGATACGCCATCAGGGCGCCGACCACCACGAACACCGCGCCCATGAAACGCAGGGCCGTGGCGCGCGCCGCTGACGGCCGGACCACGAGCTGTGGCACCCAGTAATAGGTCACACCCCGAACGACGAACAGGATGCCGAGCACGGTGACCAGCGTCGCGAGCGGGCCGCCCCACACGAAATGGTTGACCACGATGACGAGGCCGATGATCAGGTGCAGCATCCCGGAGATGTTCACTGCCATCGGGTCCGACTTGTCGGCATTGCGGGTGAGTTCCGCATAGAACGGCGTCGCCACCAGGAACGCAATCCCGGCGATCAACAGATACAGCGCGAGGATTCTCCCCAGCATCAGAGTTGACATGTCCACCACCGGAATATATGACACATCATCTATGTTGTGGAGTTCATCGACAGCCGCTTAGGCTGGCAGCGACCTCATGAGGGGTGGTCCGATGACTGTGGACGTCCGGCGCGCCGGGGACCGCGCGACAACCCGGATCGACTGGCTCGACTCCAGACACTCGTTCTCGTTCGCAAGCCACTACGACCCGGCCAACACCCACCACGGCTCACTGCTGGTGCACAACGACGACCGGGTGGCGCCGGGGACGGGGTTCGAGACCCATCCGCACCGCGACATGGAGATCGTGACGTGGGTGTTGCGCGGGTCGTTGGTACACCAGGACTCCACCGGGAACTCCGGGGTCATCTACCCCGGTCTGGCCCAACGCATGTCGGCCGGTCGGGGCATCCTGCACTCGGAGAAGAACGACTCCTGGACGTTGACCGGCGAGCGGTCCCACAGCGAGCCGGTGCATTTCGTGCAGATGTGGATACTTCCCGACGAAACCGGCGCCCACCCCGGCTATCAACAACTGGAGATCGACGACGAGCTGACGCACTGGAAGCTGGCGACCATCGCCTCGGGCATGCCCCGGCACAGCGACGATGCCGCGATCACCATCGGCAATCGCAACGCGGCATTGCACGGGGCTCGCCTGCTCCCAGAGCAGAACGTGCAACTGCCCGAGGCGCCGTACCTGCATCTGTTCATCGCCCGCGGCGCGGTCACCCTCGAAGGTGCGGGCCCACTGGACGAAGGTGACGCTGTCAGGTTCACCTCATCGGGCGGCCAACGGGTGGAGGCCACCGACGCCTCGGAGATTCTGATCTGGGAGATGCACGCGGGATTGCCCGGCCGGTAAGGAGCTCGACCGGCGCGGGCCAGCAAATGCGTGCGCAGGTCGACACCGCGGCGACGCCGGAGCGCTATCCAGCTGTTATGAAAGTTGACAGTGTTTCTGGTGTGGCTAATGTTGATAGCTCAGGAAACTCTGGCGGAGGGTCGAGCGGTGCCGGGTCCGACAGCATTGTTGCGCCGAGTGGCGGCGGGATCGGCCGCTGTCGCCCTCTGCGTTGCGCTCGCGACCTCGGGCGTCCCACAGGCCCACGCCGACCCGGACGCCCGCTCACTGCTGCTAGGCGCGATCGCCAACACCAAGGGGTCCTATCTCGTCTACAACTTCGGCGGTCGCTATGCCGCACCGTTCCGCAACGCCGCCGGGCGGGAGTACACCCTCGACCGCGGCGGACACCTGATGACCATCAAAAACGCGTCGAAGCGGCTCACCCCGCGCTTGCTCGTGGACACCCATCGGGGCTACCAGTCGCGCTGCGAGCTGACGGCAGGGGCACGCACCGCCGAGGGGCTGCGGCAGGCCTCGGAAACGTATTCGCCGCTGCAGGCGTGGCAGATGCTGGGCCAACCGACCATCGCGATCAACGCGAACTTCTTCGACGTGCGCGGCCAGACCGGCGGCTCCTGGCGCGACACCCGCTGCAGTTCGCCGCTGGGCACCTACGTCGACAACACCCGCGGGCAGGGCCGGGCGAACGAGGCGGTCACCGGGACCCTGGCCTACGCCGGCAAGCAGGCGCTCTCCGGCGGCGACGAGGTCTGGACGGCGCTGACCACGCTCATCCTTCCTGTCGCCGGTGCGCCGTACGTGGTCGCACCCAAGAACACTCAGGACTACGACGCCGCGTCCCCGGAGATTCGGAAGCTGTTCGACCAGGGCACGCGGTTCGTCGCCGTCGCGGGTCTGGGCCTGCTCGCGCCGGGAGACACCGCTCAACTCAACGATCCCGGGCCTAGCGCAGCGCGCACGGCGATCGGCTACAGCAGGGCCACCGACCAGCTCTTCGTGTTCCAGGGCGGCAGCTACACCCCGGACAACATGCAGGATCTGTTCCGCGGCCTCGGCGCGGACAGCGCCATCCTGCTCGATGGCGGCGGGTCATCGGCGATCGTGCTGCGCCGCGACACCGGCGGCATGTGGAGTGGGGCCGGGTCCCCGCGCGGCAACTGCGACACCCGTCAGGTGCTCTGCGATTCGCGGGAGCGCGCACAACCCAGCTGGCTCGCCTTCACCTGAGTTCCGCTGACACGACTCGGCCGCCAAATCCCCGGTCACAGCAGGGTCCCGTGGGACGATCGCTGCTGGAGTGAACAGAGTGGCGAACGGCGAGTTCGGATGGCATTTCCGCCCCGACATCGAGGGCCTGCGCGCGGTGGCGGTGCTGGCCGTCGTGCTGTTCCATGCCGGGCTCCCCGGCATCGGCGGCGGCTTCATCGGGGTGGACGTGTTCTTCGTCGTTTCCGGGTTCCTGATCACCGGACTGCTGTGGCGTGAGGCCGCCGAAACCGGCACCATCCGACTGGTCCGGTTCTACGGTGCCCGCGCCCGACGGCTGCTGCCCGCCGCGGCGACCGTGCTGGTCGCCACCGTCATCGGCGCGGTCTTGTTGCTGCCGCCACTGCAGGCTCGCAGCGTCATCGGGGACGGCCTCGCCGGCGCCCTCTACGCCGGCAACTACCGGTTCGCGATGCAGGGTACCGAGTATCTGCGCGCCGATGCGGCACCGTCACCGTTGCAGCACTACTGGTCACTGGGCGTGGAGGAGCAGTTCTACCTGCTGTGGCCGGCGCTGATTCTCGGCATCGCGTGGATCCTGGGCAGGACGACCAAACGCGCCGGCGTGGAGGCGATGCGCTCCGCGGCGCCTTATGCGCTGGTCCTCGCCGCGCTGGCCGGTCTTTCCTTCCTGCTGTCGCTGGCGTGGACGGGTGGGTGGCCTTCGTGGGCGTTCTTCTCACTTCCCACCCGGGCCTGGGAACTGGCTGCCGGTGGCCTGGTCGCGCTCTCCGTCGGCCTGTGGCGGCGTATCCCGGCACCTGCCGCCGCCGCGGTCGGCTGGGGCGGGTTGGCGCTGATCGTGTTCGCCTGCATCCAGATCCGCGAATCCACCCCCTACCCGGGAACCGCGGCGCTGCTGCCGGTACTCGGCACCGCGATGGTCATCGTCGCCGGTTGCGCGGCACCGAGACTCGGGGTCGGACGGTTCCTGTCCTGGCCGCTGATGCGGTCCACCGGGCGGTTGTCGTACTCGTGGTACCTGTGGCACTGGCCGGTGCTAGTGCTGGCGCCGGCGCTGCTCGGTCAGCAGCTGAGCCTGGCCGGCCGGCTGGCCATGGTGCTGGTGTCGCTGGGCCTGGCCATTCTGACCCTGCATCTGATCGAGGATCCGGCCCGATTCGCCGCCGCCCTGCGGGCTTCAGGAGTGCGCAGCCTGGCCACCGGTGCTGTGGTGACCGCAGTGGCCGTGTGCGCCAGCCTGGTCCTGCTGGCGATGCGGCCGGTGCCGGTCGGCGCCGGCGAGGCTCTCGTGCCGGCCGCCAACGCGGTGCGCGACGCCACCTCGGCTGGGTCGGCGCCGGTGTCGTCGCCCCGCGATCAGGTGCGGGCAGCAGTGGCGGCCTCGGCGCATCTGCGTGCGGTGCCCTCGGATCTGACCCCGTCGCTCGGCGCGGCCCACGGCGCCAAGCCGGAGACGTTCGTCAACGGGTGCGTGCGGTCCTGGCTCGAGACCGACCACCCGGAGTGCGTGTCCGGTGACCCCGAGGGTGAGACAACGGTGGTGCTGTTCGGCGACTCGCACGCGGCGATGTGGGAACCTGCGCTGAACTCGATCGCCCAGCAGCGGCACTGGCGGCAGGTGACGATCGGCAAGGCCACCTGCCCGCCGCAGGACATGCCGATCCGGAGTCCGTATCTGGGCCGCACCTTCACCGAGTGCGAGCAGTGGCGAGCAGCGATCTATGACCAGTTCAGGAAGGCGCCGCCGGACTTGGTCGTGATCGACATGTCCCGGCGCTACGGTGCCGACTTCGGCTTCACCTCCTACGACGAGCAGTGGCTCGACGGGCTGAAGCGGCTGGTCAACGGGGTGCGGTCGACGGGCGCCCGCGCACTGGTGCTGGGTCCGGTGCCGGACCCGCACTCCACGGTGCCGACCTGTCTGTCCGCGCACATGGACGACGCGCAGGCGTGTGCGCCAGATCGGTCCGACGCATTGGACACCGCCGGCATCGCCGCCGAGAAAGTCGCGACCGCCGAGGGCGGCGGGTTGTACGCCGATCTCGACGATCTGTTCTGCACGGCCGAACGCTGCCCGGTGATCGTCGGCGACACCCTGGTCTTCCGGGACGACAACCACATCACCGTCGAGTACGCCCGGCAGCTCGGCCCGGCGCTGGGCGAACTCGTCGAGCAGGCACTGGCCGGTAACTGACGAGCGCGGCTCTGGCTGCATCCTCGGCCATTCGTGAATAGCCGCCGCCGAACAAGACCACGTGAGCCAGTAGCGGGTACAGCTGGTGCAGGGGCATGCGGTCGTGCCAGCCCGCGGACAATGGTTGCACCGTCTGGTACCCGGCCACCACCTCGTGGAGGAACGGGCACCCGAACAATTGCAGCATCGCCAGGTCCGTTTCCCGATGTCCGGCGTGCGCGGCCGGGTCGATCAGCACCGCGCCGGTCGCGGTCCACACGACGTTTCCGCTCCATAGGTCGCCGTGCAGCCGGACCGGCCGATCTCCGTCGTCGAAACGCCCTGCCACGCACGCGTCGATGACACCGTCCACCGCTTCACGCCCGGCCCGGCTGAGCCGGTCGGCGACCAGTTCCGCCATCGGCCCGAGCCGTTCCTGCCCGTAGAACCGGCCCCAACTCTGGTGCCGGGCGAAGCGCATCGGTAGCGGGTGAGCCAGCGGACCGAAGAAGCCGTCTCCGGTCCAGCCGTCCGGACCGACCCCGAAGGCCGCCGCGCCGGCACCATGAGTCACCGCGAGGCGGGCACCGAACTCCGCTGCTGCGGCTGCCGACGGCGGCCGCGACTCCAGGCGCTCGAGCGTCAGCGAGTGGTCGTCGTGCCCGATCACCCGCGCGCACCGCGCTCCACCTGGGACCGTCAGCCAACGCAGCCCGGTCGCCTCCAGGGCGAAGAACCCCGGCGGCGCTGCCCGATTCTGTTTGACGAAAACTGGCGTCGATGTCATTCGATTCCGCTGACTCCGCTGATGTCACAGCCGCCGAGGCACGCCCGCCAACTTCGACAGCAGCCGATCACGCAGCGGCGCAGGCATATGCGTCAACAACGCGGCCTGCAGTCTGGGCCCGGCCCCCACCACGTAGCGGGCGCGGGCGCGGCGCTCGGTGAGTGCCCGCTCGACCACCTCGGCTACCCGTCCCACCGGAACCGCCAGCTTCTTGGCCGCCGCCGAGGACTTCTTCATTCCGCTCATGTGCCGGTCGTAGAGTGTGCGGACTTCGTCGGAGAGTCCGGCCTCGGTCTCGCTCACCAGGGTTTCGACCGTTCGCCAGATGTCGGTGTCGGTTTGAGCGGGCTCGACCACCGAAACGTCGATGTGCCACGGCTTGAGTTCCATGCGCAGCGCTTCGGCGGCGGCTTCGAGGGCGAATTTCGACGCGCAGTACGGAGCCAGCATCGGGAAGACCACCCGCCCGTTGACACTGGAGATGAAGACCACCCGCCCGGCCGCGAGCCTCAGCCGCGGCAGAACGGCGCGAGTGACGGCGAGCTGCCCGACGAGGTTGACGTCCAGTTGTCGGCGCCACTGCTCGGATGACACTCCCTCGAGCGGCCCGCCGACCACGATGCCGGCGTTGTTCACCAACGCATCCAGACGGTCTGGCAAGGATTCGCTGACAGCGGTGATCTGCTCGGCGTCGGTGATGTCGAGTCGGACACTCGTCACCTTGGTTGGGGCATTGCGGGTGACCGCCGCGGCGTCTGCATCGGTGCGCACGCCGGCGATGACGTCCCAGCCCGAGGCGGCGAGTCGGTCGACGATGGCGCGGCCGATTCCCCGGCCTGCGCCGGTCACGAGCACAGAAGGTCTTGGCGGCGCTGACGGCACTGAGGGCACTGGAGGCATAGCCGTGACACTAGATGACGTGCGCGCTCGGGCGCCGAGATTGAAACCTCGCAGGTTCCTACTCGCGCTTCTTCGCCCAAACGTACGTTTGGGCCTAGAGCTGCGGGGTGAGATCCAGCTTGGTGATCGCTGACATCCTGGTGATGAGCCATTCGGCGCCGCGGCGTTCCATCTCCAGCTTGTAGGCCAGATAGCGCAGCGACGGGATGTTCTTGGTCACCGGGCTGGTCGACACCGAGTTCGTGTAGACGATCGCTGTGGCTTCGGTCGGGGAGATGCTCTCCACCGCGGCACCCATCACCTGCGTGGTGTTGGTGACCTCCGCCTGTTTGTTGGCGGCGACGATCGCATCGATGTAGCGCCGATACTCGGTGGCGAAATCGCCGGCGAGGTACTTGGCTGCCCGGTTCGGCAGCGACTCCATGTTTTCGGGCGTGTACGACCAGAGCGCGGTGACGGCGTCGGTCGCCGTGCGCGCGACGTCCATCTTGATGTGGACGAGCGCGCGATCCTCGAGGTACGGCTGAAGTGACGCGCCGGCAAAGCCCGCGGCGGCGACGAACAACACGCTTGCCGCCGTCGCGACGATGAGTAGCCGCCTGCCTGCGGGCCGATGCTCCACCAGGACGGGTTCCGATTCGGCCGCATCAGGCTCGCTGTCCGGTTCGGTGTCCGACTCCGCGGCGTCAGACTCGGCTTCAGTTTCGGCTGCTTCAGTTTCGGCAGCCTCGGGCTCGGCTTCGGTTTCGGCTGCTTCAGTTTCGGCAGCCTCGGGCTCGGCTTCGGTTTCGGCTGCTCCAGTTTCGGCAGCCTCGGGCTCGGCCGCGTCAATCTCGGCCGCTTCAGTTTCGGCAGCTTCAGTTTCGGCAGCGTCAATCTCGGCAGCGTCAGTTTCGGCAGCGTCAGTTTCGGCAGCGTCAGTTTCAGCCGCGAGCTGGCCAGCGTCTTCCTTCGCCGGTTCGTCCGGCTCCGCGCCCGGCCGGGTCCGCTGCGCCTTCCCCACCGGTGTGCGACGCGCCGGCTGGTCGTCCTCGCCGGTCGCATCGGCCGACTCTGGCTCTGACTCTGACGCAACCTCGACCTCGGGGCCGGCCACCGGATCCTTGCGCCGTCGGCGCAAGAAGCCCCAGCGCCGCGAACGCGTGTCCTCGGTCCCGGTGGTCAGATCACCTGTACCAGGTTGCTGATCTTCCACTGCCGTCCTTCCTCGACAACCGTCGCAATCCAACGGCTTCCGCTTTCAAACGTCTGCTTGCCGTCCGGTGACTTGCTGGTGGTCTTGACGGCGACCAGCACATCGGCGCTGCCATCCTCGCTCCACCGTTGCACACCGGCCTCCAGGACCCTGCCTGCGGTGGGCTCCGCCTGGGCGACCTGAATGACGATCTCGTTGTAGCGCTCCTGAAACATGCCGGCGAATTCGCCGGTGCCCTGTTCGAGGATTCGGTCGGCGTACGCGTTGGCGTTGAAGGGATCCAGGCTGGTGTAGGCGGTCATGAATCCCCGCGCGTAACTCAGCGCCGCCGCGCTTCTCACCTCGGTGCGCCGATCCGTTTCGTGCTGCCAGAGCATCAGGCTGCTCGCCGTGATCGCTGCCGCGATCACCACGGCCGCCGCCCCCGCGGTCAGCGGTAGCCCCAGCCGCCGAGGTGGCCTCGGCGGCGGTGCGGTGAAGTACTCGGGCTCGTCGGGCTCGATTCTGCGACGCGGACTCACTGGCCCGCCTGATCCATCAGGGGCTTCTTCAGCACGGTCAGATTGGCCACTCGCCACTGGCCGTCGTCAGATTTCCGGAAGTCCACCCGCAGCGTCGCGGTGATCAGTTTCAGGTCCTTCGGGTCGGTGCCGCGTTGGCCCTGCATCGCAAGCAGCATCGCCGCCTCGTCTTTCTCCACGGACAACACCGCACTGCTGACCGCCCAGTACTCGTTGGTGGTGGGCTCGCCCTGCCGCACCGATTCCTGCTGGGCGATCACCTGGTCCCGATAGACGTCGGTGGCCAGCGATTGCGCCCGCGCGAAGTCCTCGTCGATGGTGTCGAGGTGATAGGTCAGCAGCTGCTCCACGATGCGGGGCCCCTGTTCGGCGATCTGCTGGCGGGCGGTGTCCACCGTCCGTTCCGGCCGGTACACCACCAGGTAACTCAGGCTCGCTGCCATCACGCAGACCAGCGCTCCCGCCACTAGCACGGTGCCGGTGGTCCGCCGGATTCCGGGCGGAGTCTGCTCCACCCGTCGCACCTCGGTACGCAGCAACAGGTCGGCGAAGGTCCGCCGGCCCGGGTCCCAGACCGGCCAGAACCAACCGATGAGCAGCGAACCGGTGTCGAGCAGATGCGCCAGGTCACGCAGCAGCAGTCGCCACGGCCCGGGAGCGGCGCCATCGCGGCGCTGCACGCGGATGCCGAACAGCGCACGGCCCAGCGTCCACCCGGTCAGCACCGGCAACAGGATCCGGTTGGCCAGCACCGCCAACAGGCTCAATGCAGCCACGGCCGTGAAGACCCACCACAGCCAGCCGAGCCGTGGTCCGGTCAGCGTCCAGGGCGCCGTCGCCGCCGCCACGCTCAGACCGGGCAGGATGTCGACGGCGAACGCACCAGCGCGCACCGGCCAGGACGCCAGCCGTACGTCGGGTTCGACGGTTTGGGTCGGCGCTTCCGGGTTGGTGTCCAACACCGCCGTCACGACGCGACCTGGTCCAGTCGGGAGACCTTGTAGGTGCCGTCGACCGGCGTCATCTGCACCCGCAGCCGGTAACCCTGTTCCTGATCGGCGGCCTCGGAGTTCGACACCCGGACCCGCATCGCGACCAATACGTCGACCGAGCCGTCGTCGTTGTTCCGTTCCACCGCAGCGCGCATGTCGGAGACCTCCACCGTCACGTCCGCCGCCTTGTAGACGTCGACGAGAATCCCGCTGTAAAGCATCGCCTGGGCGCCGAAGTCGCCGGTGGAACAGTCCAGGATCTTGGCTTGACCGGCCGCCATCGCCGCCGTGTCGGGTGCTTGGGTCGCGGTGACGCAATCCTTCGCCGCCGCCAGGGCCGCTGCGTTGTTGCGGGCGATCTCCTCGCTACGTTGGTGTTCGCGCAGGGCCAGGTAGCCACCCACGGCCACACCACCGCTGATCACCACCAGCGCTGCACAGATGCCCACCAGCCAACCGCGTCCCAGCCGCGACGGGCGGCGGCTCGGTGCGCCGGGTTCAGCCTCTGCGCCGCTGCTGCATTCCTGCGCTTGTTCTACGTTCTCTGCTGCGGTCTCGACGGCGTTGTCTGCTTGCGCGCTGGCGGACTCTGCTACCGATTCGTCCGGCGCGTCATCAGCATCGGTGGGGTTCAGCCGGCCGGTGCCAGCATCTCCTTCCATCCGTCGTCTCCTGGGCTACTCGAGTTGCTGACGGTGTACCTCACGCCGTCGGGTCCGACCACCTCACCGCTAGCCGGGTTGTAGATGGCCGAGGATCCTGCTGCCGGAGTGTAGATGCATGGGTTGGGTTGCTGTCCACTGCACTCCACCCTGCCCTGTCCAGGAGGGGTGAGCGGATCGCTGACCGGCGGCGGCGGTTGCGGCAACCTGTCGGCGGGCATCGGGTTCATCCCGTTGTTGACCGATGGCGCCGGGAGCACCTGACCGGGGTTCACCGGTTGATCGCATCGCGCACCCGGAGCGGGGCAGTTCAGGATCTGGTTCGGGTCGCCGTACCACGGGTTGGTCCCCAGCGGCACGTACGGTTCGTCGCTGCGACATTCCTTCGGGAACGCGGCACGTTTTCCGGGCTTGTCGACACACGGATAGTTGCGAGCGCCGCGAACTACGTTGCCCTGGTAGTCCTTCGGGATCTTGCAATAGGTACCCGACGGCAGCGGCGCCATCGACGTGTCCGCCGGCGACCGCCATTCCGAGGGCGGGAGGAAACCGGTGAAACAGGGCGGCGGCTGGTTCACCGACAAGGCGAACGACAGAATGCCTTCTCCCGGGAACGGGACGGTCCCCTGCTGGGCGACGGACGCGCCCTGCGGCAGCAGCACCAGCGCCTGTTCCAGGCCGTTGTCGTAGCGCTTGAGCATGTCGATGACGACCGACAGGTTCGCCAACGTCTGAGGCAGCGACTCACGCACACCGCCGAAGACCGCGTTTAGTTGATCCGCGGTGGGTGCAGCCTGCTGCACGGCGTTTCGCAGCGCCTGATCCTGCTCGGCGGCCTGAGCCGCCAGAATGTTCAGATTGCGTGACCACTGCGCGATGTTGTCCCCGGAAACGACCTGACTGTCCAGGATCGGCGCGGAGTTGGCGATGATGTCGTTGACCTGCGGCAGGTTCTCCCGGAAGCCCTCGGCGAGGTTGGACGTCGACTCGACGAGCCGCTGAAGCGCCGGCCCCAGCCCCCCGACCGCTTCCGATGTCTCGGTCAGCAACGAGTCGATCTTCTCCTTCGGCAACGCCGCAAGGCTTTCGTTGGCGGCATCCAGCGCGGGACCGACCTCGCTGGGCACCGTGCTGTTGGTGATCGTCTGCCCCGGTTGGAAGTACTGCCCCGGATCCCCGGTCGAAACCAGGTCCAGGAACTGCTCGCCGATCGCCGACACCGAATGCACATTCGCCGAGGCGTCGACCGGAATCTTGTAGTCGTTGCTGATGCTCAGCGTCGCCCGGGCGCCTCGCTCCGTGGGCTCGACCGCGGTGACCCGGCCGATCGTGCTGCCGCGGAAGGTGACGTTGGCGGTGTGGTACAGCCCACCGGAACGCGGCAGATCAGCGTAGAGCTTGTACTGCCCGATACCCATCAGCGTCGGCAATCTCAGGTAGTACCAGCCCAGCGCGACGATCGCGATGATCGTCAGCGTCGTGAAGATGACCAGCTGAATCTTGATGAAACGGGTCAGCACGACTCACTCACCCCTCTCAACAAGTGGTCCGCCCTCGACGCTGTGCGCGTTCGGCGTGTACCGCACGTCGGGAATCATGGTGTTCGGGTCGCGGCCCCAGGCCTGCTCGAGCGCACGCAGCATGCCC
Organism: uncultured Mycobacterium sp.; assembly: GCA_964513475.1. Taxonomy (GTDB): domain Bacteria; phylum Actinomycetota; class Actinomycetes; order Mycobacteriales; family Mycobacteriaceae; genus Mycobacterium. The sequence continues at coordinate 30,922 of CAZEMS010000029.1, read as the reverse complement.
ATCACCCCGGTGCCCACCAGGAACCCGTTGTCGATCGAGGACAGCGTCACATCCAGCAACAACGACACGTTGATGTAGTCGCCACGCACAACCTTCGGCAGGTTCTCGATGTTGTAGGGAGCGGTCAGCATCAGCTTGAGGGCACCCAGCAGGTACGGCGAGGCCTTGCCCAGCTGCTTGAGCGGACGCTGCAGGTTCTGCAGGTTGGTGTTCAGCGGCGCGTTGACCTGAGACAACGTGTCGTCGGCCACATAGCTGAGCCGGCCCAGCGACTCCACCGCGTCCGCGAACAGATCCCGGGTCTCCGCGAAATGCTCGATCAGCGGCGGGAAGTAGGTCAGCACCCGGTCCAGCGTGTTGTTACGGCTCGCCACGATCGACAGCAGCCTGTCGGTGCTGTCGATGGCCCTGGTGATGTCGTCACGCTGCAGGTTGAGTTCGTAGGTAAAGGTGTCGAGCCGATTGATGAACTCTCGGATCTGATCGGAACGACCGGCCAGCACATTCGTGATCTCGGTCTGGATGGTCTCCAGATTGGGAATACCGCCGCCGCTGAGGATGGCGCCGATGCTGGCGAGCACCGCCTCGGTGTCGGGGAACGCCGAGGAGTTCTGCAGCGGGATGGTGTCGCCGCTGCGCAACATTTGCGGCGACGGGTCCGGCGGCGAGTCGAGCTCCACGTGCTGCGACCCCAACAGGCTGGTCTGGCCGATCCTGGCCAACACGTTGGACGGCAGCTCCAGGCCGGGCTCGAGGTCCAGGGTCAGAGTGGCGACCCAATTGCGCAGCTCGATCGAACGCACGCTGCCGACGAACACGTCGGCCACCCGCACTCGGCTGTTGACGTTGAGCGCCAGGGTATCCGGCACCTGGACATAGATCCGCATCTTGTCCGGGCCGCTGCCCGGCCCGCCCGGCATCGGCACATTGGCGATGCCGCGCCACGACCCACACGAGGTCAGCACCAATGCCGCGGCGAGCAGCGCCACCGCCTGGCGCGTAGTCCGACGCATCCTCACGCGCGCTCCCATCATCAGCCTCCCGCCTCAGCCGGAAGCGGCGGGCCGGGCGGCGGCGGCAAGGGTGCCGAAACCGGCATCGGGCCGGGTGCCGGCGCGGGGGTGATCGCGCCCAGCGGATCGCCGGGGAGAACACCCGGCGCCGGGCCGGGTGGCGGCCCGAGCTGCGGGTACCACGGCGGCGGCGGCGGGTCGTACTCGCTGTAGGCGTTTGGCGGCGCGCCTCCACGCGGGCCGGCCGGCGGCGGAACTGCGTCGGGGCCGCCCATCAGTTCGGCCAGCGACTCCGGAGTCAGCATCGCAGCGGTGGCCGGCTGCACCTGCAGTCCCTGCATCCCCGGCGCGAGGGTCCAGCCGGGCTCGTGGTTGCCGTGCGAGAACAACGTGTCACGGGCCCAGACGCCGGGGACAGTAGTGTCCTTGTAGCCCAGCGGCGGCTGCAGCCGTGGCTCGGAGTAGGCGATCTGCTTGGGCAGCGTCTCCGCACCGGTGATCTGGTTGATGCCGAACGGCAGGTAGTTGAACTTGATCGCATCCAGGACCGGCGCCAGGTACTGCGCACACAGTTCCGCCGACTCCTGATAACCGAGCCGGCTGCCGGACTGGATGGCGCTGCAGATGAAGTGGATCGGGTTGGCGAAGTTGTTGATGACCGGCACGGCCACGATGCCACCCTGGCTGGGCGAGGAGATGTTTTGCAGATTGGCGACCAGGTTCGGGTAGATGTGCAGACCGGTCTCGAGGCCCTCCAGCGGCTCGGGCTGCAGGATCGCGTTGGTCACCTCGGCGAGGTTGTTGATGTCGGTGGTGAGCACCTCGGCGTTCTCGTCGAGGAACCCGCGGGTGGTGGTCAGCAGCCCGTCAAGGTCGCGCACGGCGTTGGCCAGTTCACGGTCGGTGTTGGTGAACGAGTTGGTGAACTGGGTCAGATCCGCGTTGAGCGCGACGAACTGCTGATCGCTGCGGTACAGCGCATTGACGAACTTGGCCAGGCTCTCGATCACGCCGAAGAAATCATCGCGCCCGGTGTTGAGAGTGGTCAGCGCCTCCGAGAGCGAGTTCAGCGTGGTGTTGATCTGTTCGCCCTTGCCGGCCAGCCCGTCCGCGAACGACCCGATGACGTCACCGAACGGGCCCTGCGGCTGCTCCGGTGTGGGGCCGAGATCGGTGAGAATCCGGTCGATCGAGTTCCTCAGCTCGTCCCATTCGACCGGCACCTGGGTGCGGTCCATGGGTATCACGGCGTTGTCCTCCATCACCGGTCCCCCGGTGTAGGCCGGTGCCAGCTGGATCGACCGCGACGCCACCAGACTCGGGTTCAGGATCGACGCGGTCGCGTTGGCCGGAACCTTGTACTTCGAATCGAAGTGGAACGACACCTTCATCCGGTCGCCTGCCGGCTCGATCTTGTCGATCGTGCCGACCGGCACTCCCATGATCTGGATGTCGTCCCCGGGGTACAGCGCCAGTGTCTCGGCGAAGTAGGCGACGACGTTGGTCGTGGTCAGCTTCTTGTAGAGCTCGAACCCGACCACCGCGGCCACTAGCGCGAGCACCACGATCACCGCGCCGAGCACCACCGTGGCCCGGGTCAGAGCGGGCATCTTGAGGTTTCGAACATTGAAGATCGTCGACATCAGCCGTACGCCCTCCCATCTTGCGACCCTGGCGGCAGGAAGGGCGGGTTGCCGGGCAGCGGGGGTGTGCCCGCAGGCGACAACTGCTCACCCGGACCTGGCGGCGGCGGGGCGGTGTCCGGCCCGACCGGTGGTGCGATGGCCGGCTCGAAGTCGGCCGGAGGCCCTGGCGGCGGACCGACGGGAACGGTGCGCGCCCCTGGCGGGCCGGGTGCCAGCGCCGGTCCCGGCGCGCCGGGCACGTTCGGTGACAGCTGACCCGGCACGGCAGCGCCGGGGATACCCGGCGAAGGCATCGCGTCCGGGTTGAACGGGGCGCCCACCACGTTGGGGCCGTCCACGTAGTTCGACCCGAACGGGTTGTCGCCGTACGGCCCGACGGCCACGCCCGCGCACGGCAGCGGGTTGCCGGGGCGCGGCAGGGCGTCACCGGTCGGGGTGTAGGAGCACGGGTGGCCGGGCGGAACTGCCGGACCGGGGAACTCCGGCGTTCCCTCGATCGGGGTCGGTGCCGCCGGCGGCGCACCGTTGCCGTGCCGCACGCCATTCGGATCGGGCCACTGCGCCGCCGGCAGGCCGGCGCTGCGCCAGAAGTCCTCCGGATCGATACCGCGCTCCTTGAAGGCGGCGTCCACCCATGGCTGCACGATCCAGAACGGAGCCAGGTTGGCCAACATAACCTTGAAGAAGGGTCCCGAAGCGATGCCCTCGCCCAGGGCAGCGACGAACTTGCTGAACGTGGTCAGGATGTCCATCATGTCGAACTTGCGCTCAACCAGGACGTCGCTGATCGTGCGCAGTTGTTCCAGCACGCCGTTGAGGTTCGGGTTCTCGTCGATGAATCCCTTCACCTGCGCAGAAACGGCCGACACCCGCTCAAGCAACAGGCTGATCGCCTGACCGCGTTCGTTGATCGCCGCCAACAGCGTCTGTGCGTTCACCAGCAGTGCGTTGATCTGGCCGCTGCGGTCACCCAGCACGCCGGCGATCTTGTTGGCGTTGGTCAGGAGATGCCTGATCTGATCGTCGCGCTTGCCGATGGTGTCGGAGAACCTGGCGACGCCGTCGAGGGCGGCACTCAGGTGCGGGTAGGTCTGATCGATGGTCTCCGAGAGCACGTTCAGTGACTCCCTGACCGTCCGGGTGTCCCAGCCCGACGCCGCCTTGGTGACGTCGAAGAACGCGTCGTAGATCTGGTACGGGGTGGTGGTCTGGCCCAGCGGCAGCACGCCGTTGGCACGCAGCGGATCGTCCCCCCGCGGTTCGATCTGCAAGTTCTTGCGCCCGAGGATGGTGTCGGTGCGGATGGCAGCGCGGCTCTCGGTCCCGATCTGGGTCCCACCCAGGCTGTAGCCGATCAACACCTTGTCGCCGTCGATGGCCATCGACTTGACCCGCCCGACGTCCACACCGGCGATGCGCACCTTGTCGCCGGTGTCCAGGCCACCGGTGTCGGAGAAATACGCGTAGTAGGTCGGCTTCGCGTTCAGCATCGGAACATCGGCGAAGCTCTGGCCCACCAGGACGATCAGCACCAGGATGAGGACGCCCTTCAACCCGTTCCTGACCCGGTTATCACCCTCCAGCGTTCTCATTGCGGCGTGCACCTGCCCGTCGTCTGAGACCAGACCCTCACCGTTCGCACCGGCCCGCCCGGTTGAAGCCCGTTCAGCTTCAGCGAGACGTCGCAGGCGTAGAAGTTGAAGAAGTCACCGTAGATGCCGCCCGCCCGGCCGATGAGCTTGAGCGCGGTCGGCAACTCCACCAGGAGGTCGTTGAGTTCCCCGCGCTGGTCGACGAGCGGTTGTTGCACGACCTCCAGGTGGCCGATGGTGTCCTTGAGCAGCGGGCGGTTGTCGCTCAGCAGGTCGGCAAGAGTGCCGGCGGCGTCGCTGATGTTCGCCGTTCCGTCCGCGATGGGATCGGCACGATTGTTCAGCCCGGTGATCAGCACCTCGAAGTTCTGCAGCGTCTCGTCGAACTGCTGCTGGTGGCGCACCGTGGTGTCCAGCACGGTGTTGAGGTTGCGAACCACCTCGCCGATGGCCTGGTCGCGGTCGGCCAGCGTGGAGGTCAGTGACGCGGTGTGGTCCAGGATGTTGTTGATCGTGCCGCCCTGTCCCTGGAAGATCGTGATGATCGACTCGGCGATGGTGTTGACCTTGTCCGGGTCCAGCGCCCGGAACAGCGGCCTGAAGCCGCCGATCAGCGCGTCGAGGTCCAGCGCTGGTTCGGTGCGCTCGATGGGGATCGTGCCGCCCGCCGGCATCCGCTTGTCGCTGTCTCCCCGGCTGAGTTCGACGTAGCGGTCACCGATCAGGTTCAGGTACCGGATGGAGGCGGTCGCTTCGTCGAACATCGGCAGCGAACGGTCGACGTCGAAGTCGACTCGGACCCGCTGTCCTCCGTCGAGCAGCGCAACGTTCTTGACCTTTCCTACCTCGACTCCGGAGGCCCGGACGAACTGGCCGGCCCGCAGGCCGCTGACATCGCTGAAGATGGCTGAATAGCTCGTGGTGCGGTCGAACCGCATCTGACCGAACACCACCACGATGATGCCCGTGAACAGCAGCAATACAAAGGAGAAAGCGCCGAGCTTGATCGCTGTACCGGTGATTTTCATGGGTTGATCGTGTTCCCCCCGCTACACCGTGAGGTTGAAGTTCGGGTCGGTGCCGTAGAGCGCCAACGAGGCCAACAGAACCACCAGCACGATCCCGATGAGCGAGGCCCGCATCGACCGGCCCACCGCTTCGCCGACGCCCACCGGCCCGCCGCTGGCGTAGAAGCCGTAGTAGCAGTGGTTCAGCATCACGATCACCGAGATGATGATCGCCTGCAGGAAGGAGAACATGACATCGTCAGGACGCAGGAACGTCCGGAAGTAGTGCTCGTAGGTGCCGATCGACTGTCCGTAGAAGAAGGTCGTGGTGACCTGCGCGGACAGGAAGCTCATGATGATCGCCATCGCGTAGAGCGGGACGATGACGACGAAACCGGCCAGCAGCCGCGTCGATACCAGGTACGAGATCGACTTGATGCCCATGACTTCCAGGGCGTCGACTTCCTCGCTGATCCGCATTGCGCCGAGCTCCGCGGTCGCACCCGCCCCAACCGTGGCGGCCAGGGCCTGCCCGGCGACGACCGGCGCCGCGATGCGTACGTTGACCAGCGCGGCGAAGAAGCCGGTGAACGCCTCGACGCCGATGTTGCCCAATGAGGCGAAGCCCTGGATCGCGATCAGCGACCCGCCGGAGAGCGTGACGAAACCGACGATCGCAACGGTGCCACCGATGACCGCCATCGCGCCGGCGCCCATGCCGATCTCCGCGATCAGGCGCAGCGTCTCCTTGCGGTAATAGCGCAGCGCATGGCCCATCGAACCGATGGCGGACACCACGAACCAGGCGATGTGACCGATGCTGTCCAGGCTGCGGCCGGGCGCGCCCATCCACTTCTTGCCGGCCGCGTACACGCGTGGGTACCGAGACCGCAGAACCGCCGTGTTCGCCATGTCAGCGCCCCGTTCCGAACCGCACGCCGATGGTGGTCAGGACCACGTTGATCGCGAACAGCGCCACGACGGCCAGCACCAGGGTTTCGTTCACAGCCGTGCCCACGCCTTTCGCCCCGCCGGAGACCGTCAGGCCGCGGTAGCAGCCGACGAGTCCGGCGATCAGCCCGAATGTGGTCGCTTTGAAGATCGAGATCATCACCTCGGGCAACCCGGTCACCAGCGTCAGGGTCGATACATAGGCACCGGCGTCGACGTTCTGGATGAACACGCCGAAGATGAACCCACCGACCAGGCCGATGGTGATGACCGCGCCGTTGAGCAGCAGGGCCACGAATGTCGATGCGACCACGCGCGGCGCCACCAGCCGGTGGATCGGGTCGATGCCGAGGACTTCGAGGGCGTCGATCTCCTCGCGGATCGTCCGGGCGCCCAGGTCGGCACAGATGGCGGTAGAACCGGCGCCGGCCACCACGAGCACGGTGACCAGCGGTCCCAGCTGGGTGACGGCGCCCAGCGCGGCGCCCGCCCCGGAGACGTCAGCGGCGCCGAACTCGGCGAGCAGGATGTTCAGCGTGAAGATGATGAGCACCGTCAGCGGCACCGCGACGGCGACGGTGGGCAGGAAGGACACCCGGAACAGGAACCACGACTGGAGAATGAACTCGCGCCATTGGAATGGCTTGAGCAGCGCCTTGCCGGTGAGCACACACATCCGGACGAAACCGCCGACCGAGGCCAGCGCCGGCGAGGCCTTTTCGCTTATATAGCCGGCCAAGCCGGGTGAGGCCGTCACCGCGGTGCCCCAACATCGGAGAGGCGGTCGTCGTGGCGCACTGGCAGAACCTGTCGCACGCCCCCTCCTTGTCCCCGACCCATATGTATGCCTGTTCGGTCTCTACTACCCGGTAGGAAGTAAGACTTCCGGGACTGTACCCGATGCCGCCGCCCGCGCACACGGCATCCGGCGGATTGTTGCAACAACCGTTAGCAAAGCCTTAGCCATTACTCTCGGCATCCGGGGACTCTGCTGAAACCGTTGGCGCAGAAGAGCTTTTGCCGGTGCCAGCTGGTTCGTCAACACCGAAACGCTCTCGGAGAGCCGTCTTGAGCACCTTCCCGGCGGGGTTCCGGGGCAACGTGTCGACGATCTCGAGCGCCTTCGGGTGCTTGTACCGGGCCAGCCGTTCGGACAGAAACCCCTCGAGATCCGCCAGGTTCACCGGTGCGTCGGACTCGGCGGCGAGGGCCACGACGGCCACCGGGACCTCTCCCCACTTCTCGTGTGGCCGGCCGATCACCGCGACCTCGGCGATGGCCGGGTGCGACGCCAGCGCGTTCTCCACCTCGGCGCAGTAGATGTTCTCGCCGCCCGAGATGATCATGTCCTTCTTGCGGTCGACCACCCAGACGTAGCCCTCCCGGTCCTGGCGCACCAGGTCGCCGGAATGGAACCACCCCCCGGCGAAGGCCCGCGCGGTCGCCTCCGGGTTGTTCCAGTAGCCGGCCATCAACGTGGGCGCCCGGTAGACGATTTCGCCGATCTCACCGACAGCCACGTCGTTCATGTCCTCGTCGACGACCCGGGCCGCGACGGTCGGGATCAACTTCCCCACCGAACCAAGTTTGCGAATCGCGTCCTCTGCCAGCAACATACAAGTCACCGGCGACATCTCTGTCTGCCCGAACGCGGCGAGGATCTTGGTGCCCGGAAAGGTGCGGGCCATCTCACGCAACAAGGTGTCGGATGCGGGCGCCGCACCCCAGGAGAGGATGCGCAGACGCAGGTTGCGGGGCTGGGCCTGCTGCGCCGCGCACACCGCCTGCCACTGAGCGGGGACCAGAAAGATCCCGGTCACCCGTTCGCGCTCCAGCACGTCGAGCAGGGCACCGGGATCGAACGCGCCAAGCGGATACAGGACCGTCGGCTGGCCCAGCATGATCGGGGTGATCATGTTGCCGATGCCTGCGATGTGAAACAGGGGAACCCCGATGAACCCGACGTCGTTGTTGAGGTCGACACCGGCGGTGAACATCGTGGTCATGCCCTGCCCGGCCAGGTTGGTGTGGGTCAGCACCGCGCCCTTGGGACGGCCGGTGGTTCCGGAGGTGTACATGATCAATGCCGGCGAATCGTTCGCGACGTCCACCGGGGTGAACATGCTTGGGTCCTCGGCGACCAGCGCTTCGTAACTGTCCACAGCCTCCCCGATGCCGTCACCCGCGGCGATGACCGTCGTCAGCGTCGGGTCGAGGTCGCGCACCGCACCGGCCACCCCGGCCAGCACCGACTCGGTGATGACGACCCGGGCCTGGCAGTCGCCGACCAGGTAGGCGATCTCAGGGGGAGTCATCCGGAAGTTGACCGGCACCGCGATGGCGCCGAGCCGGTTGACCGCAAGGACCGACTCGACGAACTCGGGGCGGTTGAGCATCAGGATCAGCACCCGGTCGCCGGACCGGACCCCGCGCCGGCTCAGGGCGGCGGCCAGCCTGGTCACCCGGTGGTCCAGTCCCGCCCAGGTGACGGTGTCACCGAGGTACCGCAGCGCCGTGGCGTCGGGCTGCATCAGCGCGTGGCGGGCGAGCTGGTTGGACCAGTTCTGCCGGCGCGCAAGATAAGGCTGGGCCTCACTCAAGGACTCGTTCAGGGATTCGTTCATGGTGCTGTCCTGGTGACCCTAACGTCGGAGACACCAGCCCGAATACGAATCCGTCGCGGACCAGGCTAATCGCAGTGCCCGGACTATTGGTCGCGGATGGACTAGCTGGCGGGCGAAGCCGCCGTCAGGAGTTGGCGGCAAGCTGCTCGGCGCGGGCCTTGAGATTGCCGGCCAGGTAGTCGAGCGTGTCGCCGACCGCCTTCTTCACCATCGGCTTGGGGACGGCCAGCTTCGTCTCCACCTCGAGGTCGACGGTCAACAGCGAGGTTGGTCCCATCGCCACCACGGAGAAGGTCTGCTCCTGCTTCTCCAGGTGATCGCCCTGCTGCAGCATGGTGAAGATCTGGTTCGGCGCCGGGTAGTAGACGGCGGTGATGAAGGTGCCCGACTGGCCCTGCACCACCACGTCCAGCCGCAGCTGGCTGGGCCGTCCGTCCGGATACCGGGCCAGCACCCAGCAGCCGGTGATCTCCTCGTTCCACACCGGGTAGGACTCGAAGTCCGCGACGATCGCCATGATCGTCTCGGCCGATGCCGCCACCTCGACGGTCTTGCTCACCAATGGCACCGGCCGAGCATATCGCCGGGCCGGATCAGATCACCCGGGCCTGGACTCGACGCCGACGCCCAGCGGTGAGTCCGTCCGTACGGCCTCGTCCCGTATCAGCCCCCGCAACAGTGCGGTGCTGAACTCCTCGGCAATCTCCTGTGCGCTACGCCGACCGTGCGGCCTCAGCCACCGATAGGAGCCGAGAGTCATCCCGATGTATCCCAGCGCCAGCACATGCGAATCGCACTCGTAGAACTCGCCACTGGCGATGCCCCGGTCGATGACGTCACGGACATGCTCGTAGACTTGGGTCTCAGCCGAGCGGATGTAGCCGACCTGTTGTTCGGTGAGCCACTCGGTGAGGTACGGACCCTCCTGGAAGTAGACGGCTGCGCGTCCGATGTCGTGTGCGATTCCGACCAGCAGTCGGCGGGTGAAGTGATAGATCGTTTCGCGCGCCGAGGCAGTCGGATCGTCGTGCAGAGCGCTCACGGTGGAGTCGGCCGCGCCCTTGTAGATGTCGTACAGGATCAGCGACTTGCTGGCGTAGTAGTGGTACACCGTCGCCTTGTTCAAGCCGACGGCATCAGCGATGTCGTCCATCCGGGTGCCGTGATAGCCCCGGGCAGCGAAGAGTTGCGTGGCAACGGCCAGCAACTCGTCGCGCCGGGACGTCCCGTTCGCGGAGTTGGCGGTATCGGACGGCATGCGACTCTCCGGGTTCCTGTCAATCAACTGGTTGGCAGTGTAGGCGGGGACAACGAAAGCAGCCCAGAACCCACCGCGAGCGTTGCGGGCGGGTCTACACTCCGGGAAAGGCCGTGTCAGCACATGTCACCCACATGTCACCAACCTGGAGGAACCAGATGGACCCCGCTCCCGACTACGACATGACCGACGAGCTCGAGTTCTTCTTCAGCTACATGACCTGGGGCCTGCGCGGCGTGGTCACCGGTGACGGCTACCCACCTCCGGCGTATCCGCCCGTCTAGAGCGCTTTCAGCTCCTCGGACACCTCGGTGACCGACTTCTTGGCGTCGCCGAAGAGCATGCTGGTGCGCTCGGCGTAGAACAGCGGGTTGTCGATGCCGGCGAAACCGGAGTTCATCGACCGTTTCAGCACGATCACCGATTTGGACTGGTCCACGTTGAGGATCGGCATGCCGTGAATGGGCGAACTCGGGTCGGTGCGGGCCGCCGGATTGGTGACGTCGTTGGCGCCGATGACGATCGTCACGTCGGTACGCGCGAAGTCCTCGTTGATGTCGTCCATGTCCTTCATCGCGTCGTAGTCGACTTCTGCCTCGGCCAACAGCACGTTCATGTGTCCGGGCATCCGGCCCGCCACGGGGTGGATCGCGTAGCGGACCTGCACTCCGCGCTCTTCGAGCAGGTCCGCCAGGTCCTTCACCGCATGCTGCGCCTGCGCGACGGCCAACCCGTATCCGGGCACAACGACGACCTGGTTGGCGTAGGCCATCTGAATGGCGGCGTCGGCCGCCGAGGTTGCCTTCACCGTCCGGTCGACGTCGTCCCCGGTACCGACGGCCACTCCCCCGCCGCCGAACCCGCCGGCGACGATCGCCGGAATCGACCGGTTCATCGCCTTGGCCATCAAATTGGTCAGAATCGTGCCGGACGCGCCGACGATCATGCCCGCCACGATCATCGCCGTGTTGTTCAGCGCCAAACCCGCTGCAGCGGCGGACAAGCCGGTCAGCGCGTTGAGCAGGGAGATGACCACCGGCATGTCGGCACCGCCGATCGGCAGCACCACCATCAGACCCAGCACACCTGCGGCGACGAGCAGCCCGACCATCCACCAGACCGGCGCGCCCACCCCCGGATGAGCGGCCAGGCCGATGACCACGGCCGCGGCCACCGCGCCGCCGAGCAGCAACAGATTCAGCGGCTGCTGCAGCTTGCCCGCACCGATCGGCCGGCTGGGCAGGATCTCCTGCAGCTTGCCGAACGCGATGATGGAGCCCCAGAACGAGATCGACCCGATGATCGCGGCGAACAGCGAAGCCACCACGATGTGGACGGTCGGCGACTCGCCGTGCTTGAACGCCGAGAAGCCGCTGGTGTCGATGAACTCCGACAAGGCGATCAACGCGACCGTGCCGCCACCCACGCCGTTGAACAGCGCCACCAGCTGCGGCATCGCGGTCATCTTCGTCATCCGGGCCGGCGGAACTCCGAGCACCACGCCCAGCAGTAGCGCCGCGATGATCAACGGCCAGTTCTCGGTGTCGCGGATCATCACCAGGGTGGCCAGCACCGCCAGCGCCATACCCGCTGCTGCGATCCAGTTGCCGCGCACCGCGGTCTTGGGCCCGGTGAGCCCCATCAGGCCGTAGATGAACATCCCGAACGAGATGATGTAGAGCACCGACACGAGGTAGTTCATCGCGGCTGCCTCTTGCCCTTGAACATGCCCAGCATGCGGTCAGTGACCACGAAGCCACCGACCACGTTCAGCGTGCCGAACACCACTGCCACGAACAGGATCACCTGGATGGCGATCGACGGGTTCTCCACTTTGCCCAACACCACCAGAGCGCCGATGACCACCACCCCGTGAATGGCGTTGGTGCCCGACATCAGCGGGGTGTGCAAGGTGTTGGGCACCTTGGAGATCACCGCAAACCCGACGAACCCGGACAGCACCAGGATCGCCAGGTTCGCCAGTAACTGGTCGTACATCTAGGAGCCCTCCCCTCGCGTGACGCACGAGGCGGCAATCACCTCGTCGTCGAAGTCCGGCGCCATCGCCCCGTCGGTGATCATCAGGTCCAACAGCGCCGTGATGTTCTTGCTGTACAGCTCACTGGCATGTTCGGGCATGGTGGCCGGCAGGTTCAACGGCGAGGCGATCGTGACGCCGTGCTTGACCACGGTTCGACCCGGCTCGGTCAGCTCGCAGTTGCCGCCGGTCTCCCCGGCCAGGTCCACCACAACACTGCCGACCTTCATCCCCTCGACTGCGGCGGCGGTCACCAGCCGCGGCGCCGGCCGGCCCGGTACCAGTGCGGTGGTGATCACCACGTCGAAGCCGGTGATCGCCTCTTCGAGGGCCTTCTGTTGCTGGGCGCGTTCGTCGTCGGTCAACTCGCGGGCGTACCCGCCGCCACCGGCGGCGGTGACGGCGCTGGAACCGAGATCCAGCCACCGGGCGCCCACCGAGCGCACCTGGTCGGCCACCTCGGGACGGACGTCGTAGCCGGTGGTCTTGGCGCCGAGACGCTTGGCGGTGGCGAGCGCCTGCAGGCCCGCCACTCCGACGCCGAGCACCAGCACGCCGGCCGGTTTGACGGTGCCCGCGGCGGTGGTGAGCATCGGGAAGAACCTGGTGGACTCGGTGGCTGCGAGCAGCACCGCCTTGTACCCGGCGACGTTGGCCTGCGACGAGAGCGCGTCCATCGCCTGCGCGCGGGAGATCCGCGGGATCGCCTCCAAAGCGAAGGCCTCAACGCCGGCGGCTCCCAGCGCCGCGATCTGGTTGTCCGCGTTGCGCGGAGCCAGGAATCCGATCAGGGTCTGCCCGCGGCGCAGCCTGGCGACCTCGGCGGGGGTCGGCGGAGCGACCTTGACCACCACGTCGGCCGACCACGCGTCGCCGATGGTCGCTCCTGCGGCGGTGTAGAGGTCGTCGGGCAGCAGCGCCCGCTCCCCCGCTCCGGACTGCACGATGACCGAGACGCCGCTGTTGACCAATGCCGCTACTGCCTTGGGCACCAGTGCCACTCGCCGCTCGTCAGCACCGGACTCGGCGACCACGCCGACCGTTGCAGCTGCTCCAGCCCTCCCTGTGCCCTCTGCTACAGCGTCTGTCATAACGAACTCGTCTGCTTCCCCTGCGGTACGCCCCTGCGGTATGCAGTTGCAGGGACACCCTAGTAGGAGGGCGTAGGAGGGTTCAGGGATGGCTGTTGACCGCTTGCTGCCAAGCGAGGAAGCCGAACAGCTCGTGGCACTGACCCGAGACATCGCCGACAAGGTGCTGGACCCGATCGTCGACGGTCACGAGAAGGCCGAGACCTACCCGGAGGGGGTCTTCGCGCAACTGGGAGCAGCCGGGCTGCTCAGCCTGCCGCAGCCAGTGCAGTGGGGTGGCGGCGGCCAACCATACGAGGTCTACCTGCAGGTTCTTGAAGAGATCGCGGCGCGTTGGGCCTCGGTGGCGGTCGCGGTCAGCGTGCACGCCCTGTCGTCGCACCCCTTGCTCGCCTTCGGCACCGACGACCAGAAGTCCCGGTGGTTGCCCGGGATGCTCTCCGGTGAGCAGATCGGCGCCTACAGCCTTTCCGAACCGCAGGCCGGTTCGGATGCCGCAGCGCTGCGCTGCGAGGCAACCCGCGACGGCGACGGCTACCTGATCAACGGATCGAAGTCATGGATCACCCATGGTGGGCGGGCGGACTTCTACACGGTGTTTGTTCGGACGCCGGCACGGACCGGCGACGGACGGGGCATCACGTGCTTCCTGGTGCCCGGTGACCAGCCCGGCCTGAGTTTCGGGAAGCCGGAGGCGAAAATGGGCCTGCACGCGGTCCCCACCGCGTCCGCGTTCTACGACAACGCGCGTGTCGAAGCCGAGCGGCGAATCGGGGACGAAGGCCAGGGTCTGCAGATCGCTTTCTCGGCCCTGGACTCCGGGCGCCTCGGCATCGCGGCGGTGGCCACCGGGCTGGCGCAGGCCGCGCTCGACGAGGCCACCGCCTACGCCAACCAGCGAACCACGTTCGGCCGCAAGATCATCGACCACCAGGGACTGGGCTTCCTGCTGGCCGACATGGCCGCCGCGGTGGTCGGCGCGCGGGCGACGTACCTCGACGCGGCCCGCAGGCGCGATCGGGGCCGGGCGTACTCGACGCAGGCCAGCGTCGCCAAGCTGACCGCGACCGATGCCGCGATGCGCGTGACCACGGACGCGGTGCAGGTGTTGGGGGGCGTCGGATACACCCGTGACTACCGAGTCGAGCGGTACATGAGGGAGGCGAAGATCATGCAGATCTTCGAGGGCACCAACCAGATTCAGCGACTGGTGATCTCCCGCGCCCTCACGTCGCGCTGATCCCGGCCATAGCTCCTGCCGCAGTGCAATGCCGCGGCGCCGTGCCGCGGTGTCATATCGTGGCGGTCATGGACTTCGCGATGTCGGCAAAGGCGCAGGACTACCAGAAGCGTCTGTCGGAGTTCATGACCGAGTCGGTGCTGCCCGCCGAGGAGCAGTACCACCGTTACCGCGCCCAGGCCGGGCCGAACGATCACACCGTGCCGCCGATCATCGAGGACCTCAAGGTGGCGGCCAGACAGCGCGGCCTGTGGAACCTGTTCCTGCCGGCGGTGTCGGGCCTGACCAATCTGGAGTACGCGCCACTTGCGGAGTTGACCGGCTGGAGTCTGGAGATCGCTCCGGAGGCGATCAACTGTGCGGCCCCCGACACCGGCAACATGGAAACGCTGCACCTGTTCGCCACCGACGAGCAGCGCAAGCAGTGGCTCGAACCGCTGCTCGAAGGCCGGATCCGCAGTGCGTTCTCGATGACCGAACCGGCCGTGGCCTCCAGCGACGCCCGCAACATCGAGATGCTGATCACCCGTGACGGCGCCGACTACGTCATCAACGGACGCAAGTGGTGGACGACGGGTGCCGCTGACCCGCGCTGCAAGATCCTGATCGTCATGGGCCGCACCAACCCCGATGCGGCCAGCCACCAGCAGCAGTCGATGGTGCTGGTGCCGATGGACACCCCGGGTGTCAAGGTGATCCGCTCCACGCCGGTGTTCGGCTGGCAGGACCAGCACGGGCACTGCGAGATCACCTACGACAACGTGCGGGTGCCGGTCACGAACCTGCTCGGCGAGGAGGGCGCCGGTTTCGCGATCGCCCAAGCCCGGTTGGGCCCGGGCCGGATTCACCACTGCATGCGGGCGCTCGGGGCGGCCGAGCGGGCGCTGGCGCTGATGGTCGACCGGGTCCAGAAGCGGGTCGCCTTCGGCAAGCCGCTGGCCGCGCAAGGGGTCGTCCGGGAGTCGATTGCCAAGTCCCGAAACGAGATCGACCAAGCCCGGCTGCTGTGCGAGAAGGCGGCCTGGACCATCGACCAACAGGGCAACAAGGCCGCGCACGTGCTGGTGAGCCAGATCAAGGCGGTGGCACCCAGAGTTGCCTGCGAGGTCATCGACCGGGCCATCCAGGTGCACGGCGCCGCCGGCGTCAGCGACGACACCCCGTTGGCCCGGTTGTACAGCTGGCACCGGGCGATGCGGCTCTTCGACGGCCCCGACGAGGTGCACATGCGCACCATCGCCCGAGCCGAGCTCGGCGCCGAGAAGTCCCCGCTGGCCGCCGCGGTGACCGGGTAGCGGCGAGGCCGGTGACACAGCAGTGACCACGGCGCGCGACGGGCTGTCGGGTGCGTGGAACTTCCGGGACGTCGCCGACGAAACCGGGGTGCGACCCGGCCGGTTCTTCCGGTCCAGTGAGCTGAGCGGGCTCTCCGCGGACGGCGGCAGGCGGCTGGTCGAGTTGGGCGTCACCGACGTGGCCGATCTGCGGTCCCCGCGGGAGATCGAGCGCCGCGGGCCCGGCCGAGTGCCCCCCGGCGTCGCGGTGCACCTGCTGCCGTTCCCGGACCAGGCGACCGGCGCCGAAGCGCCCCATGAAGAGTCGTTCCGGAAGATGATGACCGACAAGCCCGCCGACGAGGACATCGCCGTCGCGGCCAAGCGCTTCATGACCCAGGAGTACCAACGCTTTCCCACGCTGGGCGGCGCGCAACGGGCGGTTCATCGAGTGATCACCCTGCTGGCCGGTGGACGCCCGGTGATCACCCACTGTTTCGCCGGAAAGGACCGCACCGGCTTCACTGTCGCCACCGTCCTGCGCACTATCGGAGTCCCGCGCGACGCGGTGGTCGAAGACTTCCTGCGCAGCAACGAAGCGGTCTCCCACCTGCGTGAGCAGATCGTCGGCACTCTGCGGGATCGCACCGGCCAGGAGCCCGAGCTGGTCGCCTTCGCCGAGGCGCGCCTGACCGACGCAGTGCTCGGTGTGCACGAGGACTACCTGGACGCCTCCTGGCGCGCGATCGACGAGGGGTTCGGCTCGCTCACCGGCTTCCTGGCCGCCGCCGGGGTCAGCGCCGATGACGTCGCGCGGCTGCGTAACGGGCTCGCCGAATAGGCAGTGCTGCCTACCGCGGCTGCAGGATGACCACCGGTATCTCCCGGTCGGTCCAACTCTGGTAGGTGTCGAAGTCGGCGTAGAGCTCGACCAGCCGCGGCCAGAGCTGTGCCCGCTCGGCCGGCCCGGCGACGACGGCGCGTACGGCGCGGCGCTGCGCCCCGATCTCGATGTGGGTATCCGGGTCCGCGACCAGGTTGCGATACCACTGCGGGTGCTGCGGCAGCCCGCCCTGGGAGGCGACGACGATCACGTTCGGGCCGTCGAGCAGGTAGAGCAGCGGAACGGTGAAGATCGTGCCCGACTTGCGGCCCCGGTGCTCGAGCAGCAGGGTGTCGACCGGTTTGCGGAAACCGGCACCGATGCGCCACTTGCCGCCGACCCTCCCCCGGGTCTTGCGGTACAGCCACACGTGGGCCTTGGTGGCATAGCGGAAGACGACCGGGAGCAACGGCGAATCCAGCTGGCCGGGGCGTTTGGGTGCGGTCATCGACCGCTCTCCCCCAAGTATTGCGCGGTGCTGCCGCCCAGTGGCAGCTGCGGCAGGCCGAGCTTGCGGTGATCCCAGCTGCGCAGCCGTTCCGGTATCACCCGAATCGCGATGCGGTTGTGCATCATCTGGTCCACGAACGGCCTCGTCTCCTCGCTGTAGGGGCCGGTGTAACGCTCCCACACGCTGATCCCCACGCGCAGCAACGAGTCCGGATCGGTGACGGTCTCGGAGGTGCCGTCGATCGACACGCCTCGCAGGGTGTCGTAGGTCTGGCCGTCTTCGATCAGCACCGTGACCGTCGGATTGCGGCGCACGTTGACGGCCTTCTGCGATTTGGCCTTGGTCTCGAACCAGATCTCGCCGTCGAGCACCGCGTACCACATGGCGACCAGGTGCGGCCGCCCGCTCGGCAGGACGGTGGCCAGCGTCGCGGTCCGGTTGCGTTCGATGAAACCGGCGATCTCGTCGTCGGTCATCGTGATCTTGGCCCGCTCGTTCTTACCCACGCCTTCGATACTTCCAGGTTCGCTTTCCGGCCGTGGTGTCGGCGTATTGCGCCGGCACCGAACAGCGGCTATGTTTTCGGCAGACCAAACTTTCGGTATTGACTGTTCGAACTCATCTGGGGGCGTTGTGAAGGGGCGCGGTCGGCGGCTTCTGCGTATCGCTGCGGCGGCGGGGATCGCAGTCTTGGTGGCGTCCTGCGCACCCGATCCTGGTGCGGACTCCGCGCGGCCGGTGGTGCTGACCACGTTCACCGTGCTGGCCGACATAGCAACCAACGTCGCAGGCGAGCACCTGACGGTGGAGTCGATCACCAAACCGGGCGCGGAGATCCACGGATACGAACCCACTCCGGGCGATATAAAACGGGCACTGCAAGCCGATCTGATCCTGGACAACGGGCTGAACCTGGAAGCGTGGTTCGCGCAGTTCGTGGAGGCCATCGAGGTGCCGCACGTCGTGGTGAGCGAAGGTGTCGAGGTGATCGACATCAGCGGAGACGCCTACGCGGGCATGCCCAACCCACACGCGTGGATGTCGCCGCTGAACGTGCAGACCTATGCCGACAACATTGCCGCCGCGTTCAGCGAGCTCGATCCGGACCATGCCGCCGACTACCGGGCCAACGCCGCGGCCTATCGCGACCAACTGCAGCAGGTTCAAGACGAGCTCGTCGAGGAGCTGAGCGTGCTCCCGGCCGCCCAGCGCGCCCTGGTCACCTGTGAGGGCGCCTTCTCCTACCTGGCCCGTGACGGCGGTCTGGCCGAGCGGTACATCTGGCCGGTCAACGCCGAGCAGCAGGCCACCCCGCAGCAGATCGCCTCCACCATCGAATTCGTCCGGACGCACAGCGTGCCCGCGGTGTTCTGCGAGTCGACGGTCTCCGATGCACCGATGCAGCGCGTCGTCGAGGCGACCGGAGCCCGCTTCGGCGGGGTGCTGTTCGTCGACTCGCTCTCCGAACCCGGCGGACCGGTGCCGACCTATCTGGACCTGATCCGTCACGACGCGGACACCATCACCGCTGCCCTCACCGGCAGCCGCACGTCGTGACCGCAGCGTTGCAGGCAGCGCTCGACGTCGACTCGGTCACCGTGCACTACGGCCCCGTGCTCGCACTGGACCAGGCCAGCCTGTCGGTGCACTCGGGTCGAGTATGCGGACTGGTCGGCATGAACGGGTCCGGCAAATCCACACTGTTCAAGGCCGTGATGGGCCTGGTGCGCGCCGACACCGGCCGGATTCTCATCCACGGCAGCTCTCCCCAGGCCGCACGCAGATCCGGTGTCATCGGCTACATGCCGCAGAGCGAGAACGTCGACTGGACCTTCCCGCTGTCGGTGCGCGATGTGGTGCTCACCGGCCGCTACGGCCACATGGGGCCGGCCCGCCGCGCCCGCGCCGCCGACCGCGCCGCCGTCGACGAAGCGCTGGATCGCGTCGACCTGCGGGCTTATCAACACCGCCAGATCGGGCAGCTCTCCGGAGGGCAGCGCAAGCGCGCCTTCCTGGCCCGCTGCATCGCCCAGGGCGCCGACGTGCTGCTGCTCGACGAGCCCTTCGCCGGCGTCGACAAACGCAGCGAAGCCACCATCAGCAGCCTGCTCCGAAACCTCGCCGATGCAGGGGTCACCATCCTGGTGTCGACCCATGACCTTCAGGCTCTGCCCAATCTTGCCGACGAAGCCGCGCTGATCATGCGAACCGTCCTCATGCACGACCGGCCCCAGGTCGTCCTGCAGCCGCAGAACCTGGCCCGCGCCTTCGGTCTGCAGACCGACGAACAGCGGTGAGCATGCTGGAGTTCCTCCTCGAACCCATGCGCCTGGAGTTCATGGTCCGAGCCACCGCGACCACTGTGGCCGCCTCCGTGGTCTGTGCCGCCCTGTCCTGCTGGCTGGTGCTGATCGGATGGTCACTGATGGGCGACGCCGTCTCGCACGCGGTGCTGCCCGGCGTGGTCCTGGCCTACATCGCCGGCGCCCCGTTCGCCGTCGGCGCGGTCATCTTCGGCTTCCTCGCCGTGGCCCTCATCGGAATCGTGCGCGACACCAGCCGTATCAAGGAGGACGCCGCCATCGGTGTCGTCTTCACCACCCTGTTCGCCCTGGGCCTGGTGCTGGTCTCGGTCACCCCCAGCCAGGTCGACCTGTATCACATCATTTTCGGCAACCTGCTCGGTGTCTCGGACGCCGATCTGATCCAGGTCCTCATCCTCAGCGGCATCGTGTTGGCCGTGCTGGTCTTCAAGCGCCGCGACTTCACGCTCTACGCCTTCGACCCCACCCACGCCCATGCCATCGGGCTCAACCCGCGACTACTCGGGGCGGCCCTGCTCGGACTGCTCGCCCTCACCGCGGTGGTGGCGCTGCAGGCCGTCGGTGTGGTGCTTGTCGTCGCGCTGCTCATCACCCCGGGCGCCACCGCCTACCTGCTCACCGATCGATTCAACCGCATGCTGGTGATCGCCCCGGCCATCGCGGCTGGGTGCGGACTGGCCGGCATCTACGCCAGCTACTACCTCGATACCGCGTCGGGGCCGATGGTCGTTCTCGCCAACGGTGCCGCGTTCACCCTGGCCTACCTGTTCGCTCCCCGCCAGGGGATCATCGCGACCCGGCTGGCCCGGACCCGCTCGCGAACCCGGAAATGACCCGATCACAGACCTCGTACATGTCCGCACGCGCCTGTTCCCGGTCCTCGGCCCGGGACACGTAGAGCGCCGCCTCGTCGAGCGCCCCCAGGAGCACGTGGGCGGCAGGCCGCAGTGGCTGTTCAGGAATCTCGCCCGCTTCGACGGCCCCGGTGAGCAAGCCTTCAATTACGCCTAGCGCGTACCGGACCCCCACTTCCCGCCATCGCGCCCAGCCCAGCACCGACGGTGCGTCGAGCAAGAGAATCTGCTGGACGTCGGGCGCCGCGCACCGATCGAGGAAGAGGCGCGCACCCAATCGCATCGCGGCCAACGGCCCCGGAGGGGATTCGGCCACGATGCTTCCGGCGACATCGGCCACCAGCTGCGATTCGACGTCTTCGTGAACCGCTGCGAACAACTCCTTCTTGTCATCGAACTGGTGGTACAGCGCCCCTCGAGTCAAGCCGGCCGCCTCGACGATCGCTCTTGTCGACACGTCGTTGAAGCCTTTGGTGGCGAACAACTCTCGCGCAGCGGAGATCAGCGACGCGCGGGTCGCCGCCGTGCGTTCGGCTTGCGAACGACGAGTCGCGCGGGACCCGGGACTGGAAGAGTTGATTTGCATACAGGTTGTACGTAACGTTGCATACCAAGTGTTTGGAAGTTTAGTCGGAAGGATACCCGGAATGCCGCACGTAACGCTGCCGCAGGCGACCATCGACTACCGCGAGCTGGGCCCCCCGGACTCGACGCACCCACCGGTCCTGTTCGTCCACGGTGCGCTGGTGGACTCCCAACTGTGGTCCGCCGTGGCCACCGGGCTCGCCGAACGGGGCTATCGCTGCATCCTGCCGACCTGGCCGCTGGGCTCGCACACCACGCCGGTCACCGACCGGGCAGTGCTCTCCCCTCAGGGCGTCGCCGAATTGATCCACGAGTTCATCGTCGACCGCGATCTGCACGACGTGATTCTGGTCGGCAACGACACCGGCGGCGGTGTCTGCCAATTCCTGGTCGACGCCCACCCCGAGCGCATCGGCCGGCTGGTGCTCACCAACTGCGACGCCTTCGACACCTTCCCGCCGTTCCCGTTCGACAAGATCTTCGCCTTGATGCGAACCGGCGTGGCCGTGCGCACGCTGGGCGTGCTCATGCGCCCCAAGGTGCTGCGTCATTCGGCCGCAGGTTACGGCCTGCTGGCCACCGATCCAGATCCGGCGCTCACCGCATCCTGGCTGCGGCCGCCGAGCACCGACTCTCGCATCGCCGGCGACTTCGCCGCGCTGGCCCGCAGCATCGGGCGCACCGACCTCAACGACACCGCGACCCGCCTGCACCTGTTCACCAAACCGGTGACGCTGGTGTGGGGTTCCGGCGACCGGTTGTTCACGCTGCTGTTGGGTCGCCGGCTCGCGGCGCTGTTCCCGAACTCCACGCTGATCGAGGTTGCCGGTGCCCGTACCTTCGTATCGCTGGATGATCCGGCGGCGGTGGTCGAGGCCATCGCGGCCGGGTCCGAGTGACGTCCGGGCGGCGTCCGGCTACAACTCGTCGTCGGGGCGGAACTGCCCGGCACTGTCCGCGCTGGAGCGATCCTTGGGCGTCGGCGCCGGCGTCGGCGCCCCCAGCGCAACGCTTCGCGATCGCTGGCCATCGCCGACAGTGATATGCGGGTCCGTCCGCTGCAGGTGCGCGACCCGGCCGACCGCCCTTCTCAGCCCGGGTGGGCCGTCGATGCGGAATAGGTCGCCGAGGCGCCCGGCGCGATACCGCAGCGGCGACCCGATGAACTCCCCCAGCACCACCCCACTGCCGAGCGCAAGGGCCACGCCTGTCGCCGTCAGCATCTGGGCCACTGCGTCGTTGAAGTCCTGCTCGACCGCAAAGTAGAAGACGGACCGGAAGACCGCCATGCCCGGCAGCATCGGCATGATCCCGGCCGTCGCCGTCACCAGCGCAGGCGACTTGCGGCGGATCGAGATCAGGGTGGCCAGCAGCCCGACGCCCATCGCGGCGACGCCGGTGGCAACGATCTGGCCGAAACCGGCTGTACCCAGTCCAATCAACACCAATTCGGCGAACCCAGCCGCGACCCCGGCGGTGACCACCGAACGCAGTGGTGCGTAGCTGGCCACGGTCACACACGCGCCCGCAAGCACAGCGCCGAACGTCGCCAGCAGGACCGGCCACGGCTGGGTCGGGGTGATGAACATCTCGGTCGCGTCGACGTGTAGTTCGATCGTGACACCCGCCAGGGTGGCGATCTGCAGACCGGCGACGATCCCCACGACAATGCCCGCCGTCAGGAACAACGCGTCGCCGAGCCGGACGACCGCGGTGAGCATGTAGCCGGTCACCGCGTCCTGCATGGCACCGACCAGCGTCATACCCGACAGCAGCATCACGATCCCGGTGGCCACCAACGCGGTGGGCCCCTGTCCCGCCAGCAGGAATGCGGCGACGGCGACCAGGGTGGCGATCATCGCCCCCACCACCTGCTGGAAGAAGACCGGCGTCCCGATCCGGTTCAGAAACCGGCCCGCACGGTCGATCGCCGTGGCTGTGACGGCAGCCAGGATGCAGGTCAGCCAATTGCCGCCGAGCAGCATGGCGATGCCCAGCGCGAAACCGGCCCAGCCCGCGGTCGCCAGCCACCGCGGGTACGGGTGCGGGCGTTCGGACAGCACGTCCATCGCGGCGTGGGCGTCGTCGAGGGATACACCCCCGGCAGTGATCCGCTGCACCAACCGATCCAGATCGGAAAGCCGGGTGTAGTCGGTCGCCCGGTTGTGCACCGAGCGCACGATGGTGACCGGTGGACTGTCGGCGGTGGGTAGCGCCGACACGATCACCGTGGAGACGACGATGTCGACGACGATGTCGGTGAGCTGGTAGGCCTCGGCCACGTCCCGGGCGGTCGCGACTACGTCGGCAGTGCCCGAACCGGACGACAACATCACCTCCGCGAGCCGGATGGTGAGGTCGAGAACCTTGCGTGTGTGCAGGTCTCCCATGCCGCCGGAGCTTCGGCTGCGTTGACCGGCGACGGGCGCCGGGTCCCGGCGTCCGCGCAGAGCCATCCGCAGTCCGCGGCGAATAGGGGCGTTGTCGCCCGTCCGATCTCGCGTCATCTGCCAGCAGGATACTGAGAAAATCGGCCCGAGAACCGCCGGCAGCCGGATCTCAGCTGACAGGATGAGGTCGGTGAGCACAGCACCGAATCCCTACGGCGGCCGCCCCGGCGGCGGGATCAGCCTGCCCGACTACTACCGGCCCTGGCCGGCGATCACCAACCGCAACATGTTCTTGCCGGGCACCGAGGTCCTCCCCGAGCACGAGATTCGGGTGACGTTCCTGGGCAGTTCCCCGTGGCCGCCCAACGCGCTGCAGAAGGGCACCTCGATGCTGGTCGAGCTGGGCAACGGCACACCCCAGCCGCGGCGCTTCTTCTTCGACCTGGGCAACGGCAGCGTGGGCAACGCTGTTGCGCTACAGGTTCCGGCCGCGCTGATCAACGACATCTTCATCAGCCACCTGCACGCCGACCATTTCGCCGATCTGCCGTACATGTACCCGTTCCGGGCGTTCTCCGGTGGCTTCGAACCGCTGCGCGTCTACGGCCCGTCGGGTCGCATCCCCGAACTCGGAACCGCCGAGATGGTACGGAACATGCGCAAGATGAACCGCTGGCACGAGGAGAACTTCGACGCGTGTCCGATCGGTGACGGCTTCGAGATCGACGTACACGAGTTCGACTGGACCGAGCGCAACGGCGTCTGCTACCAGCAGGACGGGGTCACGGTACGGCACTGGCCCCGTTCGCACGTCAAGGACGGCGCGTCGGCGTACCGGCTGGATTGGGAGGACGCCGGCCTGTCCTTCGTATGGACCGGCGACGGTCGTCCCGACGAGCTTTCGGTGCGCTACGGCCGAGGTGTGGACCTCTTCGTGACCGAGGGCACCATCGACACTCCATGGCTGACCGGGCTGAAAGTCGGTGCGCCACCCGAGCTGTGGGAGTACGCGATGGACATCTACCACACGCCCTACTACGCAGCCGGGTACATGTTCGCCCAGGCGCAGCCGCGGATGGCTGCCATCTGTCATTTCGAGTGGAGTGACGACCAGTTGATGGCGGAGTCGGTGGCCGAGGTCCGCGCACATTGGGATGGACTGTTCATGTTCGGCTTGGACCTCAACGTCGTGAACATCACCAAGGACGCCATCTGGTCCCGCCCCGCCCTCATCGCCGACGGGGCGGCGCCGGCGTCGATGGATCCGCGCTGGTTCGTCGCCTCCGGCGAACCGCTTCCCGACACGATGGCTCTGCCCACGCCGCGTAACCCGCGGGAGGACCAACAGCAGCAGTTCGTCCGGGATCTGGAGATCGATCCCGAGAAGTATTACCCACCAGACGTTCTCCGCCAGCCAACACAGACCTGGCCCGGGGTCACCATCAATCCGCGGGAGATGCTCGCCGAGCGCGGCATCGAACTCGATCCCGGGTGGCGAAAACCGTGACCACGCCCGGCCGACCACTGCTGGCGCCTGCGCCGCGCACCGACCCGGTGTCACCGGCCGGCCGGAACCCCGTCCCGGTCACCTTGCTCACCGGATTCCTCGGAGCCGGCAAGACCACGCTGCTGAACCGGATCCTGCTCGGAGACCATGGGTTACGCATCGGCGTGCTGGTTAACGACTTCGGGGCGATCAACATCGACGCGGCGCTGGTTGAGGCGGTGGGCACGAACACCATCAGCCTCACCAACGGATGCGTGTGCTGTGAGATCCGCGATGATCTCGTCGCGTCGGTGGAAGAACTACTGCAGACGGGTTCGGTCGACCATGTGATCCTGGAAGCGAGCGGGATCGCCGATCCGGCAGGAGTGGTGACGACCTTCCTCGATGCTCGATACGCAGGGTTGCTGCGCATCGACAGCATCGTCTGCCTGATCGACGCGGAGGGCATCTTCCGCGACGGGGACGACGACCGACTCAACGCGCTGAAACTGCGCCAGATCGCCTTCGCCGATCTGGTGGTGCTCAACAAGACCGACCTCGTCCGGGCGGAGCATGTCACGGTCATTCGGGATTGGATTGATCTGCACATCAAGCGAGTTCGGATCGTCGAGACCGTACGAGGCGAAGCGCCGCTGGCAGTTCTTCTCGGGTCTAGTAGCTTCGACGCACGGCTTGTGCCTGAGGTGCACGGTGACCCGGAACTGCCGTTTGTCGAGCGCTGGAGTCATCGCACCCGCGGCCGGTTCTCCGTCGAGGCATTATGGCGGATGGTCAAGCGGGAACTGCCGTCATCGGTATTCCGTTGCAAAGGAATCATTTACACCTCCGAGACAGACCAACCGCAAGCACTGCACATCGTGGGCCGCCGCTGCGAGATCACCCCCGTCCAGCTCCAGCCCGGTTCGGACCTTGACAGAAGCCAGCTGGTCGCGATCGGCCGAACGATAGATCCGCGTGAACTCCAGCTCCTCTTCGAAAAGTGCCTGGTCTGAGGCCAGTTCAGAACAGTTCGTACCCGGTCGGATCGTCGGGAAGGAACAAGTTGAACCCCTCGAGCGCGAATGTCGTCAAGAACTGAGCCACCACGATCGCCAGGAACAACCACAGGACTAATTTCGACACGACGCCGAATTTGACTCCGCGCGGGACCAATTCGTCGGCGAAGATGAAACTGACCCCGCAGAAAACGATCACGATGACGAACGTGATCAGAGCCCAGGTGTACAGGTAGAAACCCATCACCTGTCCGCCGTAGCCGGGATCGGGCGGCACGATGTGCAACAGGATCTGGCGCGACGACATCGTTGCACCAGCGATCGCGGCGACGATGCTCATCCCGTAGCCGGTGGCGTAGTCGCGCAGGGAAACATCGCCTTTCCTGGTCCGGGCAATGATGTACGCAGGTCCGAGAGCGACCAGCACCATCGCCATGCGCTGCAGAATGCACAACGGGCAGGGATACTCAGCGCCGATGAACTGCACCCCGAACGCGGACAGCAGCACCACGCAATAGGCCAACACGAACAGGTGCGCGAGCCAGAAGCCGATCTTGTTCGTCGTCATCAGAAGTTAAGTGCGAGCGGGTCGGTGGCGTGGTAGCCGAAGACGAACAACATCGTGAGCAGACCGGCCAGGAACAACCAGAGGATCACCGAACGTGAACTGGCCTTGTAGACCGCCCCCGCTGCGACGAGAAGCAAACCGAATACCAGCGTGTCCATTCAAGAACAAGTACCACAGGCGGTCGAATCTCTGCGGGTTATCCGGATTTACCTTGGCCGCTATCCCGGTCGGCCGAGGCCGCCTCGACGCGCGCCGGCACATGCTTGTGCCACGGTGTACCCGCGTAGGCATCGCGCCATTCGGTGGATGTCAGGGCGTTGGGCGCAACACCGGGGATGCGGCGCTGCCCATCGGCATCGACGAAATCCAGGCCGTAGCCGTTGGGAAGCGACGCGTGCCCGGGCTGCATGGCGGCGCTCACCTCCACGCGGGCCTCGGCGCTGCCCGCCGCCGTGGTGACGCGGGCCCGCCCGCCGTCCGTGAGGCCGAGCGCTTCCGCGTCCTCGATGCTGACCCGCAGTGCCCCGTCGGTGTCACGCTTACGCCACGCCGGGTCGCGGAAGATGTCGTTGGCGGTGAAGGCACGCCGTTCACCGGCCGACAGGACGATCGGGAACTCCGCACTGGTCCGTCCGGGCGCAGCATCGGCGAGCCCGGCGATCTCGTCGATCATCTCCGGCAGCGCCAGCGCGATCTTGTGGTCGGAGCGCGATATCAAAGCGAAGTCGTCGGCGTACTCGTGCACGGTGAACGTCACACCCGAACGGCAGTCCATGATCGCGTCGAAGAGCGCGTTGCCGTCCGCGTGTCCTGCACGGCGTACGGCCTCCGGGTAGTTCAGGGCCGCTTTCTGCGCCAGTCCCCACAACGCGGCCGCCCCGGCCATACCCTCGGGCAGCGTCGGGCCCAGCGTCTCGTACAGCACGAACGCCAGCACCTTGCCCAACGCCGGATTGGTCGCCAGCTCAGCGAAGAAGGCCTGCGTGTAGGCGTCGCGGCCGGCCTTGGCGGCGTCGCGCAACGGCCGCAGATCGTCGTCGGCGACCACGCCGAGTTCGCGCACCAGGCGGGCCCAGATCTCCGGCTCCGGCAGCGTTCCGGGTAGCGGCTCAAACAGCGGGTGGCGCAGATGAAAGGTGTTCTGCGGGAACTCCAGGTTGAAGAAGGTCGCTTCGGGCTTCTCGTACTGACTGGCAGCGGGCAGCACGTAATGGGCCAGACGCGCGGTCTCGGTCATCGCCACATCGATGACCACCAGCAGCTCCAGTGCTTCGAACGCGGCGCGACAGGCCTTCGAGTCGGCGATCGAATGGGCCGGGTTGCTGCTCTCGACGATCATCGCCCGGAACCGGTCCGGATGGTCGGTGAGGATCTCCTCGGGCACCACGTTGGCCGGCACCAGGCCTGCGATCACCGGTGCTCCGGTCACCGGTGTGCGCCCCACCCCACCCGGGCTGAACAGCGGCCCGAACATGGAATGCAGGTGCTGCCCACCAGGTTTGGCGAAGTTCCCGGTCAAGATCCATAGCAGCTTGTTGAGGTAGGAACACAACGTGCTGTTGGGTGCCTGCTGGATACCGAGATCCTCGAACACCGCGACGCTGCCGGCCGCGGCGATGCGGCGGGCCGCGGTGCGCACCGACTCTTCGTCGACGCCGCTGCGCCGCGCGTAGTCCCCGACGGGAACAGTCCGCAGCGCCTCACGGACCTCTTCGGCTCCGGTGACGTGCTCAGCGAGAAACTCTTCGTTGCAGAGGTTCTCCTGCACCAGCACCGCCGCCAGTGCGGCCAGGCACCAGGCGTCGCCGCCCGGTTTCACCCGCAGGTGCATGTCGGCCATCTTGGCGGTGTCGGTGATGACCGGGTCGATGACGATCATCGAGCGGCCGGGATCCTTGGCGATCTCGTTCAGAACCACTCGGGTACGCGGGAAGCTCTGCGACATCCAGGGGTTCTTCCCGACGAAGACAGCCACTTCGGAGTGTTCGAACTCCCCGCGGGTATGCCCGCCGTAGAGGTGTGCGTCCACCCAGTGTTCGCCGGTCTTCTCCTGAGCCAGCGCGTTCGATCGGTACCGGGAACCCAGCGATTTGAGGAAGGCGCCGCTGTAGGCACCGCCGAGGTGGTTGCCCTGCCCGCCGCCGCCGTAGTAGAAGATCTTCTCGCCGCCATAGGTGTCGCGGATGTTCCTAAACCCCTCGGCGATCTCGGTTATCGCCGTGTCCCAATCGATCTCCTCGTAGGTTCCGTCGGGCCGGCGGCGCATCGGAGAGGCCAGCCGCGCCGGATTGTTCTGGTAGTGATCGAGGCGTAGCGCCTTGTTGCAGGTGTAGCCCCGAGATGCGGGGTGATCCTTGTCGCCGCGAATGCGCGACAGTGTTCGGCCGTCGGTCTGCACGATGATGCCGCAGTTGCATTCGCACAAGATGCACGCCGTTGATTGCCATTCACCGGACATTTCGGGCTGCCTT
This sequence comes from uncultured Mycobacterium sp., assembly GCA_964513475.1. Taxonomy (GTDB): domain Bacteria; phylum Actinomycetota; class Actinomycetes; order Mycobacteriales; family Mycobacteriaceae; genus Mycobacterium. Next base: position 2,160 of record CAZEMS010000029.1, on the reverse strand, counting down.
TCCGAACAATGCTCTGAACCCAGCCTTGCAGGCTGCGCGATCCAGCGCAGGGCTTCGCCGCCGCACCCAGGGTTTGTCGTCTTAGCGCTATCGGATGTCGTGATACGCGGTTTCCGCCATTCGTCCGGGGCTCTAGCTTTTCAGGCATGAACACAGATCATCTGGAATTACTTGTCAGCGATGAGTGGCGCGCGAAGTTGTCCGACGTCGTATTCCCGCACGCCCTCAACGGAGCCCGTCTTGGTGACGATGTGCTCGAGATCGGGCCGGGGCCCGGCATGACGACCGATCTCCTGCGCACCGAAATCTCGCACCTCACCGCCGCCGAACTCGACGTCGGCCTGGCCGCGGATCTGGCACGCCGGTTGACCGGTACCAACGTGGAGGTCGTTCATGCCGACGCCACCGCGTTGCCGTTCGGTGACTGCCGGTTCACCGGCGTGGTGTCATTCACCATGCTGCATCACGTTCCGACAGTGCAGCTACAGGACCGGGTCTTCGCCGAGGTGGTCCGGGTACTACGTCCCGGCAGTCTGTTCGTCGCGGCGGACAGCCTGGCCAGTGCGGACCTCGCCGCATTGCACGTCGACGACATCTACAACCCGGTGGATCCGACGCAGCTGACCGGCCGGCTGGCGGCTGCGGGTTTCGTCAAGGTCCGCGTGCAGTCCTTCGGGGACCATTGGACAGTTCATGCGTGCAAGCCGTCGCATCCGGTTGGCTGACGCTCCGGTCAGGCAAAGCCCGCCGGCGCAGACCTGGTAGCGGAGAATGGGGACACCATGGCCGACGTGAGACCCAGCGGCAGCAGTGATGTCGACACCAGCGTCGAAGCTGTGCGCGAACTTCTTCTCAACCCGGGCGGAACTGTTCGGCCGCACCGTCATTCGGTGACCCAGGTGGTTGCTCCGCGCAGCGGTCTCTTGGCGGTGAGCACCCCGGCGGCAACGTGGATCGTGGCCGGCCCTGGCCGGGCGATCATCATTCCCGCGGAGCTGGAGCATGGTCATCGCGCACATGTGCGCTGTGAGGTGACCACGCTCCTCCTCAGCGAGTTCGACTCGGTTCCGGACCGGCCGCAGCAGCCGATCGCGGTGAAGCTGACTCCACTGGCGCAGAGCACCCTGCGTGCGCTGGACGACCAGGGACGCGATCCTCACCAGCGACAGGCACTGGAATGCGTTCTGCAACATGAGATCTTCGACACCCAGTCACGCCTGCACGGCGGTCCGACGCTGCCCACGCCGAAGGATTCCCGATTGTTGACGATGCTCGATGTCATGGTGCGCCGACCGGAGGGTCGCCACGAACTCGGCGAACTGGCCCATTGCGTCGGGGCCACGGAGCGCACCCTGCAACGGCTCATCGCAACGGAACTGGGTGTGACCTTCACCCAGTGGCGGACCCTGATCCGAGTGATCGTCTCGTTGGGCTTCCTCGCCGATGGCAAGTCGGTGACTTCCACCGCCCACCGGTGCGGATTCAGTTCGACCAGCGCCTACATCGCGGCGTTTCGGGGGATCATGCATCAGACTCCCGGGGCATACGCCGGTGCCCAAGCTTCCTGATGAACCTGCCAGTCGGCGACCTTCAAGAGTTCAGCCCCGGGTGCATGCTTCGATCAGCTCGGTTGGATCGGTGACACTGACCATCAGCACACGCAGCGTGGTTGGCACTCCCATGACCCGCGCCCGGACCGGCGGATCGATCGTCAACTCGACCACACCGTGCGACGAGCCGTTCACCAGCCAACGACCCCGAAATCCGTGCACGCCCCAGGAGAGGACGCGGTCGGTGCACAGCCGGGCATCCTTGATCGAAGACAGCGGGATGTCCGCAGAGAACCCCCACCCCATCGCCACGTGCAGGGTGCCGTCACGAATGCTCACATCGCTGCGCTTCGGCCCCAGACCCAGCGGTGTCGCCAACGGAAGAAACCACCGCTGATAGCTCATTTCTGCCACGCCGTGGATCGTAGTTATCCGATGCGCGCAGCCCCGTCGCCATCCGTCGGCGCGGTCAGCTCAGTTCGGTGATGGTGGCGGGGGTTCGGATTGGGGTTGGGGTGGTGGTTGTGGTTGGAAGGGTTGGTACCACCACCAGTGGGCGCGTTCGCCGGTCGGTCCGGGGCATGGTGGGACCGCTGGTGGGGGTCGAGTC
>CAZEMS010000028.1:0-51233 GCA_964513475.1 uncultured Mycobacterium sp. | reverse complement strand
ACATCCCGCTGGCCGTCGGGCATCAAGGACGGCGCCGAATTCGTGATCCCCACGATGAAGTAGGGCTGAAGCACTTCGATGGACAGCTTCGGACTCGACGACGACGAGCGGGTGATCGCCGAAACAGCTGCCGCCTTCGCCGAGAAGCGTTTGGCACCATATGCGTTGGAGTGGGACAGCACCAAGCACTTCCCCATCGACGTACTGCGGGAGGCGGCCGAACTCGGAATGGCGGCCATCTACTGCCACGAGGAGGTCGGCGGCAGCGGACTGCGCCGCATCGACGCGGTACGGATCTTCGAACAGTTGTCGAAGGCCGATCCGACCATCGCGGCATTCCTGTCCATTCACAACATGTGCGCGTGGATGGTCGACACGTTCGGCACGCCGGAACAGCGCAAGACCTGGATTCCGCGGCTGGCATCGATGGACGCCATCGCCAGTTACTGCCTGACCGAACCGGGCGCCGGCTCCGATGCCGGTGCGTTACGAACTAAGGCGACCCGGGACGGCGATCACTATGTGCTCGACGGCGTGAAGCAGTTCATCTCCGGCGCCGGGAGCTCCGACGTGTACATCGTGATGGCACGTACCGGAAACCCGGACAACGAACCCGGCCACCGGGGGATATCCACCTTTGTGGTCGAAAAGAACACGCCTGGAATGAGTTTCGGGGCTGCGGAGCAGAAGATGGGTTGGAGTGCCCAACCTACCGCGCAGGTGATATTCGAAGGCGCTCGGGTGCCGGCGGAGGCGATGCTCGGCGGCGCCGAGGGCGCGGGCACCGGGTTCGGGATCGCGATGAACGGTCTGAACGGCGGCCGCATCAACATCGCGGCCTGCTCGCTCGGTGGCGCGCAAGCCGCCTACGACAAGGCGGCGGGCTATCTGGCAGACCGGCAAGCGTTCGGTTCGGCGTTGTTGGACGAGCCGACGGTGCGGTTCACCCTGGCCGACATGGCCACCGCACTTCAGACCTCGCGAATTCTGTTGTGGCGGGCGGCGAACGCACTCGATGAGGACCATCCCGACAAGGTCGAGCTGTGCGCGATGGCGAAGCGCTACGTCACCGACGCGTGCTACGAAGTCGCCGATCAGGCACTGCAGCTGCACGGCGGATACGGCTACCTGCGCGAGTACGGGCTGGAGAAGATCGTCCGCGACCTCCGGGTACACCGCATCCTGGAGGGCACCAACGAAATCATGCGGGTCGTCATCGGCCGGGCTGCAGCCGCCCGGGCTCGAGCGACCGCGTAGCGAATCCGAGCCGGGAAGAGACCGGCCGAGCTGAGAGACAGGGAGACCATGACAACGATCGCGTTCCTGGGACTGGGCAAGATGGGCGGCCCGATGGCGGCGAACCTGCTGGCCGCGGGACACATCGTGCATGGATTCGACCCGGTGGCCGCTGCCAGGGAGACCGCGGGCGCCAAGGGCGCGCAGGTCTTCGACAGCGGTGCCGAGGCCGTCGCACACGCCGACGTGGTGATCACCATGTTGCCCAACGGCGAACTGGTCAAGAGCTGCTACGCCGATGTGCTGGCCGCCGTCCCGACCGGAACACTGTTCATCGACAGCTCGACCATCTCGGTCGATGACGCGCGTGCGGTCAATGCCCTGGCCGCCGAACGCGGTTTCGCCCAACTCGACGCGCCGGTATCGGGCGGGGTGAAGGGCGCCGATGCCGGCACCCTGGCTTTCATGGTGGGCGGCACCGCCGAAGCAGTCGAGCGAGCCCGTCCGGTGCTGGAGCCGATGGCCGGCAAGGTCGTGCACTGCGGCGCTTCCGGCGCCGGCCAGGCCGCCAAACTATGCAACAACATGGTGCTGGCGGTGCAGCAGATCGCCATCGGCGAGGCGTTCATGCTGGCCGAGAAGCTCGGACTGTCCGCACAGTCGTTGTTCGACGTGATCACCGGCGCGACCGGCAACTGCTGGGCGGTTCACACCAATTGCCCGGTGCCCGGACCGGTTCCGACGTCACCGGCCAACCATGATTTCAAACCCGGATTCGCCACCGCACTGATGAACAAGGACCTCGGGCTGGCGATGGACGCGGTGGCCTCCACCGGCGCCCGCGCGCCTCTGGGCAGCCACGCAGCAGAGATCTACGCGAAGTTCGCCTCCGACCACGCCGACAAGGACTTCAGCGCAGTCATCGAGGTGCTACGCGGCTGAGCTCCGGTGCCCCGCCCACCAGCTGTCGTGCAGGCGTTGACACTCCGCGACAGTCTGCGGTTGGGTCCCCGCCGTGGCCAGACCGGCAGCGGTGGCGTCGCGCACTCCGGCAGCCGAACCCGTGATGACCAGGGTGTTCTCTGCCGACACACCGAGTTCCCAGAGCGCAAGCCGGTAGGCCTCGGGGCCTGAGCCGGCACCGGAATCGTCCACGTCGTCGGCCGTGACGACCGTTCCGACAAGACCCTCACCGACCAGTTGACGCACCAACGGCTCCGACCAGTTCCGGCGACCGCCGGTGACCACGGCTATCTCGACGCCCGCCGCGTAGGCATCCATCACCAGATCGACGAGGCCCGGCCGCGGAGACAGGTCCGCGTCGAGCACCATCTCCTCGAACAACTCGGCCGCCGTCGCGCAGATCTCGTCAGCGAGCACCTCACACAGCACATCGCATTCGGTGCTGATACCGCGCCTGCGGAGTTCGGCCGTCACCCGTTGCCGCTCATCCTTCAGCGCCAGCAGTCTCCGGTAGCGGGTCTTGGACCAGTGGATGTCCAGACCGTGGGCGGCGAAGGCCGCGTTGAACGCCTCGCGGTGGCCGTCGCAGTCGATATCGGTCAGGGCCTCCAGGTCGAAGACCAGCGCGCGCAACGGGTGACCGTCGCCTCTAGCCGGCCGGGCGTGTCCGCCGGGGTAGTCCCACCAGAACCGTCCCGCTCGCCACGTTCTCTCCTGTGTTGTCGGCACCTCTCCAGGGTGTCCCACATCACAGGACGCGTCGTCCCCCAAAGGGGGGATTGGGCAGGCCAGGTCGGGGTACCCGGTCCGGCCGGGTTCAGGTGGTGCTGCGGCGGCGGGGCTTGCCGCGTCGTCGTCGCAGCTTGGTCCTACAGTGTTGCCATGCGGACACCGGTGCGCATCGTCCTGGTCGACGACCACGAGATGGTCATCGAAGGACTCAAGGCGATGCTGGCGGCCTTCGAGGACCGGGTCTGCGTGGTCGGACAGGCCGTCGGCGCCGAGCGTGCGGTCGGTGTGATCGAGGAGCTGGACCCCGACATCGTGCTCTGCGACGTGCGGATGCAGGGTGCCAGTGGGCTGGACCTGTGTCTAACGCTGCGCGAACGCGACCCGCAGCGGAAGATCGTGATGCTCTCGGTCTATGACGACGAGCAGTATCTGTTCCAGGCGTTGCGGGTGGGCGCGTCGGGTTACCTGCTCAAGAGCATCAGCAGCGACGAACTGGTCCGCCAGCTGGAGTTCGTGCACAGCGGAGAAACGGCGATCGACCCAGGTATGGCGGCCCGCGCCGTCGACACCGCGGCCCGGCTGCAGCGCGACGAGTTCTGGCCCGGGGCGCGGCAGGGCCTGACCCAGCGCGAGAGCGAGATCCTGTCCTACGTCGTCAACGGCCTGTCCAACCGCGGTATCGCCGGCAAGCTGGTGATCGGCGACGAGACAGTGAAGACCCACCTGCGATCCATCTACCGCAAGCTCGGTGTGAGCGATCGCGCCGCTGCGGTCGCCACGGCGCTGCGGGAAGGCATCTACCAGTGACGCGTGCGGAGAAGCCTCCCGATAAGCCTGACGAAGCCCGCACGTCCAGTGCGGTGCGTGATCTCAGCCAGTACGCGCTGGCCGCCGACCGTGAGCTGGCCCTGCTGCGCGAACTGATCCAGGCCGCCTCCAGCGGCCCCGGGGTGGCGCCACTTGCCGCGGCGGCGGCCCGGATGATCACCGCGGCCACCGCCAGCGACGTGTGTTTCGTCCATGTTCTCGACGACAGCGACCGCTCGCTCACGCTGGCCGGTGCGACCCCGCCGTTCGACAGCGAGGTCGGCAAGATCCGGCTGCCGCTCGGCCAGGGCATCTCCGGGTGGGTGGCCAGCCGACGCGAGCCGGTGGTGATCAGCCACGACAAGGAGTCCGATCCGCGGTATCGGCCGTTCGAATCGCTGCGCGGCAAGGACTTCACCTCCATGGTGTCGGTGCCGATGGAGACCGACCCCGGCGGACTCGTCGGCGTGCTCAATGTGCACACCGTGCAGCGGCGGGAGTTCACCGCAGGCGACGTGGAGTTGCTGCTGGTCATCGGCAGGCTCATCGCCGGGGCGCTGCACCAGGCCCGCCTGCACCGTCAGCTGGTGGCCCGCGAGCGCGCGCACGAGAACTTCGTCGAGCAGGTCATCGAGGCGCAGGAGATCGAGCGCCGCCGCCTGGCGGGGGACATCCACGACGGGATCTCGCAACGACTCGTCACGCTGTCCTACCGGTTGGACGCCGCTATCCGGTCGGTTGCCGATCCACCCGCCGTCGCCGAGCAGCTAGACAAGGCCCGCGAGCTGGTCCAACTGACGTTGGAGGAGGCCCGGGCGGCGATCAGCGGGCTGCGCCCCCCGGTCCTCGACGACCTGGGGCTGTCAGGCGGGCTGGCGAGCCTGGCACGGTCCATCCCGCAGATAGAGATCCAGGTGGAGCTGGCCGAGACCCGGCTACCCGACCATATCGAGCTAGCCCTGTATCGGATTGCCCAAGAATGCCTGCAGAACGTGGTCAAACATGCCCGAGCCAGCTGCGCCCGGTTGACCTTCAGGGTCGAACCGGGTCCGTCGGGCGGCGCAACAGGCGAGGTCGCCCGGCTCGAAATCATCGATGACGGTGTCGGTTTCGACACGTTCGAGCATCCGCTCGGTGGTGACGAGATGGGCGGCTACGGGCTGTTGTCCATGGCCGAGCGCGCCGAGATCGTCGGCGGGCGACTCAACATCCGGTCGCGACCCGCCGAAGGCACCGCGGTGACCGCAACGATCCCCCTGCCCGCCCGTTGCGAGTGAGCAGCCCAGCAGGGACCATCCGTTCGCATTGGCCGTCGGGTCAGAAGTCGCCGGCGTGACGGCGCAGGGTCTCGATCGACGCGGCCAGCGCCCGTGACTCCCCGGCTGACATCCCGATGTCGGCGAACACCTTGTTCAGCGTCACGGTGGCGTCTTCCACCGTCGAACGGCCGAGCTCGGTGATGCGCACCAGCGTCGTCCTCCCGTCGGTCGGGTGCGGGACGCGCTCCACCAGACCGGCGGCCTCCAATCGCCGGATGGCATGGGTGACGCTGGTGACGTGCACCTGCAGCCGATCGGACGCTTTGGTGATGGGCATGGCACCACTGCGGGTGAAGGCCAGCAACCGCAGCAGTTCGAACCGTGAGAAGCTCAGGTCGTAGGGCCGCAGCACGGTCTCGACCCGGGCCAGCAGGATCTGGTGGGCCCGCATCACCGAGGTCACCGCAACCATGCCGTCGGCGACCTCGCCCCAGCCGGCGCGCTCCCAGTTGGCGCGGGCCAGCGCGATCGGGTCGCGCTCGACGCGCCCTGCTGGCTGGAAGGTCACCGAGCCCCCACCGCCATGCCGCGTCTACCAGCGATCAACACGTGAGGATCCGCGGGCCGTCCTCGGTCACGGCGACGGTGTGCTCCCAGTGCGCGGCGCGGGAGCCGTCGGCGGTGACGACCGTCCACTCGTCCTCGAGGACCCGTGTCCTGGTGGTGCCCAGGGTGAGCATGGGCTCGATGGCGAGTACCGAGCCGGGTGCGAGGTACGGGCCGCGGCCGGGCCTGCCCTCGTTGGGCAGGAACGGATCCATGTGCATCTGGCGGCCGATGCCGTGGCCCCCGTAACCCGCGACGATGCCGAAGCTGCGGTCGTAGCGCTGCTCGGCGGCGTGTGTCCCGAGCTCGATGGCGTGGGAGACGTCGGTGAGCCGGTTTCCCGGAACCATCGCCGCGATACCGGCCTCCAGCGCGGCGCGGGTGGCCGCGGAGAGCGCCTCGTCGACGGGAATGAGCGCATCGACGCCGAACGTCACCGCCGAGTCGCCGTGCCAGCCGTCGACGATCGCACCGCAGTCGATGGACACCAGGTCACCGGCGGCCAGCGTCTCGGTGGCCGACGGGATTCCGTGCACGACGCGGTCGTTCACCGAGGAGCAGATGCTGGCCGGGTAGCCGAGGTAACCGAGGAAGGACGGCACTCCGCCCGCGTCGCGGATGACGGACTCGGCGACGTCGTCGAGGTCCTTGGTGGTCACGCCCGGGCCGGCAGCCTTCTGGACGGCCTCGAGGGCCCTGGCGACCAGCGCGCCGGCGGCGGCCATCGCGTCGAGTTCGGCGGCGCTGCGCTGGGGGACCACCTTGCGGTTGCGCAGCCCCGGCAACGCGATCATCGGTGGGCGATCCTGCGCGACCGTGGGCTACTTGCCGAGCACGCGCAACGCGCGGGCGAAGACCTCGTCGAGGCTGCCGATCGCGTCGACGGTCCTGAGGACGTCGCGGTAGTAGGCCAGCAAAGGCTCGGTCTCGTCGCGGTAGACCTTCATCCGGTTGCGGATGACTTCTTCGGTGTCGTCGGCACGACCGCGGCCCTTGAGCCGGCTGAACAGCTCGGAGTCGGAGACCTGGAACTCCAGCACCGCGTCCAGCTTGGTGTCGCGGGCTTGGAGCATCTCCTGCAGCGCCTTGGCCTGTTCCACCGAACGGGGGTAGCCGTCCAGGATGAAGCCGTCGGCCGCGTCGCCCTGATCGATGCGGTCTTCGACAAGGGCATTGGTCAGGGCGCTGGGCACCAGATCACCGGCGTCGAGGTAGCGCTTGGCTTCCACACCCAGGTCGGTGCCTTCGCCGATGTGGTGACGAAAGAGGTCCCCGGTGGAGATCTGCGGAACACCGAGCTTCTCGGACAACTTCTGCGCCTGCGTGCCCTTACCCGCACCAGGCGGGCCGAGTAGAACGACCCTCACTTAAGGAACCCTTCGTAGTTGCGTTGCATGAGCTGACTCTCGATCTGCTTCACGGTATCCAACCCGACCCCGATCATGATCAGAACCGCTACGCCGCCGAACGGCAAGTTCTGCAGTGATGCGCCGCTGCCCATCTGGAGGAACACGTTGGGTAGCACGGCGATCACACCGAGGTAGATCGAGCCCGGCAGGGTGATCCGGTTCAGCACGTACCGCAGGTAGTCAGCGGTGGGCCGGCCGGGCCGGATGCCGGGGATAAAGCCGCCGAACTTCTTCATCTCGTCGGCCCGTTCGTCGGGGTTGAACGTGATGGAGACGTAGAAGTAAGTGAAGAAGATGATCAGGCCGAAGTAGATGGCGATGTACACCGGGTCCGAAGGATCGGTCAGACTCTCCGCGACGAACCGTTCCCACCAGCCGGTTTCGGTGCTGCTACTGCCGCTGCGGATGAGCTGGGTGATCAGCTGCGGAATGTAGATCAGCGACGAGGCGAAGATGACCGGGATGACGCCGGCCTGGTTGACCTTGAGCGGCAGGTAGGTCGACGTTCCGCCGTACATGCGCCGTCCGACCATCCGCTTCGCGTACTGCACGGGGATGCGCCGCTGGCCCTGTTCGACGAAGACCACGCCGGTGAGGATCGCCAGAGCCGCCAGGCAGACCAACGTGAAGGTCAGGCCGCCGCGGCTCTCCAGGATCATCTGGCCCTCGGACGGGATGCGGGCCGCGATGCCGGCGAAAATCAGCAGCGACATGCCGTTTCCGACGCCGCGCTCGGTGACCAGCTCGCCCATCCACATCACCAGGGCCGCTCCGGCGGTCATCACGATCACGATGACCACCAGGGTGAAGATGGAATCGTCGTTGATGATGTCCAGCGTGCAGCCCTGCAGCAGGCCGCCGTTGGCGGCCAGGGCCACGATCGAGGTGGCCTGCAGAACGGCCAGCGAGACGGCCAGATAACGCGTGTACTGCGTCATCTTGGCCTGCCCGGACTGACCCTCCTTGCGCAACTGCTCGAACCGCGGGATGACGACGGTCAGCAGCTGCACGATGATGCTGGCGGTGATGTAGGGCATCACGCCCACCGCGAAGACCGCCAACTGCAGCAGCGCGCCACCGGAGAACAGGTTGATCAGGGAGTAGACCTGCGCGGAGTCACCTCCGCTGACCTGCTCGATACACCGCTGAACGTTGGGGTAGTTGACCCCGGGGGACGGTAACGACGCACCGACCCGGTAGAGGATCACGATCCCGAGGGTGAACAGGATCTTTCGTCGGAGATCGGCTGTCCGCAGTGACGAGATGAAAGCCGAGAGCACTCTTCCTCCTGCGCAGCCGACCTGGTGTCGCGGCGTGCCGAATGGGCTGGGTTCTGGTCCAGCGTTTGGTCAAGTCAGGTACGGCGCCCGCACAGACCACGGCCTGCGGAGCCACGCGTCAAACAGTCTACGAGAGTAACAGTTGGGCCCCACTGCATCCGCACCGATCAGTAGCGCGACCGGGTGGCGCCGTGCTGCCACGATCGGAGCGTACAGTCGGCGACATCTATTACCCAAGCTAAATAACGGAGGGACCGTGGCCCGCACCGAGAACGACAGTTGGGATCTGGCCTCCAGCGTCGGCGCAACGGCGACGATGGTGGCCGCCCAACGAGTGCTCGCCCACCGGGAGGGGATGATCGACGACCCGTACGCCGAGCCGCTCGTGCGCGCGGTCGGGCTCGGCCTGTTCAGCCAGATTCTCGACGGCGAGATCCGGCTCGAGGATCTCGATGAGAACTTCAGCCCGATCCGGGCGGCCGAAGGGATGGCCGTACGCACCCGACATTTCGACCGGTTGTTTCTCGACGCCGCCGCCGACGGTGTCCGCCAGGCCGTGATCCTGGCCGCCGGGCTGGACGCGCGGGCCTACCGCTTACCCTGGCCCGACGGCACCACCGTCTACGAGGTCGACCAGCCAGACGTCATCACCTTCAAGTCGCGGGTCCTCGCCGAGTTCGGCGCCGAACCGGCGGCCCGGCGATGCCCGGTGGCGATCGACCTGCGCAACGATTGGCCGGCCGCACTGGCCGACCGCGGCTTCGACCGCCGGCAACCCACCGCCTGGATCGCCGAGGGCCTGCTGATCTATCTGCCGCCGAGCGCCCAGGATGCCTTGTTCGACAACATCACCGCGCTGAGCGCACCGGGCAGTCGGCTGGCCACCGAGTACGTGCCCGACCTGAGCGCGCTGACCGACGAGCGAGCACAGCGGATTTCGGAGCGCCTCAAGCAGCTGGGTTCTGAGATCGAGATGGCCGACCTCATCTACCAGGGTGAGCGCAACAACGTCATCGACTACCTGGCGGCTGCCGGTTGGCAGGTGACCGCACAGACCGCGCGCGAGGCCTACGCCGCCAACGGGCTCGAGTTCCCGGACGACGAGATGATGACGATGTTCGCCGATCTCAGCTACGTCTCCGCGGTACTCAAGTAGGGGTCAGAACCGAGAACCGCCCAGCCACACCGCGCTTGCGCCGCTCAGCGACCGCTCGGCCTGATCCATGACACCCACCAGCGACCGGCCCAGCAGAGCACCCACGGCGTCCGGCAGCGACGCGGCGGCCGGCTGCGAGGACGGCCGGGGCCGGAGGAACTCCAACAACGATGTACCCGGAAGGTGGACCAGCCGGATGTCGTCGTCGGCGTCCAGGCCGGCCAGTTCTTTGGCACGGGTGATGGCGGTGCGCAGCCCCCCGAGCGTGTCGACCAGGCCGCGGGCCTCGGCGTCCGCGCCGGTCCACACCCGGCCGCGGGCCACCGCGTCCACGGCGGCCACGGTCAGATCCCGGCCTCGGGCGACCCGCTCGACGAAGTCGGTGTAGAACAGGTCCGCCTCCGCTTCGACGTGCGCGTGCTGTTCATCGGTGAACGGCGCATTCACCGACCAGGCGTCGGCATTGCGGTTGGTACGCACCGAGTCCGAACCGACCCCGAGACGTTCCTTGAGATCGCGCGCGATCAGCTTGCCGGTCACCACTCCGATCGACCCGGTGATGGTGCCGGGGTTGGCCACGATCTCGTTGGCCGCCATCGCCACGTAGTAGCCGCCGGACGCTGCGACCGCGCCCATCGAGGCCACGACGGGTTTGCCACTCTCACGAATCCGGTTCACTTCGCGCCAGATCGTCTCCGAACCGGTCACCGATCCCCCCGGGCTGTCCACGCGCAGCACGATCGCGGACACGTCGTCGTCGGCCGCGGCCTCACGCAACCCGGCGGCGATGATGTCACCGCCTGCGCTGTTACCCCCGAACGGCAACACCTGCGGTCCCCCGCGACCGCTGACGATGGGGCCGTGCAGGGTGACCACCGCGATGGCGGGTTTGGATCTGCTCCCCGGCAGCCCGGGCAGCGGCACCGGCGCCCCCACTCGAGACGATGTGGCTCGCGCATAGCGGGAGAGATAGAGGCGAGGGGGCGCGTCGTCGGAGTCCGCGTCACCGGTCTCGGGCGAGATTTCGGCCGCGCCGGTGAGCTCCGCGATCCGCGCGTAGGCCTCGTCGCGGAAACCGATGCGGTCGACCAGACCGGCCGACAGCGCATCGTCGCGCAGCAGCGGAGCCCGGTCCACCAGGGCGTCGAGGGCGTCGGCGTCGAGGTGCCGAGCCTCCGCAACACCGGCCAGCACTTGGTCGTGCAGGCTTTCGATCAGCCGGGAATCGGCCTCGCGGTGGGCCTCGGTGTAGCCGTCCTGGGTGAACAGGTTCGCAGCCGACTTGTATTCACCGCGAGCGATGAACTGCGCTTCGATGCCGGCCTTGTCCAACGCGTCGCGCAGGAACAGGGCGTTGGTCGCGAAGCCGATCAGACCGACCGTGCCGGAGGGCTGCATCCAGATCTCGCGGAACGCCGAGGCCAGGTAGTACGACAGAGTGCCCGGATAGGTCTCCGCCCACGCCAGCGACGGCTTGGCCGCGCTGAAGTCGACGATGGCCGCGCGAAGCTCCTGCACCGGCCCGGGGGCGGCAGCGGGCATCTGGACCCGGGCGATCAGGCCGGCGACCCGATCGTCCTCGGCGGCGCGGTAGATCGCGGCGACGGCGTCACGCAACAACAGCGGCCTGGCGTTGCCGGCGATCAGCGCCAACGGATCGAAACCGCCGGTCTCGTGTGGCGGTGCCAGCAGATCCAGTTCGAGCAGACAACCGTTGGGGACGCCGCGGTGCCGGGCGGTGTCTATCCGGCGGGCCAGTGCCCTCAGATCGTCGGTACCCGGGATGCCGGGCAGAAATTCGAGCATGGCACGAGATTACCGGCGCCGCCCCGTCGATCGCCGCCGCGTGTGGGCGGAGGCGCTGCCATCTGATGTTCTCAGGCTGAGACGGAGACGCGACCGGGTCAACGCGGTCAGAACCGCCGAGCAGGGGCATCGAGATCGCATTGAGACGAGTGCGGGGAGGCCCTCGGGTAACGGTTCTCGACTTCACAGCACGGCGTTGACCCCGTGATCGGTCCTGTCCACGCTGGGACGGTGACCCCGGCCACCTCATCAGCCCCCGCGTCCGGTCTGAGCGATCCGGCCACGTTCTTGGGCGCCTCGGCGATCCAGGATCCGTATCCGGTCTATGACCGCCTCCGTGAGCAGGGGCCGGTGCACCGGATCGGAGACTCCGGCTTCTACGCGGTGTGCAGCTGGGATGCGGTCAACGACGCGATCAGCCGACCCGAGGATTTCTCATCGAATCTGACCGCGACGATGGTCTACGACGGAGCCGGCGTGTTGACGGCGTTCGAGATGGACCCTGTCGGCGGGCCCACCCATGTCCTGGCCACCGCCGACGACCCCACTCACGTCGTTCATCGCAAGATGCTGATACCGCGGTTGGCCGCCAAGCGAATCCGGGCTAGCGAGCCGTTCATCGCCGACACCTTCCACCGGCTGTTCGATCGCAACCGGCGCGAAGGTCGGATCGAGTGGATGGGCGGGCTGGCCGACCGCCTGCCGATGATGGTCGTCACCCACCTGATCGGAGCCCCGGACGCCGACGTGGATCGCCTGTTGAACTGGGCTTACGCCAGCACCCAGCTGCTCGATGGACTCGTGTCGACCGAACAGCTCGCTGTATCCGGCGCCGCGGCGATGCGCCTGAGCGAATACGTCCTCGACCACCTCCGGCTGGCCGCCGCCGATCCGCCGGACAACCTGCTCGGCGACCTGGCCGCGGCATGCGCCAGGCAGCACCTGGATCAGCTCACCGCGGCGCTCATCTTGGTGACGCTCTTCGGCGCCGGCGGCGAGTCGACGGCCGCGCTACTGGGCAGCGCGGCGTCGATTCTGGCCGCGAATCCGCAGATCCAGCGCAGCGTGCGGGAAGACCCGGAGCTGCTGGCGGTTTTCCTCGAGGAGACATTGCGCTTCGAACCACCGTTTCGCGGTCACTATCGCCACGTCCTGCGTGATACCGAGCTGGCCGGCGCCGCGCTGCCCGCCGGCTCCCGGATCCTGCTGCTGTGGGGTGCCGCCAACCGCGATCCGGACCGCTTCGAGGCACCCGGCGAGTTCCGTCTCGACCGCGCCGACCCCAAGGCGCACATCACGTTCGGCAGGGGCGCTCATTTCTGCGTCGGCGCTGCACTGGCCAGGTTGGAGGCCCTGACCGTACTGAGGCTGCTGCTTGCCCGGACGTCGTGGATAGACGCCGTCGACATCGGCCCGTGGCTGCCGAGCGTTCTCGTTCGTCGCCGCCAACATCTGGTGCTGTCCGTCCGATGAATACCGCCGTCGCACCCCTGGGACGTCTCATACTGAGACGGTGACCAGCGACTGGCTAGTCGGCGCCAACCGCGGCGCCGTGGCCTCCGCACGGATTCATGCGGCGGCCGCCGACCTGATCGCGCGCCGCGGCCTGGACGGACTGGACATGGACGAGCTGGCCGCGCGCGTCCACTGTTCGCGTGCGACGTTGTACCGCCACGCCGGCGGCAAGGCACAGATCCGCGATGCAGTGCTGTCCCGCGCCGCCCAGCGGATCACCGAGAAGGTGCATTCGGCGGTCGCCGGCCTCGCCGGCCGGGACCGCGCCGTGCGGGCCATCGAGGTCGCCCTGCGGGAGATCCGCGCCGACCCGGTTGCCGCGCAGCTGATCGCGCCCAGCGCCGACATGCGCCGATCGGTCACACTGATCGAGTCGGATGCGCTGGCCCGCTTCGCCACCGAACTGACCGGCCTGGATGACGACACCTTGGCCGCGCAGTGGGTCGTGCGCGTGGTGCTGTCACTGGTGCTTTGGCCGGGCGCGGACGCCGCCGAGGAACGCGCCATGCTGGACCGGTTCGTTGCCTCGGCGTTCGAGGTATCGGGCTGACGGTCACGCTCACGCGCCGAGATTGAGAATTCGCAGACCGCCACTCGCACTTTTCCTGCGAATCTTCAATCTCGCCGACTCGCGGCGAATGAATTGACCCGGCGAGTGCAGGTGCTGGAGAACCGGTGAACCCCGGCTATCCGAGGACCGTCACCGAGCCGCCGGCGGCGGTGATCTTCTCCCGTGCGCTACCGCTGAACTTGTGCGCGGTGACGCTGACCTTGGCAGTCAGCTTGCCGTCGCCGAGCACCTTCACCAGCGAGTTCTTGCGAACGGCGCCCTTGGCCACCAATTCGTCGACACCGACCTCGCCGCCCTCCGGGAACAACCGGTTGATGTCGCCGACATTGACGACCTGGTACTCGGTGCGGAACCGGTTGCGGAAGCCCTTGAGCTTGGGCAGCCGCATGTGGATCGGCATCTGGCCGCCCTCGAACGCCACCGGGACGTTCTTGCGGGCCTTGGTGCCCTTGGTGCCGCGACCAGCGGTCTTACCCTTGGAACCGTCGCCGCGACCGACACGGGTCTTGGCGGTCTTCGAACCCGGCGCCGGGCGCAGGTCGTGCAGCTTGATCGTCATTTCCTACTCCCCTCAGCGGGTTCCACCGCGTCGACTGCTTCGACCTCGATGAGGTGGTGGACCGAATTGATCAATCCACGAGTCTGCGGGTTGTCCTCGCGGACCACCGACTGACGGATCTTGCGCAGCCCGAGGCTGCGCAGGCTTTCCTGCTGCTTCCAGCGTGCGCCGGTACTGCTGCGCACCTGGGTGATCTTGAGTGCCTGTGCCATCGTCTACGCCGATCCCTCACGTGCCGCGGACGCCGCCAACGCCTCGGCCTCCCGCCGGGCCTTGAGCATCCTCGACGGCGCGACGTCCTCGATGGGCAGGCCACGCCGGGCCGCCACCTCTTCGGGCCGCTGCAGCAGTTTCAGCGCGGCCACGGTCGCATGGACCACGTTGATCGCGTTGTCGCTGCCCAGCGACTTGGCCAGGATGTCATGCACCCCGGCGCACTCCAGCACCGCGCGGCAGGCACCGCCGGCGATCACTCCGGTACCGGCGCTGGCCGGACGCAGCATCACCACGCCCGCGGCGGCCTCTCCCTGCACCGGGTGGGTGATGGTGCCACCGATCAGCGGAACCCGGAAGAAACTCTTGCGGGCCTCCTCCACACCCTTGGCGATCGCAGCCGGAACCTCCTTGGCCTTGCCGTAGCCGACACCGACCATGCCGTTGCCGTCACCGACGATCACCAGCGCTGTGAAGCTGAACCGCCGGCCGCCTTTGACCACCTTCGACACCCGATTGATGGCGACGACGCGCTCGAGGTAGTTGCTCTTGTCACCACCGTCGCGACCCCGGCCGCCACGGTCGTCACGCCGACGGCCCTCGCCGCGGGGGGGCCGGCCGCCCTCGGAGGTGGGCGGACCCGATGCTCCGGCCGCTCCAGCTGCCTGCTCGGCCATCATTTCGTCCTTCCATCGGTATACATCGAAAAGTTAGTCATCATCGCAAGCCCGCCGGTCAGAACGTCAGTCCCGCTTCGCGGGCGGCGTCGGCCAGGGCAGCGATCCGGCCGCCGTAGGTGTACCCACCGCGGTCGAACACAACGGTGTCGATTCCGGCTGCCTTGGCACGTTCGGCGATGAGCTGACCCACCCGGGCGCCGTGCGCTTTCTTGTCGCCTTCCACCGACCGGACGTCGGCCTCGATCGACGACGCGGCGGCCAGCGTGGTGCCGGTGAGGTCGTCGACCAGTTGCACATGAATGTGCCGCGACGAGCGGTTGACCACCAGGCGGGGCCGCTCGGCTGTGCCGTAGATCTTCTTGCGCAGCCGCGCGTGCCGGCGCAGCCGGTCGCGTCGGCGCACCTCGGAGATGCTGCGTCCGAACGGCTTCTGTGGGGCTCGGGTTGCCTGTGCCATCGCTACTTACCTGTCTTTCCGACCTTGCGCCGGACCTGCTCACCCTCGAAACGCACACCCTTGCCCTTGTACGGGTCCGGGCGACGCAACCGGCGGATGTTCGCCGAGATCTGGCCGACCTTCTGCTTGTCGATGCCCGAGACGGAGAACTTGGTGGGCGTCTCCACCGCGAACGTGATGCCCTCGGGGGCCTCGATCACGACCGGATGGCTGAAACCCAGCGCGAACTCGAGGTTGCTGCCCTTGAGCTGCACGCGGTAGCCGACGCCGAAGATCTCCATCTTCGTCGTGTACCCCTGAGTGACGCCGGTGACCAGGTTGGACACCAACGTGCGACTCAACCCGTGCAGCGAACGGTTGCGCCGCTCGTCGTCCGGCCGGCTCACCACGATGGCTCCGGCGTCGTTACGGGCCACCCGGATGGGCTCAGCGACCGTAAGCGAAAGGGTGCCCTTGGGACCCTTGACCGACACATCCTGCCCGTCGATCGTCACATCGACGCCGTCCGGAACCGAGACCGGCTGCTTTCCAATACGCGACATGTCCGGCTCCTCTCACCATACGTAGGCGAGGACTTCCCCGCCCACACCTTCTCGTGCCGCCTGGCGGTCGGTCCGAAGACCCGATGACGTGGAGATGATCGCCACGCCCAGACCGCCGAGCACCCGTGGCAGGCTGGTGTGTTTCGCATACACCCGCAGGCCAGGCTTGGACACCCGGCGCAGACCGGCGATGCTGCGCTCGCGGCTGGGTCCGTACTTCAGCTGGACCACCAGCGACTTGCCCACGCGAGCATCCTCGGTGTGAAAGTCGGCGATGTAGCCTTCCTTCTTGAGGATCTCGGCGATGTTGGCCTTGATCTTCGAGTGTGGCAGCGCCACCTCGTCGTGGTACGCCGAGTTGGCGTTGCGCAGACGTGTCAAGAAATCCGCGATCGGATCCGTCATGGTCATCGCGCGCTGCTCCTCATCGTCGCTGCGCTCCGCATCGTCGTCATCGCAGGTTCACCTTCCTCGCGGCGGTTCCCTCGAGGCTCCCGGGGCCTGCCGCAATACCTGTGTTGTTGGTCCGTCGGATTGGTCTGGGTAACTTGCTCGTCGCGCAAGCGTTCATCACTCGGCCGGCTCTACCAGCTGGATTTCTGCACACCGGGCAGCTCGCCGGCGTGGGCCATCTCACGCAGGCAGATTCGGCAGAGCCCGAACTTGCGGAAGACCGCTTGCGGGCGACCACACCGCTGGCAGCGGGTATAGGCCCGCACCTTGAACTTGGGCTTCTTGTTGGCCTTGTTGACCAGCGCCTTCTTTGCCATCTGCTCAGTTCTCCTTGAACGGGAAGCCAAGCGCGCGAAGCAGCGCCCGGCCTTCGTCGTCGGTCGTCGCTGACGTGACGACGGTGATGTCCATGCCACGGGTCCGGTCGATGGAGTCCACGTCGATCTCATGGAACACCGACTGCTCGGTCAGCCCGAAGGTGTAGTTGCCGGTGCCGTCGAACTGCTTGGGCGACAGCCCGCGGAAGTCGCGGATACGCGGTAGTGCGATCGAAATGAGCCGGTCCAGGAACTCCCACATCCGGTCGCCGCGCAGGGTCACCCGCGCACCGATCGGCATCCCTTCGCGCAGCTTGAACTGTGCGATCGACCTGCGAGCACGGCGAATCTCCGGCTTCTGCCCGGTGATCAGCGAGAGATCGTTGACGGCCCCGTTGATCAGCTTGGCGTCGCGAGCGGCATCGCCAACACCCATGTTGACGACGACCTTGACCACGCCGGGGATCTGCATCACGTTCGGGTAGCCGAACTGCGACTGCATGCTCTCGCGGATCTCCTCGCGGTAGCGCTGTTTGAGCCGTGGCGGGGTCTTCACCGCGGTCTCGGCGCTCTCGGTGGTGGTCCCTTCGGTGGTAGTCATCGTCAGATGTCCTTGCCGTTGCGCTTGGAGATGCGGACCTTCTTGCCGGACTCTTCGTCGACGCGATAGGCGATGCGGGTCGGGTTGCCGTCGGAATCGACGACCATCACGTTGGACACGTGGATCGGCGCCTCCTGAGTGACGATGCCACCGGACCGAGCGCCGCGTTCGGTGCGCGATACCGCGGTGTGCTTCTTGATCCGGTTGACGCCCTCGACGAGGATCTTGTCGCGGTCCGGATAGGACTGCAGCACCTTGCCTTTGGCGCCCTTGTCCTTGCCGGAGACGACCAGCACGGTGTCGCCCTTGTGAACCTTCATCTACAACACCTCCGGCGCAAGCGAGATGATCTTCATGAAGCGCTTCTCGCGCAGTTCGCGACCGACCGGACCGAAGATGCGGGTGCCGCGGGGATCGTTGTCGTTCTTGATGATGACGGCGGCATTCTCGTCGAATCTGATGTAGCTGCCGTCGGCGCGGCGGCGCTCCTTGACGGTGCGCACCACCACGGCCTTCACCACTTCACCCCGCTTGACGTTGCCGCCCGGGATGGCGTCCTTGACCGTCGCGACGATCACGTCGCCGATGCCGGCATAGCGCCGGGACGAGCCACCGAGCACACGGATGCACAAGATCTCCTTGGCGCCCGTGTTGTCGGCGACCTTCAGCCGCGATTCCTGCTGAATCACTCGATCTCCTGAGTTGGTGATGTGTGCACGCCAAGCGGAGAGATCCTGGTTGCAAGCCACCAGAGACCTGACATGCGCGGTCTTGTGTCACCGAAGGGCACGCGGGGTCAACATTCTGCGTACGCCGACCGAGGTCTGCCCAAGGCAACCGTTGAAGTTTAGGTCAGGCTCGGCGAGGAACCAAATCGCAGCTGGTCACCTGCTTCTACCTCTGCTGTTCCGGTGCAGTTCGGTCGGAGCGTGACCGAGCAGGGACTCGAAGATCTCCCGATAGTGCCGGTGGGCCAGGAAATGCCCGCCCTCCCGGAGCTCGAGGGTGGCGCCGGGGATTCGGCTGGCCAGTTGAAGCGACCAGTGCGGATCGACCAGCCGATCATCAACACCGGCCCAGATGTCCGTTTCGACGGTGAGATCCTCGGGGGCAAAGCCCCAGGGCCGGATCCAGGCCCGGTAGTCCTCGACCACGCCGGCGGGACGGCGCAGAGCCTCGGCCGACATGTGGGCGAACGTGGCGAATCCCTCGGTACGCAACACCGCGGCGTCGGCGGGCCCCAATACGTGGGCGGCGACCCGTCCGTACAGGCCGGGTGAGCTGCGCGCCAACAGCCACGTCACCCGGAAACCGGCCCGGGCCAGCAGCGGTACCCGCTGAGAGAGGCGCGTGTAGACACGGTCCATCGCCGGGAGCTGATCGAACACGCCCGGCTCGGTCAGCGGCAAGGCGCCGGCGATGACCGCCAGCCGGCTGACGCGGTCCGGCAGTTCGTGCGCCAGCGTCGCCGCGTACTGCCCGCCCATCGACCAGCCCATCGCCGCGAACCGGCCGATTCCCAGCGCCTCGGTCAGATCGCCCACGTCTCGGGCCCACTGCGCCATGGTGCGCCCTGGTTGCGGGTCGGAGAGCCCGATGCCGGGCCGGTCCGGCGATATCAGTCGCACACCGGTCTGCCTGGCGACGTCGGCCGCGGCCGCGACGTCGAGGCGGCAGGCCAACCCGCCGTGCGCGCTGACGATCACCGACCCACACGGGTCGCCGTACTCCGCGTATCCGATCGACCGCCCGTCGGGCAGGCGAACGACGTGGTCGGCCCCGTTCTGGCGGGGGCCGGTCGCGGGGATCTTGCGCACCCTCGCAGGCTAGCGATCGACGTCAGTCACGCAGCGGAAACCGATGTGGGTGGTCGCACTGTCCTGGGACTGCGGCGACCGGGCCGACGGCCGGTATCGGTGGCAGTACTCGGGCGCGCACAGATGCGACCCGCCCTTGAGCGCCTGACAGACCGTCGGATCCGGCGACGGCTGTGGGCAACAGGACCGTTCCTGATCCGCGGGCCGGTCCTCGGCATCCAATCGGTGGTGGCCGAAGTAGCGGGTGGTCGTCCATTCCCAGACGTTGCCGATCATGTCGAGCAGCCCGTAGCCGTTGGCCGGAAACGTCCCCACCGGTGAGGTGCCCACCCAGCCGCGAGCGCCGTCGTTGCGGTACGGGAATCGGCCCTGCCAGGTGTTGGCCATCAGTTCCCCGCCGGGTGTCGGGTCTTCTCCCCATGCGTAGGTGCCTGTTGCGCCACCGTGCGCGGCGTACTCCCATTCGGCTTCGGTCGGCAGCCGACGCCCGGCCCAGCGGGCGTAGGCCGCGGCATCCGGGTAGGCCACTTGGACGACTGGGTGATCCGGCCGTTCGGTCACCGTGCTGCCGGGACCGAACGGATGGCGCCAACAGGCTCCGGGCGTCCAGTGCCACCATTGCCGCCAGTCGCGTAGATCAACAGGCCCCGCGGTGGGCCGGAACACCAGTCCCCCCGGAACCAGGTCCCGCGGGTCGGCTCCGGGGTAGAGCGCCGGGTCCAGTGGCTGTTCGGCGACGGTGACGTGACCGGTGGCGGCGACGAACTCGCCGAACTGGGCGTTGGTGACCGGATGCTTCTCGATGGCGAAGGCGGCCACGGTAACGGTGTGCGCGGGCGCTTCTTCCGGGTAGAACTTCGTCGAGCCCATCCGAAACGATCCGCCGGGCAGATCGACGAGCTCGGTGAGCATGCCTTGCCTGGTCATCAGTCCTTTGCGAATGCGAGCGCCAGTTTCTTCTCCGCATCGACGTAAGGCACACCGGACACGTCCAGCACCACCCGGGCGATGGTGCCGCCGGTGAAGTCGAACGGCGGTCTGTACAGCTGCGATACAGCCTGCCCGGGGTTGCGCCCCACACTGATGCCGCCGCCGGCCAGACCCAGGATGAATGGGTGGGCCTTCACCCCGGGCAGGGTGGCCACCGCGGCACCGTCGATGAACAGGGTGGCATCACCGAGCGGGGTGTGACTGCCCTCGACAGTGCCGGTGCGGGCGTAGCCGACGCCCAGGATGTGATCCCCAACCGGTACCGGATCGGGAGAGGTCAGCACCTGTTCCTGCTCGCCGAAGAAGTTGTAGACGAAGTTCAGCCGTCCGTCGGAGAGGAACAGCACGTAGCCGCCGTGCCCGGTGCCCTGTTTGAACAGCACGCCACCGGCGTCCGCTCGTTCCACAGTCACCTCGGCCAGCACCGAGAAGGAACGTCCAACCAGCTCCACCGACGCTCCCGAGGCCAACGGGGCGGTGTTCGGGTAGTACACGTAGGTGGAGCGGTCCTGGGCCGGACCCGGTCGGGTCCGAGCCAGCATCTCCAGCATGTTGAGGTCGCTCAGCGGAAGGCCGTTGTACTTCTGCGCTTCGCTGAACCACAACTGCTTCAGTTCCTCGAGCTTGTCCGGGTGTTCGGTTGCCAGGTCGCGGCATTGACTGCGGTCCGCCTCGATGTGGAACAGCTCCCAGCGGTCGGCATCGAACTTCGACCAGCCGGAAGGGGCGGCGGCGTGCACGGCATTGGCGAACCAGCCCTCGTGCCAGATTCCCCGAGTGCCGAGCATCGTGTAGAACTGCGTCTTCTTCCCGGTGTCGGCTCCTGAATCATCCAGTGCCGCTTTGAAACTCACACCCTCCAGCGGTTTCTGCGTGATGCCCTTGACCGTGTCCGGAGCGCTGATGCCCAGCAGGTCGTAGACCGTCGGGGTGATGTCGCTGACGTGGACGTAGTTGTCGCGCACCTCGCCATGTGCGGCAATTCCCTTGGGCCAGGAGATGATCGCGCTGTCGGCGATTCCGCCTTCATGCGAGGCGTAGCGCTTGTAGAGCTTGTAGGGCGTGTTGAACGCCATGGCCCACCCGATCGGGTAGTGGTTGTAGGTGCTCGGGCTGCCCAGCTGGTCGTAGAATCGGAGGCCCTCTTCGGCGGTGTCGATGTAGCCGTTGAAGAACTTGCCTTCGTTCACCGAGCCGCCAGGACCGCCCTCGCCGCTGGCCCCGTTGTCGGAGATCACCACGATCAACGTGTCGTCGAGCTGTCCGGACTCCTCGAGATAGTCCAGGATTCGGCCGATCTGGGCGTCGGTGTAGGACATGAAACCGGCAAACACCTCGGCCATCCGGCAGAACAACTTCTTCGCCTCGTCATCGAGCTCGTCCCACGGATCCACGGTGTCCTGCCGCGGCCACGCTTCTCCGGTGGCGCTGGAATCGTTCAGGTATGGATTCATCGGCGAGAGCTCGGTATCCGGCGGGACCAGGCCCATCCGCTTCTGGTTCTCCAGCACGATCTCGCGATAGCGCTCGTAGCCCATGTCGAACTTGCCCGCGTACTTGTCGGCCCACTCCTTGAAAACGTGGTGCGGCGCATGGCCGGCGCCGGGGCACACGTAGGAGAACCACGGCTTGTCCGGCTCGATCACCTTGGCGTCGCGGATGAACTCGATGGCCTTGTCGGCGAGGTCCTTTGACAGGTGGTAACCCTCCTCAGGGGTGCCGGGCGCCTCCACCGGGTGCCCGTCGTAGACCAGCTCGGGGTACCACTGGTCGGTCTCCCCGCCCATGAACCCGTAGAACCGCTCGAAACCGCGCGACAACGGCCAGTGCCGTCGCGAGGAGGCCAGGTTGGACTCCTGAAGCGGAGTCAGGTGCCACTTGCCGACGCAATAGGTGTTGTATCCCTGCTCGGCGAGGACCTCGGAGATCAGCGCGGTGTCGAAGGGGATCCGGCCGTTGATACCGGGGAATCCCTCGGTGAACTCCTCGACCATGGCCATCCCCACGCTGGTGGCGTTACGGCCGGTCAGCAGCGAAGCCCGGGTGGGCGAGCACAGCGCGGTGGTGTGGAACTGCGACAGCCGCACTCCCCGCTCGGCGATGCGTGACATGGCCGGCATCTCGACCAGGCCACCGAAGCAGTCCCAGGTGGCGATGCCCACGTCGTCCCAGACCACATACAGCACGTTCGGCGCCCCCTGGGGCGCCTTGGGCGGCATGTACGGACCCCAGTCCGGCTCGGAATCGCGAATGTCCAGTTCGATCTTGCCGTTGAATTCCGCTGCCATGACCCGCCTTCGTCCGATCCGCGTGCGACCGCCCGGAGACTACACCCGTTGCGCGCGGTGGTATTGCGCGACACCGGGGACGAGTCTAGTCAGGACCACGGGGGTGGCGGCACCGGTTCGGACTGACCGACCCGGTCCGGCGGCGGTCCTTCGCTCCTCGGTGTGCGACGCCGCCGTCGCAGGATCAGCAGTGCGGCGACCGCCCCTGCGAATACAACCCCGGCAACTGTCGCTCCGATCCAGAGCAGTGGCAGCGAACGGCTTTCCGCCGGGGCCACCGCTTCGGCCGTTGTTTCGGTATTGACCGTCACCGGCGGATACCCAGACGCCATGATGACCGCCGTGCCCTGCAACTGCGACCAACGTCCCGGGTCGTCGTCGAGCCACTCGAGCAGGGCATCCAGCTGTCCGGCAGCGTCATTGGAGGTCGCGACGAGCAGGGTGCGGTCGCCGTCGAACACTGTCTGCAATGAGCCAAGCGGTCTCGCCGGATCCAGGGTCAGAGTCGTGGCGCCCCGGTTGTCGAACGGCTCGATCTCAAGTTGGTTGTCGCCGAAGATTGCCACCGGCAGGGTCAGCGGTGAGTCCCAGCCGCTGGCCGAGATCACCACAGCGGGCGCCTGCGAATCGACAGCTTGCGGGGCTGACACGACCTCGGTGTCCAGTCTGACCGCGCTGAGCCGTTGCAGTCCCTCGATGATGGTGACCGCACGTACGGCATCGTCGAACCCGTCGCCTCCGACCCCGACTTGAATGCGCGGCATCAATGCCTGTGGCAGAGAACCGAAACCAGCCGGCTCGGGTCGCTTCGCCGGCTCACTTTCGATGACGGTGGCCTCGTCGATCCTGAGCATCACCGGCTCGAAGCGATCACAGTCACCGACGATGTCGCCGCTGAAATCCAGGGCCACCCCGACACTCGTGTAGCGCTCCAACAGCATGTTCGGGATCGTCACCTCGCGGTCGATCACCCCCCCGGACTCAATCTGCCACTGGTCAATGGCCTGATCGCCCACCGAAACCACGATCTGCCCGACCAGAGGGGATGGCAGCGGCGTATACGTGCCCCGCAGGTGCATGCGGACGTCGGTGATCGGGCGACCGAAACGCGTTTGATCCAACCCGATCGACACCGAGGGCTTTATCTCCTGCGAGCTGAGTCCGACCTGACCAAGTTCATCCAACGTCGTCGAGTTCGGGGCCACTTTCGGGGTCGCGAGCAGCGGACCGGCAACCGTCGTGGGCGCCAATGCGAGTCCCAGCACATCGGAGCCGAGCAGCCTGGCCTGGTTCTCCAGGTCTGCGCCACTGCCGGTGATCAACAGCGAGGGCACCCCGTCGCGAGCCTGCAGTCTCACCGCAAGCTCGTCGGATTCCCGGATCACGATCTGACGCTCGAAAGGCTGAGACGGCGCCCACGGCGTGGTCACCTCCCCAGCCATCGGCACCAAGTCGACATCGATTCCCTGCTTGCCGTACCGCGCAACAGCGGCTGTCGTCAACTGCAAGGCAGCGGCGGTCTCAGCCCGCGAGGCTGTTTCCGGCACGAAGATGGTCAGCCTCTTCAGCAGCGGCGGCAAGAAGTCCGCGACAACTGTCGGAACAGTCTCAACCCCATCGAAACTCACGGTGGTCGCGTTCAACAGCAGCGGGATGTTGTCGTCATAGAGGCAGTATCCCGGAACTGGGAAGAGCCGACTTTCGAGCGCAACGGTCAACGCGGTGCCGTTGAGTCGGACACCGTCCAGCGGAATGCTGATCGGCGCGGGACCATCGAGCGGCAGGCCGATCCGCGACACCGTGCGGTTGTCCTGCGTGACAGCCAGGGTCGCACCGGCCACATTGGGCGGGACTTCGACGATGGCGTTCAGCGAGACCGGGAACAGTCCCTTCGGCACCTCGAAGTTCAGCGTCAGCGACCCCTTGCGGCCATAGATTGCCAGGTCGTCGTTGGCGCCGAGTTCCCACATCGACAGGGTCGGCGAATCCAACAGCCCTTCCTGAGCGGCCGCGCCGGGCGCAAGACCGCCGACCACTACGTTGGCAAGGAGAACCAATGCCGCCGACAACCCACCGATACCCCGCCTGAGCGCCTTCATCAGCCGCATCGTATCCAGCTGACGCCGTCAGCGAACGGAGGATCGCCGAACGGCTCCTCTGCCGATCCGGCTCTACTTGGCCTTCTCGAGGATCTCCACCAGCCGCCACCGTTTGGTGGCCGATGTTGGCCGCGTCTCCATCAGCGACACCCGGTCGCCGACGCCGGCGAGGCCGTCCTCGTCGTGCGCCTTGACCTTCTTGGTGGTTCGGATGATCTTGCCGTACAGCGGGTGCTTCACCCGGTCTTCGAGTTCGACCACGATGGTCTTCTGCATCTTGTCGCTGACCACGTAGCCGATCGCCGTCTTGCGGCGGCCGCGCGGTTTCTCGGTGCGCGGGGTGCGCGCAGGACCCTTGGTCCCGGTCTTGGTTCCGGCGTTGTTCGCCATTTACGACTCCTCACCGCCGGGCCCGGCAGCCAGGCCCAACTCACGCTCGCGCAGTACGGTGTAAACCCGCGCGATCTCCTGACGTACGACGCGAAGCCGGCGGTTGTTGGTCAACTGGCCGGTAGCCATCTGGAAACGCAGGTTGAACAGCTCTTCCTTGGACTCGCGCAGGCGGTCCTTCAACTCGTCGTCGCCGAATTCACGCAGCTCGCCCGGCGACACTCCCACTGCCATCAGAACTGCTCCTCTCTGGTCACGATGCGCGCCTTGATCGGCAACTTGTGGATCGCACGGGTCAGCGCAGCCCGGGCGGTCTCCTCATTGGGGTAGCTCAGCTCGAACAGGATTCGTCCGGGTTTGACGTTGGCCACCCACCACTCCGGAGAGCCTTTACCCGAACCCATCCTGGTCTCGGCCGGCTTCTTGGTCAGCGGGCGGTCGGGGAAGATGTTGATCCACACCTTGCCGCCACGCTTGATGTGCCGGTTGATCGCGATACGGGCAGACTCGATCTGCCGGTTGGTGACGTAGGCGTGCTCGAGCGCCTGGATGCCGTAGTCACCGAAGCTCACTGTGGTACCGCCGCTGGCGATGCCACGTTGCTTGGGGTGATGCTGCTTGCGGTGCTTGACCTTCCGCGGGATCAACATGATCAGTTCTCCGTGGTTTCCGTGCTGGATGCATCGGCGCCGGAGGCAGGAGCACCGCTCTCGGTGGCACCTGCCGCCTCGGCGCTGGGTGCGCTCTCGGCGGGAGCCGCGGGCGCACTTTCGGCGGGAGCCGCCGGCGCACTCTCGGCGGGAGCCGCCGGCGCGCTCTCGACGCCGGATGCCGCACGCCCCGCGTCGGTGCTCGTCGCCGTGGTACCCGAGGCCCCGCTACGGCGCGGACGGGTACCGGACGGACGCTCGCGGCGCGGGCGGTCAGCCCCGGCGGGCGCGCTGGCGGCGAGCTCACGCTTGCCACCGACGATGTCGCCCTTGTAGATCCATACCTTCACACCGATACGGCCGAAGGTGGTCTTGGCCTCGTACAGCCCGTAGTCGATGTCGGCACGCAACGTGTGCAACGGCACGCGGCCCTCACGATAGAACTCCGAACGGCTCATCTCGGCGCCGCCCAGGCGGCCCGAGCACTGCACGCGGATGCCCTTGACGTTGGGCTGGCGCATCGCCGACTGGATCGCCTTGCGCATGGCACGGCGGAACGCGACACGGTTGCTCAACTGTTCGGCCACGCCCTGAGCCACCAACTGCGCCTGCGACTCCGGGTTCTTCACCTCGAGGATGTTCAACTGCACCTGCTTGCCGGTGAGCTTCTCAAGATCACCACGAATGCGGTCGGCCTCGGTGCCGCGGCGACCGATCACGATGCCGGGCCGCGCAGTATGGATGTCGACCCGGACCCGGTCGCGGGTCCGCTCGATCTCAACGTCGGCGATGCCCGCGCGCTCCAGACCGGTGGCCAGCAGCCGGCGGATCGCCACGTCTTCCTTGACGTAGTCCTTGTACTGTTTGTCGGCGTACCACCGGGACTTCCAGTCGGTGGTGATCCCGAGGCGGAAGCCGTGGGGGTTGATTTTCTGGCCCACTACTCCGAGCCTCCCTTCGCTTCGTCGGAAGCATCCGCGGTGGTGGTCTTCTTGCTGGAGGCCTTCTTGGCCGGAGCCTTCTTCGCCCCAGCCTTCTTCGCCGGGGTCTTCTTGG
Organism: uncultured Mycobacterium sp.; assembly: GCA_964513475.1. GTDB lineage: Bacteria > Actinomycetota > Actinomycetes > Mycobacteriales > Mycobacteriaceae > Mycobacterium. Next base: position 24,781 of record CAZEMS010000028.1, on the reverse strand, counting down.
CTGCCGCCTCCTTGGCCGGAGCCTTCTCAGCCTTCTTGGCCGGGGCCTTCTTCGCCCCAGCCTTCTTCGCCGGGGCCTTCTTGGCCGGCGCCTCGGCAGTCTTGATCTCGACCGCTTCAGCTACGTCGGCTGCCTCGGTCACTTTCGTGGCCTCGGCTGTTTTTGAGGCTTCCGTCGCTTTCGCAGCAGAAACCTTCGCGCCCTTCGCGCCTGGTGCCTTGGCTGCAGCGGCCTTGCTGCCCTGCGCCCTGCGGGCGCGGGTGTCGCTGGCCGACTGAACGGCGGTGCGGTCGCGCCCCTCCCCAGTAGGCCGTGACTCGACGATCACGGTGATGTGGCTGGTGCGCTTACGAATCCGGAAAGCCCGTCCCTGGGCCCGCGGTCGAATCCGCTTGGCCGTCGGCCCCTCGTCGGCGTGCGCGGTCGCGACAAACAACGTCGACGGATCCAGACCCTCGTTGTTCTGAGCGTTGGCCGCCGCACTGGCGATCGCCTTGGCGACCGGCTCGCTCGCGGCCTGCGGCGCCCACCGCAGGATGTCCAGAGCGTCGGACACGGACTTGCCGCGCACCAGGTCGATGACCCGACGCGCCTTGGTCGGCGACACACGCACGAAGCGCGCCTTGGCGATCGCGGTGGGATATTCAGTCACTGCGTTCATCGGCGCTTGGCCTTCCGGTCGTCCTTGATGTGACCCTTGAATGTGCGGGTCGGGGCGAACTCGCCGAGCTTGTGTCCCACCATCGCCTCGGTGACGAACACCGGGACATGCTTGCGGCCGTCATGCACCGCGAAGGTGTGCCCGATGAAGTCGGGGATGATGGTCGACCTACGCGACCAGGTCTTGATGACCTGCTTGGTGTTCTTCTCGTTCTGGGCGTCGACCTTGTTGAGCAGGTGGTCGTCGACGAACGGGCCCTTCTTCAGGCTGCGTGGCATCGCTGTGTCTTCCTTTCCGAACGACTAGCGCTTCTTGCCGGTGCGCCGGCGTCGGACGATGAGCTTGTCGCTCGGCTTGTTGGGCTTACGGGTGCGACCTTCAGGCTTGCCCCACGGGCTGACCGGGTGCCGACCACCGGAGGTCTTGCCTTCGCCGCCGCCGTGCGGGTGATCCACCGGGTTCATCACCACACCACGGACGATGGGGCGCTTGCCCTTCCACCGCATGCGGCCGGCCTTGCCCCAGTTGATGTTGGCCTGTTCGGCATTGCCGACCTCGCCGACGGTGGCGCGGCAGCGCACGTCGACGCGGCGGATCTCACCGCTGGGCATACGCAGCGATGCGTAGGCGCCTTCCTTGCCGAGCAGCTGGATGCTGGCGCCGGCCGAGCGAGCGAGCTTGGCTCCGCCCCCGGGCCGCAACTCCACCGCGTGGATCAGGGTGCCTGCGGGGATGTTGCGCAGCGGCAGATTGTTTCCCGGCTTGATGTCGGCGTTGGCACCGGACTCCACCTTGTCACCCTGCGAAAGACCCTGGGGTGCAATGATGTAGCGCTTGTCGCCGTCGAGGAAATGCAGCAGCGCGATGTTAGCGGTGCGATTCGGGTCATATTCGATGTGTGCGACCTTTGCATCGACGCCGTCCTTGTCGTGGCGCCGGAAGTCGATGACGCGGTAAGCACGCTTGTGACCACCACCGCGGTGTCTGGTGGTGATGCGGCCGTGCGCGTTTCGGCCACCGCGGCCATGCAAGGGGCGAACCAGCGACTTCTCCGGAGTCGAGCGAGTGATCTCGGCGAAATCGGAGACGCTGGCACCGCGACGACCCGGGGTCGTCGGCTTGTACTTGCGAATTCCCATGTCTTCTAAGTCTCTCTAGTATCTCTCGAATTTCCGCGGCCCGGAATCAGGCCGGCGCTCCGAACAGGTCGATCGGCTTGCTTCCCGGGGCCAGCGTGACGATGGCCCGCTTGGTGTCCTTGCGCTTGCCGTAACCGGTGCGGGTACGTTTGCGCTTGCCCTGGCGGTTTGCCGTGTTCACCGAGTCGACCTTGACCTTGAAGATCTTCTCGATCGCGATCTTGATCTGCGTCTTGTTCGACTCGGGGTGCACGATGAACGTGTAGACGTTGTCCTCGATCAACCCGTAGGACTTCTCCGAGATCACCGGGGCCACAATGATGTCGCGGGGGTCAGTGATGCTAGCCATCAGGCCGAAACCTCCTGCTCGTCGTTGGCCTCGGTGTGGGCCTTGTCGGCTGTGTGAGCGCTGATGTAGGCGTTCAAGGCCTCGACGCTGAACACCACATCGTCTGCCTTGAGTACGTCGTAGGTGTTCAGCTGGTCCGGCGAGAGCACGTGCACCCCAGGAAGGTTGCGCACACTGCGGGTACCGGTCTCGTCGCTTCGGCCGATCACCACCAGCACCTGCTTGCGGTCGGTCAGCGCCGCCAGGAAAGCCTTGGCGCTCTTGGTCGAGGGGGTTTGACCCTCCACCAACTCGGTGACCGCGTGGATGCGGCCGTTGCGCGCCCGGTCCGAGAGCGCCCCGCGCAGCGCGGCGGCGATCATCTTCTTGGGCGTGCGCTGGCTGTAGTCCCGCGGCTGCGGCCCGTGCACGACACCACCACCGGTGAACTGCGGAGCCCGCGTCGAACCCTGGCGGGCCCGGCCGGTGCCCTTCTGCCGATACGGCTTCTTGCCGCCTCCGCGAACCTCGCCGCGAGTCTTCGTCGAGTGCGTACCCTGCCGGCCGGCGGCTTGTTGGGCCGTCACCACCTGGTGCATCAGCGCGATGTTGGCAGGCACGTCGAACAGCTCGGCCGGCAGCTCGACCGAGCCCGCCGTCTTGCCGCCCGGCGACCGCACCGGGATCTCCAGGGTCGTCGTGTCAGTCTTTGATTGCCTGGCAGCCATTACTTCTCGCCTCGCTTGATTGCGCTGCGGACCATCACCAGACCGCCGTTGCGGCCAGGGATGGCGCCCTTGATCAACAGCACGCCGTTCTCGGCGTCAACCTTGTGCACCTGCAGGTTCTGCACCGTCACCCGGTCGCTGCCCATGCGGCCCGCCATCCGGGTGCCCTTGAACACACGCGCCGGGGTGGAGCAGCCACCGATGGAACCGGGGCGGCGGTGCACCGCCTGGGCACCGTGCGCGGCGCCCTGGCCCCGGAAGCCGTGACGCTTCATGGTGCCGGCGAAGCCCTTGCCCTTCGAAGTCCCGGTCACGTCGACGTAGCTGCCGTCGGCGAAGATCTCGGCGGTCAACTCCTGACCGACCTCGTAGCCCGCGGCGGCGGTCTCGTCATCGAGCCGCAGCTCGGCGAGGTGACGGCGCGGGTTCACCCCCGCGGCGGTGAACTGACCGGTGACCGGCTTGTTCACCTTGCGGGGGCTGATCTCGCCGTAGGCGAGCTGCACGGCGCTGTACCCGTCACGCTCGGTGGTGCGGATGCGGGTCACCACGTTGGGGCCGGCCTTGACGACGGTCACCGGCACGACCTTGTTGTTCTCGTCGAACACCTGCGTCATGCCCAGCTTGGTGCCCAGCAGGCCGCGGCGCGGCGCGCCTGACCTGGCACTGCGACCAGCGCCGGACTTAGCACTGTTAGCCATTGTCGGGTCTCCTACTGGATGTTGACGTCGACGCTGGCCGGCAGGTCGATGCGCATCAGCGCATCGACGGTTTTCGGCGTCGGGTCGAGGATGTCGATCAGTCGCTTGTGAGTACGCATCTCGAAGTGCTCCCGCGAGTCTTTGTACTTGTGCGGGGACCTGATGACGCAGTACACGTTCTTCTCGGTCGGCAGCGGCACGGGGCCGACCACGCTGGCGCCGGTACGGGTGACCGTTTCGACGATCTTGCGCGCCGAGGCGTCGATCGCCTCATGGTCGTAGGCCTTGAGCCTGATGCGGATCTTCTGTCCCGCCACGCTTCTCCTACCTCACTCCTGCTCGGGTCCATGCTGGGACTCGCTCGTGTCCGGTCCGTGCTGGACCGGTGTCCCGGCGCTCTGTCGCTGGACGTCGCGCTGGCTGTCGCCGCCGCTGTTTACCTGTCTGTGGTTCACCGGTCCCCGCGGTCGGGTGTGTCGCCCGCTCGCACACTCGAACCCCGCCGAAAAACCGTCGAGATCGAATGTTGGCACCGGATGCGCCCATCGGGGGCGCCGGTCGCATGCCCGGCCGGGCGAACCCGGCTCAAGACAACCTGAACAGTATGCCTCAGAACGCTACGTCCGCCAAATCCCTGGTCGGCCCGATCGTCACGACGAACGCGAAGATCCGGCGCCCGCAGAATTATCGCGAGCCTGAGCCTGCTGCGGTCGGTTCCGGCGTGTCGGGTCCGCAGGGTAAGTGTCGCGAAAACCGGCGGGGTGAGCCTGCCGTCACCGACCTAGGGAGTCCCAGAATTCGCACTGGTGAACCCGGTCGAAGTCCTCCATGAGGTGGCTGCCGGCCGGCTGCAGCAGCATCCAGCGTCCGGTTTCTGCCCCGTCTTCGGTGAGCGCCGGCCAGCGCGGCTGGTCGACGGCATCCGGGTCTCCGTTCGCGACGAACGCGCTCCAGTAGTCGATCATCTGCTCGGACAGAGCCCGCTGCGCCGGGTCGAGCGCGGGCGCCCCGCCGACGTCGAACAGGTAGCGCAACTCCAGCGAATGGCTGGCCCCGACCTCGAACGGCAGCGCGCGAAGCGGTTCGGGTGTCGGCGCATCGCTGTCGTTGAACTCGTAGCCGTACACGGGCCCGTCGCGGGCGAGGTCATCGGCCATCTGTTCGTTGACGCAGGCGAACAACCCGTCGGTGACCGCCGCGGAGTAGGCCAACGCCACGTCTCCGTAGTCCTGCAGCGGGTAGCGGGATCCGACCCGTTCGGCGTCGGCTCCGAAGACCTCGACAAGCAACTGCGGGTACTGCTCGGCGGTGAAGTGTTCGCTGTGACGCAGATAACGCAACGCGACGAAGAGGGTGAACTCGTCACGGTTGGTGCCGATGAGTACGGGCACCCGGGAAGCGCCTCCTTCGGCGATCGCGGTGACGGGGCTCGCCGGCAGCACGGTGGTCCCGGTAACCGGGCCGGTCAGGTCGTTGGTGCCGATGCGCAAATACCAAACCGGCTTGCGCAGCTTGTCGACTGGCAGTCCCCGCAGGCAATCGGCCGCGGTGGCCGGGTCGCCGCAGCCCACCCCGGCCGCGTAGTCAAGGCTGATCCGTTCCGCGGTGGGCAGGTCGGCCTGCGCCCCGCAGGGCGCGCTCTGGATGATCGCGGCCCGGAACAGGCCCGCCGATTCCGGCGCCACCAGGTGGTCACAGACAGACATTCCGCCCGCCGACTCGCCGGCCACCGTCACCTTGTCCGGGTCGCCACCGAAGTTCGCGATGTTGTCCCGGACCCAACGCAGCGCAGCCTGCTGATCGGCCAGCCCGTAGTTGCCCACCGCACCGGGCGGCCCGAGCGCGGGATGGGCCAGAAAGCCCAGCGTTCCCAGCCGGTAGTTGATGGTGACGACGACGATGTCACCACGCGAGGCCAGCCAGCGCGCGTCGTAGACCGCTCCGCTGCCGTTGACGAACGCACCACCGTGAATCCACACCATCACCGGCCGCAGCTCACCGGAGACCGGCGGCGTCCACACATTCAGGTTCAGGCAGTCCTCGTCGGTGTGTTTGCCGAACTCGATGTCACCGCCTGGGTCCTGGATGCACCGTCGTCCCGGGCGATCGGCCTCCCGAACGCCGGTCCAGCCCGGGGCGGGCAGCGGCTCTCGCCATCGCATGGAGCCGACCGGTGGTGCGGCATAAGGGATTCCGCCGAAATGCCGATGGTCGGCCGCCACCACGCCGCGCACCGTCCCCGTCGCGGTCCGCACCAGCGCCGGGTCATCGCGTTCGGCTGCGCCCGGGGTCTGGCCCGCGCCGGGTCCACAGCCCGTGATCAGCACCGACACCGCGACGAGAACCCGCGTGATCACGCCGGCACGGATGTCGAGAACCGCTCCGGTCTGCACAGCGTCTGAGCCTAAGCGACCGGTGGCCGTCCCCGGTGCGGCTGGGTGACCCCGATCACATAAGCTGCAATTTGACACCAGTCAAGTTCGGAGGAGGCCCGGTGAGCGAACGCACGATGGTAGAGGCCGCCAGGGTCTTCGCCGATCCGACCGCATACGCCGACGAAGCCCGACTGCACACTGCGATGGCCCACCTGCGCGCGACAAACCCGGTGGCATGGGTGGATCAGCCTCCCTTCAGACCGTTCTGGGCGGTCACCAGGCACACCGACATCATGGACATCGAACGCGCCAACGACCTGTGGCTCAGCGCACCGCGCCCGCTGCTGGCCACAGCGGCCGCCGACGATCTGAGCAAGGCACACCTCGAGGCCGGGGCGGGTCTTCGCACCCTCATCCACATGGACGATCCGCATCATCGCAAGGTCCGCGCGATCGGCGCCGACTGGTTCCGGCCAAAGGCCATGCGGCAGCTGAAAGTCCGGGTCGACGAACTCGCCAAACGCTACGTCGACACCTTGCGTGACGCCGGCCCGGAATGTGACTTCGTCGAGAAGATCGCCGTCAACTTTCCGCTCTACGTGATCATGTCGCTACTCGGACTGCCCGAGGAGGACTTCGGTCGCATGCACATGCTCACCCAGGAAATGTTCGGCGGCGACGACGACGAATACAAGCGCGGTACCACTCCCGAAGAACAAATGGCGGTCCTGGTCGACTTCTTCAACTACTTCGGTCGCCTCACCGCGTCGCGGCGGCAGACCCCGACCGAGGACCTGGCATCTGCGATCGCCAACGGCCGCATTGATGGTGAGCCGTTGTCCGACGTGGACACAGCCTCCTACTACGTGATCGTGGCAAGCGCCGGCCACGACACCACGAAGGACGCGATCTCGGGCGGCCTGCTGGCACTGATCGAGAACCCGGACGAACTACAGCGGCTGAAGAACCACCCGGAGCTGATGGGTACCGCGGTCGAAGAGATGATCCGATGGACCACACCGGTCAAGGAGTTCATGCGAACCGCCGCAGAAGACACCTCGGTACGCGGGGTGCCCATCGCCAAGGGCGAATCCGTTTATCTTGCTTATGTTTCGGCCAACCGGGATGAAGACGTCTTCGAAGACCCGTTCCGCTTCGATGTCGGCCGCGATCCCAACAAACATCTGTCGTTCGGTTATGGGGTGCATTTCTGCCTGGGCGCGGCGCTGGCCAGAATGGAGATGAACAGCCTGTTCAGCGAACTGGTGCCGCGGCTGGAATCCATCGAGCTGGCCGGTGAGCCCGAACTTGCCGCCACGGTGTTCGTCGGTGGGCTCAAGCATCTTCCGATCCGGTACTCGATGCGATAAGACCGAGAACCACGCCGCTCACCTGCTGACGAACTCGGCGGCGCGGTGCCCGATCATGACGATGGTTGCGTGCGGCCCACGGCTGGTGAGCGACGGCATGATCGACCCGTCGACCACCCAGAGACCGTCCACCCCACGCACCCGGCAGCTCGGGTCCAGCACCGCCGACGGGTCGCCGTCGGCACCCATCGGCGCGGTTCCCGCCAGGTGCTGCGAGGTGGACCACGACGGAGCGACGGCGCCGGCCGCTTCCCCGGCCAACTCGCGAGCCAGCTCTGCGCCCACCCGCAACACAGCCAGGTCCTCCGGTGAGCTGTCGTAGCGATGCTCGATGGCGGGGGCCACCGCAGGATCGGCCGAGACCAGTGTGATCCGGCCCCGGGACACCGGCCGCATCAGGGCGACACCAAGATACGGATGGTCGGCGGCATCGTTGTCGCCCCCAATGCTCATCGCACCGAACCCCGCCGTGTAGGGCCGTATCTCGAGACCTTCTGAAGTGGTCAGAACCGTCTCGAGTGGAGGCCGGCCGCGAGCTGCCCGCCAGCGCACCGGTAGCACCCACTCGGGGTGGTCGACGAACCGCCGTCCCACCGGCAGGTCAGCCACTACCGCAATACCGACCCCGGACAACACCGGCTCTGGACCGACGCCGGAGAGCATCAAAAGCCGCGCTGAACCTATGGCACCGGCGCACAACACGATCCGGTCGGCCGTGAACCCGATCGTGCCCGCCACCCCGGTGCCGTCGACTCCAATCGCCCTGTTTCCGGCAAAGCGGATCCGGTGTATCCGGGTATCGGTGACGACGGCCAGATTCGACCGTCCCAGCGCAGGCTCCAGAAAGGCAGCACCCGGCCCGAGACGGGTACCGTCCGCTACGTTCAACGGCACCGCCCCGATGCCGTTGGCCACCGCGGCCCCTTCATCCGAGCCGTTGAGATCAGCGATCCACCGGTGGCCCGCCCTAATCGCAGCATCCACGAACGTAGCTGTAGGCCCGTCGAATTCGCGGACTCGCCGAACAATGATGGGGCCGTCAAGGCCGTGCAGCCGCCCGCCGACGTCGGTATCGGTTTCGATGGCCACGAAGTGCGGCAGGACATCGTGCCAGGACCAGCCGGGCAGCGCCCAGGCGGCGAAGTCTCCCGGCAACCCGCGGCAGAAGTAACCGCCGTTGACCGCTCCCGACCCGCCGAGCACAGCACCGCGGATGATCCGGGTCCGGCGGATGGGGTCTCCGGTGAGGATGGTGTCGTATCGGTCCACTACCGAACTGGCGGGCCCGATCGGCAGCTTCAGCCCGTCGGCGATCTGACTGCGCACGCGTGGGTCGCCCGGCCCCGGGCCTGCTTCCACCACCGTGACATGGCATCGGGGGTCGGCCGACAGCCGCTGCGCAAGAACGGATCCAGCGCTTCCGGCGCCGACGATGAGCACATCGCTGTGCAACGTGCTGTCAGATCCTGATCTGTGGCTTCAGTGCACCCAGGTTGTGCTCGCGTATCACACCGGTCCACAGTCCGGTGCCGTAGGCGATGTCGTCCAGCCGCTTGAGCAGAACGTAGGCGAACAGCCCGATCGGCTTGTTGTCGTCATCATCCTTCCCGCGCCTGGCCAGCCAGTCCGCCACGCCGTCGACCACCGCGGCGACCAGCACCAGTCGGCGACAGCGCCGTGAGATCAGCGCAGCAACCAGCGCGATCGGCCAGTAATGCCGGCAGATCGCCGACGCGAGTTGCCGTGCCGCGGTCCACAACCCCTGCGCAGCCAGAGCCGCCACCTCGGTGGGCTCGGTGCTGACGTTGCTCAGCGAGTTGGCGATCCGTCGCCCGGTGATTCCCACCACCAAAGCCGACAGCAGATAGCGGAGGATCGACCCCATCAGGAGGAGGACTCCCAGCACCAGCGTCCACCCGGAAACGATCAGCGGCGCGGTCTTGTCGGGGTGCCGAGCCGTCAGCGGTGCCGCTGCCTCACCGTAGAATGACTTGCGTACCAACCAATCCCGCATCCGTGTGCGATTCTCGTGCGCAACCAGCGCGATAGGCTCATACCGCAGCCGCGCCCCGGCCTCGACCAGCCTCCAGCACAGGTCGACGTCCTCGCCGGACTTGAGGGTCTCGTCGAAGCCACCGACTTCGACGATGGTGGTGCGACGGCAGATGATGGCCGCGCTGGGCACGTAGGCAACCGGTCCGTACGGCACCACCGGCGCCTCGCGACTGCCGAGGTCCAGTGATGACCGCACTGTTTCGTAGCGGGCGATCAGGTTGTCGCTCTGCGCCAAACCGACGATCCGCGGAGCCACCAGTGCCACCGCCGGATCGCAGAAGTGTCCAAGCAGCGCTTCCAGCCAGCCGCGGCGGGGCACCACGTCGGAGTCCAGGAAAGCGACGAAATCGGTGCTACTGGCGGCCAGGCCGGTGTTGCGGGCAGCCGCCGGGCCTCTGCTGATGTCGTGGCGCAGCACTTGGACATCGCAGTGCACGGCGTCGAAATCGCCCTGCTGGACTGGATTCTCCGAACCGTCGTCGATCACGATCACCCGCATCCCGCGCAAAGCGGTCACCACGCGGCTGACTCCAGCGCCGTTGTCGCGCACCGGAATAACGACCGTCACATCGCGGTGCGACGGACCGCTGGCTGGTCGGGGATGGGCCACGGTCGCATCGAGCAGAGTCCGCGCCAGCTGCGCGCTCATTGCGTCGCGCACCTCGAGCCGACCTCCGCAGAGCATGGTCTGCGCACCCGGTGCCAGGCGCAGCAGCCGGGTGGGTGAGCCACCCAGCAGAGCCGACCCCTCCCCCAGCACCTTCACCCGACGGTCGACCTGGACCGCGAAGCCGTCGGGCAGGCGCGGGCCGGTCACGTCAGCATCCCGTTGCGGTCGGGCATCCAGCGAATGATCCGGCTGACGCAGCCGCCGACCATCTCAGCAAAGATCTCGGCACCGGCCTCCGCGGTCGCCGTCGTGGGGTCGCCCAGGACTCCCAGTGCGCTCACCGCGGCGATGCCGCCGGACCGCATCGGGCCGATCAGCTCCGCCAGCGGCGCGTCGTTTCCTGGTGCCCAGTGATCAGCGGCGACAACGGCTGGCGAAATATGTAGCAATACAGACGTTTCGGTGTGGCCGGCGTGGGCGTCTCCGCTGCTGGCGGAGCAGGAGCACCAGGTGACGTCCCGCTGCTCGGCGCGTAGCGCAGCGGTGGCGGCCGCCAGGGCCTCGACGTTTCCGCCGTGACCGTTGACGAAGACCAGACGGGCCGCCCAGTTACCTGCTGACCTGCCAAATTCCAGCAGCAGTAGGCGTAGCGCGGCGGTGCCGATGGAAACCGTTCCCGGAAAGCCCTCGTGCTCCCCACTAGCGCCGTAGGCCAACGCCGGTCCCAGTACCCATGCCGAATCACTCCAGTGCGCCAACCGATCGATGCTGCTACGAGCCACTGCGGAGGCGATACGGGTATCGGTATCCAGCGGAAGATGGGGTCCGTGCTGCTCGGTGGAGCCGACCGGGACGATCAACGTGGGTGACGTGCAGTGCAGCTGTCTCGACGTTAAGTTCCCAAGCTCGCTGGGGAAAGCCACCCGCCGATGGTAGGCCGAATTCATCTGGTGCGCACCGATTGTTCGGGTATCCGTACGGATTGATTCGCCCGACCGTTCAGATGGCCGCCGGTTCGATCACGGCTGCCCCTGGAGCCACATCCGTAACGCGGCATCCGGCAGCTAGGGTCGATGGATTCCCGGCGCCGAGTTGGAATCTGCCCCGTGGCCGCCCCCGAGCATCCGAGTGAATCCTGGCGGGACGACCACGTCGCCGGAGCACAGCTCGTCCACCGAGGCCCGGCCCAGGCCCATCATGGCCGAGTCGATACCCCCCCGCAGTATGTCGAGCACGTTCTCGACCCCGGCCTGGCCCTCCGCGGCCAGGCCCCACAGGTAGGCGCGCCCGATCATCACCGCACGGGCGCCCAGGGCCAACGCTTTGACCACGTCGCTACCCCGCCGTATCCCGCCGTCCAGCAACACGTCGATCTCGGCGCCCACGGCGTCGGCGATGGCCGGTAACGCACGAATGGAGGCCGGCGTGCCGTCGAGGTTGTTGCCACCGTGATTGGACACCGACACAGCCGAAACACCAGCGTCCACAGCACGTTTCGCGTCATCGACGCGCATAACGCCCTTGAGCATCAATGGGCCGTCCCACAACTGCTGTAACCAGGCGATGTCTTCCCAGGTGGGCGGTGGCGTGTTCATCCATTCGCCGTAGGCATCGAAGAAGGGTGGCCCCGACTCACCGCGGGCCGCTTGGTTGGGCACCCGCAGGTCCGGCGGACGCAGCGTCTTGGCGTAGTTGTAGAACCAGCGCGGTTTGGTGAGCGCCTGCGGTGACAGCTTGAGGATGGTGGGTAGATTCATTCGTTGCGGGATCTTCGGACTGCCCCAGTCGCGACCATGCGAGAAGCTCCAGTCGGTGGTGACGATCAGACCGACGGCGCCCGCGTCCCGCGCTCGCTGCACCCTGGAAGCGATCGCGTCACGCCCACCCAGCCAGTAGATTTGAAAGAACGTTTTCTCGTTGGCCGCCATCACTTCTTCGATGGGCTTGCTGGCGAAGGATGACAGTCCCATCGCCGTGCCGCGAGCTGCTGCCGCCCGCGCGACCGCCAGTTCTCCGTCCGGGTGAACTGCCTGCACCCCAGTCGGCGAGATCACCACGGGCAGCGAAATATTCTGCCCCATGACGGTGGCGGCCAGATCCCGCTTCGCGCACGCGCCTACTACATGGGGCGCGAAGCCGAGTTCGTCAAATGCCTCGACGTTGTCGGCGACCGTCAGACCCTTCTCGCTGGCTGCTATCAGCGCACTGTAAACCGACTTGGGCAGACGCTTGCGGGCCCGTTGCTGGGCAATCGCCACCGTCTCGAACCATCTGTCAGGTGCCATGCCCGTCCTAGAGTGGACTCTCGTTGCAGGGACGGGCCGGTGCTCGATGCCGGGGCGTCGAGAGCGTCAGCGGGATCGGGCCACGCCGGGCGCCGGCTATGGAGCCATGGGAGTGATCGGCCCCCGGCCTGGGCCTCACTCGCTCTCGGCCAGCCGCCGAGACGCCATGGCCCTCAACACATTCCGGATCGGGACCGTCAAGCGGCAGGCCGGTGAAGAACTTCGCGGCCATGCAGCCCCCTCGGCAACTGTCGTAGTGGCCGCAGCTCCCGCAGGCACCCGCCGACTGAGGCTCTCGCAGTTCGCGGAACAGCGGCGCGTTCTTCCAGATGTTCGCGAATCCGGCTCCGAATCCACTGTCAGACAGTATGTTTCCAGCCAGGAATCGGTCGTGGATGGCGAACGGGCAAGCATAGACGTCACCCACCGGGTCGATCAGGCACACCACCCGCCCGGCTCCGCACAGGTTGAGTCCGGCGAGCGCACCGGGTGCGCCCAGGCCCGATAGATGGAAGAACGAATCGCCGGTCAGCACCCGGTCACCGTGGGCGACCAACCATTCATAGAGTTGTTTCTGCTGCTCGGCCGTGGGGTGCAGGTCGTCCCACACGTCCACGCCGCGGCCTGAGGGCCGCAGTCGGGTGATCCGCAGGGTGGCTCCGTATCGGTCTGCCATCCGCTTGAATTCGTCGAGCTGGCTGACGTTGTGGCGCGTCACCACGACCGAGATCTTGGCGTCGGAGAAGCCGGCCGAACGGAGGTTGTCCAGCGCGGCCAGCGCCATGTCGAAGGACCCCGTCCCGCGCACCGCATCGTTGATCTCCGCGGTGGCCCCATCCAACGATATCTGTACGTCCACGTAGTCGCTGGCGGCCAGCCTGGCCGCAACTGCTCGGGTGATGCGAACCCCGTTCGTGGAGAACTTCACCCCGACGTGGTGCTCGGTGGCGTAGTCGACGAGCTCCCAGAAATCAGGGCGCACAGTCGGTTCGCCGCCGCCGATGTTGACGTAGAAGACCTGCATCTGCTCGAGCTCGTCGATGACGTCCTTGCACTGCCTGGTGGACAGTTCCCGCGGATCTCGCTTACCAGACGAGGACAGGCAGTGCACGCATGCGAGATTGCAGGCGTAGGTCAGCTCCCAGGTCAAGCAGATGGGCGCGTCCAGCCCGTGTTCGAACTGTTCGATGAGACGGGGAACCTGCTGCGCCGGCGACGCGGTCATTGCATCCGGCCCTCGCGGGCTACCAGCATCTCGGATCGGGCAAGAACGCTCAGGGCGTGCAGGTACGGCTGCTGTCGGGCATCCTCGATTCCTGCTGCGCGGCAGGCGGAGCGGGCGTCGGCGTGCTCGGCGAGCGAGTTCACCACGTCGACGATGGTCCTGTTCTTCAGGAAGGACAACTTGCGAGTGCCGAAGTGGTACAGCAGCGCCCCGAACGGCTCCGGTCGCACCGCGACCTGATGGTGCAGCCGCCAGCTGCGGTCCGGGTCGAACGCTGTAGCCGCGTCGGCGGCTTCAGCGGTCACCGTCAGTAGACCCCGCACATGCCGTCGATCGAGACCTCTTCGACCAACGTCTCTGATACGAGCTCGGTTTCGGCCTCGGTATGCTGATTCGGCTCCATGGCCGCCGCCTTTCGTCGCAGAGTGGACTCAACAGGATGGTCGAGACCGCCAGGATATGGCATCGAGTGCCAAAATGGAAGGCGGGTTCGGAAGGGAGCCATTGATGCGGCAGGAGTCCGGGTCTCGCGCCGGTCGGCGCCGCTCCACCACCGGCGAGGACATCACCGCTGTTGCGCTCGACCTGTTCGCCGCCCGCGGCTTCGACGAAGTCAGCGTCGATGACGTCGCTGCGGCAGCCGGCATCGCCCGCCGCACCCTGTTCCGGTACTACCCGTCGAAGAACGCCATCCCATGGGGTGACTTTGATGCGCACCTCGACCACATGCAGCAGACGCTGGATCGCGTCGATCCCGCAATCCCCATCGGTGACGCCCTGCGGTCAGCGTTGCTGGCTTTCAACGACTTCGACGAGAGTGAGACGGCGCGGCACCGGACCCGCATGCGCGTGATTCTGGAAACTGAAGCGCTACAGGCACATTCGATGACAATGTATGCCGGCTGGCGCGCGGTGGTGGCCGGCTTCGTGGCTCGCCGCCTCGGGGCAAGGGGCACCGACCTGGTGCCCCAGACCGTGGCCTGGACCATGCTGGGCGTCGCCCTGTCGGCCTACGAACATTGGCTCAGTGACGAAGCGGTATCGCTCTCCCTAGCATTGGCCGACGGTTTTGACGCGATCCGATCCGGGCTCGACGACCTGGAACGCGGATGCCGATAGCGGCCTGGGCGCGTGTCGGGCTCGTCAGCCGAGCACGTCGGCGATGGGTGCGCCCGCGCCGATCTTGGCGCGGGCCTTCATCACCTGGCTGGGCATCCCAGCGCCGACCACGCCGGCGACTGCGCCGTCCCGCTCATAGAACGCAAGAAATTTTCGGCCGTCATCGGAGACCAGGTGCACGGTGTCGTCGGCGCGAGGTTCGCCGAGACACTGGATCTTGATGTCGTACTGGTCACTCCAGAAGTACGGCACAGCCACGGTGGCCGGCGCATCCTTGTTCAGCAGGGCCGGTACCAGCACCCGCGCCTGATCAGCGACGTTGCTCCAATGTTCGACCCGCACTTGGCTTCCCATCGAGTTCCGCCAAGATGCCACGTCGCCGACCGCCCAGACGTCAGGTGCGCTGGTACGCCCGGACTCGTCGCACACCACACCGTTGTCGACTTCGATGCCGCTGCCGTGCAGCCAGTCGGTTGCCGGGCGTGAGCCGACACCGACGACCACCATGTCCGCGTCGACCTCGGTCCCATCACTGAGCACGACGGTTCCCGGCACTCCACGGATCTCGGTCACTTCGACATCGCACCGCACGTCAACGCCCTCGTCGCGGTGCATACGCGCCACGAGTTCACCGATCTGCTCACCGAGGACGGAGGCCAGCGGAGTCGGCTGCGGCTCGACGAGCACGACCTCGACTCCCAGCTTGCGCAGGCTCGCAGCCACCTCACAGCCGATGAATCCGGCGCCGACAACGACCGCACGCCGGGCCGATTCGGACTGCCGCCGCAACGCCCGGCTGTCCTCGTAAAAGCGCAGCACCCGGATACCTTCGAGGTCCGGAAATGACGGAATCCGCTTGGGCCGCAGCCCGGTTGCTATCACCAGCTGGTCATAGTCCAGCGTTCTGCCGTCTGCCAGCGTCACCGTCTTCGATCCGGTGTCCACTGATTCGGCCGCGGTCCCGAGGATCAGAGCGATGTCCTTTTCGGCGTAGAACTCCGCCGGCTTGAGGGCGACGTCGTCAACCTCAGCGCGTAGTACCTCTTTCGAGAGCGGCGGCCGGTCATAGGGCAGATGATCTTCTTCACCGATGATGCAGATCGGCCCACCGAACTCGGACCGGCGCAACTGTTCGGCGGTCCGCACCGCCGCCAGTCCACCGCCTACGATGACGATGCCCGCAGATTCCCCAGATCCCGCAGAGTTGGTCACGTGGGTTTTCTACACGATGCGCGGGCCGGTGGGCCACCGGTGTCAGGGCGGAACAGTGTCAGGGCGGAGCCCGTTCGATCAGGTTGGACAGCACCACGATGCTCTCGCTGCGTTCGACGTCAGCACTGGCGCGGATGCGTTCCAGGGCCTCCTCCAGGTGCGGCATGTCGCGGGCCAGCACGTGCAGCATCGCGTCCGAGGTCCCGGTGACGGTCGCCGCGCTGACCACCTCGGGAATGCCCACCCACGCCGCCCGCAACTCGTCGGGTGCGATGGTTCCATGACAGAACACCTGTACATAGGCTTCGGTTGTCCAGCCCAGCGCATTGCGATCGACGACCGTGGTGAAGCCGCGGATCACCCCGTTGTCGAGCATGCGGTCAACTCGGCGCTTGACCGCCGGTGCCGAAAGGTTCACTCGCTGGCCGATCTCGGCGAAGGTAGCCCGCGCATGTTCGACCAGTTCGGTCAGTATCCGCTCGTCGGTCTCGTCGAGGCGGTCTACCATCGTTGACTCCCGGTTCCATACGCAACAGATAACGTCGATCGTAGCCTTGACGCAATAAATCATGGGTAGTTGCGCAAGAAATGGCGATTGCTTGCACAAGATCGGGTCAATACCGTTTATACATGACGATTTCAGAAGTGGCGGGTTCAGAAGTGGCGGGCACCTCCCCCGGTGCACCCTCGGAGATTCCTGCCGCCGTTCCGGCCGTCGGCCGTCCCCGCACGGCCCGCGAACGCCGCTATGTGATGACGCCGCCCGCTCACTTCGCCGTCGAATACGCGATCAACCCGTGGATGGATACTGCCACCCCGGTCGACGCGCGTGCCGCGATGTCGCAGTGGGAGGCACTACGCGACACCTACCTCGCTCTCGGCCACACCGTGGAGCTGGTGGATGCCGTCAGCGGCCTGCCCGACATGGTGTTCGCCGCCAACGGCGCACTCGTCGTCGGCGAGACGGCTGTGGTCGCGCAGTTCGCATTCCCGCAGCGAGCGGCCGAGGCGCAGGCGCACGCTGCGTTCCTCACCCGCAGCGGCTACCGGCCGACGTTTACCCGTCATGTCAACGAAGGGCAGGGCGACTTCCTGATGGCCGGGTCGATCATCCTGGCGGGCTATGGCTTTCGTACCGACATCCGCGCACACGACGAAGTCGCAGCGCTGCTGCAGATGACGGTGGTCAGCCTCGAACTGGTAGATCCCCGCTTCTACCACCTCGATACTGCGCTGACCGTTCTCGACGACTCCACGATCGCCTACTACCCACCGGCGTTCAGCGACGCGTCGCGACAGCGAATCGTCGAGTTGTTCCCCGACGCCATCGAGGTGGCCAGCGCCGATGCGTACGTCCTCGGCCTCAATGCGGTCTCCGACGGGCACCATGTCGTAATGCCGTCGGCGGCCACCGGACTGGCCGAACAACTTCGCGGCCACGGCTTCAAACCCGTGCCCGTCGACCTTTCCGAGCTGCTCAAAGGCGGCGGATCTGTCAAATGCTGCACATTGGAGGTGCATTCGTGACCATCGTGGAAGACGTGGACTTCCGGACCGGAACCGAGGCGGCAATCGCCCTCGACCAGCGCTACACCGCGCACAACTACTCCCCGTTGCCTGTCGTCGCGGCCAGCGCCGAGGGCGCCTGGATCACCGATGTCGAAGGCCGGCGTTACCTCGACTGCCTCGCGGCTTACTCCGCGGTCAACTTCGGGCACTGCAACCCGGAGATCATCGCGGCCGCGCACGCTCAGCTGGATGCTGTCACGCTGGTCAGCCGCGCGTTTCATTCCGATCGACTGGGACCGTTCTGTGCTGCGCTGGCCGACCTGTGCGGCAAGGACATGGTGTTGCCGATGAACAGCGGCGCCGAGGCCGTTGAGAGCGGCGTGAAGGTGGCCCGCAAGTGGGGTACAGAAGTCAAGGGTGTCCCCGAAGGTCTGGCCAACATCGTGGTGGCACAGAACAACTTCCACGGACGGACGATCAGCATCGTATCGTTCTCCAGCGACGACACCGCGCGGCGCGGCTTCGGACCGTTCACCCCCGGCTTCCGCACAGTTCCTTTCGGCGACGCCGACGCCTTGGCCGAGGCGATCGACGAACACACGGTGGCGGTGCTGCTCGAACCCATCCAGGGCGAGGCGGGAGTGATCGTGCCGCCAGACGACTACCTGCCCCGGGTGCGCACACTGTGCACCAAGAACAACGTCCTGATGATCGCCGACGAGATCCAGTCCGGCCTGGCCCGCACCGGGCGTACCTTCGCATGTGACCATTGGGATGTCGTCCCGGACGTCTACCTGCTCGGCAAGGCGCTCGGCGGGGGGGTGCTGCCGTTGTCGGCGGTGGTGGCCGACCGCGACATTCTCGGCGTGCTACAGCCCGGCGAACATGGCTCCACTTTCGGTGGCAACCCGCTGGCTGCGGCCATCGGCACCACGGTGGTGTCGATCCTCCGCCGCAACGAGTATCAGTCCCGCGCAAGCGAACTCGGCAAGCACATGCACGCACGGTTGCGTTCGCTTCTCGGACGCGGAGTGGTCGAGGTCCGCGGGCTGGGTTTGTGGGCCGGTGTGGACATCGACCCACGACTCGGCACCGGCAAGCAGATCAGCATGCAGTTGGCCAGTCGCGGTGTGCTCGTCAAGGACACCCATGGTTCGTCGTTGCGCTTTGCCCCACCGCTGGTGATCACCGCTGAGGAGATCGACTGGGCGATTGACCGGTTAGCAAGCGTACTGAGCGATGCGGGTCCACACTTGTTCGATAACCGCGAGTAGCCGACAACTGGACTGCCGACAACTGCCGCGCAGGAGGCATCATGACAGCACCAACGATCAGTCTCGTCGAACAGATGCTGCGCCGGCGCCCAGTGATCGGCGCGCCCGTTGCCCATGGTGCATCCGACCACCTCAAACGCACGATCGGCACCTTTCAGCTGACCATGTTCGGTGTCGGCGCGACAGTCGGGACCGGCATCTTCTTCGTCTTGTCGGTCGCCGTACCGATGTCCGGCCCCGCCGTCGTGGTGTCGTTCATCATCGCCGGCATTGCCGCCGGGCTCGCGGCGATCTGCTACGCCGAACTCGCGTCGGCGGTGCCGGTTTCGGGTTCGACCTACTCCTACGCATACACCACCCTGGGCGAGTTCGTCGCCATGGGAGTCGCCGCCTGCCTGCTGCTGGAGTACGGGGTGTCGATCGCTGCGGTCGCCGTGGGGTGGAGCGGATACCTCAACAAGCTGCTGGACAACATCTTCGGTGTCCAGATTCCACACGTTCTGACCGCGGCGCCGTGGGACTCCGACCCCGGTTGGATCAATCTGCCGGCAATCGCGCTCATCGTCATGTGCGCCCTGTTGCTGATCCGTGGCGCCAGCGAGTCCGCGACCGTCAACACCATCATGGTGGTGACCAAGCTCGGGGTCTTGGTGCTGTTCGTCGTCATCGCCTTCACCGCATTCGACGCCAACCGCTTCGCCGACTTCGCCCCGTTCGGGGTAGCGGGGATCGGGGCGGCCGCGGGCACCATCTTCTTCTCCTACATCGGTCTGGACGCCGTCGCCACCGCCGGCGACGAGGTCAAGGATCCGCAACGCACGATGCCCAAGGCCATCATCGCGGCGCTGCTGGTCGTGAGCACGGTCTACGTGCTCGTCGCGGTGTCCGCGCTCGGCACACAACCCTGGCAGGAGTTCGAGAAGCAAGAGGCTGCCGGCCTGGCCACGATCCTGGACAACGTCACCGGAAGCACCTGGCCCAGTACGATTCTGGCTGCCGGCGCGGTGGTTTCGATCTTCTCGGTGACTCTGGTGGTGATGTACGGCCAGACCCGCATCCTGTTCGCGATGGGTCGGGACGGACTGCTGCCGGCGCGGTTCGCCAAGGTCAGCCCCAAGACGATGACACCGATCGGGAACACGGTCATCGTCGCGATAGTGGTCTCCATCCTGGCCGGTTTCATACCGCTGGACAAGCTGGCCGACATGGTCTCGATCGGTACGCTGACCGCCTTCATCGTTGTGTCGATCGGTGTGATCATTCTGCGCGTACGTGAGCCCGACATTCCCCGCGGATTCAAGGTCCCGGGCTATCCCGTCACCCCGATCCTGGCTGTGCTGGCGTGCGGCTACCTGCTGTACAGCCTGCACTGGTACACCTGGATCGCCTTCTCTGCCTGGGTTGCCGTCGCGTTGCTCTACTACCTGGTGTGGAGCCGGCACCACAGCGCACTGAACGACGGCGGCGACGGAATCATCGCGACGGCCGCCGCCGGGGTCGAGGTCGTCGACCCGGCAGCGGAACCGAAGGACGCGAAGTGACCGTCGTCGTCGGCTACCTGGCCGGAAAAGCCGGCAAGTCGGCTCTACGCCTGGCGGTCGAAGCGGCCAGGACCTTGCAGACGGGACTGGCGGTCGCCACGGTGGTGCCCAGGCCATGGACCACCCCGTCGCCGGCGCGAATAGATGCCGAGTACGCCCAGTACGCCGATCGTCTCGCCAGCGACTCCGCCGCCGAGGCCAAGCGCTGCATCGAATCCCTCGCCGACGGCCTCGAGGTCAGTTACCACAAGTTCGCACATCGCTCCGTGTCCGGAGGCCTGCTGGACGCGATCGAAGAACTCGAAGCCGAGGTGCTGGTGCTCGGCTCGGCAGCTGACGGAACGCTCGGCCACGTCGTCGTCGGGTCGACCTCAGACCGGCTGCTGCATTCGTCACCGGTCCCCCTGGCGATCAGCCCACGCGGCTACCGCGGCTCCAAAGCCGGTGCGCTGACCCGGATCAGCTGCGCGTTCCCGGCCCGGCCCGACGGCGTTGAACTGGTGAAAACTGTTGTCGCACTGGGCGCACAGTTGAACGTTCCGGTGCGCATACTCACCTTCGCGGTCCGCGGTCGCACCATGTACCCACCGGAGGTGGGTCTGCATGCCGAAGACTCGATCCTGCAGGCCTGGGCGTCGCAGGCGCGAGAGACGCTGGCCGAACTCAAGACCGACGAGGTCGTCGCCGACGACGTGCCGTGCCAGTTGGTCATGGGAAACGACTGGGGCGAAGCACTCGATGCCGCTGAGTGGCTCGACGGCGAACTGCTGGCGCTGGGCACCGCCCGGCCCGAAGCGATAGCACGGGTGTTCCTCGGTTCGCGCGGATCCAAGATCCTGCGGCACAGCCCGGTACCAGTGCTGGTCCTGCCCGGTTGACCCCACCACGAAACGGCGTTGAGCTCAGTACTTCATGACGCCACGGTCGACGGCTATCTGACTGCCCGACAAGGTCGCCGACCCATCACCGGCCAGCCATGCCACCACGTCGGACACCTCTTCGGGTGTCATGAACTGCTGCAGGCCCTCTCCGCCTCCGCGGTCCACCACGTGCAGCGGCATCGGGGCGAAACTGTGCAGGAAGCTCGGATGCTTGGCGAACACCGCCATCATCGCCTCACGCTCGATCATCGGGGTGTCGATCGAATACGGATGGATCGAGTTGACCCGAATCCCGAACTCGCCTGCCTCCAACGCCAGCGAGTTGGTCAGCGCGGTCAGGCCGTGCTTGGACGCCGCATAGTGGGCGTTGCCGGGCGTCGCCTTCAAGCCGGCCGACGAACTCACCACGATGATCGAACCCCCGTTGCCCGCCGCTATCATCGCGGGCACGGCCGCGCGCAGAGTCCGCCAGGTTCCGTTCAGATTCACATCGATAACGGTGTCCCACTGCGCTTCTGACAACTCCCACGACCGGCCCCAGCTGAGCACGCCGGCATTGGCGACCACAATGTCCAGTCGACCGAACTGCTCCACACCGTCGGCGACAACCTGCTGCAGCCCCGCAAGATCACGAACATCGACCTCGCGGGCCAGGATCTTGCGGCCGGTCGACTCCACCGCCTTGGCCGTGTCGGTCAGTTCCTCGGAGGTTGCCGGCGGATAGGTGATCGAATCCGACACCGGGCCGCAGATGTCGATCGCGATGATGTCGGCTCCCTCGCGGGCCAGCCGGACCGCGTGCGCGGCGCCCTGACCTCGGGCAGCACCGGTGATGAATGCCACTCGTCCCTGAAGGCTTCCGCCAGCTCCAGTCACCACTGCTCCTTTCATGGACTGCGCCTCAGGCTAACAGCCGAACTAGAACGTGTTCTAGAGTCGGCGGCCCCGGCCCGCGGCGACTGACCCCGGCCAGGCTCCCCGGCTGGTTGGCCATAAAACGACCGCTTACCGGTCAGATCTCGATGGCCCCGGTAGCCGCACCCACGACCCCGGCGAACGCGCCGAGACAGATCGCCGCGAACAGCACCGCCTCGGGGATGGTGAAGACGCGCAGTCCGCGTTCCCGGCGGGCCTTGAAGTACAGCGCCGTGGCCGGCGCATACAGGATGCATGAGAGCAGCAGTCTGTCGATTCCTGCCGCGTAGATGAGGAACAGGGTGTACGCCGTCGCCACGGCGGCAACGATCATGTCCGGTGCAACCGACCGAGCTTCGCCGTAGGTCTCTCGGGTGATCGTCAGCTTCAGCGCGTAGGCCGCCGCGAGCAGATAGGGAATGAGCGACAGCGCCGCGGTCAGGTCCAGCATGAAGTCCAATGCGTCCGCAGCGAACAACAGCGCTACGAGAAGAACGGTGATGAGGCCGGCGGCCATCATCAGTGCCGGCACCGGCGCACCGTGGCGGTTGGTGCGAGCAAGGAACCGTGGCATGTCTGCAGTGGTAGCCGGTATGTAGAGCACCTCGGCGGCCATCAGCGTCCACGCCAAGTAGGCGCCCAGGACCGACACGATCACGCCGACTCGGATGAGTATCGATCCCCAGGGGCCGACAACGGATTCCAGCACCGCCGCCACGGACGGCTGACTCAGACCGGCCAGCTCGCTCTGCGGCATCACACCATAGGAAACCAAGGTGACGAGCGCGAAAACACTGAGCACGCTGAGGAATCCGATGATGGTGGCCCGGCCGACGTCCTCCCTCCTGCGCGCCATCCGCGAATAGACGCTGGCGCCTTCGATGCCCAGGAACACGAACAGGATGATCAACATCGTCCCGGTGACCTGGTCCCAGATCGAGCTCAGCGAGTAGCCGCCGGTGCCCCAGAAGTTGTCGGCGAACACCCCGGATTTGAACGCAACGATCGCGACTGTGACGAACACCAGGATCGGCACCAGTTTCGCGATGGTGACGATGTAGTTGATGACCGCCGCATCCCTGACACCGCGCATGACGA
Organism: uncultured Mycobacterium sp.; assembly: GCA_964513475.1. Taxonomy (GTDB): domain Bacteria; phylum Actinomycetota; class Actinomycetes; order Mycobacteriales; family Mycobacteriaceae; genus Mycobacterium. The sequence continues at coordinate 1,755 of CAZEMS010000028.1, read as the reverse complement.
GGAAGACGAAACCCCAGACGCCGATTGCGGACACGACCACCGCCAGCACCGTGTCTCCGGCTCCGAACGCGGGTATCACCGCACTCAGCGTCGCGGTGATCACCGCACAGTACGAGGCGTTCCCTGCGCACACCGACGCCCAGTACCCGATGGCGGAGTTGAACCCGACGTAGTCGCCGAAGCCCGCCTTGGCGTAGGCGAAGATGCCGGCGTCCAGGTCGGGCTTGCGGATAGCCAGCCGCTGGAACACGAACGCCAACATGAGCATTCCTGCTCCGGCGATCGCCCAGGCGATGATCGCCCCGAGCACACCGGTCTCGCTCCCGAACCGCTGGGGCAGCAGAAAGACCCCAGACCCGATCATCGATCCGACAACCAGGGCGGTCAGGGTGGGCAGGCCGACCTTCGGAGTTCCTTCGTCGGTCGCCGATCGGGTATCTGTCATGTCGGCACTCCAGCTTCAGCAGCGAGCGAGACACTGAAGATACGGCACTCTCCGGCTTGTGTGCGAGTAGTTACTTGGAAACGAAAGCGGCGCCCACCCTTTCAGGTGAGCGCCGCTTCCGGCAATCTGATCTCGGTCGCTGTCAGGCCATCACTTGTTGATCTTGGTGACCCGGCCCGCGCCGACGGTACGACCGCCCTCGCGGATCGCAAACCGCAGACCTTCATCCATGGCGACCGGCTGGATCAGCTTCACCGAGATGTCGGTGTTGTCGCCGGGCATCACCATCTCGGTGCCCTCCGGCAGCGTCACCACACCGGTCACGTCCGTGGTGCGGAAGTAGAACTGCGGCCGGTAGTTGTTGAAGAACGGCGTGTGCCGACCGCCCTCGTCCTTGGACAAGATGTAGACGCTGCCCTCGAACTCAGTGTGCGGGGTGGTGGTGCCGGGCTTCACGACGACCTGCCCGCGCTCGACGTCCTCGCGCTTGATGCCGCGGATCAGCAGGCCGACGTTGTCACCGGCCTGGCCCTGATCGAGCAGCTTGCGGAACATCTCGACACCGGTGACCGTGGTCTTGGTGGTGCCGGGGCGGATGCCGACGATCTCGACTTCCTCGTTCACGTTGATCACGCCGCGCTCGACGCGACCGGTGACCACCGTGCCGCGGCCGGTGATCGTGAAGACGTCCTCGACAGGCATGAGGAACGGCTTGTCGGTGTCACGGACCGGGTCCGGGATCGACTCGTCGACAGCCTCCATGAGTTCCTCGACGGACTTGACCCATTCGGGGTCACCCTCGAGAGCCTTGAGCGCCGAGACCTTGACGACCGGAGCTTCCTCGTCGAACTCCTGGGCGGCCAGCAGTTCGCGGACCTCCATCTCGACCAGCTCGAGCAGTTCCTCGTCGTCGACCATGTCCGCCTTGTTCAGGGCGACCAGGATGTAGGGCACGCCGACCTGGCGGGCCAGCAGCACGTGCTCGCGGGTCTGCGGCATCGGACCGTCGGTTGCCGCCACGACCAGGATCGCACCGTCCATCTGGGCCGCGCCGGTGATCATGTTCTTGATGTAGTCGGCGTGACCGGGAGCATCGACGTGCGCGTAGTGCCGCTTCTCGGTCTGATACTCCACGTGGGAGATGTTGATGGTGATGCCGCGCTGCCGCTCCTCGGGCGCATTGTCGATCTGGTCGAATGCGCGCGACTCGTTCAACGCCGGATACTTGTCGTGCAGAACCTTGGTGATAGCCGCGGTCAGCGTGGTCTTGCCGTGGTCAACGTGACCGATGGTCCCGATGTTGACGTGCG
>CAZEMS010000027.1:0-53600 GCA_964513475.1 uncultured Mycobacterium sp. | reverse complement strand
CTACGACATGCACGAGGTCATCACCCGCATCCTCGACGACGACGAGTTCCTGGAGATCCAGGCGGGTTATGCAACCAACATCATCGTCGGTTACGGCCGGGTCGACGGCCGCCCGGTGGGCATCGTCGCCAACCAGCCGACCCAGTTCGCCGGCTGCCTGGACATCAATGCCTCGGAGAAGGCCGCCCGCTTCGTCCGAACCTGCGACTGCTTCAACATCCCGATCGTCATGCTGGTGGACGTACCGGGTTTCCTGCCGGGCACCGACCAGGAGTACAACGGCATCATCCGGCGCGGAGCCAAACTGCTCTACGCCTACGGCGAAGCGACCGTCGCCAAGATCACGGTGATCACCCGCAAGGCGTACGGCGGTGCGTACTGCGTCATGGGTTCCAAGGACATGGGATGCGATGTCAACGTCGCGTGGCCGACAGCGCAGATCGCGGTGATGGGCGCCTCCGGCGCGGTCGGCTTCGTCTACCGCCAGGAGCTCAACCAGGCTGCGGGCGCCGGCGAAGATGTCGACGCCCTTCGTCTCGAACTTCAACAGACCTATGAGGACACGCTGGTCAATCCGTACATCGCCGCTGAGCGCGGCTACATCGACGCGGTCATCGCGCCCTCACACACCCGCGGCTACATCGGCACGGCCCTGCGGCTCCTCGAGCGCAAGATCACCTCGAGCCCGCCCAAGAAGCACGGCAATATCCCCCTCTAGAGTCCCACTCTTAGCGCCGCTCTTAGCACCGCTCCTAGCACCGCTTCGAAATAGAAGGCAGCATGCTTCACAATTTTGACATCACCGAGGTCAGCGACCCTCGTCAGATGACCCTCGACGTCCCCCCGGACACCGCGGTACACGAGGTTCAGGTGCTCAAGGGAGAGCCGAGCGACGAGGAACTCGCCGCGCTGCTCGCGGTGCTCAGCGCCGCCGCCGGTCCGACGCCCGAACCCGGCGCCCAGGAGTTCAATCCGTGGGGCCACCCGGTGGACAAGCTGCGTTACGCCGTTCACAGCTGGCAGCGCGTCACGCTGCTCGAACGGACGCATATGCGCCGATGACTCTGGTGGTCCTGGGCTCGGCCTCTGCGGGCCGACGCGCGGTGCTACGCCAGGCCGGCATCGAACCTGTGGTAGCGGTATCCGGTGTCGACGAGGACGCATTGACCGCCGAACTGGGGCCGAATGCGGCGGCACACGACGTGGTCTGCGCGCTGGCCACCGCAAAGGCCGACCAGGTCGCCGGGAACCTCGACGCCGCGATCGCAACGGACTGTGTGGTGATCGGCTGCGACTCGATGCTGGCCATAGACGGGGCGTTGCATGGCAAACCAGGGTCGCGGCAAGCCGCGCTGCGGCAGTGGGAGTCGATGCGAGGGCGCCGGGGCGGGCTGCACACCGGGCATTGCGTGCTGCGGGTGCAGAACCGCGCGATCACCCATCGTGAGGTCGAGTCAGCTTGTACCACAGTGCATTTCGGAAATCCCACGACGGCGGACCTGCACGCCTACATCGACAGCGGCGAACCGCTCCAGGTGGCGGGCGGATTTACTCTTGACGGACGTGGCGGCTGGTTCATCGACCGGATCGAAGGCGACCCCTCCAACGTCATCGGGCTGAGCCTGCCGCTGACCCGTACTTTGATCGAACGCGTCGGCCTGTCGATTCCCGAGCTCTGGCACGACCCCGCCTGAAGCCGCCCCCGGGTACGCTCGATCGCGTGCCGCTGCCACCAGATCCCAGCCCTGAGCTGAAGGAATTCGCCCACCCCGAACGCCTGGTCACCGCCGACTGGTTGTCCAGCAATCTAGGCCGTCCGGGACTCGCCATCGTCGAGTCCGACGAAGACGTGCTGCTCTACGACGTGGGCCATATTCCCGGCGCCGTCAAGATCGACTGGCACGTCGACCTCAACGATCCGACGGTGCGGGACTACATCACCGGCGAGCAGTTCGCTGCATTGATGGACCGCAAGGGCATCGCCCGCGACGACACCGTGGTGATCTACGGCGACAAAAGCAACTGGTGGGCCGCCTACGCGCTGTGGGTGTTCACCCTCTTCGGCCATCCCGATGTCAGGCTGCTCGACGGTGGTCGCGACCTGTGGTTGTCCAACGGCCGCGACACCACCCTGGAGGTGCCGGCCAGACAGACGACCGGCTACCCGGTGGTGTCCCGCAACGACGCGCCGATCCGCGCGTTCAAAGACGATGTGCTGGCCGCACTGGGACGACAACCGCTGATCGACGTCCGCTCCCCGCAGGAATACACCGGTGAGCGCACCCACATGCCGGACTACCCGGAGGAGGGCGCCCTGCGTGGCGGTCACATCCCGACCGCCCGTTCCATCCCGTGGGCCACGGCCGCCGACGACAGCGGGCGGTTCCGCAAGCGCGCTGACCTGCAGGACGTGTACGGCTTCCTCGGAGCCGACGAGACGATCGTGTACTGCCGGATCGGTGAGCGGTCCAGTCACACCTGGTTCGTGTTGACGCATCTGCTCGGAATGCCTGCGGTGCGCAACTACGACGGCTCATGGACCGAGTGGGGTAATGCGGTTCGTGTGCCGGTGGCTGTCGGTCCGGAACCAGGCGCTGCGCCCGGCCCATCGTGAGTATCCCGGCCCCGCTGGCCGAGGTGGTGTCCGACTTCCAGGAGGTGCAGGGGCAGGACAAGCTGCGGCTACTGCTGGAGCTGGCCGACGAACTGCCACCGCTACCGACCGACCTCGAGCCCGCGGCAATGGAGCCGGTTCCTGAATGTCAATCGCCGCTGTTCCTGCACGTCGACAGCACCGACCCCGACCACGTGCGGTTGCACTTCAGCGCGCCGGCCGAAGCGCCGACCACCCGCGGGTTCGCCGCGATCCTGGCGACCGGTCTGGACGACCAGCCGGCCTCGGCGATCTTGGCCGTACCCGACGATTTCTATGCCGATCTCGGGCTCGCGGCACTGATCAGCCCGCTGCGGCTGCGCGGCATGTCGGCCATGCTGGCCCGGATCAAGCGACGACTCCGGGGCGAGTGAGAAGCAGCGCGTCAACGCCCCTTAAACTGCGTGGGCGCCAGGAAAGCGTCTAGAGAAGCTGCCATCAGGAGGCACAGTGGCCAGTCACGCCAGTTCGAGGATCTCCAAGGTGCTTGTCGCCAACCGTGGGGAGATCGCGGTCCGGGTGATCCGGGCGGCGAGGGACGAAGGACTGCAGAGCGTGGCGGTGTACGCCGAGCCTGACGCCGATGCACCACACGTCCAGCTGGCAGACGAGGCCTTTGCGCTGGGTGGGCAGACGTCGGCCGAGTCCTACCTGGTGTTCGAGAAGCTCCTCGACGCGGCCGCGAAGTCCGGCGCCAACGCGGTCCACCCCGGTTACGGATTCCTCTCGGAGAACGCCGACTTCGCCCAGGCGGTCATCGACGCCGGCCTGATCTGGATCGGGCCCAGTCCGCAGTCCATCCGCGACCTCGGGGACAAGGTCACCGCGCGCCACATCGCCGCACGCGCCAACGCGCCGCTGGTTCCCGGCACGCCCGACCCGGTCAAGGACGCCGACGAGGTGGTGACCTTCGCCCGCGAGTACGGCGTGCCGATCGCGATCAAGGCGGCGTTCGGCGGCGGCGGTCGAGGCATGAAGGTTGCCCGCACCATCGAGGAGATCCCCGAGCTGTTCGAGTCCGCCACCCGCGAGGCGGTCGCCGCGTTCGGCCGCGGCGAGTGTTTCGTCGAGCGCTATCTGGACAAACCGCGCCACGTCGAAGCCCAGGTGATCGCCGATCAGCACGGCAACGTGGTGGTCGCCGGCACCCGTGACTGTTCGCTGCAGCGTCGGTTCCAGAAACTGGTCGAAGAGGCCCCGGCCCCGTTCCTGACCGATGCGCAGCGCAAGGAGATCCACGAGTCTGCCAAGCGGATCTGCAAGGAGGCCCATTACTACGGGGCGGGCACGGTGGAATACCTGGTCGGCCAGGATGGCCTGATCTCGTTCCTCGAAGTGAACACCCGCCTGCAGGTCGAGCACCCGGTGACCGAGGAGACAGCCGGTGTCGACCTGGTACGCCAGCAGTTCAAGATCGCCAACGGCGAACGGCTCGACCTCACCGAGGATCCGACGCCGCGCGGACACTCCATCGAGTTCCGCATCAACGGCGAGGACGCCGGCCGGGGCTTCCTGCCCGCACCCGGTCCGGTGACCAGGTTTGAGCCGCCGGCCGGCCCGGGCGTCCGGCTTGATTCCGGCGTGGAGACCGGGTCGGTGATCGGCGGTCAATTCGACTCGATGCTGGCCAAGCTCATCGTCACCGGCGCCAACCGCATGGAGGCGATCGAGCGGTCCCGCCGCGCGCTCGACGAGTTCCAGGTCGAGGGTCTGGCTACGGTGATCCCGTTCCACCGGGCGGTGGTGTCGGATCCAGCGTTCATCGGAGACGAGGACGGCTTCGCCGTGCACACCCGATGGATCGAGACCGAGTGGGAGAACACCGTCGAGCCGTTCACCGGCGGTGAGCCACTCGACGACGAAGACACCGCTCCGCGACAGAAGGTGGTCGTCGAGGTCGGCGGTCGCCGCATCGAGGTATCGCTGCCCGGCAACCTGGCTCTGGGCAACGGTGCGGCCGGCCATTCGACGGGTGTGATCAGAAAGAAGCCCAAGGCGCGCAAACGCGGCGCCCATGCCGGTGCCGCCGCTTCCGGCGACTCGGTGACCGCTCCGATGCAGGGCACTGTCGTCAAAGTGGCCGTCGAGGAGGGGCAGCAGGTTTCCGCGGGTGACCTGGTCGTCGTGCTGGAAGCGATGAAGATGGAGAACCCGGTCACGGCCCACAAGGACGGCACCATCACCGGCCTGGCCGTCGAGGCGGGCGCCGCCATCACGCAGGGCACCGTCCTCGCCGAGATCAAAGACTGACTCGCCCAAACCAACGTGTGGGCGCAGAAGTGCGAGTGACGAACGCCATTTCGTCGATCTGGGCACGGGCTCAAGAGTGGGGTTGACGTGGAACCGGTCGAAATCAACGCCGGCGCCTGGTATCTACGGGCGCTGCGACAGGACGACCTGATCGACGACCGGCCGGCGCTGTCCGACCTCGGCGAGACCGACCCGGACTACATCGCCCGACGCAACGCCCAATGGGCCTCCGGTACCTGCTACTCCTGGGCGGTCAGCGAACCGACAACCGGCGAGCTGCTGGCCGAAGTGACGCTGGACCCGATCAACTCGACGGTGCGGACCCGTTCCCGTGACGGGTATGCCGACGCTGTTGCGCTCGCCGCCTCGTCGGTGCGCCGCTTCGCCGCTGAGGTACTGGGGCTCAGCGCTCGGGACTGACGTCCACATCGAGACCGCTCGCCAGATCTGCACAATCCACCGCCACGACATCCGTGCGATGCGCGTGCAGGAACGCCCGTGCGCCTTCGTCGCCGGTCAGGCCGGCGAGCAGGGCCGGCCAGTGCCGGCGCCCGATCACCACCGGATGGCCCGGGCGCCGCCGGTAGCGGGCACGCGCCAGAGCGGTCGGCGACCTACGTGCGGCCGCCAGCACCCGCCGGACCACATCGGGTCCGACATCGGGGGTGTCGATCGTGCACACGACGACGTATCCGGCCGTTTCGGGCGCATCGGCGATCGCGTTGATACCGGTCCGCAGGGATGCAGACAGGCCGTCGGCCCAATCGTCGGCGACGATCGCACGCGCCGGCGGCGGTACGGCCACGACGGCGGCACCCAGCACCACTACCACGTCGTCACATCCCCCGCCGCACAGAGCCGCCACCCCTGCCCGCAGCCAATTACCGTTGTCCGCCAGAACTTTGGGCATCCCAAACCGGGCACCCGCACCGGCGGCCAACAGCACTCCTGCTGCGGCGCAAGAGTTCGACATACCCATAGGATGGACGAGTGCTGGCCGACGAGTTCAACCGGCTCACCGATCACCAGCGTGTCCGCCTACTCTGCGAGGTCTGTTCGTCGCCGTCCTGGGCCCGCCGGGTATCTGATGGTGCGCCGTTCGAGAACCTCAGCGCGCTGCTGGCGCACGCCGAGCGGGTGCTGGCCGAGCTTCCCGAGTCCGAGATCGACTCCGCACTCGCTGGGCATCCCCGCATCGGCGGATGCGTGACGAGCGCCGAGGCTGCGCGTGAGCAGGCCGGTGTGGCCGGCGCACCCGACGACGTCCGCGCGGCGCTGGCCGCGCAGAACCGGGCCTACGAAGACAAGTTCGGATACGTCTATCTGGTGTGCGCCGATGGCCGCCCGGCCGCCCAGTTGCTGGCCATACTTTCCGAGCGGCTGCACAACGATGCGGAAACCGAACGCCGAGTGATGCGAATGGAGTTGGCCGCGATCAACCGGATACGGTTGGCGCGGCTGCTCTCCAAGGAGGCATCGTGACCCACATCAGCACGCATGTGCTCGACGCCACAACGGGATGCCCTGCGGCGAACGTGGCGGTGACACTCACCGACGCCGCCGGCGTCGTTCTGGCCGCCGGCAGTACCGACGACGACGGCCGGATCGGTGACCTGGACGCCGGTGAGGTACACGGCACGTGCCGGCTGCATTTCGACACCGCAAGCTATTTCGCCGCAAAGGCGATCACGGGGTTCTACCCCGAGGTGGTCATCGCGTTCGAGATCGCCGATCCCGCGCGCGCTTACCATGTTCCACTGCTGTTGTCTCCGTATGCCTATTCGACCTATCGAGGGAGCTGACGTGTCCGGCATCATCTTGGGCAGACATCAGTACGGCAAGGCAGAGAACCGGGTTGTCCGCATACGGCGGGATGGTTCACGCCACGAGATCGTGGATACCAACGTGTCGACCTGTCTGCGTGGCGATTTCAGTGCTGCCCACCTGGTGGGCGATCAGTCGGCAGTGCTGCCGACAGATACCCAGAAGCAGACCGTGTACGCCTTCGCCAAAACGCATGGGCTCGACCCGATCGAGGACTACGGACTGGCGCTGGCCAGACACTTCGTCCGGGATGTGGGTCCGGTGCAGGCCGCCCGCATCGAGATCGAGCAGTACTCGTGGCAGCGAGTCACCGTCGACGGGGTTGAACACGACCACACCTGGGTCCGCACCGGGCAGGAGGTCCGCACCGCGGCCGTCACAGTCGCCGTCGACGGGGAGTGGGTGATCGGCGGACTCAAGGATCTGGTGATCCTGAAGTCGACCGGCTCCGAGTTCGCAGAGTTCCTCACCGATCAGTACACGGTGCTGGAGCCGACTCACGATCGGGTGATGGCCACCTCGCTGGTGGCGCAGTGGCTGTTCGGCGGGACCGACTTGTCATGGGACGAGGCCTATGACTGCGTCAAGACCGAACTGGTGAAACAGTTCGCGACGGTGCATTCGCTCGCGCTGCAGCAGACCCTTTATCAGATGGGCAGTGCAGTGTTGGAGAAGTGTCCGGCGATCGCCGAGGTACGGCTGTCGGCGCCAAACAAGCACCACTTCTGCTATGACCTTCAACCGTTCGGACTGCAGAACGACAACGAGGTTTTCCACGCCGACGACCGCCCGTACGGCCTCATTCAGGCGACAGTGACACGATCAAACGCAGAGCCCGCGGGGTCCGCCTGGGATATGTGCCGGGGCTGGCTGGGCTGACCCGTAGAACCTTAGAATCGTCTCAGGATCGTTGTCCTCGGCAGAGCTCCGGCGTAACGTCTTGATCAGGTTGAGTTCACAGCCGCTGGAGACGTCATGGACGTACAGGGCGAGGTTGCTCCCGCCCTTGGAGCGAAGGCTAGAGAACGAATGGGCCTTAATTGTTGACGTGAGCCACAGTACGAATCACGTATTCCGACTGAGGAGTCACAATGTCGATCACTACAGCAGAAATCGCGCCGCAGGCAGCAGAACACACCGAATGTCATGCCGCCTCTTTCGCCGCGGCATCGAGGTGGCCGTCAACCACGGTCGTCACCGCTGACGGCGAGCTGGATGCGGCCAACGCACGGCAGTTCGTCGACTACGCACTGCAATTCCCTGAGCGCAGCGACCGGCTGATCTTGGACCTGTCCGGTCTGACATTTTTCGGAACCGAAGCCTTCTCGGCGATACACACGCTGAACGTGCGCTGCGCAGCCAGCACCATCCCGTGGGCGCTCGTGCCGAGTGCAGCCGTCACCCGGCTACTGCGGATCTGCGATCCAGACTCAGCGCTGCCGGTGAGCAGCAGTGTCGAAACCGCGGTCATCGCAGTTGCCGGCGCGCCGCGTGCATCACTTCAGCTGGTCCCGGAGCCGCGCTAGCGACTTCGCCAGCAGCCGCGAGACGTGCATCTGCGAGACGCCGACCCGATCGGCGATCTGAGTCTGCGTCAGCGACTCGAAAAACCGGAGCAACAATACCGTTCGCTCCCGTTCCGGCAGGGCAGCAAGCAAGGGCCGCAACGCTTCCCGGTTCTCGATCCGGTCCAGGCCCGGATCGACGTCTCCGAGTGAGTCGGCGATCGCAGGCGCGTCTTCGCTGCCACTGCCTCCTCCGTCGATGGAGAGCGTGTTGTAACCGCTGCCGGCGACCAGGCCTTCAACCACCTCATCGCGGTCCATCCCGAGTTCCTGGGCCAACTCCGTGGCGTTCGGTGCACGCCCAAGCCGCTGCGACAGTTCAGCGGTGGCAGCACCGAGTCGCAGATGCAGTTCCTTGAGGCGACGCGGTACCTTCACCGACCAGCTGTTGTCACGGAAATGCCGGCGCACCTCGCCCATGATGGTCGGCACCGCGAACGATACGAAGTCCGAGCCCGCGTCCACGTCGAACCGATTCACCGCGTTGACCAAGCCCACCCTGGCGACCTGCGTCAGGTCATCGCGGGTCTCACCTCGACCGTCGAACCGGCGGGCGATGTGATCGGCCAGCGGCAGGCAGCGTTCGACGATACGGTCGCGCTGCCGTTGGAAACGCCGCGACTCCTCGGGCAACTCACGCAGCTCCCGAAACATCCCTGCGACGTCCGCGTATTCAGAGCTCGATCGTGAACGCCGTGCACGCAACCGCGTCACGCCGGCGAACTCACCCGCCTCTTGGTCAAGGAAATGCCGCAAACCAGCCCCGACTCCGTGAACTCGCCGTCAACGAAGGTCCGCATTTCGTCGGCCAGCGAATTCAGCACATGCCAGCTGAAGCTTCCAGACCCGAGGATGTCGGCGTCCTGGCACGTCGTCGACGCCTCGATCACCAAGGCTTCCCCCACCGGGTGAACGGCCAGATGAAGGGTGGAGTCGGGCAGGGCCGAACGGATGAGCCGAGTGCAAGCCTCGTCGACTGCCAGGCGCAGATCGGACACCGCATCGAAATCTAGATCCTCGAAGGTGCCGACTGCGGCGACCAGGGCACGCAATACCGCCAGGTTCTCCAGCACCGCCGCGACGCGAAATTCCACCGACCGGGAGCCTCGAAGCTGTCCGGCCTTGTATTCGACAACCATCTGATCCGACCTCTCACCGAATTCTGAGGGAGACTACCCCGGTTCTGCTGTCAACTAACCATCACGATTCACTTCGCCTGCGCACTGCCGGGAACGTGTGGCGCCCACGCCCACCGGGTACTACCCCACTATGGGACAGATTCTCCCGGGCAGCGCCCACCCCCACGCGTACCCCGACCGGGTGGACGCGCCACACCGGAGCGCGCTGAGAAGGATCCTCATCGCTGCGGGGCTGGTCATCGGCGTGCTGATCGTCATTGTGGCGGCTATCTACGCAATGGCGTTCGTCATCCTGGCGCCAGTGATGCAGTGACCCGCCGGCGCTGAGTCGCGTTTAGCCGCCGCGGGTCCCGGGAACACGTCGCTAGGTCCGGATCTAGAGCAGACCGGATTCGACAGCTGAAAGGAATGCATGACTGAGAAGAACAGCGGTCCACATGAAGGAGTCAAGGGCGTTGTCGAGGACGTCAAGGGCAAGGCGAAGGAAGCCGTCGGCACCCTGACCGGCCGGGACGATCTGATCGACGAGGGCAAGGCCCAGCAGGACAAGGCCGAGGCCCAGCGCAATGCCGCGAAGAAGGAGGCAGAGGCCGAAGCCGCCCGCGGCGGCGCACGAGCGGCCGAGGAGCGCCAGAAGGCGCAACAGTAGTTGACCCAGCCACCAGGAGAGCCCGCCGACGGATTCGGCCGGGCTCTCCTGCTGGGTATAGCTGCGGGTGTCGGACTACCGGGTGTCGGACTACCGTAGCCGGGTGGACCTCAATTCGGTCGAGACCGTGACCGTCCCGACCCACCGCGATGAGTTGTGGCCAATGGGTCCCGGCGACGCGGTGCTGGCCGGAGGCACCTGGCTGTTCTCCGAGCCCCGGCCGCAAGTTCAGCGGCTGGTGGACATCACATCATTAGGCTGGCCTCCGTTGTCGTTGAGCGACAGCGGAATCGAGTTCTCGGCAACGTGCGCTCTTGCCCAAGTAGCCGGGTTGACAACGGCGCTGCCGGACAGCCACCCGCACTGGCCGGCTGCACCGCTGTTCCGGCAATGCTGCACGGCACTGCTGGCGTCTCCCAAGGTCTGGAGCAGAGCGACTCTGGGCGGGAACATCTGCCTGTCCCTGCCGGCCGGAGCGATGATCTCGCTCTGCACGGCAATGAGCGGCGAGGCGACGGTGTGGCGCGCCGACGGCGACGACTACCGGCTGCCGATCACCGAGTTCGTCACCGGCGCGGGCTCGAACGTGCTGGCTCCCGGTGATGTCCTGCGCTCGGTCCAACTGCCCGCCGCGGCGCTGCGCGCCCGCACCGCTTTCCGGAAGCTGGCCCCGTCACCGCTCGGCCGTTCCGGCGTGGTGGTGATCGGCCGACGCGATCGGTCAGCCGATGGTGGCCGGTTCCTCCTGTCGGTCACCGCCGCCACCGAGCGTCCATACGTGTTCGCGTTCTCTTCGATGCCGGACGAACAGGCCGTGGCCGCGGCCCACGAAACGATCCCGGATTCGGCCTGGACTCGTGATGCGCACGGCGACCCGGATTGGCGCAGAGCGATGACCCTGTCCCTGGCCGAACAGATTCGGAGGGAACTGGCGTGAGGTGCACCGTCAATGGCCATGAACTGGAAGCCAATCCGCGAGCCGGACAGTGTCTGCGCACTCTGCTGCGCGAGCATGGCTACTTCGACGTGAAGATGGGTTGCGATGCCGGCGACTGCGGCGCCTGCACCGTGCTGGTCGACGGCGCCCCGCTGCACTCCTGCATCTTTCCGGCTTTCCGCGCCGAGGGGTGCAGTGTGACCACGGTCTCCGGGCTCGGCACCCCCGACGACCTGCATCCGATGCAACGCCGTTTCCTCGAGGCCGCCGGGTTCCAGTGCGGCTTCTGTACGGCCGGAATGATCATCACCGCTTCCACATTCACCGAAGAGCAGCGGTCTGACCTGCCTCAGCACCTGAAGGGAAACTTGTGCCGGTGCACCGGATACCGTGCGATCGCCGACGCACTCGCCGGTGAGGTGAACGTCGACAAGCCCGGTGGGCCGGGCGGCCCGGGCCGATCGGCCTCTGCCCCTGCGGGCGTGCGGGTAGTCACCGGAACCGAGCAATATACGATGGACTTCACGCCTGACGGGTTGTTGCACTTGGCGGTGCTCACCAGTCCCCTGCCGCACGCCCGCATCGTGTCGATCGACACCAGCACCGCCGAGGCGATCCCCGGGGTGCAGCTGGTCCTGACGCACCGCGACAGCCCGGCCGTCGCGTACTCCACGGCACGCCATGAGAACCAGATGGATGATCCCGACGACACCCACGTTCTGGACGACATCGTGCGATTCGTCGGCCAGCGCGTCGCCGCCGTGGTTGCGGACACTATCGGTACTGCCGAGAAAGCTTGCCGTGCAATTGTTGTCGAGTACGACGAGCTGCCGGCGGTATTCGATCCCGAGGCGGCCGGCCAGCCCGGTGCACCGCTGATTCACGGCGGCAGAGGTCCCGAAGCGCGCATTGCGGACCCGAGCCGCAACCTTGTCGCCGAATTGCACGGTGAGGTCGGCGATTTCGCTGCCGGAGTGGTTGATGCCCACGCCGCGCGCGGAGCCGAGGTGCGTGGGCGTTGGCACACCCCTCGGGTGCAGCATGTACATCTGGAGACCCATGGCTGCACTGGCTGGCGAGATGCCGACGGGCGACTCGTGATCCGCACCAGCTCTCAGGTGCCGTTTCTGGTGCGTGACGGGCTATGCAAGATCTTCGACCTGCCCCGCGAACGCATTCGGGTTTTCGCCAAGCGGGTCGGCGGCGGTTTCGGCGCCAAACAGGAGACGCAGGGTGAGGACCTGGTTGCGCTGGCGGTGCTACGGCTCGGCCGGCCGGTGCGCTACGAGTACAGCCGCACGGACGAGTTCACCATGGCGACCTGCCGACATCCCTTTCGGGTCGATGTGAACCTGGCGGCCCGCGCCGACGGCACACTCACCGCCCTGGCTGTGGACGTATTGGTCGATGCCGGAGCGTACGGCAACCACAGCCCCGCAGTGATGCATCATGCTTGCGCCGAATCGATATCGGTGTACCGCTGTCCGAACAAGCGGGTCGACGCGCGGGCCGTCTACACCAACAACATGCCCTCCGGCGCCTTCCGTGGCTACGGTCTGGGCCAGGTCATCTTCGCCGTGGAGTCCGCCGTCGACGAGTTGGCGCAGCGCCTCGGTATCGACCCGTTCGAGATGCGTCGGCGCAACGTCGTGGTACCCGGCGACGACTTCACCGATTCCCATGTCGCCGAGGATGATCTGACGTTCGGCAGCTACGGGTTGGATCAGTGCATCGATCTGGCCGAGTCGGCCCTCTCCGCGGGCAACGGTGTCGCAGCCCCGGACGGGGCGCAGTGGCGGGTCGGGGAAGGCATGGCGATCGCCATGATCTCGACCATTCCGCCGCGCGGTCACTTCTCCGACGCATCGGTCACTGTCGGCGGCGATGGAACTTATACGCTGGCAGTCGGCACCGCGGAATTCGGCAACGGCACCTCCACGGTCCACGCACAACTGGTTGCCGCCGAGATGAATTCCACCGTTGACCGGGTCCGGATCAACCAGTCCGACACTGACACCACCGATCACGACACCGGAGCGTTCGGTTCGGCAGGAACGGTGGTTGCCGGGAAGGCGGTGCTCATGGCGTGTCGCCGCCTTCGCGCAGAGATCATCGCCGCAGCGTCCACGCTCTCCGGTGTGCCGTCTCAGCTCTGCACTCTGGGACCACAGGGCGTTCAATGCGACGACCGCCTGGTCGACTTCCACAATCTGCCAATGCTTTCCGGACACGGGAAGGACGAAGGCACACCACGTTCAGTCGCGTTCAACGTGCAGGCATTCCGGGTCGCGGTCAATACCGAAACAGGCCAGGTGCGAATCCTGCAGTCGGTACAGGCCGCCGACGCCGGGGTCGTGATGAATCCCGAGCAGTGCCGGGGCCAGGTGGACGGCGGAGTGGCGCAGGGGATCGGCTCGGCGCTCTACGAGCAGATGCACACCGGGGCGGATGGCACCATGTTGACCCGCACGCTGCGCGACTACCACATCCCGCAGTTCGCCGATGTTCCGTTCACTGAGGTGTACTTCGCCGACACCTACGACGACCTGGGACCGCTCGGGGCGAAGTCGATGAGTGAGTCGCCGTACAACCCCGTCGCACCGGCATTGGCCAATGCGATCGCCCGGGCCTGCGGCGCCCGGTTGCGCGATCTACCGATGACACCGGCACGCGTGTGGCGCGCGCTCGAGAACGGCGCGGGTCAGTAGTCGGTCGACGGGCCTATCATCCGGCCATGGCGCACATCACGTTCCGGCTGAAGATCTACCTGTTGGCCGCCGCGGCGGCCGGGATCGCCTCCTACCTGGCCGGAGCGGGCCCCTGGTGGAGCCTGATCGCCGCGGCGGTGGTGCCGCCGGCCATTGCTGCGGCACCCCGTTTCCTGCGCGGCGCCATCGTCGGTGCCACCACCGCGAGTGCCGCCGAGCACCTGCCGGCGACGATGTCAGGCCCAGAGTTCGAGGAACACGTGGCCCGAATCGCACGTTCCTGCGGAGTTCCGGTGATCATGACGCCGGCCACCGGCGACTGGGGAGTCGATCTCATTGTCGGGACTCGCCCCAACCGGATTGCCATCCAATGCAAACGGCGTGCGCGTCCGGTCGGTGCAGGGGCGGTCCAAGAGGTGGTAGCCGGGGCTCCGATGCAGGACTGCACCAGAACCATGGTGGTGACGAATCACGAATTCACCCCGGCTGCGAGGAAACTCGCAGAACTGCACGGCTGCGAACTCGTCGACGGCAGTGGACTCATCCGGCTGAAGTCGACGATCCGACGACTCACGGCACCGACCGAGGTCAACTGAGCGCGGCACGAACCGCGTCGACAGCGGCGTCGATCTGGCTGTACGACACCGTAAGCGCGGGGCGGAACCGGACGCTCTGCGTTCCGCTCGGCAGCATGATCACCCGCCGGTCCCACAACCGCCGGATCAGCTCATCGCGTTGCTCTGTCGAAGGCAGACTGAACGCGCACATCAGGCCGCGGCCTCGGGCATGGAACACCCGCCCGGGGAACTCCGCGGCAAGGCCTTCGAGCCGGGCAAGCAGATAGCGGCCGGCAGTGGCGGCCCGCGCGATCAGGTCCTCGCCCTCGATCACTTCCAGAATCCGGCGGGCGCGCACCATGTCCACCAGATTCCCGCCCCAGGTGGAGTTGATCCTGGAACCCACCTCGAAGACGTTGTCTGCCACTTCGTCGACACGCCGGCCTGCCATGACGCCGCACACCTGCGTTTTCTTCCCGAATGAGACGACATCGGGCAGCACGTCCAATTGCTGGTAGGCCCAGGGGGTTCCGGTCAGACCGCAACCGGTCTGCACCTCGTCGAAGATCAGCAGCGCGTCGAACTCGTCGCACAGCTCACGCATGGCGCGGAAGAACTGCGGCCGGAAGTGCCGGTCGCCACCCTCACCCTGAATCGGCTCTGCGATGAAGCAGGCCACGTCGTATGGGTACGCCTGGAACGCGGCCCGGGCCTGACGCAGCGCTTCGGCCTCGACCACCGCCATGTCGGCGTCGGGCCGGATGAACGGCGCATCGATTCGGGGCCAGTCGAACTTCGGGAACCGGGCTACCTTGTTGTCGTCGGTATTAGTCAGCGACAGCGTGTATCCGCTGCGGCCGTGGAACGCACCGCGCAGATGCAGCACTCTGCTACCCAGAGCTGGGTCGATGCCACGCGCCTCGTTGTGTCGGCTCTTCCAGTCGAATGCCACCTTGAGTGCGTTCTCGACCGCCAGCGCGCCTCCGTCGACGAAGAACAGGTGCGGCAACCTCGGGTCGCCCAACACCCGCACGAAGGTGTCGACGAACCGCGCCATCGGAACGCTGTACACATCGGAATTGCTCGGCTTGTTGACGGCCGCCTGCAGGAGCTCGGCCCGGAACCGTTCATCGAGCGCCAGCGCGGGATGATTCATACCCAGAGCGGAAGAGCCGAAGAAGGTGAACATGTCCAGATAGCGCCCGTCGTCACCGTCGGCGCGGCAGGCATCGACAAGGACCGACCCCGCCGATCGATCGAGGTCGAGTACCAGGTCCAAGCCGTCGGCCAGGATGCTACGAGCCAGCACAGCGCGCACCCGATCCGGCATGATCGCGCCCCCATCCAACTGCGAAGCATGGAT
This sequence comes from uncultured Mycobacterium sp., assembly GCA_964513475.1. Taxonomy (GTDB): domain Bacteria; phylum Actinomycetota; class Actinomycetes; order Mycobacteriales; family Mycobacteriaceae; genus Mycobacterium. Next base: position 37,955 of record CAZEMS010000027.1, on the reverse strand, counting down.
AAGTTCGGTCATGGATCCAGATTACCGTATTTTTTACGGTTCACAGCCCATCCATTCCTGATTCTTACTTTCGGGCTCCTTACCGGCTCCTGTCGCCCCGGCCGCCTAAGATCGAGAGAGTTCGCCGCACCTCGTAGGCCGCGCGTCGCAATCGAATTATTAGAAGGGATGATGCTCGCCATGGGCCTGCTCGGCTCCTCGTTTCGCCTGGCACAGGTCGCTGCCGGAACGGCACTGCTCGCCGGTGATGCGGCGGCCGGGGCCGCGCGAGCGATCGTCGGCTCGGCTGCTGAGGTGGCCGGTGGTATCGCGTCGAACACCGAAGCCGGCGCACGCACCGCGGCCAGCGTCCTCGTCGAGGCAATCGGCGGTCCACCGGCCAGGCGCACCAGCTCGCACGGCTTCAGGCACTGGATCGAGGTGCACGGGCTGAGCGGGCCCGAGGGCTCGGCGATCGCCGACGAGGTGCTCGCTTCGATGCGTGCGGTGCCCGGCGTCACCGGCGCCGTCATCAATCATTCGGTGGCCCGCGTCGTCGTGACCGCAAAGCCCGGCCACACCGTGGCCGAACTCGCCGCCGTCGTGGCTGAAGCGGAGCGCCGCATCCGCACCGAGACGAACCTGTACCGACACCGGCCCCTGACCCTGCCCGGCGATGACGCCGTGCTGGCCGCACGAACCCTCAGCGCGGCGGCGGCAGCGGTCGGGCTGGGCCTGTCCCTGACCGGCAACGTGTGGCGGGTACCGAGACTGCCCGATCTTCTAGCCGTCGCCGCGACCGCTGCCGACAACATTCCCCGGGTGCGCCATCGACTCGAGCATCGACTCGGCCGCGAAGGTAGCGACCTGTTGTTCAGTCTGGCCACTTCCGTCGCAGCAGCGCTCACCGTGTCGCCGACGGCAGCGGCCGCCGAGACCGCGACCCGCACTCTCCTGGCGGCCGAAGCGTGGAACGCCCGGCTGGCGTGGCGGCGGCACGAGCCGATGCTGGCCCGTCACTGCCCGACCGACAGCCGGCAGAACCGCGGCACCCTGGAGTTCAGTTATGGACCGGGCGAACGGTATTCGGAACGGATCGGCTGGATCGGGCTCACCAGCGCGGCGGTGATCGGTGCGGTCTCGCGCAATCCCACCATCGCCGGAACCGCGGCGTTGGTGACCGCGCCCAAGCCGACCCGCGCAACGCGGGAGGCATTCGGTTGCGCACTGACGCGTGGGCTGATCACCAGACACGACGCTCTCGTGGTGCGACCACGTGCGCTGCGCGGCCTGGACCGGGTCGATGCCATCGTGATCGACCCGCGCTCCCTGTACACCGACGAACTGACGGTGACCCGAGTGCTGGGCGTGACGAATTCGCACCGCACCGCCGCCTGGAATGCGCTGCGCACCAAGCTCGAAACAGACGGACTGACGCCGGGATGGCATCCGTTGTCCTCCGTTCGGGGAGCCGGCCGCGCCGGGAGGGCGCTGATCAGTCCGGTGCGTGATCCGTTGGCTTCCGCGGTGGTGACCGAGGCGCGGCGGACCAGACCACGGGTGTGGTCGATCGACGATGACGGGTTGCGATCGCTGGCACAGGGATTCGACCATCTACACCCGGTCACCGGCTCCGTCGACGATGCGATCGCCGACGCGGTCGCCGGACTCAAAGCCGACGGAGCCACCGTGGCACTGCTGACCACCCCGGAGATGGTGACGCCGCACAACGCCGACATCACCGTCGGAGTGGTGCGTAGCGGTGAGCCACCGCCGTGGGGCGCCGATGTGTTCGTGCCCGATCTTGCCGCGGCATGGCGGATTCTTCATGCCATGCCGGCCGCCCGCGGCGCCACCGCCCGCGGCATTCAACTGTCGGCATCGGCCTCGGCGATCGGCGCGCTGATGCTCATTCCCGGCGTGGCCGGCCGCGGTCCGATGGCGGTGCATGCCGGTGTGCTGGCCGGGCTGTGGTCGGGGTTCAGTTCCGGGTCCACCGTGTTTCGAGAGGCCGTGCCGGAAGCGGAATCCGCCCAGGACTGGCACGCCTTGCCGGTAGCCGAGGTGCGACGACGCCTGCCACGCCCACCCGATGAGCACACCGAGGACGTGTCCACATGGTGGCCCCTCGACACCCCCCCGGTTCGCATGCTCCGGCACGCGCCGGCCTGGTCGTGGAACCTGGCTCGTGACTTCGGGGCCGCGGTACGCACCAACCTGTCCGACCCGATCACGCCCATACTGGCCACCGGTGCGGCCGCCAGCGCCCTGCTCGGGTCACCACTGGATGCGCTACTGGTGGGCGGGGTGACGGTGGCCAACGCGGCGCTCTCAGCCGAGCAGCAGTTGCACGCCGAGCACGTGCTGCGTCGCCTCCTGGCGGTGCAGGACCCGTTGGCTCGCCGGCTGGTGGGCCCACAGAAAGACGGACAGCACGAGTACGTTCCGGCCAACCGGCTACGCCCCGGCGACATCATCGAGGTGCACGCGGACGAAGTGATCGCAGCCGACGCCCGGCTGATCGCGGGGTCCAGCGTCGAGGTCGACGAATCCTCACTGACCGGCGAGTCGTTGCCGGTGACCAAGCAGACCGAAGCCACCCCTGGGGCACCGCTGGCGGAACGGTCCTGCATGCTCTACGCGGGCAGCACGCTGGTGGCGGGGACGGCGCTGGCGGTGGTCACCGCCGTCGGCTCGAGAACCGAGATGCGCCGCGCCCTGGCGATGGCGCCCACGATGCCCAGCGAGATCGGTTTGCAGCGCCAGCTGGCCGCGATCACTCGTCGGGCCCTGCCGTTCAGTGTGTCCGGTGGCGCCCTGGTGGGGGTACTCAGCGTGTTTCGCGGCACGCCGCTACGCCAGGCGGTGAGCAGCGCGGTCGCGCTGACCGTGGCAGCGGTCCCCGAAGGGTTGCCGTTGGTTGCGACGCTGGCCCAGCTCGCTGCCGCCCGACGGCTCAGCGGGGAGTCGGTGCTGATCCGCAATGCACACTCGATCGAGGCGCTGGCCCGCCTGCAAGTGGTGTGCTTCGACAAGACCGGAACCCTCAGCGAGAACCGGCTGCGGGTCAAGTCCGTGCATCCGGTCGGCGCCCACACCGCCGAGGACGTCCTGCGCGCCGCGGCGATTACCACCTTCTCCCGGCCCGGCCATCGGGCCCACCACGCCACCGACGACGCGATCCGCCGGGCGGTCGACGGCGACGACGAGGCAGCCGCCGGAACCGCCATCGAGCGGGACGCGTTTCTGCCGTTTCAGGCAGGCCGCCCGTTCGCCGCAGCGATCATCGGCACCCGACTCACCATCAAGGGCGCACCCGAAGTGCTTGAATCCGCGCTCAACGGCGAGAACCGACCCTTCGCCGGCGAAATCGGGCGGATGGCCGCCAAGGGACTGCGGGTGATCGCGGTAGCCGAGCGCCGGCTGAGCCGTGCTGAGGCCGCCGCGGCGATCGCCGACACGGCCGCCTTCGAACGCCTGTGCCGAGCACAGCTCTGCCCCGTCGGGCTGCTCGGCCTGGCCGACACTCCGCGGGAGTCCGCCCGGCCCCTACTCGGCGAACTCGCCAGTCGCGGAATCGGGGTCCGGCTGATCACCGGCGATCATCCGGTCACAGCGGCCGTCATCGCCGCTGAGCTCGGTCTCGAGGTCACCGCTGAACAAGTGATCACCGGCAGCGAATGGGAAATGCTGTCCGCCGAGGAACGGGCCGAGGCGGTCTCGTCTCGATTGGTCTTCGCACGCATGTCGCCGGAGCACAAGATCGACGTGGTGCAGACTCTGGAGCGCATCGGAATGGTGACGGCCATGGTCGGCGACGGCGCGAACGACGCCGCCGCGATCCGGGCGGCCAGCGTCGGGGTGGGAGTGGCTGCACGGGGCAGCGACCCCGCACGGACCGCCGCCGACCTGGTGCTGCTCGACGGGCGGATCGAAGCACTGCTCGACGCCCTCGACGAGGGCCAGGAGTTGTGGCGCCGTGTCCAGTCCGCGGTCTCGGTGCTCTTCGGCGGCAATACCGGTGAGATAGCGTTCGCGCTGATCACCAGCCTGCTCACGGGTCGCTCGGTGCTCAACGCGCGTCAGATGCTATTGGTGAACATGTTGACCGACGGGCTACCCGCCGCCGCTCTCGCGGTGAGCCCGCAAAACGGGAACATCGCCGTCGATCGCGACGAGGCGGCGCTGTGGCGTGCGATCGGTATCCGCGGTGCGACGACGACCCTGGGCGCCACCCTGGCCTGGCTCATGGCAAGTGCAACCGGGCGGCCTCGCCGCGCCTCGAGCGTCGCGCTCATCGGGTTGGTCTGTACGCAGCTCGCCCAGACGCTCATCGATTCCCGCGGTCCTATGGTGGTAGCCACTGCGATCGGATCTTTCGCAATACTGGCGGCGGCCATCAGCACACCCGGGCTGAGCCATGTCTTCGGCTGCACGCCGGTCGGCCCTGTGGGATGGGGCCAGGCATTCCTGGCGACGGCGGTGGCAGGACTCGCCGCGGCGTTGGTCCCCGAACTACTCAACCGAGCCTCAGAGGCGCTGCGGCAGCACTTGGCCGCCGCAGTCGTCGACGACGAGTCAGTCGTCGTCGACGATGACGATCCCGGCCTGCAGGAGAACGGCGTAGATCGCCCGAAACGGCGGCGTCAGCAGCCGGACACCGGCCGTGATGAGCGTGTCATGGCTGGCAGCGCGCGTGAAGTCGGCCACGAATCCGACGGTAGCCCGAATACGTGATGAACTGGGCGCGCGAATCTGAACGGGAATTGAAATGTTAACTACAGCACGTTCGTATCTGACCTCACACCGGGACGCCGCCGAGGTGGTAAAGCAGGCTGACAAGTTCGCTATCCGCCTGCCACTGGTGGGTCGGGTGGCAGTGCCGCCACCCGACCAGATCGCGTTCTACGGAGTGCTCGGAGGGCTCGCCGCGATGGGAGTTATCGACTGGCCGGTGGCAGTGGCCATCGGCGTCGGACAGCTTGTGGTCGCCCGGCATTTCGGTGGCGAGCAGCCCGCGGGGGAACCCGAACCGAGCAGCAAGCCGGAACCCCGCGCGACGGCACCGCGCAAGGCTGCGCCCCCAGCGAAGAAGGCTCCGGCAAAGAAGACTCCGGCCAAGAAGACTCCGGCCAAGAAAAAACCGGCCAAGAAGTCCCCGGCGAAGGCGACTGACATCAAATAGGACTGCGACTGGCATTTGACCGGAACTATTCCGGTATATCGAATCTGCCACTGTAAAATGTCTGTAGAATGATGGTGCTTCGCGTCTTCACGTTCGCGGCGGTGCGAATCCGCTGCAACAAGGTCTCCAACGCCCGGGCAGACTCCACGTGCACCAACAGGATGTAGCTGTCCTCGCCGGCCACCGACTGGCAGGACTCGATTTCCCCGATGTGCTCGAGTCGAGCAGGAGCATCATCGGGTTGCGACGGATCGATAGGGGTGATGGCCACGAACGCCGACAGCATGCGCCCGAGTGCGGCGTGGTCGACGCGCGCGGTATATCCGGTGACCACGCCACGCGATTCCAACCGGCGGACACGCGCCTGGACTGCCGAGACCGACAAACCCGTGCGGGCGGCCAGATGCGCCAGGGTGGTCCGCCCATCGGCTACCAGTTCGCGCACCAGCGTGCGGTCCGTGTCGTCCAACGGCTGCGCGAAGCCGGGACCGGCGGGCTCTGCCATGGCCGGAGACTATCGCAGCAGCGGCTCGCGATGAGGGGGCCCGAAGTCGCGATCTGGCAACTGCGCTCGCAGTTCGCCGCGGCGCTGTCGGCGATGTACGGCACCGAGGTGCCTGCGTACACCACCCTTGTACAGGTGAGTGGCGACGTGAATCGCGACTACGCCGCCACCGATCCAGATGCCGGGCGGCTGGGTTCGCTGGACCGGGTCACCGCGGAGCGGCACGGGGCGATCCGGGTCGGCAGCCCGGCGGAGCTCGCCGCCGTCGCCGACCTGTTCGCCGCGTTCGGAATGCATCCGGTCGGCTTCTACGATCTACGTGCCGCGGTTTCCCCGGTTCCAGTGGTGTCGACCGCGTTCCGCCCGATCGACACGGAAGAATTGGCACGCAACCCCTTCCGTGTCTTCACCTCGATGCTGGCCACCTGCGATGCGCGCTTCTTCTCCGCTGACCTGAGGGACCGCATCGAGCGTTTCGTGGCGGCTCGCGAGTTGTTCGACCCCACGCTCATCGCCGACGCCCGCCGCATCGCATCCAACGGTGGCACCACCCGCGATGACGCGCAGCGGTTCGTGACCGCCGCAGCGGAGGCCTTCGCCTTGTCATCCGAGGCGATCGACCGCGGCTGGTACGAGGAGCTGTCTGAGGTGTCGGCCGTGGCCGCCGACATCGCCGGGGTGACCCGCACTCACATCAACCACCTCACCCCGAGAGTGCTGGACATCGACGAACTGTACCGGCGGATGTCCGCGCGGGGCATCACCATGATCGACGCGATCCAGGGTCCGCCCCGCACCACCGGCCCGGCGGTGCTGTTGCGACAGACCTCCTTTCGGGCTCTGGCGGAGCCGCGTCGCTTCCGGGAGACCGACGGGACGGTGACCGAAGGCACGTTGCGGGTCCGGTTCGGCGAAGTGGAGGCGCGCGGTGTCGCGCTGACCCCGGCGGGCCGAGAACGCTACGACGCCGCAATGGCCCACCCTGACCCGGCGGCGGTGTGGGACGACTACTTCCCGGCCACCGACGCGGACCTCGCCGCTTCGGGACTGGCCTACTACCGCAACGGTGATCCCGCGGAACCCGTTGTCTACGAAGACTTTCTTCCCGCATCAGCCGCCGGGATCTTCCGGTCCAATCTCGACACCGACGCGCAGGCGGTCGAACCCGAGCAGGATTCCCACTACAGCCTCGACTGGATGGCAGGCCAGATCGGCCACCATGTTCACGACCCGTACGCGCTCTACCAGAAAGCCGCAACATGACCACCCAAGACCTCGATTCCTTGCCGACTGCGTCGGAGCTGCGCACGCGCGTGCGCGACGCGCTGCGCGCTATCGGTTCCCGCGTCGAACTGGGGCCGCCGGGTGGGGACGGGATGCAGGCCAGCACCCCGGTGACCGGCGACGTTCTGTTCACTGTGCCCGAACACTCTCCCGATGACGTCGATACCGTAATAGCCCAAGCGCAAACGGCATTCGAGGCGTGGCGTACCACACCGGCGCCGGTGCGCGGAGCACTGGTGGCCCGACTCGGTCAGCTACTGGTAGCACACCAGACCGAATTGGCGACGCTGGTCACCGTCGAGGCTGGGAAGATCACCGCCGAGGCTCTCGGCGAGGTGCAGGAGATGATCGACATCTGCGACTTCGCGGTGGGCTTGTCCCGTCAACTCTATGGACGCACGATCGCCTCCGAACGGCCTGGGCATCGCCTGATGGAGACATGGCATCCGCTCGGAGTGGTCGGTGTCATCACGGCATTCAATTTCCCGGTGGCGGTGTGGTCCTGGAATGCCGCGATCGCACTTGTCTGCGGCGACACCCTGGTCTGGAAGCCGTCGGAGTTGACGCCCCTGACCGCGTTCGCATGCCAGGCTCTGATCGAGCGGGCCGCAGACGACGTCGGCGCCCCCCTGGGTGTGAGCCACCTCTTGCAGGGCGGCCGCGAAGTGGGTGAGCGTCTGGTCGACCACCCGAGAGTGGCGCTACTGTCGGCGACCGGTTCGGTCCGGATGGGCCGCGAGGTCGGGCCACGGGTGGCGCAGCGGTTCGGCAAGGTGCTGCTGGAGCTGGGCGGGAACAACGCCGCCGTTGTGACCCCCTCAGCCAACCTGGACCTGGCGGTGCGCGCGATCGTGTTCTCCGCGGCGGGTACGGCCGGCCAGCGGTGTACCACGCTGCGCAGGCTGATCGCGCACCGCTCGGTGGCTGACGGTTTAATCGAGCGTCTCGTATCGGCATACCGACAACTGCCGGTCGGCGATCCGGCCGCCGACGGCACCCTGGTGGGTCCACTCATCCACGAGGCCGCCTACCGCGAGATGGTGGGCGCACTGGAGCAGGCCCGTGCGGACGGCGGCGAGGTGTTCGGCGGCGACCGCCGCATGCTCGGCGGGGAGTCCGAAGGCGATTCGTACTACGTCGCCCCGGCCGTGGTGCGGATGCCGGCACAGACCGATCTGGTGCATCGCGAGACGTTCGCGCCGATCCTCTATGTGTTGACCTATGACGATTTCGAGGAGGCGATAGCGTTGAACAACGCTGTCCCACAGGGCCTTTCGTCGGCGATATTCACTCTCGACATCCGGGAGGCAGAGCGGTTTCTGGCCGCCGACGGTTCTGACTGCGGCATCGCCAACGTCAACATCGGCACCTCGGGCGCCGAGATCGGCGGCGCGTTCGGCGGTGAGAAGCAGACCGGCGGCGGCCGCGAGTCAGGATCGGACGCGTGGAAGGCCTACATGCGCCGCGCCACCAACACGATCAACTACTCCACCGAGTTGCCGTTGGCCCAAGGCGTGAACTTCGGTTAGGCATTTCTCTTGCCCAAATCTCTCCCGAGCATGCGGTATTCGATCAGGTCGGCGCCGTGAGCCACACCGCCGGTGGCGGCGAAACCCGCAGCGACCCGGCGGGCCCCAGCGGCCATCCCCATCGCTTGGCGGACTCTGGCCCGCAATCGATCCGCAGTCAACCGCTTGGCAGGTAACCGGGTACCGCAGCGGGCGACTTGCACTCGGCGGGCCACCTCGAACTGGTCCCGTCCGTGTGGCACCACGCAGACCGGCACCCCCCGTGACAACGCCTTCTGCGTCACGCCCATCCCGCCGTGGTTCACCACGCACACCGCCCGGTCCAGCACCGGACCGTGCGGAACGAACTCGCACACCGTGGCATTTGCGGGCACCTCGATGCCGGGCGGGACGCCGGCCGGACAGGTCGCCACCACCCGCACCGGTTCATCAGCCAGTGCCGCCAGCGCGGTCATCACCAGGTGGTCGTCAGCCTGCTTCACTGAGGAAGCGGTCACCAGAATGACAGGCCCCTCTAGGTCGGAGACCCATTCCGGAACCTGCTGCGCCGGGCGGTCGAAGTCGCAGGGCCCGATCATCACCACGTCCAGACCCCAATCCGGATGGGGGTACTCGAACGGTTCACCGCTTGCGACCAACGTCAGCGGCGCGCGCCGCAGGTACTCGTCGACAGATCTCACCTGGGGGCAGCCGACCGCGACACAGAACTGGTTGAGCCACACCAGCATCGGAGCATCGAAGATCCTTCGTACCACCGTGCGCACGCCCGCATCGCGAACTCGACCCAGGACGCCCGGAAGTGGCTTCATGCCGGCGCCGGCAGGCGGCACACCGCGCGAGGTCAGGAACGGCGTGTAGGGCGAGAAGACCACCCAGGGGAGCCTGCCGGCGCCGGCGGCCGCGATGGCGCCCCAACAGTTGGTATCGATGATCAGGAGATCGGGCCGTGCTACCGCAGCAGCGTCACGCAGGTCTGCGATCTCATGGGCTCCCCGACGCCCGAAGACATCGATGGTCATCTGCAGCACGGCCCTGCTGTTCTGCGAGGTCCAGTCCGCCGAGACGACTGCCTCGATGCGCGGGTCGATCGCGTCGGTGTTGAACCCGAGGTCCGCGCCGACAGGAACGCCATCGGACAATGTCCGCAGCCACACAGCGTGACCGCGCCGGCCCAGTTCGGCGAGCAGGGCGCACATCGGAAACAGGTGTCCGATGGCCGGCGAGGTGTAGGCCAAGATTCTTGCCACTGCGACTCGTTACGCCCCGGAGCTGCTGAGCAGCGCAAACGCGTAACAGGGCACAACATCACACTAACGCCCGAAGAGCACCATCGGTCCATCGCGCAAGCTGTCGGTGCCGGTTGGCACGATGGTCAGGTGAGCACGTCACCGGTTGATCCACTCGGGCGATTCAGCTCGCTCACGCGGGAGTGGTTCACCGGCACGTTCGACACGCCGACCGAGGCGCAGGCGCAGGCCTGGCAGGCCATCGCCGACGGGGACAACACGTTGGTCATCGCACCGACCGGTTCCGGCAAGACGCTGGCCGCGTTCCTGTGGGCGATCGACCGATTGGCGACGTCGGGCGCGACAACAGCTCAGCCGGCAACATCGGGGACCCGCGTGCTCTACATCTCGCCGCTCAAGGCGCTGGCGGTGGACGTCGAGCGCAATCTGCGCACGCCGCTCACCGGCATCGCCCGGATCGCCGAACGCCGCAGCCGCGACGGTCCGCAGATCAGCGTAGGGGTGCGCTCCGGCGACACCCCACCGGCGAGGCGGCGCGAGATGCTGGCCCACCCGCCCGACATCCTCATCACGACGCCGGAGTCGCTGTTTCTGATGTTGACCTCAGCTGCCCGGGAAACCCTGGCCCAGGTGCACACGGTCATCGTCGACGAGGTGCACGCCGTAGCAGCGACAAAACGCGGAGCGCATCTCGCACTCTCCCTCGAGCGGCTCGATCAGCTGCTGGCGGCCCCCGCGCAGCGGATCGGGTTGTCGGCCACCGTCCGCCCCGCCGAGGAGGTAGCCCGCTTCCTGTCCGGAGCCACCCGGCCGGCGACCGTCGTCGCCCCGCCGGCCACCAAGACCTTCGAGTTGTCCGTTCAGGTGCCAGTCCCCGACATGGCCGACATCGAGGGCAACACCATATGGCCGGACGTCGAGCAGCGCATCGTCGATCTGATCGAGGCGCACAACTCGTCGATCGTTTTCGCCAACTCGCGCCGCCTGGCCGAGCGACTCACCGCGCGCCTCAACGAGATTCATGTCGAGCGCAGTGGCGGCGGACTGTCGTCAGACCCCAATCCAGAGGTGGGCGGCGGTTCGCCGGCGCACATCATGGCCAGCGGACAGACCTTCGGTGCCGAACCGCTGCTGGCGCGGGCGCACCACGGCTCGGTGAGCAAGGAACAGCGCGCCGTCGTGGAGGAGGAACTGAAGAGCGGCCGGCTCAAGGCCGTGGTGGCCACCTCGAGTCTGGAATTGGGTATCGACATGGGCGCGGTGGACCTGGTGATCCAGGTGGAGACACCGCCGTCGGTGGCCAGTGGGCTGCAGCGCATCGGCCGGGCCGGGCATCAGGTGGGCGAGATCTCCCAAGGCGTACTGCTGCCCAAGCACCGCACCGACCTGATCGGATGTGCGGTGACGGTTCAGCGCATGCTCGTCGGCGCGATCGAGTCGATGCGGGTGCCGGCGAACCCGCTCGACGTTCTGGCGCAGCACACCGTCGCCGCATGCGCGCTTGAGCCCCTCGACGCCGACGAGTGGTTCAGAGTGGTGCGCCGCAGCGCACCGTTCTCGACCCTGCCGCACAGTGCGTTCGAGGCGACCCTCGACCTGCTGAGCGGAAAGTACCCCTCCACCGAGTTCGCCGAGTTGCGCCCGCGATTGATCTACGACCGCGACACCGGGATTCTCACGGCGCGGCCCGGGGCTCAGCGGCTGGCCGTCACCTCGGGCGGCGCGATCCCGGACCGCGGGTTGTTCACCGTTTACCTGGCCACAGAGTCCGAGAGGCCCTCGCGGGTAGGAGAACTCGACGAAGAAATGGTGTACGAGTCCCGTCCGGGCGATGTCATCTCGCTGGGCGCCACGAGTTGGCGGATCACCGAGATCACCCATGACAGGGTGCTGGTCATCCCCGCCCCCGGACAGCCGGCGCGGCTGCCGTTCTGGCGCGGCGACGGAGTGGGCCGCCCAGCCGAGCTGGGTTCTGCTATCGGCGAGTTCACCGGTGATCTGGCTTCGCTGGGCCACGATGATTTCGAGAAACGCTGCTGTGAAACGGGTTTCGACTCCTGGGCGACCACCAATCTGCGGCAGCTCCTCAACGACCAGCGCCAGGCGACCGGAGTGGTGCCGACCGACTCCACACTGGTGGTGGAGCGATTCCGCGACGAACTCGGCGACTGGCGGGTGATACTGCACTCCCCCTATGGGCTTCGTGTGCACGGTCCGCTTGCCCTGGCCGTCGGCCGTCGGCTGCGGGAGCGGTACGGCATCGACGAGAAGCCCACCGCCTCCGACGACGGCATCATCGTGCGGCTACCCGACACGGTGTCCGATTCCGCTCCTGGGGCCGATGATGAGTCCGGCGATGTTGGATTCGCCGACCTCTTCGTGTTCGACGCCGACGAGATCGAACCGATCGTCACCGCAGAGGTCGGCGGGTCGGCACTGTTCGCTGCCAGGTTCCGGGAGTGCGCCGCCCGAGCGCTGCTGCTGCCACGCCGGCATCCCGGAAAGCGTTCACCGCTGTGGCATCAGCGGCAGCGGGCCGCGCAGCTACTCGACGTAGCTCGCAAGTACCCCGACTTCCCGGTCGTGCTGGAAACGGTCCGCGAATGTCTGCAGGACGTGTATGACGTGCCCGCCCTCACCGAACTGATGCAGCGGGTGGCGCAGCGGCGGCTGCGGGTCATCGAGGTCGAGACCACGACTCCGTCACCGTTCGCGGCCTCGCTTCTGTTCGGCTACGTCGGCGCTTTCATGTACGAGGGCGACAGTCCGCTGGCCGAACGACGCGCGGCGGCCCTGTCGCTGGACAGCGTCCTGCTCGCCAAACTGCTGGGCCGGATCGAACTACGCGAGCTGCTCGATCCCAAGGTGATCGAGACGACGGCCCGGCAACTTCAGCACCTCACCGCGGAGCGCGCGGCCCGCGATGCCGAAGGTGTCGCCGACCTACTGCGACTATTGGGGCCGTTGACCGCCGACGAGGTCGCCGAACGGTGCGATACCGCCGACCCCGGCGGCTGGCTCGAGGGTCTACGGACGGCCAAGCGCGCCCTCACGGTGTCTTTCGCCGGGCAGAGCTGGTGGGTGGCGGTCGAGGACATCGGCCTGTTACGGGACGGGATCGGCGTCGCGGTGCCGGTCGGTGTGCCGGCCAGTTTCACCGAGACGGTGGCCGACCCGCTCGGCGAACTACTGGGCCGCTATGCCCGCACCCACGTCCCGTTCGCCACCCACGACGCGGCGGCACGATTCGGGTTGGGCTTGCGGGTGACCGCAGATGTGCTCAGCCGGATGGCGGTGGACGGCCGGTTGGTCCGCGGGGAGTTCGGCGACACCACCGTCGTCGGCGAGGGCGATCAATGGTGCGAGGCCGAGGTCCTGAAGATTCTGCGGCGCCGCTCGCTTGCTGCCCTGCGCGCCCAGGTCGAGCCCGTGAGCATCGCGGCCTACGGTCGGTTCCTACCTGACTGGCAGCTGGTGGGATCGGCGCACAACTCGGGGGTCGACGGTCTGTCAGCAGTCATCGACCAGCTCGCCGGCGTGCCGGTGCCGGCGTCCGCGGTTGAGTCGCTGATTTTGCCGCCGAGGGTCCACGACTACCAACCCGCGATGCTCGACGAACTGTTGGCAGCCGGCGAGGTCAGCTGGTCGGGCGTCGGCCCGATCGGCGGCGGCGATGGATGGATCGCTTTCCACCACGCTGATACCGCCGAGTTGACGCTTGCCGCGCCCACTGAGATCGACTTCACCGACACCCACCGGATGATCATGGAGGTCCTCGGCGGGGGCGGCGCATATTTCTTCCGTCAACTCGCCGCCGGTGCCGAACTCGCAGCCCGAACGGCACTGTGGGACTTGGTCTGGGCCGGCTGGATCACCGGCGACACCTTCGCGCCGGTCCGAGCAACCTTGTTGGGCAACCGCCGGTCTAGTGGGCGACGCGGCGCCGCGCCCGCCCACCGGCAGCGCCGCCGCCCGCCGAGGCTGAGCCGCTACAGCGTCGCCCATGCCCACACCCGCAGTTCCGATCCGACGGTGGGCGGACGCTGGTCGAAATTGCCTACCCCGGAGTCCGATTCCACCGTTCGCGCGCACTTTGTGGCCGAACTGCTGCTGGCCCGACACGGGGTACTCACCAAGGGCGCCGCCGCGGCCGAGGGCGTACCCGGGGGATTCGCGACCCTCTACAAGGTCCTGACGGCATTCGAGGACGCCGGCCGCTGCCAGCGCGGATACTTCGTCGAGTCGCTCGGCGGCGCCCAGTTCGCGGTTGCCTCCACCGTGGACCGGCTACGGTCCTACCTCGACGGCATCGACCCACAACATCCCGAGTACCACGCGGTCGTTCTGGCAGCCGCAGACCCGGCTAACCCGTACGGGGCGGCCCTGCCCTGGCCAGCGCGCCAGGTGGAGGCGGGCGAGCCGGATTCGGCGCACCGACCCGGAAGAAAGGCCGGCGCGCTCGTGGTCCTGGTGGACGGCGCCCTGGCGTGGTTCCTGGAACGCGGAGGCCGATCGCTGCTGACCTTCATCGACGATCGCGGCGGCCATACCGCCGCGGCGGGTGCGCTGGCCGACCTGGTTGCCGCCGGCAACGTGGCATCGCTCCTGGTGGAGAAAGTCAACGGCGTCGCGGTGCTGGAGCCGGGGGCGACGGGTGGTCGCGCCACCGTCCACCAGGCGTTACTCGACAGCGGATTCACCCGAACGCCACGCGGGCTTCGGTTGCGCTGAAGCCGTGCTCTTAGGGCTCGGCGTCCGCGGTCTGGGCGCTCACCTCCGCGGCCGCCCGGTCAAGGACGTTGACCGTCGCCTCGTCAATCCCGATCACCGATACCTTCGACGCCCGGCCCAGCGCCTGCTTCACCGACACCACGCCATCGGGAGCCACCAGCGTGAGCACCACAGCGGTACCGGCCTCGAGCGCCTGTCCGATTTCGTGCCGCAGTCCCACCCGGATCTCGTGTTCGGCAAACGACACAACCAACGCTCCGACGGCAGCCCCGACCAGGGCCACTCCCGCGAGTGGCGGAACGAACAGGCCCATGAGGAGCCCGACACCTGCTCCCCACCCGGCACCGACGCGCCCGTGCCGGTTCGCCGCCTGAACCACCGCGGGATCGCCTTCGGCATTCTTGGTCACCAGCGTGGAGGACCGAATCTCCACCCCTCGGCGCTTGACCGTCTCATTGAGATCATGGAAGTCTTCGCGGGCCATCTCCAAGTCCCGATACCCGGCCACCACGATCACGGCGTGATTCTCTTTCATGACGTCCTCCGTCCCGACTCCGATGCTCGTCTTAGGGCCAGGCCCGTGGCTGGAGGCGCAAGTCCCCGGGGCCGGGGTCTTTCGGCCCCAGTCTGCGGCGCGACCCTCGACGCGGCTGGTTCAATGGGTCATGCCCGAGGGCGACACCGTCTGGCGTACCGCTGCCATCCTCCGCTCGGCTCTGCTGGGAAAAACCTTGACCCGCTGCGACATCCGGGTGCCCGGTAGTGCGACGATCGACCTGACCGGTCAGCCTGTCGATGAGGTGATCGCCCGCGGAAAGCACCTGTTCATCAGGGTTGGGACCGCCAGCATCCACTCACACCTGAAAATGGACGGCAGCTGGCGGGTGAGCCCCGTCAACAGGCCGAGCCGCGCCGGTCACCGGATCCGGATCATCCTGGAAGCCGGCTCGGGGGAAGGCGCCGTCCAGGCCGCCGGGGTCGATCTCGGTGTACTGGAAGTGCTCGACCGACGGCGAGATGAGGACGCCGTCGCCCATCTGGGCCCCGATCTTCTTGGTGAACAGTGGGATGCGCACACCGCGGCGGCCAACCTGGTTGCTGAGCCGGCACGCCCCCTGGCCGAGGCTCTGCTCGATCAGCGGGTGATGGCCGGCATCGGCAACGTGTACTGCAATGAGTTGTGCTTCATCAGCGGCTACCGGCCCGATACCGCGGTCCGGACACTTCGGGATCCGGCACGGGTCGTGCGGCGCGCACGGGACATGATGTGGCTGAACAGGTCCCGGGTCAGGCGGATCACCACCGGCGACACCCGTCGCGGACACGAACTGTGGGTGTACGGCCGGGTATCACAGCCCTGCCGCCGGTGCGCGACAATTATCACGACGGACGACGGTGGCGACCGGGTCCGGTACTGGTGCCCGAACTGCCAGCGCTAGCGCGGCGGGAGGGCGAGCTTGACGATCTTTCGGACCACCGTCGCGAACTGCCGCGGTAGCGGTCCGCTGTTGTAGGGAATTCCGTAACGCCGGCAGATCTTGCGAACCTGCGGCGCGATCTCCGCGTGCCGGAACGCCGGGATGTCGGGAAACAGGTGATGCTCGATCTGGAACGACAGGTTGCCGCTCATGATGTGGAAGAGCCTGCCCCCGGACAGGTTCGCCGAACCGAGGATCTGACGGAAGTACCACTGACCGCGAGTTTCGGCCTTGGTCTCCTCGATCGAGAACTCCTGCACGTCCTCGGGGAAGTGGCCGCAGAAGATGATCATGTACGACCACACATTTCGGATCAGGTTCGCGGTCGCGTTGCCACTGAAGACCCACGGCGCGAACGGCCCGGCCAGCAGTGGGAACGCCACGTAGTCCTTCAGTGTCTGCCGTTTGGTCTTGCGCCAGATCCCTTCCAGGACTTCGCGCTTGTCGGCCAGGCTGATCTCGCCGGAGCGGATGCGTTCAGACTCTAGTTCGTGCAGCGCAACGCCGTACTGAAAGAACACCATCAGCAGGAACGCATAGACCGGATTGCCCAGGAAATACGGTCGCCATTGCTGCTGCTCGCTCATCCGGAGGATGCCGTAACCGATGTCGCGGTCCAGACCGACGATGTTGGTGTAGGTGTGGTGCATGTAGTTGTGCGAATGCCGCCACTGGTCGCCGGGACACGCCGTGTCCCACTCGAATCCGCGGCTGGAGATCGACGGATCACCCATCCAGTCGTACTGTCCGTGCATCACGTTGTGGCCGATCTCCATGTTGTCCAGGATCTTCGAGACACCGAGCATCGCGGTGCCGGCGAGCCAGAACGGCGGCAGGATGCCGCCGAACAACAGCGCTCGTCCTCCGATCTCCAGGAGCCGCTGCGTCTTGATGATCCGCCGGATGTAGGTGGCATCGCGTTCACCAATGTCGGCGATGACACGTTCCTTGAGGGCATCGAGCTCGCGCCCGAAGGCTTCGACCTGCTCGGGCGTGAGTGTGACGGTTCTACCGCCGATCGTCTTCTGTAGCACCGGACGGGCCCGGTCTATGGTGTCGGTCATGTGGGACGTGTCTGAGGACATATCGGGTTCCCTTCTCGTTCATTGCGTTCAGCCATTGAGTTCAGCCATCAAGTTCAGCCATCAAGTTCAGCCATTGCGTTGTCAGAGGTTCAGGCTCACGTCACCGACGGGAACGGAGACACAGATCTGAATGTCCTCCTCATCAGCGCTGGACACCGCGCCGGTGACCAGGTTCCGGACAACCCCGCGAGTCTTGCGCCGGGTGCACGTGTGGCAGATGCCCATTCGGCATCCGCTTTCGGGGTTCAGCCCCGCGGCTTCGGCCTGTTGGAGCAGCGGCCGGCCGTCGTCGATACCGGCAATCCCGCTGTCGGCGAATGACACTCGGCCACCACGGGACTCAGTCGGAGCGGTGAACACCGGCGGAACGAAACTCTCCGACCTGGCCCCCGGGCAGTGTGCGCGAACGGCATCGACGAGCGCGGGGGGACCACACACATAGACGGCGTCGGCATCCGGCATCGCGGCGGCGAGGTGGCCGACATCGAAGTGGCCGGCAAGATCGCCGCCTCCGATCGAACGGGTATAGCCGTGCAGAACACGAACATCCGGCAACGCGGCCAGCTCAGCCCGATAGAGGGCGTGATCGGCGCTACCGGCGTAGTGGATGAACGCGATCTGGCAATCAGCTTCGCCTCGACGGCGTTCGGCGATCAGCGTGCGCAGCATCGACATCACCGGCGTGATGCCGCTGCCACCCGAAACCAACAGAATCCGGCGTGGCCGCAGCTCGGGAAGGACGAAGTCACCGCCGACCGAGTGGAGCCCGACAACCATGCCCGGACGCGCATGCCGAACCAGATACGTCGAGACCAGACCGCCCTCGTGAAGCCCGACGGTTATCTCGATGAGGTCGGCTCCCTCGGCGCTGGCCGGCGAGTAGCACCGGGTCCGGCGGCGACCGTCGATCTCGACAGTCAGGTTGACGTGTTGGCCGGCCCGAAACCCTGCCAGCTGATCCCGGCATGCCTCGTTGGGCTGCAGCGTCAGGGTGACGCTGCGTGGGGTGTCGCGACTCGCCCCGACGACCTTGGCCCGTGGCTCACCCAGCACCCAGGTGGGCTCGACGAGTTCGGTGTAGCGGTCCACGCCGTGCGGCCCTGCCAGCAGGTTCATCAGCGGAGACCGCAACACCCTGCGGCTGAGGGTGGCAACGGTCGTTTCGGTGAACTGCTCAGTGAACATATGTACACAGTGGCGATCCGATCTCCGCCTGGTCAAGTGTTACTCGCAGGTTGTGGTAGCTTTCACAAAGTGAACAGTCGTGCTCCCAGATCACAGTCCAGGTCATCGGGGCGACCGGGGAAGGTCGAGAGAGCCGTATCGCGAGAGGAACGCAAGCAGGCCACGCGGCGCGCGATCCTCGATGCGGCGTTGCGGCTGCTCGAGACGCGAGGCTTCTCCGGGCTGAGCTTGCGCGAGGTCACCCGAGAGGCGGGCATCGTGCCCGGTGCCTTCTACCGCCACTTCGAGTCCATGGAAGCACTCGGGTTGGTACTCATCGACGAGTCGTTTCGAACGCTGCGTGACATGCTGCGCGGAGCCCGGGCCGGAAAACTGGACCCCAACCGCGTCATCGAGTCCTCGGTCGACATCCTGGTCGCCGGTGTCAACGAGCGCCGTGAGCACTGGCGCTTCATCGTCCGCGAACGCAACAGCGGGGTAACCGTTCTGCGTTACGCGATCCGCACGGAGGTTCGGTTGATCACCTCAGAGTTGGCGATCGACCTCGCCAGGTTTCCAGACCTGAACACCTGGAGTAGCGAGGACCTCAATATTCTGGCCAGCCTCATCGTCAACGCCATGATCTCGATCGCCGAAGCCATCGACGACACCGACGACCCGGCCGCGCTCGCCGAGATCAAACGAACGGCCATCAAACAGTTGCGCATGATCACCGTCGGCGTCACCGAATGGCGCAGCAACTGATCAGATACAGCCGCCAACGCTGATCCGGCGCCCGACGCTGGCGCACACGTCCACATTCGGACGAACGTAGGCCGGCGGTGGTGGCGGCGGAGGCGGTGGTGGTGGAGGCGGAGGAGCCGTGGTCGCACCCGGTGGTGGCGGCGGTGGTGGCGGCGGAGGCGGAGGTGGCGTAAGCACGCCATCCAGATAGGACAGGGGGTCCGAACAGCCGGTCACGTCCACGAATCGTCCGCCGATCGATCCGCAGACGCTAGCGCCCGCTGTGGGCGGTTCCACACTCGACAGTCCTGCGGCGAACACCAAGGTGGCCGCGAACGCCGCGGCCGGTGGCACGAATCTACGCATCTTCTCCCCTTCCCGCTGGCCTTACCGGCACAGCTTGTCTCATGGTGCGCCGCCGGACGACGCGACACGGCGTGGTCGGGCAATTTCGCCATCCAGCGTGCGACGACTGAGGAAAGCCCGCGGTTCGCCGGTCCGCGGATCCTCGAATTCGAGCGAGTGCGCAAGCAACTGCATCGGCCTGCTGAAGTCGTCAGCAGCGACGTCGATGACGTCCGGGTAGAGCGGGTCTGCGAGTATCGGCAGACCCACCGACGCCATGTGTACCCGGATCTGGTGCGTGCGGCCGGTCATCGGCGTGATGCGGAACAGCCCCGGGGAAGCCCGCTCGATCAGGGTCGACGCGTTCGGTTCACCCGCCTGCCCTCCGGCGACCTCGATGGCCTGCAACTGCCCGCGCCGCTTGATGATCCGGCTGCGGACCACCATAGGCAACGCGACTTCGGAACTCTCCGACGCCCGCGCGTAATACTTCTTGCGCACCAATCCACGCGCGAACAAGCTCTGGTACCGCCCGCGCACCTCCCGGCGGACGGTGAAGAGCAGCACTCCGGCGGTGAGCCGGTCCAGCCGGTGTGCCGGACTCAGTTCCGGTAGGTCGAGTTCGCGGCGCAACCGCACCAGCGCGGTCTGCATGACGTGGCGCCCACGCGGCATGGTGGCCAGGAAGTGCGGCTTGTCGACGACGACGATGTCCTCATCTCGGTGCAGCACCGGGATGTCGAACGGCACGGGAACCTCGGTGCTCACATCCCGGTACAGGTACACACATGATCCGGTCGGCAGCACGGTGGTTGCGGTGACGACCGTCCCGTCAGCGCACCTGACCTCACCTGCACGGACCTTGTCGGCGGCGTCAGGCCCGAATCGGTTGCCCAACTCCGCGAGCACCGACCCACCCACTAGCCGCACCCGGGCCGGTCCGAGACCGTCTCGCACCGGCAGCGGTGGCGCTCTCATGTGAGCGGAACCGGTTCGAGGATCTCTGAGCGCGCCTCGGGTGCGGCCTGCCGGAGTGCGTCGGCGGACTCGTCGTCCGGTTGCTGTTGAGACCGCACCTCCGCGTCGACCCGCGCAACGTAGGTTTCGACTTCGCGATCGATGTCCTCGGCGTTCCACCCGAGAACAGGCGCAACCACCTCAGCCACCTCGCGCGCGCAATCGACGCCACGATGCGGATACTCGATCGAGATGCGCATCCGCCTGGCCAGGATGTCCTCCAGGTGCAGTGCGCCCTCGGCCGCCGCCGCGTACCACGCTTCGACTTTCAGGTACACCGGCGCCTCCGTGATCGGGGTCAGCAGCTCCGGTTGGTCCTCGGCCATCGCGAGCACCTCACCGATCAGCGACCCGTAGCGATCCAACAGGTGCCGGACGCGGTAAGGGTGCAGGTCGTAGTGCGCGCCCACCGACTGGGTCTGGTTGACCAGAGCGAAGTAGCCGTCGGCACCCATCAGCGGCACCTTCTCGGTGATGGACCGCGCCACCCTGGCCGGGATGTACTCGGCGGCCGCGTCGATCGCGTCCTCCCCCATCACTCGGTACGTCGTGTACTTCCCACCGGCGATGGCCACCAGGCCCGGCGCCGGCACCGCAACCGCATGCTCGCGGGACAGCTTCGAAGTCTCCTCGCTCTCCCCGGCCAACAGTGGCCGCAGGCCCGCGTACACACCGTCGATGTCGTCGTGGGTAAGCGGGGTGGCCAGCACCGTGTTCACCGTGGCCAAGAGGTAGTCGATGTCGGCTTTGGTGGCCGCCGGGTGGGCCAGGTCCAGGTTCCAGTCGGTGTCGGTGGTGCCGATAATCCAATGCGTGCCCCAAGGGATGACGAACAGGACCGACGTCTCGGTACGCAGGATGATGGCGACCTCGCTGACGATCCGATCCCGCGGCACCACGATGTGCACGCCCTTGGACGCCCGGACCCGAAACCGGCCACGCTGTTTGGACAACGCCTGGATCTCGTCGGTCCACACCCCGGTGGCGTTGACCACCACGTGGCCACGGACTTCGCTGAGCGAGCCGTTCTCCGAATCACGGATCTGCACACCGATCACCCGGTCACCCTCGCGCAACAGCGAGACCACTTGCGTGGAGGAACGCACCACCGCACCGTAGTGCGCCGCGGTACGGGCCACCGTCATCGTGTGGCGGGCGTCGTCGACGACGGTGTCGTAGTAGCGGATGCCCCCGATCAGCGAACTCCGCTTCAGCCCGGGCGCCAGCCGCAGCGCACCCGCCTTCGTCATATGCTTTTGCGCCGGAACGGATTTCGCACCACCGAGCTGGTCATAGAGGAAGATTCCGGCGGCCACGTAGGGTCGCTCCCACCAGCGGTTCGTCAGTGGGAACAGAAACGGCAGCGGTTTGACCAGATGCGGCGCCAGGGTGGTCAGTGCCAGCTCACGCTCGTGCAGCGCCTCGCGAACCAGCCCGAACTCCAGCTGTTCGAGGTAGCGCAGGCCGCCGTGGAACATCTTCGAGCTGCGGCTGGAGGTACCCGAGGCGAAGTCGCGGGCTTCGACGAGCGCGACCTTGAGTCCGCGAGTTGCTGCGTCCAGGGCCGCGCCGGCGCCGACGATTCCGCCGCCGATGACGACGACGTCGAACTGGTCGCTGCCCAGTCGCTCCCAGGCCTTCTCCCGCTGATGCGGGCTCAGGAAGGTCTGGCCGTTGCCCGGTGCGTGTATCGGACGGTCCACGTCAGGACGTCTTTCGATCGGAACTCATCGTGGACAGGTTACGTGGCTTCAGTCGAGATCGTCGTGAGCCATGAGCTGGCGTGCGACCTCGGTGATCGAGCCCGACAGCGACGGGTAGACGGAGAAGGTCTGGGCCAGATCGGCCACTCGGTTGCCGTTCTGTACCGCCAGCGCGATCGGCAGGATCAGCTCCGAGGCGATCGGTGCGACCACCACGCCGCCGATCACCACGCCGGTAGCGGGCCGGCAGAAGATCTTGACGAAACCGCGGCGCAGACTGCTCATCTTGGCCCGGGCGTTGGTGTTCAGCGGCAGCATGATGGTGCGCGCAGGCACCGAGCCGTCGTCGATCGCGGCCTGCGGCACGCCGACGGCGGCGATCTCCGGACGGGTGAAGACGGCGGCGGCGACGGTCCGCAATCGAATCGGGCTCAGTGCCTCGCCCAGCACGTGGTACATGGCGATCCGGCCCTGCATGGCCGCCACCGATGCCAGCGGCAACAAGCCGGTGCAGTCGCCGGCGGCGTAGATTCGCGGAGCCGTCGTCCGGGACACCCGGTCGACCGGAATGTAGTTTCCGGGACCGAGTTCGATACCGACACGGTCTAGCCCCAGGTCGTCGGTGTTGGGAACCGAGCCCACCGTCATGAGCGCGTGGGTGCCTTCGACCGTGCGCCCGTCGGCCATTGTCACCAGGACTCCGTCGGCGGTTCGGCTTACCGACTCGGCGCGGGCGTTCTTGACCAGGCTCACGCCGCGTTCGGCGAACACGTCCTCCAACACAGCAGCGGCGTCGGAATCCTCGTGCGGCAGGATCTGGTCCCGGCTTGCCACCACCGTCACGGTGACACCGAGCTCGGTGTAGGCGTTGACGAACTCCGCGCCCGTCACGCCAGAACCCACCACCACCAGGTGCTCGGGCAGCGTGTCCAAGTCGTAGAGCTGGCGCCAGTTCAGAATCCGCTCGCCGTCGGGTTCGGCGTTGGGCAGCACCCGCGGGCTGGCCCCGGTCGCGATCAGCACGACATCTGCGGTCAGTTCGGCGGTGTCGCCTTCCCAGGTGGTGACCTGCACGCGGTGCTTGGCCAGACCGGGAACGCTGTCGACCAATCGGCCGCGGCCCCCGATCAGCGTGACGCCCTCCTTGCGCAACCGGTCGGCGATGTCGGCGGACTGCGCCGCGGCGAGGGCCTTCACCCGATCGTTGATCTGCGGTAACGAGATCTTGGCGTTCTCGAACTCCAGCGCGTATCCGAGGTTGGGGGCACGCCGAAGCTCGGTTCGCACACCGGTGGAGGCGATAAAGGTCTTCGACGGGACACAGTCCCACAACACGCATGCCCCGCCGATTCCGTCGGCGTCGACGATCGTGATGTCGGCTTCGGCGCGGTGGGTGGCCGCGACGAGCGCCGCCTCGTAGCCGGCGGGGCCGCCGCCGATGATCACGATGCGGGTCGTCACGGCACTAACCTAGCCAAGGCCGCGGTTCATCGCCCGCTCACTGCGCAAAGCCTTAGGCTTTCGGGCGTGCCGCTCTACGCCGCCTACGGATCCAACATGGATCCCGACCAGATGCTGCAGCGCGCCCCGCACTCGCCGGTGGCCGGTACCGGCTGGTTGCACGGCTGGCGGCTGACCTTCGGCGGCGAGGACATCGGGTGGGAAGGCGCCCTGGCCACGGTCGTTCAGGACCCGACGTCCAGGGTCTTCGTCGTGCTCTACGACATGACCAAAGAAGACGAAGCGAACCTCGACCGATGGGAGGGTTCAGAACTAGGCGTGCACAAGAAGATCCGGTGCCGGGTGGAACGGCTCTCCTCCGACACCGACACCGCCCCGGTGCTGGCCTGGCTGTACGTGATCGACGCCTGGGAAGGTGGTGTGCCGTCGGCCCGCTATCTGGGGGTGATGGCTGATGCTGCCGAAATCGCGGGTGCACCAGCAGAATACGTGCGCGGCCTGCGCACCCGTCCGTCACGCAACATCGGCCCGGGAACCTGACTCCCGCAGGCTGGATCTCAGGCGAACTGCGCGGCCTGGTCGACGATGTTGACCAGCACCCGCACCCCCACCGCCAAAGCGCGTTCGTCCAGGTCGAAGGTGGGTTGGTGCAGATCCGACTGTGGGCCGCGGCCGCTCCACACACCCAGCCGGGCCATCGCGCCGGGAACCTCCTCGAGGTACCAGGAGAAATCTTCGCCGCCACCGGACTGGCGGGTGTCGGCCAGTGCGTCCGGCCCGATCGCCTCGATCGCGTGGGTGAGGATCCGCGTCGAGACCTCCTCGTTCACCACCGGTGGCACGCCTTGGCGGTACTGCACGCTGTGTTCGATCATCAGTGGACCCAGCAGAGACGCAATGGTCTCTCGCACAATAGATTCCAACGTCAGCCAAGTCTCCCGGCTGGCCGTGCGGATGGTGCCGGCCAACGTGCCGGTCTGCGGAATCGCGTTGGCCGCCACCCCCGCGTTGACCGCACCCCACACCATCACCGTGCCGTCGCGTGGGTCGATCCGCCGCGACATCACCCCCGGCAGGCCAGTGATCAGGGTGCCCAGCCCATAGACCAGGTCCCCCGTCAGGTGCGGACGCGAGGTGTGGCCGCCGGGCGAGTTCAGTGTGATCTCCAGGTGGTCGGCGGCTGAGGTGATCGGTCCCGGCCGCACCGCCACCTTGCCGACCGGCAATCTGGGGTCGCAATGCAGCGCGAAGATGCGCGAAACTCCGATGAGCGCACCTGCTGCGATCGCGTCCAGCGCCCCGCCGGGCATCAGTTCTTCGGCGGGCTGAAAGATCAGCCGCACCCCGATCGGCAGTTCCGGGACCGAGGACAGCGCCAGAGCCGCCGCGAGCAGTACTGCCGTATGCGCGTCGTGACCACACGCGTGCGCCACGTTGGGCACCACCGAGGAATACGGCGAACCGGTGCGCTCGGGCATCGGCAGCGCATCCATGTCGGCGCGCAGCGCGATCCTTGGCCCGTGCTCGGGGCCGAAGTCGCAGGTCAAACCGGTCCCACCGGGGAGCACCTTAGGGTTGAGTCCTGCGTCGGCCAGATGGGCGGCGACGAACTGCGTGGTCGCGAACTCCTGACGCCCCAGCTCGGGGTGCGCATGGATGTGACGGCGCCACTCGACCAGATCGTCGAAATGCGCCGCCAGCCAGCTCTCGGTCGAATCGAGGAAGGTCACGACGCCACCCGTCTGATGTGCCGCTGGAGCACCCGGTCCCGTTCAGCGGGCGTTTCGGCCAGTCGCACCACCGTCCGGGCCAGCATGACCGCGCCCTCGATGACGGCCCGGTCGGCGCTCGGTCCGGCCGCCGCTGCCGCGAACGCCGGCTGATGCACCGACGCGCCGCCGGCGTCGATGCCGACGACGGGGTGGATTCCCGGCATCACCTGGGTGACGTTTCCCATGTCGGTACTGCCCAGCGGCAGCGCCCTCTCCAACTCAGCGGCTACCGGGGTGCGGCCGAGCCGCACCATCTCGGCGCGGAAGCTGTCGGCCAGCCACTCGTCCGGCAGCAGCTCCTGGTAGGTGGGTTCGGTCTCAGAGACCGAGTGTTCGCACCCCGTCGCGATGGCACCGGCCAGGAAGCAGTTGGACATCCGCTGCTCCAACTCGCGCAGGGACCCCGCATCGGTCGCCCGCATTGTGTATTGGATTTCGGCCCGCCCGGGGATGACGTTTCCGGCCTGTCCACCATCGGTGACGATGCCGTGCACCATCTGCCCCGGGGCCAGCTGCTGTCTCAGCAGCCCGATCGCGACCTGCGCGACGGTCACCGCATCCGCGGCGTTGATGCCGAGGTACGGCGCGACCGCCGCGTGTGCCTCGCGGCCGGTGTACCCCACCGCGACCTGCGAGAGCGCCAAGGACCGGGCGCGGGCGATGTCTATCGGCCCGGGGTGCATCATCACCGACACCGCGATGTCGTCGAAGGTGCCGGCGTCCAGCATGAGCGCTTTGCCGCCGCCCGCTTCCTCTGCAGGCGTGCCGAGTAGCACCACCGTCAGGCCCATGTCGTCGGCCACCTCGGCCAGCGCCAGCGCGGCGCCGACGGCCGAAGCGGCGATGATGTTGTGCCCGCAGGCGTGGCCGATCTCGGGTAAGGCGTCGTACTCGGCGCAGATCCCCACCACCAGGTCACCGCTGCCGTAGTCGGCGCGGAACGCGGTGTCCAGACCGCCCGGGGCGCAGGTGACGTCAAACCCCCGCTGGGCGGCCAATTCCTGAGCCTTCGCGCAGCTGCGGTGTTCGGCGAACGCCAGCTCCGGCTCGGCGTGGATGGAATGCGACAGTTCGATCAGGTCACCGCTGAGCCGGTTGACTGTGTCTTCGACCGAGGACGACGCCGTGGCGGTGGGCATTGCCGCAGTATCTCACCGTTGCTGGTAAGTGATCCTGCCATGTCGATGGTGCTGGCTATTATCGCTCATATGTTCGATGTCCCTGGGGTGGATCTGGCCGACCTGGCCGGTGTTGATGACGCCGCACTGGTGGGTGCGATCGAGGGCTGGGCTCAGGTGGAGGCGGCCGCGGCGGGGCGGCGGCTGGCCGCGATCGCCGAGTTGGTGGATCGCCGTTGCGTTGATCCGCAGGATCCGCGGGCGCGGTGGGCCTGTGACGATTGGGACGCGGTCGCCGCCGAGGTGGGGGCGGCACTGCGGGTCACCCATCGGCGGGCCTCCGCCCAGATGCATCTCGGGCAGAACCTTCGCCACCGCCTCCCCAAGGTCGAGGCGATGCTGGCCGCCGGGGCGATCAGCGCACGGGTGGCTGCGGCGATTTCGTGGCGAACCATGTTGGTCGACGACGACACCGCCCTCGGGTGCATCGACACCGACCTGGCCGAGAAAGCCGCGCGGTTCGGGGCGCTCTCGGATACCAAGCTTGAGCGTGCCCTCGATGCGTGCATCACCCGTTATGACCCCGATGGGCTGCGTCGCAGGACCGCGCAGCGCCGCGCGGATGCGTTGGGGGCCCTGGCCGCCGGCAAGACCCGACTGGCATGCGATTGCGGCGCCCCGCAGTGCCCCATCGCGGCAAGACACAACCCCGCCGGCCCACCCGCGGCGACGGTGGTGATCCATGTCCTGGCCGAAGAGGCCGCCGCGCAGGCCGCTCGGGATCCGAACCTGCACGGCGATAATGCTTCCGCCCCCGCCGCAGCACCCACTGACGCGCCCTCGCCGGTGCCGGTGATGCTGGGCGGTTCGGCGCTGCCGGCCCCGCTGCTGGCCGAACTGGTGCATGCCGGCGCCACCGTCAAACGGCTGCGGCTACCGAGTGAGACTCCCGAGCCGGGATATCGCCCGTCGGCGGCGCTGGCTGACTTCGTGCGCATGCGGGACATGACATGCCGATTCCCCGGCTGTGATGTGCCTGCGGAGTTCTGCGACATCGACCACTCCGACGTATCAAACACGAACGCGCCCGCAACGGCGCACGAAACAAGCCACCTCCGTTCTGACGGCAGATCGGCGACGCGGGCACACAAGTCCGATGCTCGGCGACCACGCCTACGGTTAGGCTCGCGCATTGTGACCGACCCCGATGAGTCCGCCACCCAAGCCGCGGGCGTGATCGCCGACCGCACCGGCCTGCGCGAACACGATGTCGCCGTGGTGCTCGGATCGGGCTGGGCACCGGCCGTCGCTGAATTGGGTGATCCGGTGGCGGTGATCCCCATGGCCGAGCTGCCCGGTTTCACTCCACCGACCGCGACCGGTCACGGTGGCCAGGTCCTCTCGATGCGGATCGGCGCGCACCGGGTCCTGGTACTGGTCGGAAGGATTCACGCCTACGAGGGCCACGACCTTCGGCACGTGGTCCACCCGGTGCGCACGGCATGCGCGACCGGCGTCCACACGGTCGTGTTGACCAACGCAGCCGGCGGCCTGCGGGAGGATATGGAGGTCGGGCAGCCGGTGCTGATCAGCGACCACCTCAACCTGACGGCCCGGTCCCCGCTGGTCGGTCCCGAGTTCGTGGACCTGGTAGACGCCTACTCCCCGCATCTGCGATCACTGGCACGCGAGATCGACCCGTCGCTGACCGAAGGGGTGTATGCCGGACTGCCGGGCCCGCATTACGAGACGCCGGCCGAGATCCGCATGCTGCGCACGCTAGGGGCCGACCTGGTGGGAATGTCCACGGTGCACGAGACCATCGCCGTGCGGGGTGCCGGCGCCGAGGTGTTGGCGGTGTCACTGGTGGCGAACTCGGCCGCGGGCATGACCGGTGAGCCGCTCAGCCACGACGACGTGCTGGCCTCGGGGCGTCGTTCCGCAACGAGGATGGGCTCCCTGCTGGCCGCCGTCATCCGCAGGCTGTGACAGAGCCGATCAGATGAACCGCCAGCACACCTCGTCGGCCGTGCGGGAATGGATCGCCCACGACCCTGACCCGCAGAGCGCCGCCGAGCTGGCCGCGTGTAGCGAGGAGGAACTCGGCAGGCGGTTCTCCCGACCGCTGACCTTCGGGACTGCGGGCCTGCGCGGCCCGCTGCGCGCAGGACCCAACGGAATGAACCTGGCGGTGGTGCTGCGGGCAACCTGGGCGGTCGCCAAGGTGCTCACCGACCGGGGCTTGGGTGGTTCCGCCGTGATCGTGGGCCGCGACGCCAGGCACGGCTCCGAGGAGTTCGCCCGGGCCGCCGCCGAAGTTCTCGCCGCCCAGGACTTCGCCGTCAGCCTGCTGCCCGAACCGGCGCCGACACCGGTACTGGCCTTCACCGTGCGCCGGGACCGCGCAGCTGCCGGCATCCAGATCACCGCATCCCACAATCCGCCGTCGGACAACGGCTACAAGGTGTACTTCGAGAACGGGTTTCCCATCGTTCCCCCGGCTGACCGGGAGATCGAGGCGGCCATCGAGTCCGCCCCGCACGCCGACGAGATCCGCCGCAGGCCGATCGACGTTGTCAGCGCCGAGGTCGTCCAGCGTTATCTCGTCCGGGCCTCCCAGCTTCGGCACACCCACGAGCCGGTACGCGTGGCGTTGACCCCACTGCACGGGGTGGGCGGCGCTCTCGCGGTCGAAGCGCTCGCTCTCGCGGGAGTGCCCGACACCCGCGTGGTGGCAAGCCAGTTCGCTCCCGACCCGGACTTCCCCACGCTGCAGTCACCGAACCCGGAGAATCCCGAAGCGGTACGGGCGTTGCTGGAGCTCGCGGCCGAGGTCGACGCCGAGATCGCGATCGCCCTCGACCCCGATGCAGACCGCTGCGCCATCGGTTTCCCCACGCCGACCGGTTGGCGAATGCTCTCCGGCGACGAGACCGGTTGGCTGCTGGGTGATTACATCCTCAGCCGGCGGCACGGCGACCCCGGCACGGCGGTGGTGGCCAGCACGGTTGTGTCCTCCCGCATGCTCAGCTCCATCGCCCGTGCTCACGGAGCGAGGCACGTCGAAACCCTGACCGGCTTCAAGTGGCTGGTCCGTGCCGACGCCGATTCAGGCGGTGATCGCCTCGTGTACGCCTATGAAGAAGCCATCGGGCACTGCGTGGACCCCGAGGCGGTGCGGGACAAGGACGGCATCAGCGCGGCGGTGATGGCCTGTGATCTGGTGGCGGCCCTTCGCCGCCGGGGTTCCCAGCCCCAGGACGCACTCGACGACCTCGCCCTGCGGCATGGCGTCCACGCCACCACGGCGGTGACACGATCGGTCGCTGATCCCGATGAATCCGCCCGGGTGATGACCCGACTGCGCGAGACCGCGCCCAAGCAGATCGCCGGCTACGAGATCGCCAAGACGGACCTGTTGACGGAGCGCCGCCCGCTGCACGCCGACGCCGTCATACTCTCCGGCGGCGACGCCGACTCCTCGGTCCGTATCGTGGTCCGGCCGTCGGGAACCGAACCGAAGGTCAAGTCCTACATCGAAGTCCGCCTTGATTGCTCCGACAAGGCTGAACTAGCTCGGACCCGTGATCGTGCCGCGGCGCTGCAGAACAAGCTGGTCGACATCGCACGCCAGTGGTGACGCCCGAGCAACCTTCAGATCCAGCGCGGACCGAACTGGCGGTCGCCGGCATCGCCGAGGCCGGGAACGATATAGGCGTCGTCGTTGAGTCCGTGATCGACCGCCGCGGTGAACACTCGCATGTTCGGGGCTACTCGTTCGACCGCGGCGAGCCCCTCGGGTGCGGCGACGACGCAGATCGCAGTGATGTCAACGGCATTGCGGGACTGCAGCAGACCGATCGCGTGCACCATCGAACCTCCGGTGGCCAGCATCGGATCCAGCACCATCACCGGCCCGGCGCTCAGGTCGTCGGGTAATGACTCCAGATACGGTGTGGGCTGGTGGGTTTCCTCGTCGCGAGCGACACCGACGAAGCCGACGCGTGCCTCCGGGATCAGTGCATGCGCCTGATCGACCATGCCCAGGCCGGCCCGCAGCACCGGCACCAGCAACGGCGGCCGGGCCAGCCGCGACCCGGTCGCCTCGGCCAACGGGCTGCGCACACGGACATCCTCAGCGGGAGCGTCCCGGGTCGCCTCATAGACCAGCATCAAGGTCAGATCGCGCAGTGCGGCCCGAAAACCGGCGTTGTCCGTGCACTCGTCTCGTAGGGTCGTCAGCCGCGCGGCGGCAAGCGGGTGCTCGACGATCTGGACATCCATGAGTTTCTCACCTTAGCGCCGCCTCTTATTTCCGGCGGACGCACCGAACCGGGGAACCTCTGCAACGACAGCGCCGTCCTAACCGCATGCTCGCCGATACAGCAGCAGTACGGGCTCTCGGCCGCGCCGGCAGCTTGCTGGCCGACGACATCGCCGTCGTCGCCGCCCGGCTTGCGTCACTGCCGGTCGCCGATGCCGCCGACGCGCTAGGGCCGATCTGCGCGCCATTCCTGGCCGCACTCACCCAGGCCGTGGCCCGGGAGTCGGTCGAGGTGGCGGCGCTGGGCCGAAATGTGCGCCACGGCGGTGCCACCGCCCACGCGTCCGCCGACGCCTATGAGTCCGCCGATGCCAACACCGAGGGGCTGCTCGCGGTGCCGGGCTGGTTGTAGCGGTGCCGAGCGCCCTGGTGGCTGCGCTGGCCGCACCGATCCGGGAGGTCCGGTCTCTGGTCGGCCCCGGACCCGGCGGGGCTCCGAGCGCAGATCCGGCCATGCTGCTCGCCGATGCCCGCGACGCGCTGACCGACGTGAAGGCCAGAGCTGAACGGTCGTGGGGTCCCGCCGGCGCCGGGTGGAGCGGACTGGCCGCCGACCGCGCCGCGCAGTTCGTCGCCGCCACCGCCGAGACCGCGGGTGCGCTGGCGCAACGCGCAGAACAGCTGACAACCCGCGTCGGCACCGCGACCGCGGCGGTGGCCCGGGCCCGGGCCCGCCTGCAGGCGATCATCGAGGACTTCGAGGCCCGGGCCGCCGCACTGGAACCACACCTGGACACTCCCGGGGCGGCCGAAGAACTTCTCGCCCAGGCGCAGCGCTCGCTGTCCGACGCGATCGGCGTGATCGATGATCTTCGCCATGAGTTGGACCGACAGGCCCGGAGCCTCGTCGCGCCCCCCGCCGAGCCCCCAGCACCGCACGCACAGCGGACCTCCAGTTCAGGCCCCCTGCCCGGATTCGCCCTGACGGATTTCGTCGCCGATTCGCCTCAGGCTGCCGCCTCGGCTGCCGACCCTGATGCATTCGGCAGCGGCGTCGAGGTACACCTGCCCGACGGCAGCACCGTGACGGCGCCCAACCCGGTCGCCGCCGGAGCGGTGCGCAACGCCCTGACCCAGCTCGGAGTGCCCTATCAGTGGGGTGGCATCACTCCCGGACGCGGGCTGGACTGCAGCGGCCTCACCCAGTGGGCGTACAGCGAGGCGGGCCTGACCATTCCGCGGCTGGCGCAGGAACAAGACGTCGGCGCGGCCATCGAGCCGGGCGGGTTGCTACCCGGAGACCTGGCCGTCTGGGACGGCCATGTCGCGATGATCGTGGGCAACGGGATGATGATCGAGGCAGGTGATCCGGTTCAGCTCTCGGCGGTGCGGACCACCAACGCCGGACAGGGCTTCCATGGGTTCTTCCGCCCCACCGCCTGAGCGCGGCGATCGCTCGACGAGCCTCGGCGAGCTAGGCCGCCGCTTCGAGGCAGATCTGGCGCGCGCACGCGCACGGGCGACTGCTCTGGACGTCACCGCCGCCGAACTCGCCGCCGTCGACGGCCGCGCCCATTCGCCGGGTGGTGACATCGTGGCGACCGTCGACGGGGACGGCGTGCTGGTGGCGCTGAAGCTCGCCGATTCCCTGCTCCGACAACGCGCCGATCGGGTCGGGGAATTGATCGTGGCGGCGGTTGCCGCGGCTACCGAGGACGCGGTCGCTCGCCGCAGACACCGGCTGCAGAACCTGATCGCAGACCTCTCCGTACCGGACACAGGTGGGGAACAGTTCGGCCCCCTGCAAGGCCGTCGTTAGGCTGTGCCGCATGGCTGCTGACATCGTGCCGGTCCGGTTGGGACTGACCAAGGGCGACCTTTACACACTGTGGGCGCCGCGCTGGCGCGCCGCCGACGACGAGTGGGAGGCGTTCCTCGGCAAGGACGACGACCTCTTCGCCTTCGAAACGGTAGCCGATCTGGTCGCCTACATTCGGTGCGTCGGGGACCATGATCTGGCCGACCACCCCGCCTGGAACGCGCTGATCGAAGGGTCGGCGCACAAGTGCGACCCTGCGGAGGAGCATCGGTACGACGTTGTCGGGGTCCCGGAAACCGCCGCCGAGAAGCCTTCCGAGGAGACGGTGACGACACTGCACCGGGCCCTGGTCATAGTGTCCGCGATCGGCTCGGTCTGCGAGCTGCCGGCCGTCACCAAGTTCTTCAACGGAAACCCGGTGCTCGGGACGCTGGCAGGGGGCGCGGAGCTCTTCAGCGGGCGCAGCGGCCGCAAGCGCTGGGGAGAGATCGAGGCGGTGATCGGACGTGGCTGGGACAACGTGCTCGACGCGATCGATGCGATCGTCACCACACCCGACGTCGATGTGGCCGAGTCCCAGAAGGCGGAAGCCGAGCTGGAAGAGCCCGCGCCCGAGGACGAGGTGATCGAGGTCGCCGATGACTTGGCGGACGCCGAAGACACCGCGGGGGAAGACCTGGAGGACCCGGAAGACCTGGAAGATGCAGCCCTCGCCAGCCGGGCAGTCGGCTTGGTTCTCGGCAGCGACGAAGATTTCTGGCTCAAGGTGGGGATCGACCCGATCCGGGTGATCACCAGGTCGGGCACGTTCTACACGTTGCGCTGCTACCTGGACGAGGCTCCGGTGTTCCTGGGCCGCAATGGGCGCATCAGCGTGTTCGGCTCCGAGCGCGCCTTGGCCCGCTATCTGGCCGACGAGCACGACCACGACCTCTCAGACCTGGCGACCTACGACGACATCCGGACCGCTGCCACCGACGGGTCGCTGGCGATGGAGATCGGCGACGAGAACATCTATGTGCTGTCCGGTGTGGCCGACGACATCGCTGACGGTCCCGCCGCGGTCGATCGCGACCAGCTCGAGCTGGCCGTCGAACTGCTCCGCGATGTCGGCCACTATGCCGAGGACAAGACCGTCGAGGAGACCCTCCAGCCCGACGAGGCGCTCGGCCGTTTCGTCGCCCACGTTCTCGACCCGGATGCGATGCCCGCCCCGGCCGGTCCCTACGCCGAAGCGGTCGAGCAGTGGGAAGAACTGGAAGCCTTCGTCGAGTCGAGAATGCGTCAGGAATAGCCCGAGTCTCAGCCCAGGAGCACCGCGTAGCGTGGCTTGATGAGGTCGTCGATGATCGCCAGGCGCTGGTCGAAGGGGATGAACGCCGACTTCATCGCGTTGATGGTGAACCGCTCCAGGTCACTCCAGCCATAGCCGAACGCCTCCACCAGTCCCAGCATCTCCTTGCTCATCGAGGTGTCGCTGATCAACCGGTTGTCGGTGTTGACCGTGACGCGGAACCGCAACCGGGCCAACAGGTCGAACGGGTGCTCGGCGATGCTGCCAACCGCACCGGTCTGAACATTCGAGCTCGGGCACATCTCCAGCGGGATGCGTTTGTCGCGAACGATCGCCGCAACCCGCCCCATACGGTAGGTGCCGTCCCCGCGGGCCTCGATGTCGTCGACGATTCGCACGCCGTGCCCGAGCCGGTCCGCGCCGCAGAATGCGATCGCCTCGTGGATCGACGGCAGCCCGAATGCCTCGCCGGCATGAATCGTGAAGCGCCCGTTGTTGTTCCGCATGTATTCGAACGCATCGAGGTGTCGGGTCGGCGGGTATCCGGCCTCGGCGCCGGCGATGTCGAAACCCACCACGCCGCGGTCACGGAACCTGATCGCCAACTCGGCGATCTCGCGCGAGCGCGCCGCGTGCCGCATCGCGGTGACCAGACACCGCACCGTCAGTGGCCGACCCGAGGCCGCGACCGCCTTCTCGCCGTCGGCGAATCCGGCAAGCACCGCCTCCACCACCGCGTCCAGCGAGAGCCCCGTTTCGATGTGCAGTTCCGGGGCGAACCGGACCTCGGCATAAACCACGGAGTCGGCCGCGAGATCCTCGGCGCATTCGTAGGCGACCCTGTGCAGCGCGTCCGCGGTCTGCATGACGCCCACGGTGTGCGCGAACGGTTCCAGGTAGCGCACCAGCGAACCGCTGTGCGCAGCGGTGCGGAAGAACTCGGCCAGCACGTCGGCGTCGGTGGCGGGCAGACCGCCGTAGCCCGTCTGTTCGGCAAGTTCGAGCACGGTGGCCGGGCGCAGTCCGCCGTCGAGGTGGTCGTGCAGCAGGGCCTTGGGCGCACGAGCGATGTTGGCCAAAGTCAACGGCAACGGGCCGGACAGGGTCATGGCGTGATCCGATCGATGATCAGCGGGCGGCGGGCCGGGCCGGCGCCACCCACGGTCCAGGCGCCTTCGAGTTCGGCCAGTGCCGGTTCAAGGCGGTGCGGGGTGTCGGTGTAGAGGGTGAACACGCGCTCGCCGGCGGCGACGGGCTCGCCCGGGCGGCGGTGTATGCGCAGACCGGCGCCGGACTGCACACGCTCACCTGCCGCCGAGCGGCCGGCACCCAGCCGCCACACCGCCATTCCCACCGCCAACGCGTCGATGTAGCCCATCGTGCCACCCCGCGGCGCGGTGACATCCGCGGAACACGCACCGATCGGCAGCGGCTGGCTCAGGTCGCCGCCTTGGGCGGTGACCAGGGCACGGAACCGGTCCATCGCCGATCCGTCGCGCAGGGTATCCACCGGATCGGTGCCGTCCACTCCGGCAGCGTCGAGCATCTCCTCGGCCAGGGCCAACGTCAGCTCCACCACATCGGCCGGGCCTCCGCCGGCCAGCACCTCCAGCGATTCGGCGACCTCGACGGCGTTGCCGACCGCGGCTCCGAGTGGGGAACTCATGTCGGTCAGCAGCGCCCGGGTCGTCAGGCCGTGCTCGGCGCCGAGGTCCACCATCGTCCGGGCCAGCTCCCGAGCCTCGCCCTCGGTCTTGAGGAACGCCCCGGCGCCGACCTTGGTGTCCAGCACAAGGGTGCGGGTACCTTCGGCGATCTTCTTGCTCATCACCGAGCTGGCGATGAGCGGCAGCGACTCGGTGGTCGCGGTGATGTCGCGCAGCGCGTAGATCTTTCGGTCGGCCGGCGCCAGCTCGCCGGCAGCGAAGACGGCCGCGCCGATGTCGCGGAGCTGACGGCGGATCTGGACCTTCGACAGCTCCGCGGTGAAACCCGGAATCGCCTCCAGCTTGTCGAGCGTTCCGCCGGTGTGCCCGAGCCCACGGCCGGCCGCCTGCGGTACCGCACCGCCGCAGGCCATGACGACCGGCACGACGGTCATGGTGACCTTGTCCCCCACGCCGCCGGTGGAATGTTTGTCCATCAGCGCCAGCGGCCTGCCGTCGCGGCGCAGGTGGGAGAAGTCGAATCGCTGCCCCGAAGCCACCATCGCCGCCGTCCAGCGCGCAATCTCGGCTCGCGACATCCCTTGCAGGAAGATCGCCATGAGCAGCGCCGACATCTGTTCATCCCCGACGCGCCCGTGGGTGTAGGCGTCGACGACCCAGTCGATCGCGTCATCGGACAGCCCGCCGCCGTCCCGCTTGGTCCGGATGACCGTCGGGGCATCGTGCCCCGTCATCTCGTCCGCCGCTCGCGGCGGGTGAGATCCGCGGGTCCGAACGCCTCCGGCAGCAGCTCTGCGAGCCGGCGCGGACCCGACGTGTGGTCGACCAGCATCTCCGGTCCACCGTGTTCGAGGAGCAGCTGACGGCAGCGCCCGCACGGCATCAGCGGCGCTTGGTCGGGACCCATGCAGGACAAGGCGACCAGTCGACCGCCGCCGCCGGAATGCAATGCGCACACCACGGCGCACTCGGCGCAGAGACTAAGACCGTAGGAAGCATTCTCAACGTTGCATCCCGCCACCGTTCGATGATCGTCGACCAACGCGGCGGCGCCGACGCTGAACCCGGAGTACGGTGCGTAGGAGTGCTGCGCCGCCTCGATTGCCTTGTTTCGCAGCAACTTCCAGTCGACATCGATCGCCATGTCAGGACCGCGGCGACGAATCTGAGTTCACTTCGAAGCCCCCGTTCGGCAGACCTGCGTCAAAGGTGGCTAACCTGACATCACGTCGAATCAGCCATCGACGGCTACACGGTAGTTCCTTATGCGGCACGAATGGGTCTAAAGTCACCATGGGTTTGGACTCGGATTTGCGGCAACGCCGCCGCCGCCGCGACCAAGCCTCCACCGATGGCGTTGGAGGTCCGAATTGAGTACTGCGACACCCGTGAGCGGGTCGGTACCCGCACCACGATCGCACCCGTCTCGAAAGTTCACCCTGTACCGCGGCGACCCCGGAATGTGGTCGTGGGTACTGCACCGGATCTCCGGAGCGACGATCTTCTTCTTTCTGTTCGTCCACGTTCTGGACACCGCTCTGGTGCGGGTCAGCCCGGAGGCCTACAACACCGTCATCGAGACCTACAAGACGCCGATCGTCGGGCTGATGGAGGCGGGCCTGGTCGCCGCGGTGCTCTATCACGCACTCAACGGGGTCCGGGTGATTCTGATCGACTTCTGGCAGCACGGGCCGCGCTACCAGCGCTTGATGCTGTGGGTGGTAGCCGGGGTCTTCGTCACGGTGATGAGCGCGGCACTCGTCAGGATTGGCATGCACATGGCGGAGCGGTTCCTGTGAGCGCGGCACCGGACCGGGCACAGGCAGAAGCCTGGACGCCGCACCACCGTGAGGGCCGTATCGCCCCGGTCCAGGAGAAGGAGCGTGACCGCCCGGCCAGTCTGGACCATCCCCGCGCGCCCCGGCGTCCCCGAGGGATCCCGTACTTCGAGAAGTACGCCTGGCTGTTCATGCGGTTCTCCGGCGTGGCGCTGGTGGTCCTTGCCCTTGGCCACCTGTTCATCATGCTGATGTGGGACGACGGGGTGTACCGCATCGACTTCAACTACGTCGCGCAGCGGTGGAACTCGCCGTTCTGGCAGATCTGGGACATGGCCCTGCTGTGGCTGGCGAACCTGCACGGCGCCAACGGCATGCGCACGATCATCGGCGACTACGCCCGCAAGAACATCACCAAGTTCTATCTCAACTCGCTGCTGTTGCTGGCGACGGGTTTCACGCTGGTGCTGGGCACCTACGTGCTGGTCACCTTCAATCCGAACATCGGGGTCTGAGCAATGATCCAGGAACATCGCTACGACGTCGTCATCGTCGGCGCCGGTGGTGCGGGCATGCGCGCCGCGGTGGAAGCGGCACCGCGGGTGCGCACCGCGGTGCTGACGAAGCTGTACCCGACCCGCAGTCACACCGGCGCGGCACAGGGCGGCATGTGTGCGGCGCTGGCCAACGTCGAAGAGGACAACTGGGAGTGGCACACCTTCGACACCGTCAAGGGCGGTGACTACCTGGCCGACCAGGATGCCGTCGAGATCATGGCCAAGGAAG
>CAZEMS010000026.1:0-56557 GCA_964513475.1 uncultured Mycobacterium sp. | reverse complement strand
ACCAGATTGCCCCGCGGCCCAACCCGCGCCGGGAACGGACGCCGAACCTCGAGTTCTCCGATTGGGGGTGCTTCGGCTACCAACAGGTCCTCCATACAGTCGTCGGGACATCCCGCCGTCGTCGAGTGAATCCTATCTGCTGACCGCCGCGGCAGCAGTCTGGGTCCTACATAGCGTCGTATTCGGTGTCGGCCGCCTTGCGACGTCCGCACTACCTGGCGCGAACTGCCCGGATGTTACCGTCGGGCCCGTGTCGATCCCGGGCGCCGTCACGCGCCGCGTTGCCGCTGAAGCTGCCGGTAGGACTGCCACCAAAGCCATCGGTAGAGCAGCCGGTACCGCCTCGGCGATCGCAGCAGTCGTCGTCTCTCTGAGCACCGCTTGCGCCGGGCCCGGCGGCGACTCGCCTCCCGACCACCAGCCGAGCCTGATCACCAGCACCACCCGGGTCGCCGGCGCCGGCGTGCTGGGCAATCAGCGCAGACCCGACGAATCGTGCGCGGCGGAACCGGCTCCGATGGATCCCGGCCCCCCGACCCGCGACGTCCGCCACGCCGCGGGCGGCACCGAGGTCTCGGCCGATCCGCAACGCATCGTGGTGCTCTCCGGCGATCAGCTCGACGCCCTGTGCGCACTGGGTCTGCAATCCCGCATTGTGGCTGCGGCTCTGCCGGACGGTTCCGACAGCCAGCCGTCCTATCTGGGCACCACCGTCCACGATCTGCCGGCGGTGGGCACCCGTAGCGCACCTGACCTGGCGGCGATCAGGCAGGCCGCGCCCGACCTGATCCTGGGCTCGCAGGCGTTGACGCCCCAGCTCTTTCCCGCGCTGTCGGCAATCGCTCCTACGGTGTTCACCGGCCCGCCCGGGCCGGACTGGGAGGCCAACCTGCGCACCGTCGGCGCGGCGACGGGACGCTTCGATGCGGCCACCGAGCTGATCGACGAGTTCGATGCCGCGGCACAACAGACCGGCGCGCAGACCGATGCCGCACATTTCCAGGTGTCGGTGGTCCAACTGACCGACTCCGCACTACGGATCTTCGGGACCGACAACTTCCCGGGCACCGTGTTGGCCGACGTGGGCCTGGATCGCCCGCCGACTCAACGGTTCACCGACCAGCCGTATGAGGAGGTGGGCGCCACCGATAGCGACCTCGACGACACGGCCGACTTCTCCGCCGCCGAGGGCGACATCGTCTTCATGTCCTTCGCCTCGGCGGCTGCCCGAGACCGCGCTCCGGTTGTGCTCGCCAGCGACGCCTGGCGCGCGCTGTCGGCAGCCCAGGACGACCGGGTGTACCTGGTCAACAACGAGGTGTGGCAGACCGGCGAGGGCATCGTCGCCGCACGCGGGATTCTGGATGACCTACGCCCGGTCAACGCCCCGATCAACTGACTAGGCTGACCTCGATGGGTTCCACCACATCGGCCGCCCTTCCGCCGGGACCTCGGCTTCCCCCGCTGGTCCAAGACGCGCTGATGGCACGCTTCTGGCCGCGGTGGATGGCGCTGTGTCACCGCCGCTACGGCGACATCTTCACGCTTCGCAGTTCGATGATGGGCACGATGGTGTATCTCGCCGACCCTGCCCACATCAAAGTGGTGTTCGCCGGAGACCCAGCCGTCTTCCACGCCGGGGAAGCGAACTCGATGCTGATCGGGTTGCTGGGCGACACCTCGGTCCTGGTCGTCGACGACGAGGTGCATGCCGACCGCCGGCGTCTGATGCTGGCGCCGTTCAAGCGTCAGGCGGTCAATCGGCAGGCCGCCACGATAGCCGCAATCGCCGCCGACAACGTCGACCAGTGGCCCGTGGGCACCGAATTCCCGGTCGCGCCACGGATGTCACAGATCACCCTCGAGGTGATTCTCCGGACTGTCGTCGGCGCCAGCGACCCGGCGCGGTTGGCTGCCCTGCGCAAGGTCATGCCCAAGCTGCTCGACCTCGGACCCTTCGCCACGATCGCCATCGCCAAGCCGGAACTTCAGCGTCGTCGCCCGTGGCGCCGACTGCGTGCGCACATCGCCGAGGCCGATCGGCTGCTCTACGCAGAAATCGCCGACCGGCGTGCCGATCCCGATCTGGCGGCCCGAACCGACGTCCTGGCGATGCTGGTGCGGGCCGCCGACGACGGGCAACGCTCGATGGGCGACCGGGAACTGCGCGACCAGCTGATGACCTTGCTCGTCGCCGGACACGACACCACCGCGACGAGTCTGTCCTGGGCATTGGAGCGGCTCACCAGGCACCCGGTCACCTTGGCGAAGGCCGTTCGCGCCGCCGAGCAGAGCGCTGCGGGCGATCCGGCTGGTGACGAGTACCTCGACGCCATCGCCAAGGAGACCCTGCGGATCCGTCCGGTGGTGTTCGACGTGGGCCGGGTGCTCACCGCCCCGATCGAGTTGGCCGGATATCACCTGCCGGCCGGCGCAATGGTGGTCCCCAGCATCGGTTTGGTGCACGGCCGGGCCGACCGTTATCCGAATCCGGAACACTTCGACCCGGACCGGATGGTCGGCGCGGCCCTGAGCCCGACCACGTGGCTACCGTTCGGCGGCGGCAATCGCCGCTGCCTCGGCGCTCCGCTGGCGATGGCCGAGATTCGGATCGTGTTGGGCGAGATCCTGAGGCGCGTCGAGCTGTGCACCACCGCTGCGCCGGGCGAACGGCAGCACGTCAAGCACGTGATTCTCACGCCGAATCGGGGTGGGCGTATCCGTGTTCGATCGATCCGTCCGAGCGCCGAGATCGACGTCAGCGCACAAGAAAGCTGAAATACACCGCGGTGACGTCGATCTCGATGAACGCTGGGCGCGACGAGCCACCAACGATGCGCCGATGACGATCATTCGCATCGTCTGCTCGGCGGCATCGGTCAGCAGCAGCTGACTGTTGGCGACAGCGTCCGCAAGCGACATCGGCACCGCGATGATCGAAGCGATGGCGTGGATGCCGGCATCGTGTACGGATGCTGCGCCCCGGCCGATCGAACCGGCCAGCGCGACCACCGGCACCTGGGCGAGGGCGGCCCGTCGCGCAACTTCAGCCGGCACCTTTCCGCGGGGAGTCTGAAAGTCGATGGATCCCTCGGCCGTGATGACAAGGTCCGCCGCAGCGATGGCGGTATCGAGATCGATTCCGCACAGCCCGGAGTCCAGAAGCGCATCGAACCGCGACATCAGGGTGGCGCCGACTCCGGCCGCGAGTCCGGCGCCCAATCCGCCGGACGCCCCGGTTCCCATGCCAGTCCGTACGTCTCCGACCGGGTGACCATCTCGCTCGAGCAACGTTGCCCAGTTCTCCAATGCCCGGGAGAGCACTTCGATGTCCGTGGCGCTGGCGCCCTTCTGTCTGGCGAAGACCGGTGCAACGCCCTTATCGCCGCATAGCACGTTGGTCGGGTTGCAGGCGACGACGATGTCGACGTCGGCGAGCCTGGAGTGCAGTCCGCTGAGGTCCAGGGATGCGGCCCGAAGGAGATTTCGGCCGCCCGGCCCAATATCGGCCCCCGCGGAATCCAGGATCCGGGCGCCCAGCGCCTGCAGCGCGCCGGCGCCGCCGTCACAGGTGCCGGAATCGCCGCAACCGACGATGATGCGGTCCACACCGCGATCGAGG
Organism: uncultured Mycobacterium sp.; assembly: GCA_964513475.1. Lineage (GTDB taxonomy): Bacteria > Actinomycetota > Actinomycetes > Mycobacteriales > Mycobacteriaceae > Mycobacterium. The sequence goes on along the minus strand of CAZEMS010000026.1, from coordinate 52,935 downwards.
GCAGCAGAGATGAGTTGTCCGACGCCGTAGGTCGTCGTCGCGCACGGGGCGCGGCGATCGCGAGGTACGAGGGAAAGACCGGCCGCAGCTGCCATTTCTACGACAGCAGTGCCGTGCGCTCCCCCACCGAGCAACGCGTAGTGGGCTTCGACGGTCCCGCCGGTGGGTCCGGTTACCGGCAGCCGCACCAGATGTCCTCCGGTGGCCCTCGCCAACGTCCGTGCGGTGCCCTCACCACCGTCGGGGATCGGGGCGACGTCCACGTCCGCGCCTGGCAACGCTCGTCTTACTCCGGCGGCGATGGCGTCGGCGACATCTTCAGCGCACAGACTCTCTTTGAATCCACTGGGTGCAACCAGGATTCGTTGCGGTACGGACATCGGGGTCGTTCCTCCTTTTCGGGAATGCGTTTTACCTCTGGACTAGGCCAGGGAGAGCGTGAGGCCCAGTGTCGGCCAGATCGCAAAGGCAAAGATGGTCAGCAGAACAGCAGAGATCGGAGCGAGCACCGCCGACATTCGCATCAAGTCCCGGTTGGAATAGCCGGGGACGTCCTCGGGTGCGGCGAACAATGCGAGAGGCTTGGCCGAACTGGTCAGCGTGAGGCAGAACCCGGCGGCCGCGGTCGACATGAAAGCCGCGGCAACGGGATCGATACCCGCCGTGGGTGCTATCACCACGACGACCGGTATCAAGGCGGCGGTCCGCGCCGACCTCGACTGCAGCACAAGATGCGCGCCGATCGAGACGATGATCAGGACGACCACGAAAATGACTGTGGCCCAATCATCTAACAGACGACGCGGACTGAAGACACTAGCCGCAAGCCACTCCGCCGCTCCGCTCTTGGTCAAGGCTGTCGCCAATGCCAGCGTGGCGGCCATGAACATCAGCAGCGACCACGGCACCGTCTTGAGTGCATTCGACAACGATGTCGTGCCGAATCCCGGTGCAACGGTGATCAGCGCCCCGATCACCGCGACGACGGCCGGTCCGATGCTGTGGATCGGCTCGGTGCACCAGGCCGCGATGACCACCGCGACGACCGCGAGTACCCGGCATTGCGGCCGGCTCAGCGGAGTACCGGGAGCCGTCGATCGGTCCGACGCCAACGTGGTCGGCTGCACGACAAAACGATTCAGCCGATCCTCCGGGCGGGTGAAGAGCCGCAGGATGATCTCTGCAGCAAGGTGCGACCACACCAGCGCCAGCGGCACGCCAAGAACCAACCAATGCATGAAGCTGATGCTGGCGCCAACGGATTCGTCGAGGATCTGAATGGTCAGCAAATGGGCTCCGGCACCCAGGGGCGACGCGATGGCCGACAGCAAGATGACCGTGGGAGTCAGGACGGCAAGGCACCGCACCAGGCGCTTCCGGTCTGGCAACGCGGTGGCCAGGCCGAGAAATACCGGGAGCGCCAAAGCCGCTCGACCGGAGGTGGACGGGATGGCGAACGCAGTGATGATGAGGGCGACGGTCATCAGATGGACGAGCTGCCGGGGCGTGTGCGCCAAAGTCACCAGCCGCGAGGCGATTCTGGCCGGCAGGCCGGTTGCCGTGACGGCCGCAGCGATGACGAAGGCTCCGATCAGTAGCCAGATGAATTCCTCACCCAGCGCTCCGGTGAAATCGACGCGGCTCAGGGAACCAGTCACCACCAGTGCGGACGCGGCCGCGAGCGCTACATACGCGTCATCGATGGGCGTCGCGATCCACATCAAGACTGCGGCGAGGAAAACCGTCAACGTGATCGCGCCGTGCGCGCTCAAGCCGCCGAATGCGGCTGCGTAGCTGATCCCCGACACTGCGAGGAGGGCAACAGCCACCAGCGCATATCGTCCGCGCGGCCGCCGCCTGGTCGCAGGGGCTGGCGCACGCCGCTCGAGTCCACCTCTGCGGCTCGGCACCGTGCAGGTTTCCGCGGTGATCATGTGACCACCATCCGGTGGCAGCGTGACGCCGCAATGAATGACTTATGAAAGAGTTCTCATCCGCCGCGGGGGCGGGTGACATGCCGTCAGGGCACCTCTTCGAGCCGGTATCCCATGCCGCGCAGCGTCGTAAACCGATCGGCACCAAGCTTGCGCCGTAGGTACCGGACATAGACGTCGACAACGTTGGATCCCGGGTCGAAGTCGTAGCCCCAGACGTGGCTGAGCAACTGCTCGCGGGACAGCACCTGTCCTGGGTGCCGGAGAAACGTCTCGGCGAGAGCGAACTCGCGCGCGGACAGGTCGACGGAACGCTCACCGATCTGCGCGCGGCGCGTGCGAAGGTCCAGCTGCAGACCGCCGTAAGACAGCACCGTCAGTTCGGTGGGTCGGTCACTGGTCAGCCGCACTCGCACCCGGGCAAGCAGCTCCTCGAACCGGAACGGCTTGGCCATGTAGTCGTCAGCGCCTCCCTCCAGGCCGGCAACCGTGTCCTGGACGCTGTCGCGCGCGGTGAGGACGATGACCGGGATGGAGTTACGCGCCGCTCGCAACTTGCGCAGGACACTGAAGCCGTCCAGGCCGGGGAGTCCTATGTCGAGCACCAGGAGATCGAAGCCACCGGTCATCGCGTGGTCGTAGGCCGATGGTCCGTCGGCGACGACGGTGACGGTGAATCCGTTTGCGGACAACCCCTTGTTGATGAAGGCGGAGATTCGCGGTTCGTCTTCTGCAACCAGGATGCGTGCCATCAGTTTGCTCCTCGGATGGGAAGGGTGACCGTGAAGGTGGCACCGTTGCCGGGTGGGCTGTCGAGGTCCACCTGGCCGCCATGCGCGACGGCTATGGCTTGGACGATACTCAGGCCCAGCCCGGCCCCGTCAGAACGATGACCGCCGGCGCTGCCGCGGGCGAAGCGCTCGAAGATACGCTCCCGATCTTCCTCGTCGACACCGGGTCCGGAATCCGTTACCCAGAAACGCAGCGATCCGCCCTCTACCTTGGAGCCTATGCCGATCTTGTCGCGCTCCTCGGTGTATCGACACGCGTTGTCGGCCAACGCCACTAGCGCCTGGGTGATCCGGTGCGGATCCAGCACAGCGGTCAACTCGGCCGCCGACTGCAGGGTGAACTCGCGCTCGCCAAGTCGCCTGATCTTCTCGAACGCATCACGGGTAAGGGCGCCCACCTCGACGGACTTGGTCTGCAGAAAAGACGGCTGCTCCGAACGGGCGAGCAGTAGCAGGTCGGAAACCATCCGATTCATCCGCTCCAACTCGTCGTCCACCAAGGCGATCGTGGCGTCGATGTCGGCGGGGTCGTTGGGGTCGAGCACCTCGAGGTGACCACGCACGATGGTGATGGGTGTACGAAGTTCGTGGCCGGCGTCGTCGATGAACCGGCGCTGCGCCGACACACCAGACTCCACCCGATCCAGCATCCCGTTGACTGTGCGCACCAATTCATCTAGCTCGTCGCCTTTTCCGGCAGCGCGCACTGGTATCCGCTTGGACAGATCAGAGTCCGTGATGTTGCGGGCGGTCTCGGTGACATCCTGCAGTGGTCGCAGGATCCGGCCGGCCACCAGCCACGCCGCCACGGTGGCGCCCAGCATCGTGGCGGCGCCGACCGCTAGCATCAGCTGTGCCGCCTTGTTGGCAACAGCGCGCTCCGCATCGGCCAGAAAGGCCGCGACGATGACACCGCGTGCTTGGTCGCCCGCCAGACTGACCGGGATCGCGAGGTAGCGGACCTCGCCGACTTCCGGTGCCTCATAACGGCCCTCGACGGGCTCGGTCACCGAGCCGACAAGACGATCGAACGCCGCGTCGGATGCGAGCACTTCCGGGGTTTCCGGCTGCTGCCGGCTCTGGACGTAGAAGCGGCCGTCGATGTACCCGAAGAATTGCTCGTTGGGCCGCGCGATGTTGTATGCGATGGCCGCGGTGATCATTTCTTCGATGCTGGTGAACGGTTGGCCGGTTTCGGGGTTCACCCCGGATGCGGTGACCTCCGCGAACTCCTCGACTTCCAATCGCAGTGCCGCGTCCATTCTTTCGTCGATACCCGACACGAACAGCCGCCAGGTCACCAACGTGACGATGCCCAGCGCGGCCAGGATGAGCAGAAGGACCCAACCCATGATCCGAGTCCGCGCCGCCGATGGCAGCAGCGACCGCCAGGACGCCATCGCGGCGGTCTCGGTCGCACTCAACTTCGCCTCCCCGCTTTATGAACCGCGATCAACCCGAATCGCATGTCAACCCTACGAGACAGCGCTACACCGACAGATCCTGGCGCGGCTGGGAACCCGGTGCCAGAACGATGAGAGACCGCTCATCTTCGTCTCCCATCACTTTCACCTTGGCGCACGAACCTGTACATAGCCGCGAGATACGCGGAGCAGATGAAGCAGACACAAGGAGCACACCATGAAGCGACCCGCCACCTGGAAGGTTCTCACCGTCGGCGCCGCCATGACCGGCCTCGGCCTCATCGGCGCCGGACCTGCGGCGGCGGCCCCGTCCGAGATGCTCGGCACGAGCGCCGTTTGCACCACAAAGGGCCCGCTGACGACTCACTGCCAGACATCCGGCAGCAATCAGATCCACACCGCCCCCAACCCCAACATCGGTCTCAAGTATGGCCCGTTCTACAACAGCCGGGCGATGTGGGGACTGCGGTAGCCTGTTGAGCTGGCCGCCACCCACCGATCCCCGACTTCTTCTGATAGAAGTCGGGGATCGTTTGTGTGCGACGGGTTCCTTGCGCCCAAATCGGACCGGGCAGGCACCGTTGCGGTGCAGGATGGCGGACATGACCGCGCCCGCACCGCCGACGCCCACGGTGTCCTACCGCAGCTGGCTTCCCCGCTTGACCAGTCGGGTCCTGCTTGATCTGCGGATCTGGATGATGGGGTTCGGGCTCCTCATCGGTGTCGTCTTCCCGTTCGCGGTCATTCCTCTGGGAGTCCCGCGTGACGTCGCGATCCGCCCGGCCTTCTTCGCCGCGACCATCCTCGCCGGCCTGCTCGTCGGCGCCATCAACACCGCTCTCGTCCAGATGGTCGTGGGCGTCCGGCTGCGGGCACTCGCCGTCAGCATGAGGCGCGTCGAGGTTTCGATGCGCGAGGCCACAGAGACGGGCGACTGGTCTTCGTGTGACCCGGCGTCCTGCCGCGTTCCGGTCGACTCCACCGACGAACTCGGCGAGTCTGCCGACTCCTTCAACCTCCTCGTCGAGAGCTTGGCAGCCAGTCACCGGGTGACCGACGGAATATCGGCCATCGGAGAGGCACTCGCCGCGCACCTGGAACTCGCGCCGCTGGCCGAGGCGACACTCCATGAGTTGACGATGCGGACGGGAATCGACGGAGCCGCCCTGCTGGTGGTCAATGCCGGCCGCGTCGATCTCGTCGGATCGCTCGGCATCCGGGACGCGTCCGGACTCGCGGATTCTGACGCAGTCCATAGCGTCATCCGGTCACACGAAGCCCGGATTCTGCACCTGCCGCCGGAGGTCACCGTCACCGGTACGGTCGTCACCTTCGTCCCCGCCGAGGTGCGGGTTCTTCCCGTGCGCCACGGAGTTGCCATCGTCGGCGTCCTGGTACTCGCGGCAGCCCGCCCCATGGGTCGGGAGGCCGTGGCCGTCGTCGAGTCGGCTCTTCCCGGCCTGGCCGTCGCCCTCACCAATGCCCTGAATCACCAAGATCTGCAACGGGTTGCCGCTCTCGATCCGCTGACGTCCGCTTACAACCGCCGGTTCGGTATCGAGCGCCTCAAGGAGGAGGTCGCTCGTTCTCACCGGTCTGGGGACGCCCTCGGACTCCTCATGCTGGACCTCGACCACTTCAAGTCAGTCAACGACACCTACGGCCATGTCGTCGGTGATCGGGTGCTTCAATCCGCCGTCCGAGCCACCCGCCAGGTGCTGCGCGACGGCGACGTCCTCGTTCGCTACGGAGGCGAGGAGTTCCTCGTCATCCTGCCCGGAGCGGGTCGGGGGGATCTGATGGACATGGCCGAGCGGATCCGGCACAGCATCTCGGAGACGGAGATCGTCACCGGCGGGCATCGAGTGTCGATCACCGTGAGCATCGGTGGTGCGGGTCTACCCGATCAAGTCGTTCGGGACCCGTTGGGCCTCATAGGAATCGTCGACCAGGCGCTCTACACCGCCAAGGCCACCGGGCGAGACCGAAGCGTCATCGCGTGAGGTCGCCTCACCGGTGACAGTCGATCGGCGGATCGGAGTCAGGCCGCCAGCAGTCCCCGAACAGGCCGAGAGGGACGAGAGGGACGAGACGGATAGGTATTGCGGGACAACAGATGTAACAGCACCATGGCGCCGGCCATCAGCGCTGCCAACGATCCCACGGCCACCCCGGTGCGCGGCCCGGTGAGGTCGGCTACCCAGCCGATGATCGGGCCCCCGATGGGAACGCCGCCCAGAAGCACCATTGCCGCCAGCGCCATCACCCGACCGCGCATCACGGGTGCACAGCGCTGCTGCAACAACGCATTCGAAGCGGTCACGAACAGTGAGGCGGTGGCGCCCGTCGCCGCGCCCGCGACGGCAGCCAGTGCCAGGTTCGGAGCGATGGCGACCATGCCGTTCGCCAGTGCGAATCCAGTGATCGCACCGGCAAGGAATGACACGTCGATCTGACGACGGCGAGCCACGGACAAAGCCCCGAAGACGGATCCGATCCCGATAGCGGTGTAGAGCAATGTGTAGCCGAACACGCCGCCGCCGAAAGTCTCGTTCGCCAGCAACGGAATGAGTACCTGGTGGTTGAAACCGAATGTGGCGAGAACTGCGGTCAACAGCAGTGCGAGACGTAGCTCCGGGACGCTCCAGGCGTATCGGAGGCCGGCCCGCGCCGCTCGGTGCGCCGGAGCTGCATCGTTGGTACGCAACGCGTTACGGCGTATCAGCAGTAGCGCACCTAGCGCGACGAGATAGCCGGCAGCGGTGGCGATGAAGCACCATCCGACACCTGCCGAGCCGATCAGCACGCCGGCGGAGAGGGGTCCCAGGACTCGGCCTGCGGCGGTGACGGCACTGTTGAAACTGACCGCGCGCGCAACGTGAGCCTGTTCGACGATCTCGGCGATGAATGCTCGGCGGACCGGGTTCTCGAACGCGTGGAGAACACCGAACCCGAGTGTCAGCCCGTATACCACGACGATGGTGCTGACTCCGGCCAGCACCACCGCACCGACCGCGGTCGCGTGGCAGACGACCAGAATCTGTACCGCGATCAACAGGCGGTGCTTGTCCACCCGGTCGGCGAGGGCGCCGATCCACGGGCCCATCACCAGCAACGGCCCGAACATCGCGACAGCAATCCATCCCAGCGCAGTTCCGCTTCGGGTCAGATCACCGGCCAGCCACGCCAGCGCAACGAACTGAAGCCAGGTACCGGATTGCGACGCGCTTTGGCTGGCGAGGTAGATCCGCAGGTTCCGCCGCCACGCCGGGAGCGACCGACTCGGACCATCCTGTGCTGTCTTGGCCATACCAACGATGGTGCGGGCGGGGAATGGACAGGCGATGAGCGGTGCATGAGCGACCTCTCACCTTCATCTTCGCTGGGGATCATCTCGGCGCGCGAATCTCGAGGCGGACAACGAAGTACCAACGCAGTACCCGATACCTCGACGAAAGGAGTGTTCGCATGTTGCGCGCCGTGGCACGCACCTCGATCGCGATCCGACCCGCCTCAGCCCTCGATGCTGCCACGGTGGCTCAGATGTGGGGGCTCTACCAACCTCACCACCACACGGAACGGGCCGAGTTCGACAGCCGGCTGGCGACCCTCGATGAGGTGGCTCTGTTCACGCGCCGCCGCGATCGTGCGCTCGTCGGTTTCTGCGGTCTTCGGCGTCGCACCGTGAAACTCGCATCGGGGCGGCGGGTCGCGACCGTCTACCTGGGGCTTGCTTTCGTCGAGCCTGAGTGGCGGTCGACGATGCTGGTCCAGCGGATGGTCCTGCGGCGCGTGGTCGGCCCGCTGTTCTCGCCCCGCTTCCACCGCGTGTACTTCTGGGCCAACTGCCTCACCTACCGCCCCTACCTCGCGATGGCACGCAACCTTCAGGAGTACTACCCGTCGCCTACGCATATCGCCTCCGGCGAGGTGCGCGAGGTGCTCGCGACGCTCGGGCGGACCTACTACGGGGCCAACTTCGACGCGTCGCGGGGCACGGTGCGCAAGCACGCGCGCCGCATCAAGGAGCACGAGTCCGTTGTGTCGGCGGCCGACCTTCAGGATCCCGACATCGCCTTCTACATGGAGCACAACCGCGGATACGACCGCGGCGACGGTCTGATCGCGCTATGCCCGATGGACCTGGGCAACCTCGTCCACTTGGTCAGGCGGCAACTGCGCAAACATCTCGCACGGCCCGAGCCGTCACCCGCGGTGACTGCGCACAGACAGCCGGTTCCTCTCGGGAGCTAGCACTGGCTTCAGAAGTCCCAGTCCTCGTCTTCGGTGTTGACGGCCTTGCCGATGACGTAGCTGGACCCCGAGCCGGAGAAGAAGTCGTGATTCTCATCGGCATTGGGCGACAGCGCGGAAAGGATGGCCGGGTTGACGTCGGTCTCGTCGCGCGGGAACAACGCCTCGTAGCCGAGGTTCATCAGCGCCTTGTTGGCGTTGTATCGCAGGAACTTCTTGACGTCCTCGGTCAGGCCGACTGCGTCGTAGAGGTCTTGGGTGTAGTCGACCTCGTTGTCGTAGAGCTCGAAGAGCAACTCGTAGGTGTAGTCCTTGAGCTCCTGCCGCCGCTCCGGATCCACCAACGCCAGGCCCCGCTGATACTTGTAGCCGATGTAGTAGCCGTGAACGGCCTCGTCACGGATGATGAGGCGGATCATGTCGGCGGTGTTGGTCAGCTTGGCCCGGCTGGACCAGTACATCGGCAGGTAGAACCCGGAGTAGAACAGGAAGCTCTCCAGCAGGGTGGAAGCGACTTTGCGCTTGAGCGGCTCGTCGCCCTTGTAGTACTGCATGACGATCTCGGCCTTGCGCTGAAGGTTGGGGTTCTCCTCGGACCAGCGGAAGGCATCATCGATCTCGGCCGTCGAGCACAACGTGGAGAAGATGTTGCTGTAGCTGCGGGCGTGGACCGATTCCATGAACGCGATGTTTGTGTAGACCGCTTCTTCATGCGGTGTCAGCGCGTCGGGGATGAGGCTGACCGCACCAACCGTGCCCTGGATGGTGTCCAGCAACGTCAATCCGGTGAATACCCGCATCGTCATCTGCTTCTCGGCGGCCGTCAGGGTATTCCATGACTGGATGTCGTTGGACACCGGAACCTTCTCCGGTAGCCAGAAGTTGCCGGTCAGCCGATCCCAGACCTCGGCGTCCTTCTCGTCCTGAAGCCTGTTCCAGTTGATCGCTGAAACCCGGTCGATCAGCTTGATTGCCTCGCTCACCTGCACCCCACTTCGGACGTCTGAACCTGTAACCGAACACTACCCCTGGGGTCCGACAACCGAAGGCACCGCAACACGTTGTGTTTGCGTGTCGTGTCAGGCGTGTCGCATCAGGCGACGTTCTCCCGCCGGCGAACCCCTTCGTGCAACGGCAACTCCGGGTCGATCTTGATGCCCAACAGCTCGCAGGTGCCGTTGATGGCGCCGATCGTGATGGTCGTCAGGTGCGAGATGAATTTGTCGGCCGACATCCGTTGCGGGCTGCCGTCGTCGGGGCCCAGCCACCAATCGGTGGCCGAGGCCACCGACCCGAACGCCGAATAGGCTGCCAGCTCCATCGCCGTGGGGTCGAGATCCATCTCCTGCAGTTCTTTGTTGAACAGGTCCGCCATCGCCAGCGTGATCTCACGACCCTCGTTGAGTGCGCTCATGGCCGACGCGCTCTGCTCGGCGAAACGCCCCTGGATCAGGAAGCGCAGGACGTTCGGGTGCTCCTCGACAAGTCGCACGTACTGTTCGACGCTGCCGCGGATCACTTCGCGGGCCGGGTCGGTGTCCAGGTTGATCGACGGGAAGATGGCCGCCCCCAACATGTCCCGCAACCGAGCACCGATCGCTTGGAACAGGTCCGACTTGTCGGTGAAGTGGCGATAGATCTTGGGTTTCGCCGTCCCGGCTTCCTCGGCGATCTCCCGCACGCTCAGTTCGGGGCCTAGCCGGTCGATAGCGCGGAAGGCGGCCTCGACGATCTCGGCGCGCACCTTCTTGCGGTGTTCACGCCAGCGTTCGCTGCGAGCGTCCACCTTGGCGCCCGCATCACTGCTGGCCCGCGGCCTGGACACTCGCACCCGATCACTGTACCCGCCCACTGCGCTGACCTGCGGCATAGGCAATGCCGACGGCCGGCTTGGGTACTATCGCTGCGACGGACCAACAACGAGACGAGAGTCATGACGCAGCGATACGACCTGGTCATTGCCGGTGGCGGCCCATCGGGTTCGGCCGCCGCGTGGCAGGCGGCGCAGACTGGCGCCAATGTCGTGGTGCTGGACAAGGCCGAGTTTCCGCGGGACAAGCCCTGCGGCGATGGCCTGACCGCCCGTGCGGTGAGTTATCTGCAGAGAATGGGGCTGGCCGATGAAGTGGCCAAGTTCCACCGGGTGAACCGGGTAACGGTGTTCAGCCCCAGCCAGTGGGAGCTCTCGTTTCCGAAGCGCCCGGGCATGCCCGACCACGGGCATACCGTGAGCCGCACCGAACTCGACATGCTGCTGCTCAAGCACGCCGAGTCGGCCGGTGCCGAGGTGCGCCAGTCGGCGGAGGTGGCCGGGCCGGAGCTCGACGCCTCGGGTCGAGTGGTCGGCGTGGTGCTCAAGAGCGGAGAGAAGGTGTACGGCGATGCGGTCATCGCGGCCGACGGAGCCTACTCCCCGATCAAGCGGGCGCTGAAGTTGGATTCTGAGTACAACGGCTACTCGGCGATCGCGATCCGTTCGGAGATGCACGCGAACCGACCCGATTCCGACAGCCTGGACATCTATCTGAAGCTGGCGTTTCAGGGCGACCAGTTGCCCGGCTACGGCTGGGTGTTCCCGATGGGCGGCGGCCGGTTCAACATCGGGCTCGGATACGTCAACAGCTACAAGAACTGGCAGTCGATCAACGCCACCGGATTCCTCGGCGAGTTCCTGCAGACGCTGCCCAGCGATTGGGAGCTGCCGCCGATCGAGGAACTCAAGAAGTCCAAGAGCGTGCGGGCCTGGCGACTGCCGATGGGCTTCACCGCGTGGCCACCGTGGCGTCCGGGCGTGCTGTTCACCGGCGACTCACTGGGCGCGGGCAAGCCCGCCTCGGGTGCGGGTATCTCCAAGGCGCTGGAATCCGGGCTGGCCGCGGGCGAGTGCGCGGTCGCCGCATTGACCAACGGCGGTCCCGACGACTTCACCAACTACGCCCAGCGAATGGAAGCCGCGTGGGGCCGGGAATACAAGCGCGGGCGCTACTTCCACAAGCTGGCCGGTATTCCCGCGGTTGCCAACGCCGGCATCAAGGTCATCGACAACGCGCGGTTCCGCGATTTTCTGCTCAGGCGGCTCTACAAGAAAGAGCAAGGACCCCAGCACAGGTTCTGAGCCCGCCGTCCGACTCGTCACGTCCGGACCGTGTCTCCGTGACGCGCGATTCGCTTTTCGATGGCATGCGCGGTGTGACGCACCCGCTCCCCCAGTGCACGGATGGCGGCGCCATCCAGGTTGGCGAAGGCCGCGACCATGACCACCATCTGCACGGAACCGTCGTTGTTGCGGATCGGTGCTGACACGGTGGCAATACTGTGGACCGCCCCTCCGCAGAGTTCATCGTCGAGAACGTCGATTACCGTGAGGTCGGCATAGGCGCGGGCCAGTTGCGTGGTGATCTCGTCGACTTCCCCGTCGGCGCTGAGAGCCCGCAAGGCGGTGTAGACGCGCACGTACTGTCGAGTCAGCCGCTCGACGACATACCCGCGTTGCCGAATCTCGTTGAACACGGCTTCCATTCGCGCCTGGAACGCTCGGCTCGGCGTGCCGATGGCTTCCAGCCATTCTCTCTGCACTTCGGCGCTTGACCACGCAACGTAGTCCCGTCCGATCGGGGCGACAAAGGGCGTTCGCATTCCCCGCTGGATCCTGGGTCCCGACAGACACTCGCCAACGGTATCGATGACCACCAACGTCTCCCCCTCGCGGCGAGCCAGCGACACCTGAGTGCCGGTTGCACTGGCCAATGCCTGTAGGTCGGCGCGGTGAAGCTGCCTGGGGTCCGGCGCACCCAGACCCGCAATGGCCGGACCCAGTGTGTAGCAGGCCGTTTCAGAATCCCTGATCGCCCAGTCGTGAGCCGCCAGTGTGGTCAGGATGGCGTGCCCGGTGGCCCGGCTGATACCGAGGCTGCGGCATATCTCGGCCAACGTGAACGGCCTCTCCGGATTGTGGCCGAGTAGTGCCAGTACAGCGATTACGCGCTCGGTCGGCGGTGACGAGCCTTGACTCCGAACTTCGGGGGAAGCTAACCTCTGCGTCATATTATCGAACGCTATGTCGATATTTCGACATTAGCAAGGGGATGCGCGTTGATGGAGGCCACGATGAGTCAGCTTGCGAGCTTGGCATGACCGCACTGACCAGTATCGACGCTGCCGGCACTGGACGGATCGTCGCCGAGAAGCGTCAGGTGTCGGCACAGTCGTGGCGAGTCTTCGGAATCTGGACGGCGGTGTTCTGGGGCGCGACCGCAGTCTTCGCGACACTGTTCTATCTAGGCGTGCTCGACTTCACGACCAGCACCAAGGCCTCCCTCTACGGGATCAGCATCTGGCTCAATGGATGGATTATTCCGCTGCTGCTCCCGGGCGCGCGGAAGCGGCCGCGCATGGCGCTCTTCCACGAGTGCCTCGTGCTGTGGATGGTGTCCTATGTGATGACGAATCTGCTGTGGGAGATCCCGTGGGTGATCTTCTCCCCCTTTGTCTTTCATGATCTAAACACGCTGAACGACATCGTCGCCTACACGCCGTGGATGCGAGAGAACATCCTGCACATGTACTGGTGGGATCTGGCCTCGTTCGGCTCGGTCGACCTGCGCACGGTCAACCACAACTCGACGTTCTTCACCCTCGAGATGTATGCCTTCATCAACCTTGCCGCGGCCATCGCCTTCTGGCGCCTGAACAAGAAGCGCTCTCCACTGCGCTACACCATTCCGGTCCTCGGTGCCGGCGAGCCGGTGGTGGCGACCTTCATCTTCTCGTTCAGCGAGGTGTTTAGCGGTTTCGAGAACATGCCCGGAGGCGTCGCGGATACCCTGCTCGCTCTGGTGTGGACTCAGTACCAGTACTTCGTGTTCCCGCTCATCTTCGGCTATCTAGGACTCAAGCTGCTCTTCGAGGACTGGCGCCACACCCGGGTCGCCGCACCCGCCTAGCGCAGCTGCGCCTAGAGCATGCACGAGACGCAGCCCTCGACCTCGGTGCCTTCCAGCGCCATTTGGCGTAGCCGGATGTAGTAGAGCGTTTTGATTCCCTTGCGCCAGGCGTAGATCTGCGCCTTGTTCACGTCGCGCGTGGTCGCGGTGTCCTTGAAGAACAGGGTCAGGCTCAGCCCCTGGTCCACGTGCTGGGTGGCAGCGGCGTAGGTGTCGATGATCTTCTCGTAGCCGATCTCATACGCATCCTGGTAGTACTCCAGGTTGTCGTTCGTCAGATACGGAGCCGGGTAGTAGACCCGGCCGATCTTGCCCTCCTTGCGGATCTCGATCTTGGACGCCACCGGGTGTATCGAGGAGGTCGAGTTGTTGATGTAGGAGATCGACCCGGTCGGCGGGACGGCCTGTAGGTTCTGGTTATAGATGCCATGGGTCTGGACCGACTCCTTGAGCCGGCGCCAATCGTCCTGCGTCGGGAGCCGAATCTCAGCGTCGGCGAACAGCTTTCTGACCCTGTCGGTCCTGGGCTCCCACACCTGTTCTGTGTACTTGTCGAAGAACTCCCCCGATGCGTACTTGGATTTCTCGAATCCACCGAAGCTCGTGCCACGCTCGATCGCTATCCGGTTCGACGCACGCAAAGCGTGATAGAGCACCGCGTAGAAGTAGATGTTGGTGAAGTCGATACCCTCGTCGGAACCGTAGAGGATCCGCTCGCGTGCCAAGTAGCCGTGCAGGTTCATCTGCCCCAGGCCGATCGCGTGCGAGTCGTTGTTGCCCTGTTCGATAGAAGGCACCGACCAGATGTGAGTCTGGTCGCTGACAGCCGTCAGGCCACGGATCGCCACCTCGACGGTCTGCGCGAAATCCGGCGAATCCATCGCCTTGGCGATGTTGAGCGATCCAAGATTGCAGGAGATGTCCTTGCCGACCTTCTTGTAGGACAGGTCGTCGTTGAACTCCGACGGCGTTGAGACCTGGAGGATCTCCGAGCACAGGTTCGAGTGGGTGATCTTGCCGTCGACCGGGTTCGACCTGTTCACCGTGTCCTCGAACATGATGTACGGATAACCCGACTCGAACTGCAGCTCGGCCAGCGTCTGGAAGAACTCGCGGGCTTTGATCTTCGTCTTGCGAATGCGGGAGTTGTCGACCATCTCGTAGTACTTCTCGGTCACCGAGATGTCGGCAAACGGTGTCCCGTAGACGCGCTCCACGTCGTATGGCGAGAACAGGTACATGTCCTCGTTCTTCTTGGCCAACTCGAAGGTGATGTCCGGAATCACCACGCCGAGCGAGAGTGTCTTGATCCGGATTTTCTCGTCGGCGTTCTCGCGCTTGGTGTCCAGGAACCGGTAGATGTCGGGGTGATGGGCGTGCAGGTAGACCGCACCGGCGCCCTGTCGCGCACCGAGCTGATTGGCATAGGAGAAGGAGTCCTCCAGCAGCTTCATGATCGGGATGACGCCCGAACTCTGGTTTTCGATGTTCTTGATCGGCGCGCCATACTCACGAATATTGCTGAGTAACAGTGCAACTCCGCCACCACGCTTGGACAGCTGCAGTGCCGAATTGATCGAGCGCCCGATCGATTCCATGTTGTCTTCGATGCGAAGCAGGAAACAGTTATGCACGACAGTGCCGCGAATCGTATACGTGTGGGTGCCTTCGACGTGGAGGTTGTAGACCTTCTGCGGAACTTCCGCCGTGCGCTTGACCTCCCGGACACCGTACACATGTCGCCCATGCACCACTTGGTAGGTCTTGCGCGACGACCCTTTTTGCCCCACGTAGTTGTGCAGGTTCTTGCCGACGTCGAAGATGAAGTCCTCGTTATGACCGGGCAGCCCGGGCACGAACACCTGCCCCGTCAGGTTTCCGGCCCGGTTGACGTACTGACGAACTCGGGACATGATGCCGACTCGACGCAGCAGGAGCTGCACCTGATCGATGAGTTCCGGGTTGACCAAGTCGAGCATCATCCCACCGGGGGTCGAGCACCCGTCGCCGCGGAACAACCCGGCCAGCAGGCCACGCTGGAATTCTTCATCGGCTGTCAGTACTTCATGGGACAGGCGCTTCAGGTGGTATCCCGTGCCGACCATCGACAAGAAAAGCGAAGCCACGATCTTGCTGTTGCACACCATGCGCACCGACTGGTCGGAGACGCTCTGGTGGACTGAGAGATCGGCTGCGAAGACTCGCTTGAACGCCGCCGCCAGCTCCTGTTGGTACTCCAGTTCGTGTGCGCCGACTGTGAAGTGGATTGCGGTGGGCGTCCTAGTCTCGGGTCCAGATCGCTTGGCGATGTGGCCTTCGGCGACAAACCAGCCGAGAATGAGGCCCAGGTCGTAGGACTCTTCGACATAGCGATTCACCGACACGAACTTCATGCGGTGACGCTGTTTGTTGCGGTGCTTGAGGTCTGTGTTCACCTTGCGGATGAGCCCATCGACTTCTTCGTACACGCCGGAGCCGACATACTCCATCAAGTCGTGCACTCGCCGCTCGCGTCCTGCCAACGGAGCCGCGGTCACGATGAAGTCTTCGGGTTGGATGTCTTTCGCAGCCAGCCACACGAAACCGTTGAACGGGTCGGCGCCATCACCGTCGATGAGGGTGGACACATCGCGTGTGGTCCACACCAGGATCGGATGCTCCGGGGTGCAGAGTATCGGCTCCTTGTGCCCGAAGTGCGAGACCCGAATGAGTGCTTGATCATTGGGATTCTCGACAACGGACTCGACGACGGCGAATGACCCGTCGTGCGACAACACCCGGTCGCCCGACTTCAGCTTCTCAATCGACGTCGGACCGTCTGGAGTGTCGATTGGCGTTCCGGCGGGGAAACAGCTCACGGGCTCACCGCGCTGTTTCTTGCCCGAGTTGAGGAAGGTCGGTGTGGCGGGCTGGAAGCGCCCGTCGATGATCTCGTCGACCAGTCGCTCGGCGAGAGTGGTGTCGCCGGCGGCCAGCGTCAGCGCCACCATGCAGACCCGATCCTCGAAGCGCTCCAGATACCGCTTCCCGTCGAAGGTCTTCAGCGTGTACGAGGTGTAGTACTTGAACGCGCCGAGGAAGGTCGGGAAACGGAACTTCTTGGCATAGGCCCGGTCCAGCAGGGTCTTGACGAAGTTGCGGCTGTACTGGTCGAGCACCTCGCGCTCGTAGTAGTTCTCCTTGATCAGGTAGTCCAGCTTCTCGTCCTGGTTGTGGAAGAAGACGGTGTTCTGGTTGACGTGCTGCAGGAAGAACTCGTGAGCGGCTTCCCGGTCCTTGTCGAACTGAATCCTGCCGTCGGCGTCGTACAGGTTCAGCATCGCGTTGAGGGCGTGGTAATCCGTTTCGCCCGGGAGCGCGCTGTGCGTCGCGGCGGTTACAGGCTCTGCAGCTGTGACGGTTGGTGACACGTCGGTTGGTCCTTCCAGAAGTCCGCCAGGCCCGCCCGGACGGCTTGCACGTCCTCGTCGGTGCCCATGAGTTCAAAGCGGTAAAGATAGGGGACGCCGCACTTGCGGGACACCACATTGCCCGCATAACCGAACTCGGCGCCGAAATTGGTGTTGCCCGCGGCGATGACGCCGCGGATCAACGACCGGTTGTGTTCGTTGTTGAGAAAGGCGATGACCTGTTTCGGCACGTAACCGCCACCATCAGGATCGGGCCCATTGGCATGTCCGCCCCCGTAGGTCGGCAGGACCAGCACATAGGGCTCGTCCACCTCGATGCGCTCATGCAGCGGAATCCGGGTAGCGGGCAGCCCCAGCTTCTCGACGAAGCGGTGGGTGTTCTCCGACACGCTGGAGAAGTACACGAGGCTGCCCACGACTACCTTCCTGATCCCGCCTGAGCACCGCTATGCGGAGACTGTGACCGCACCGGCGAGGGACTTGATGCGGTCGGGACGGAAACCCGACCAGTGGTTGTTGCCGGCCACCACGACCGGAGCCTGCAGGTATCCCAGTGCCATGACATAGTCGCGGGCTTCGCTGTCGATGGAGATATCGACCTTCTGGTAGGCGATGCCCTGCTTGTCGAGCGCCTTGTAAGTGGCGTTGCACTGCACGCACGCGGGCTTGGTGTACACGGTCACGGTCATCTGCGGTACGGCTCCTCTGCGGAAATCGGCGAATCTGGACATGGGACCGGGATGGGACTGGCAACTGAATGGGTTGTACACATCGCTGAGTTTCAGCGATCCGCAGTCCCTCGAGATTCCAGTCGCCCCGGGCCGTTGCTCCGATGGGTTCTGACACCGACACCACCGGCTTCGCGACCCCGGCCGACCTCCGAACCTCGGGGGCCTGTCGGTGCTCAAGACACTACACCTAGTGGCTGACAACACGAGGAGATACAAGATGTTCTGAACAACATCTGTGAAATTCCCAGGTCGCAAGCTTATCGACCATGCGGCGCCCGGCGTGTCGCACGTCACACCGGAGTTCGTGTCGGTATACATGACCTATCCATGGCTTAGGTCTACCACTGGGGTCTGACAAGTCGGCCCGCCGCGCGCCCTGTGATGCCCACAGCAAACTTTTTTGATGCCCCTCGCCGAGTCCTTTCGGGCATTCGCACTCGGCCGGCTTACCCCCGAAGCGCACTCCCTGCCGTGGGTACGCCGCGGGGGCCGTCACAGCCGGGCGATCGCCCTCTGCATGGCCTCCGGAATGCTGCTTGGCAGCCGGGGTTGGCTGCCGTCGCGCATGCCGGGGCCGTCTCTGCGGCCAGCTGGGCAAGGCGCTGATTCGATCGCTGACGCGGGCCGGCTCGCTTCCGCCGAGCTATGGTGCAGCCATGGGCTCACCATGCGGTCCGCGGAAAAGACTGGCCGGTAAACACTGTCGGCCATGAGCCCCTGGGTGCTCCATGTGGACCTGGACCAGTTTCTGGCCTCGGTCGAACTGCGCCGTCACCCCGACCTGGTCGGCAAGCCGGTGATCGTCGGCGGCAGCGGAGATCCGACCGAAGCACGAAAAGTCGTCACCTGCGCTTCCTACGAGGCCCGTGAGTTCGGTGTGCGGGCCGGGATGCCGCTACGGGCCGCGGCGCGCAAATGCCCGGACGCGGTTTTCCTGCCGTCGGATCCGGAAGCCTACGACCAGGCATCCGAACAGGTGATGGGATTGTTGAGCAGCCTCGGCCACCCAGTCGAGGTGTGGGGTTGGGACGAGGCCTACCTCGGTGCCGAGGTGGACGATCCGGTCGCACTGGCCGCACGCATCCGCGCCCTGGTCGCCGACGAAACCGGACTTGCGTGCTCGGTCGGCATCAGTGACAACAAACAACGCGCCAAAGTCGCCACCGGGTTCGCCAAGCCGGCGGGCGTGTATCGGCTCACCGACGCCAACTGGATGGCGCTGATGGGCGATCGAGGTGTCGACACACTGTGGGGCGTGGGCCCCAAGACCGCCAAACGTCTTGCTGGACTGGGTATCACCACCGTCTCAGACCTTGCCGCCACCGACGCGACAATGCTGACAACGACATTCGGCAGCACCACGGGGTTGTGGATTCTGCTGCTGGCCAAGGGCGGCGGCGACCCGACCGTGCGCGCCGAGCCGTGGGTGCCGCGCTCACGCAGCCACGTCGTCACCTACCCGCAAGACCTCACCGATCATGGTGAGATCGCTTCGGCCGTGGTCGAACTCGCAAATCGCACGCTCCACGAAGTGGTGGAACAGCAGCGGGTTGTCACCCGGGTCGCGGTCACCGTCCGGACGAAGACCTTCTACACCCGAACCAAGGTTCGCAAGCTGGCGACGCCGAGTACCGACGCCGCGTCGATCGTCGGCACCGCGTTGACCGTGCTCGGCCTCTTCGAAATCGACCGGCCCGTCCGGCTGCTCGGCGTGCGTCTGGAACTGGTCATGCCGAAGGCCGCCGAGGCTAGCGCTCACGAGGCAACGGACGCGGCCGCAGCGCGCGGGTGAACACGACGTTCGCCTGACGCATCGCGACGCTGTACGGCCACCATGCGGTCCGCTTGAACAGGTACAACGCCCGAATGTCAGGTGAGGTGTAGATCAGGTACCGATTCTTCTCGACGCCGGCCAGGATCTTGTCGGCAACGCGATCGGCCGCGACCGCGTGCCGGGAGAACCGATCCACCCAACGGCTGACCTTGGGATGCTCACGGTCGACGCCGGCGATGTGGACCGTTTCCACCAGCGGCGTTTTCACCGCTCCCGGTACCACCACAGACACTCCGATGCCATGCCGGGCCAGGTCGAAGCGAAGGACCTCGCTCAACCCGCGCAGGCCGTACTTGCTCGCGCTGTAGGCGGCGTGCCACGGCAATGCCACCAAGCCTGCCGCCGACGATACGTTGACCAGGTGCCCGCCTCGACCGGCAGCCATCATCGGCGGCACGAACGTCTCGATGACGTGGATCGGCCCCATCAAGTTGATGTCGATCAGGGACTTCCAATGCTGATGGGCGAGCTGATCTACGGTCCCCCAGGCCGACACCCCGGCGATGTTCATCACCACGTCCATCGCCGGGTGCCCGGTGTGGATGTCAGCGGCGAATTGCGCCACTGCGTCGTAATCGGAGATGTCGAGCACCCGGTCTGCACACACCCGTGCGCCCAGAGACCGGGCATCGGCGACCGTCCTCGCCAAACCGTCGGCGTCCCGGTCGGTCAGGAAGAGCTCGGCACCTTCGGCGGCCAGCTTCAACGCCGTGGCGCGGCCGATGCCGCTGGCGGCTCCGGTGAGAAAACAACGCTTGCCCCCGAAACCCGCTCGCTGCACCATGGCGGAGACCCTAGTCGACGTTCGGGTGAGTCTCCTGAGGCCTGCTTACCCGCCCCACAACGCACTCAGCCACAGCCGCTCGAGAACGTCGACTGCCCTGGCCGGATCCTGGCCCCGGCCAACGAAACTGCTGTCGTGAACGAGCGTCAACGCGGTGGTGGCAGCCAGAATCCGCACCAGCGCAGGAAGGTCCGCGGATATCGGCCGAGCATCGGCATCCTGCTCGACGACCCCGACGATCTTCTCGATCACCGTGTCCTGGAAGTCATTCATCATCTCCCGGATCTGCCCGTCGGTGTTCTGCGCGACGACGCAGGCGCGTACCACAGGATCGTTGCTGGTATAGACCGCCGCGGCACTGCCCACCATCCGGGTGGCGAAGGCGGGCGGGGTCTCCCCCGGATCCCGGGGCGCGAAGTCATGCGTCAACTCGTCTAGTTCCTCGAACACGCCGCGCATGATGAGGGCCAGCACGGCGTACTTCGAGTCGAAGTAGAAGTAGAAACCGGAGCGGGCCACCCCGGCCCGCTCGCTGATCGTGCTGACCGACAGATCGGCGAACGACCGCTCCTCCAGCAGTGCCCGCACCGCCGCGACGATGGCATCGCGCTGCCGGTCGCCCCGGGTGCGGCGGACCTCCTGTCTCATGGCGTCGGTCGACATAGCCCTAGACCTTGGCACCGCGAAACGCCAGAAACAAAACTTGACATGCGTCAAGTTGCCGGATCAGGATGAGAACACGGTGATTCACAACACAGCCCGTCGGATTCAGGAGCGTTTACATGGCGACGATCAGTACCCCTGATTACCTCCTCGACCAGGCCAAGCGTCGTCTGATTCCCACGCTGAACAACATTCCCGGAATGGGGATCGTCGAGAAGCGGTTGCGCGAGCGTCGGTGGGCGGAGTTCACCTTCGCCGAGCCGCCGCCGGGAAGCGGCCTCAAGCCGGTTGCGGGCGACTCCGGCCTCCCCGTCATCGGCCACATGATCGAGACCTTCCGTAGCGGACCGGACTTCATCCTGCAGATGTACCGGACTCACGGCCCGGTGTACTACGCCTACTCACCGGCGTTGCCTTCGGTCGTCGCTCTGGGCCCCGACGCCACCCAGGCTGTCTTCTCCAACAAGAACAAGGACTACTCGCAGCGCGGTTGGCACCCGGTCATCGGACCGTTCTTCAAGCGGGGGTTGATGCTGCTCGACTTCGACGAGCACATGTTCCACCGCCGCATCATGCAGGAAGCGTTCACCCGCACCCGGCTTGCCGGCTACGTCGAACACATCGACCAGGTGGCCTCACAGGTGGTGAAGGACGAGTGGGTATCCGACGATGCCCGGTTCCTCTTCTATCCGGCCGCCAAGAAACTGACACTCGACATCGCCTCGGTGGTGTTCATGGGGCACCAGCCCGGTACCGACAACGAGCTGGTCACCAAAGTCAACGATGCGTTCGCCACCACCACTCGGGCCGGCGGTGCGATCATTCGTAAGGGGCTGCCCCCGTTCAAGTGGTGGCGTGGACTGCAGGCGCGCAAGGTGCTCGAGAAGTATTTCGAGGAGCGGGTGCAGGAGCGGCGCAGAGCTCAGGGCACCGACATGCTCACGGTGCTGTGCCACACCTCCGACGACGACGGCAACAGCTTCACCGACGAGGACATCGTCAACCACATGATCTTCCTGATGATGGCCGCGCACGACACCTCGACGTCGACTATGACCACGATGGCGTATCACCTTGCCGCCAATCAGGACTGGCAGGACCGCTGTCGCGAAGAGTCCGACCGGCTGGGCGACGGTCCGCTCGATATCGAGGCGCTGGAGAAGCTGGAAACCCTCGACCTGGTGATGAACGAGGCGCTCAGGCTCGTCACCCCGCTGCCGTTCAACGTACGCCAAACCATCCGTGACACTGAGCTTCTCGGCCACTTCATCCCCGCCGAGACCAACGTGGTGACATGGCCCTCGATGAACCACCACCTGCCGGAGCTGTGGACCGAACCGGAGAAGTTCGATCCCGCTCGATTCGCCGAGCCCCGCAACGAGCACAAGCGACACCGCTACGCGTTCGCGCCGTTCGGTGGCGGCGCTCACAAGTGCATCGGAATGGTCTTCGGCCAGCTGGAGGTCAAGACCGTGATGCACCGCCTGCTGCGGCAATACCGGCTGGAGCCCCCCCGGCCGGGTTACCAGGCGAAGCTGGACTACGCCGGGATGCCCATCCCGATGGACGGCATGCCGATCATGCTGCGGCCGTTGCGCTGACCGCCGCGGCGACAGTCAGCAACCGGTTGGCACAGGCGATCACCGCGCACAGCGCGGACTCGGTGGGGTCCTCGGACCAGCCCATCGACCATTCGGAGCGGACTCCGTCAGACCCGCGGACGAACGTCGCGGTACGCGTATCGGCAGGCAGCTGGTGGAACGCGGTCGTCTCGAAGGCGATCCCGCGCTCGTAGAGCATCGCAGTCAGCGCGGCGATCGGGCCGCTCGCCGCCGCGGTGCAGACACCGATGGCGTCGCCGAGGGCCAACGTGGCCTGGTAGTTGCGGGGCTGGGGGCCGAGCCGGCCGACATTGCAACCCTCGTCCAGACAGCTCCAGTGTCGCAGCCGCACCGGACCCGAACTCGGGGCGAATTCAGCGAGGAACTCTTCAATGGACATCGTCGCAGCCGCTTCGCGGATTCCACGCGGCAGCGGCACGCCGAAGTGCGCCGCGAACGGAAGCGGGAATCGAGCGGGAGAGAGATCAGGGGAAGTCATGTGCCGGCCTTCTGTTGCCAGTGGTGAGGACCGACGGTGTAGCAACGACCCGCAGCGAGGGGTCGGTCGAGATCAGACCCCGCTGCGGGTTGCTACTACGAGTCGCTTCGGCACGATCGACGATGTTAGACGCGATGGCCCCACCGAGCAAACGTTTTACCCGAATGGGTTGTCGCCCGCGGCGACAAGGGTGCCGAGTTCGAGGAGGTTGACCGCCGAGGCGTGCAACCGTTCGCCGGCCTCCTGCGCCGCCCGACCGGCCAGATACCGCGACCAGGTGCCTTCGATCACGATGCCCAGCTTGAAGCAGGCCATCGCGACATACCAGTCCAGGTGGGAGGTTCTGCGCCCGCCTGAATCCAGGTACGCGTCAAGCAGTTCCCGCCGCGTGGCCAGTGAACCGAGGGCAGCCAGCTCTGACCCGGCGTCGACCGGGTTTGGCTCCTGCGGCCAGCACACCAGCATCCAGCCCAGATCCAGCAGCGGGTCACCGACGGTGCACATTTCCCAGTCGATGAGTGCGGCAACTTCCGGGCGGTCGCGCCGCAGCAGCACGTTGTTGAGATGCGCGTCGCCGTGCATGATGCCGGGCTGTGACTCCGGGGGGCGGTGTTCGTGCAGCCAGTTCCCGAGATCGGCGACCGCTGGCAGCGAATCGGGTGAATAGTGTTCGTGCCGATAGCTTTCCAACAATCGCATGAACTGCGGCACCTGACGGTCGAGGAAGGGGCCGGGCCGTTTCAGCGCCGCCAGTTCGCTGCCCTCCCATGCCACGTTTCCCAGTTGCGCAAGGCTGGCCGCGAAGGCCAATCCGACGTCGTGGCGCATCGCCGCGTCGCGCAGATAGGCCTCGGACATCTCGTTGCCCGGGTTGAATCCGTCGACCTCGTCCATCAGGTAGAAGACGACGCCCAGGACGTCGAGGTCCTCACACCCGGCGATGAACCCGGGGTGGGGCACCTCGGTCCCGCCCAGCGTGCGCAGCACCGCGATTTCGCGCTGCATTGTCTGGTTGCTGTTGGGACGCGGATGGGCCGGCGGGCACCGCAGCACCATCGGTCTGTCATCCACCCTCATCCGGACCACGATGTTCTGGCTGCCGCCGGTCAGGGGCTCGACATCGGTGACCTTCGAACCCAGGCCCCTCGCCTGCAGCCAGCCCTGAACGGCGCGCCGGTCGTCGCCGCCGAGTGTCGGCAGCGGTTCCACGTCGTCGGGCATCCAGCCATCGTGCCAGGACTGTGAGCAGGTGACGTCACTCATCGGTAGGGCCGAGTCGTGCTGTTCGCACTAACGTCGAAGTTGTGACGGAATCTGCACGCGGTACCCGCGCAGTCAGCGGCGTCGCAGCCGCTGCGGTGGCCCTGGGCGTGACCGGGTTGCTTGCCGCCGTGGTAGGACCGGGGGCCGACGCGCGCACAGCGGTGGGCTCGGCCGTCATCGACCTGACTCCGGGGCCGGTCAAGGAGTGGGCCATCCAGACGTTCGGCACGACCGACAAGCTGGTGCTGTCGATTCTGGTGGTCGCCGTCATCGGGTTCGTGGCCGCAGTCTCCGCGATGTGGGAGACCCGCCGGACGCCGGTGGGCAGTGTGGCGATCGTGGCGGCCGGAGGTCTGGGTTGCCTCGCCGTGATGTCGCGAGCCGGCGCCTCGTTGCCCGACATCGTGCCGACGGTGGCGGGCACTGTGTGCGGTGTGCTGACCCTGCGCCTGTTGACGTCGGACCGCATACCGGATGCCGTGGCCACAGACTCCGCGGATCCGGGCCGGAGACGATCCCTTCTCGCGCTGGGCCTGATCGCGGCAGGAGCGCTCGGCGGTGTCGGTAGCGTCGTGCTGAGCCGGCTGCGGTTCTCGGTGGCCGGCGACCGGGAGGCTTTCGTCCTGCCCCGCCCCCGGATCGCTGCAGCGCCGGCGCCGGCCGCGGTGCAGCCGAAAGGCGTTGCGCTGCCACCCTTCATCACTCCCAACGCGGACTTCTACCGGATCGACACCGCGCTGATCGTGCCGCAGCTGAGCCGGGCCGACTGGCAGCTTCGGATTCACGGCATGGTGGACCGGGAGATCACCTTCGGCTTCGAGGACCTACAGCAGTTCGAAGCCGTCGAGAAAATCGTGACGCTGACATGCGTATCCAACCCGGTCGGCGGCGAGCTCATCGGCAACGCCTCGTGGCTCGGCTACCGGGTACGGGACCTGCTGGCCAAGAGTGGAATCCGAGCCGACGCAGACATGGTGTTGTCCACCTCCATCGACGGTTTCACCGCGGGCACTCCGGTCGATGCGCTGACCGATTCCCGCGACTCACTGCTGGCGGTCGGCATGAACGGCCAACCGCTACCGACCGAGCACGGCTATCCGGCGCGGCTGGTTGTCCCGGGCCTGTACGGATACGTCTCGGCGACGAAGTGGGTGGTAGACCTCGAGCTGACCCGATTCGACCGGGCGGAGGCGTACTGGACCCGGCTGGGGTGGTCTGCACGCGCTCCGATAAAGACCGGATCGCGTATCGACGTGCCCCGCCTTGATCAGACCGTGGAGCCAGGGCCGGTGGTCTTCGGCGGCGTCGCCTGGGCGCAGGACCGTGGTGTGCGCACCGTCGAAGTCCGCATCGACACCCCGGACGGCCAGGGCGACTGGCAGCCCGCCGACCTCGGCGCCTCCTATAGCAACGCCACGTGGAGGTTGTGGAGCTTCGACTGGACGGCGACCCGGGCCGGATTTCACTCCATAGCAGTGCGGGCAACCGACAAGACCGGCGCCGTTCAGACCTCCCGACGGAGCGACCCGATGCCCGACGGCGCCACCGGCTGGCACACGGTCACATTCAGCGTCAGGTAGGCGGTCCCCGAGATCGACGCTGGCGCGACAAAGTCGGAGTAATGATGACGCTGGCGTCGATCTCGAGCCATGCAAAGATCAGCCAGGCACGTGAAGGCGCCGACCAGGGAGGGACCGTGGCCACACCCACCACCATCGAGGAGCACGACGGCGACGTCACCTACATCCGCACCGACCGGAATCTGCCGCCGGTGGCGATCATCGACCGGTCACCGATCACCACCAGACACCGGATCGTGTTCGGCATCGTTGCGCTGCTGGGGGCGATCGCCTGGGCGATCATCGCGTTCTTCCGCGGCGAGACCGTCAATGCCGTGTGGTTCGTCATCGCCGCTATCTGCACCTATGTGATCGGGTTCCGGTTCTATGCCCGACTGATCGAGTTGAAGATCGTCCGGCCGCGCGACGACAACGCCACTCCGGCCGAGCTTCTGGAGAACGCCACCGACTACATGCCGACCGATCGACGGGTGTTGTACGGCCATCACTTCGCCGCCATCGCCGGCGCCGGCCCGCTCGTCGGCCCGGTGCTCGCGATGCAAATGGGCTACCTCCCCGGGACCATCTGGATCATCATCGGGGCACTCTTCGCCGGCTGCGTTCAGGACTTCCTGGTGTTGTCCATCTCGACCCGGCGGCGGGGCCGCTCGCTGGGCCAGATGGCCCGCGACGAGCTCGGTACCGTCGGAGGCGCGGCGGCCATCGTCGGAGTGCTGGTCATCATGGTGATCCTGCTCGCCGTCCTGGCACTCGTGGTGGTGCGTGCATTGGCAGAAAGTCCGTGGGGCGTCTTCTCCATTGCGATGACCATTCCGATAGCCCTCTTCATGGGCGTCTACCTGCGCTTTCTGCGGCCAGGGCGGGTATCGGAGGTGTCGCTCATCGGTGTGGTGCTGCTGCTATTGGCTGTCGCATCAGGACGATGGGTCGCCGAAACCTCTTGGGGTGCATCATGGTTCCACCTCTCGCCGGTAGCCCTGTCGTGGTGCGTCATGATCTACGGGCTGGCCGCATCGGTGCTGCCGGTGTGGCTGCTGCTGGCGCCGCGCGACTACCTGTCCACCTTCATGAAGGTCGGCACCATCGCGCTGCTGGCGGTCGGCATCCTGCTGGCGCGACCGTTGATGCAGGCTCCCGCGGTGTCGCACTTTGCAGCCGGCGGTGACGGGCCGGTCTTCGCGGGCTCGCTATTCCCGTTTCTGTTCATCACCATCGCCTGCGGCGCACTGTCGGGCTTTCACTCACTGGTCTCGTCGGGAACCACACCGAAACTGCTCGAGAAGGAAAGCCAGATGCGGCTGATCGGTTACGGCGGCATGCTGACCGAATCCTTCGTCGCGATCATGGCGTTGATCACCGCTGCGATCCTCAACCCCCACCTGTACTTCGTCCTCAACGCGCCGGCCGCTGCGACCGGAGGTACTGCCGCAACTGCTGCCGAGTACGTCAACAGCCTCCCTCTTTCGGGTGCTCCGATAACCCCTGAGGAGATCGCCGGCGCAGCGGAGAGCGTGGGCGAGGAATCGATCGTGTCACGTACCGGCGGTGCGCCCACGCTGGCGTTCGGGATGTCTGAGGTGTTGAGCACGGCGTTCGGCGGGGCCGGCCTCAAGGCATTCTGGTACCACTTCGCGATCATGTTCGAAGCGCTGTTCATCCTGACCACTGTGGACGCGGGCACCCGAGTGGCGCGCTTCATGTTCTCGGACGGGCTGAGCAATCTGGGCGGCCCCCTTCGCAAGCTGAAGGATCCGAGCTGGCGGGTGGGCGCCTGGGTATGCAGTCTGATCGTGGTGGCCGGCTGGGGCTCCATCCTGTTGATGGGGGTGACCGACCCGCTGGGTGGCATCAACACCCTGTTCCCGTTGTTCGGCATCGCCAACCAGTTGCTGGCCGCGATCGCGCTGACGGTGGTGACGGTCGTGGTGATCAAGAAGGGTCTGCTGAAGTGGGCCTGGGTACCGGGCGTCCCGTTGGTGTGGGATCTCATCGTCACCCTCACCGCGTCGTGGCAGAAGATTTTCTCCGGCGATCCCAGGGTGGGCTATTGGACTCAACATCTCCGATACCGTGAAGCCAAGGACGCCGGCGAGACAGCGTTCGGAGCCGCCAAGGACGCGGCACAACTCGATGCCGTCATCCGCAACACCTTCATCCAGGGCACCTTGTCGATAGTGTTCGCGTCCCTGGTGCTGGTCGTAGTCGCCGCGGGAATCGTCGTGTCCGTGCGAGCGATTCGGGGCACAGGCCCGCCTCCGACCGAGGATGAGCCGATACCGTCGCGCAGGTTCGCGCCGTCCGGTCTGATCGCCACGGCCAGGGAGAAGGAGGTGCAGAAGCAATGGGACGAACTGGCCCGATCGCCCGCCAGATCGGCTGCTACCTAAAGAAATTGAGTTGGTACTCGCGCAGATTGAGTTGGTACTCGCGCAGATTGAGTTGGTACTCGGCGGCATTGATGGGCGACAACCACTACCAACGCTACGTCGAGCACCGTCATCGCACCCATCCCGGGGCGCCGGTGCTGACCGAGCGGGAGTATTGGCGCCTGCGCCATTCCGTCGCGGATTCCGCGCCGGCCCCACGTTGCTGCTGAGGCCACCGCGTCACGTCTCGGCCACGCCTCGCCGGTTCTGGACGTAGAACCGAGCGGCGCACCGCACCGAATCGACCGTCGGGCGCGGCTCCCAGCCCAATTCGCGGGTCGCCTTGCCGTGGTCGAGCGGAGAGGTATGACTCAGCAGCCGTACCGAAGTGAGGTTCAACTGGTAGTCGCGGCGCAGCAGCCTGCCCAGAACGCCGGACAGGTAGCCGGCCGCATAGAGCGCCGGCAGCGGCACTCCGAGGCGCGGCCCTGCGACCCCTACGGCAGCGGCTGCGGTGTCGAAGAGTTCCCGCATGCTGAGGTAACTCTCGGAGATGATGTAGCGCTCGCCGATGCGCCCACGTTCGGCCGCCAACAGCATTGCGCGAGCAGCGTCTTCGACGCCGACCACCTCCGCGCCGACGCCTTTGAGGTACACCGGCATCCTGCCGAGTGCGACGGCGGCGACCAGCGACCCGTGCGGGGTCGGCTGCCAGTCACCCGGGCCGTAGGTGTTGGAGACGCACATCGCCACCGCCGGCAGGCCCCGCTCGTGCGTGTATTGCCGCACCAGCGCCTCCGCCTCGCGCCGGGATTCGATGTAGGGACCGCCCTTGCCGTGCCAGTTGAACGGGGTTACCTCGGTGGCCGGGTCCGATCCGTCTTCGACGGCGATCGTCCCGATCGTGCTCAAGAAGACGAAGCGGCGCAGATCCGCATCGACCGCGATGTCGAGAACCTGGCGGAGCCCCTCGACGTTGGTGCGAAAAAGCGGGGCCGGATCCCGTAGCCAGGCCCGGGCGTCGACCACGCAGTAATACACGACATCGCACCCGGACATCGCCGCCCGCACCGCGCCGTGGTCGAAGATGTCGCCGTAATGTCGCTCGACGGCCAGGTCGCGGATGCCTCTGGTCGGGCTCGTCCTTCGGAGCAGGACCCGCACATCGGTCCCGCGAGCGACGAGCTGGCGGGTCACGTGCGAGCCGAGGAACCCGCTCGCACCCATGACCAGCGCTCGACTGCGGCCCATCTCCCCCCTTTCGTCAAGCCGCCCACACGGCGCGGTGCCGTGCCCGACACTGGTGGGATGCCGGATCGCATCATCACCGCAGCCACCGTGATCACCATGGACGACGACGTTCCGCGGGCGCAGGCCGTGGCGGTCTCCGACGGGCGGATCGTCGCCGTTGGCTCAGTCGCCGATTGTACGGCGGCGCTGCCGAGCGCCGAGGTCATCGACACCGGAGTGGCCGCCCTGCTGCCCGGTTTCGTTGAGCCGCACGGGCATCCGTTAATCGCCGGGGTCGCCACCCAGCCGCCGGCCCGGTCTATCGCTCCGTGGGACGCGGCGAGCTGGCCTGATGTGCAGGCAGTCTTCGCCGACGCGCTGGCCAGCGGCGATGCCGACGCTCCACTGTGGTTCGCCGGCTTCGACGCCCTGCTGCATCAGCATCCCTCACCCAAGGCCGGTGAAATGGACGCCATCTTCGGCGACAGGGTGTCCGTCATCACCGACAACTCCGGGCACGGCGTGTATTTCAACACCGCGCTGATGAAGCGGTACGGCTGGGACGTCGATCCGCCGGCCGATCCGGTCGCCTCCCGTTACGGTCGCAACCCGGACGGGAGTCTCGACGGGCAGGGTTTCGAGCTTGGGGCGCTTACCGCGGTGACCGGGCCGCTGATGGGCCAGATGGGTGACCCGTTGACGTCGGCCGCGCGCTACTACGCCGTGATGGCCCGTGGCGGATACACCTCCACTTCGGACATGACCTATGACCCCAAGTTCGCTCCGGGCTACGAGGCGCTGGCGTCAGCACCGTCGTGCCCGCTGCGGGTCAGCATGTGGGAGATGTCGGCCACCGACTCGTACGTCGAGCCGCAGACATTCAAAGCCGGAGAGCTGTTGTTGCACAAGGCCGGGGTGAAGCTGTGGACGGACGGGTCACCGTGGGTGGGCAATATCGCGATCTCCTTCCCCTATCTGAACACCGACGCCACCCGGATCGCCGGCATCGACCCAGCCGTGGCCGGCGGCGCCAGGTCGATGAACTACACACGCGGCCAACTCGACGCGATCCTGGACCGGGCCGCACCGGCGGGTTGGCAGATGGCTTTTCACGCCAACGGAGACCTGGCGATCGACATGGCGCTGGACGCTTACGAATCCGCTCTCGACCGGCATGGCCTGGCGGGCACCGATCACCGCTGGCGAATCGAGCATGCCGGCGCGGGTGTCCGACGTCATTTCGACAGGGCAGCCCGGTTGGGTGTGCACGTGTCGATGGCCCCGTTCCAGTTGTACTACTGGGGCGACCTACTGGACGGGCAGATGTTCGATCACGAGCACGGCGCACAGTGGCAGGCCTTCGCCGATGCTGTGGCTTCCGGGGCGTGCGTCTCGCTGCACAACGACGGCTCGGTATCACCGCCGACGCCGATCATCAACGTCGCGACCGCGGTCACCCGACGCACCCGAACCGGGAATGTGCACGGAGCCAACCAGGCCATCGACCTGCACACTGCGCTGCGCGCACAGACGATCGACGCGGCGCGAACCCTGCACCGCGACAGGCTGATCGGCTCGATCACGGTCGGAAAGCTGGCCGACTTCGTGGAATTGACCGCCGATCCCTACACCGTCGAACCGGCGGCACTGGCGAACTCGGTCCGGGTGACCGGCACCTGGCTGGGCGGGATGCGAATCGACCTGGACGAGTTCCTGGCCGCGGTCGACGGCGCCGACAACGCTGAGCACGCGCACCTGGGCGAACGAACCCAACCCGGTGGGTGCTGCTGACCGGTCGATCAGGTCGGGGCCCTCTTGAGCACGCCGCCGGCGCACAGATGCTCGATCAGCGGAACAGCACCGCTCGACAGGTGCTCAGACATCGCTGCGCGGGCGAGCTTCTGGTCACGGCGACCCAGTGCGTTCAGCAGTCGGCGGTGATCGGCGATCGACCGTGCCGGCCATCCCGCGATGGTGGGGAACACCGACTCCGGGGCGTAGCGGGTGATCTGCGACATCAATTGAGCGAGTTTGGGCGAGTCGGCTGCGAGGTTGATGGCGCGATGGAACTCGTGGTTGAGCCGGACCGCACGCTCGCCGTCGTCGTCCGCGTATGCGGCTTCCAGGCTGTCCTGGATGGAGGCCAGCTCCCGCACTTGCTCGTCGGTGATATTCAGCGCCGCACGCGCGGCGAGCTCACCACCAACATGGGCTTGAACGTTGGCGACATCGGCGATGTCCCGATCGGTCACCGGCAGCACCACGAAACCGCGCCGCGGTTGCTGGGCCAGCAAACCCTCGGCGCGCAGCTCGAACAGGGCCTCGCGCACCGGGGTGACACTGCACCCAAGCTCGACCGCCAACTGATCCAGCCGGATGTAACCGCCCGGCGCGTAGGTGCCATCGAAGATCCGCTTGCGGACGAAGCGGGCAACATCCTCCGATAGTTGGGGGCGAACGGAGAAGTCCGGGGCGGTCACCGGTCAGATCCGGTAGTCGGCAAGCAGTCGCTTGCTGATGATGTTCTTCTGGATCTCGCTGGTGCCCTCACCGATGAGCAGGAATGGCGCATCGCGCATCAGCCGCTCGATCTCGTAGTCCTTCGAATAGCCGTACCCGCCGTGAATCCGGAAGCTTGCCTGGGTCACCTCGTTGCAGTACTCACTGGCAAGGTATTTCGCCATGCCGGCCGCCAAGTCATTTCGTTCGCCGGAGTCCTTGAGCCGGGCGGCGTCGACCATCATCAGATGTGCTGCCTGAACCTTCGTCGCCATCTCGGCTAGCTGGAAGGCGATGGCCTGGTGTTCGGCGATCGGTTTCCCGAATGTGCTGCGCTGCTGGGCATATCTGATCGCCAGCTCGAACGCGCGCAGTCCGACGCCGCATGCGCGGGCCGCCACGTTGACCCGACCCACCTCCACCCCGTCCATCATCTGGAAGAAGCCCTGTCCCGGGACGCCGCCGAGAACGTCTCCAGTGTCGGCCGCGTACCCGTCGAAGATCATCTCGGTGGTGTCGATGCCCTTGTATCCGAGCTTGTCGATCTTGGCCGGTATCACAAGACCGGGCAGAACCTCGCCGAACCCGGCCGGCTTCTCGACCAGGAACGCGGTCAGATTGCGGTGCGGCTTGTCGGCGCCTTCGTCGGTACGCACCAATGCCGCGACCAGTGTGGAACTCGCGCCGTTCGTCAGCCACATCTTCTGCCCGTCGATGATGTAGCCGCCGGAGCTGCCGCGCGTTGCCCGGGTGCGAATCGCGGCGACGTCGGAGCCGAGCTCGGGCTCCGACATCGAGAACGCACCTCGCGACTCGCCGGTGGCCATCCGGGGCAGGAAGCGCTGCTTCTGCTCGGGCGTTCCGTGCTGGCGGATCATGTAGGCGACGATGAAATGGGTGTTGATGACACCGGAAATGCTCATCCATCCGCGTGCGAGCTCCTCGACGCAGAGTGCGTACGTCAACAACGACTCACCGAGGCCGCCGTACTCCTGCGGAATCATCAGGCCGAACAGACCGAGCTCTTTCATCTGGTCGATGATCGGCTGTGGATAGGTGTCGGTGCGCTCGAATTCGGCGGCGTTGGGAAGCACCTGCTTGTCGACGAACTCCCTCACCGTGCCGATGATTTCGCGCTGCATGTCGTCGAGCTCGAGCGTCTGAGCCAATCTGTTCATGCGTGATCCCCCTTGAGAACCCTCTCGAAGACTGCGGCGAGGCCCTGGCCCCCGCCGATGCACATGGTCTCCAGCCCGTAGCGGGCACCGCGCCTGTTCATCTCGCGCAGCAGCGTCGCCAACATCCGCGCGCCAGTGGCGCCGACCGGGTGACCGAGCGAGATTCCCGATCCATGAACATTGGTGCGCGCCCGGTCGGTTTCGGTGAATGCCCACGCGCGCATGACCGCCAACGCCTGGGCTGCGAAGGCCTCGTTGAGTTCGATGAGGTCGATGTCGTCCAGTCCAAGACCGGCTCTGGCGAGGGCGGCCTCAGTCGCAGGCACCGGGCCGATGCCCATGACCTCCGGCGGCACCCCGGCAACAGCCCACGACACCAGCCGCGCCAGCGGTTCCAGGCCGAGTTCATCAGCCTTGGCCCTCGTCGTCACGATGCACATCGCGGCGGCGTCGTTCTGCCCACTGGAGTTTCCGGCGGTCACTGTTGCCTCCGGATCTGACTGGAGCAGTATCGGTTTGAGTTCCCCCAGCGCTTCAACCGAGGTGTCGGCCCGCGGGTGCTCGTCGGTGTCGACCTGTTCGACACCATCGGCTATCGGCACCGTCACGGGTACGATCTCCTCGGCCAGGACGCCGCTGCGCTGTGCGGCCACAGCGCGCTGATGCGAGCCCACTGCGAGCTCGTCCTGCTCGGTCCGGGAGATTCCGTACCGGCGACGGAGATTCTCGGCCGTCTCCAGCATCCCGCCGGGGACCGGGTGTCGGCGGCCGCCGGCGGTCGTGCGTCCACGTGCCAGACCGTCGTGTACGCGTACGCCGGCACGCGCTCCGCCCCAACGCATATCGGTCGAGTAGAAGATCGCATTGCTCATGCTCTCGACGCCGCCGGCCACCACCAGGTCGAGATCTCCAGCGGCGACCTGCATGCACGCCTGGATCACAGCCTGAAGGCCCGATCCACAGCGGCGGTCGACCTGCATTCCCGGAACGGTCACCGGTAATCCGGCGTCAAGGGCAACCACTCGGCCGATGGCCGGCGCCTCCGGGCTGGGATAGCAGTGGCCCAAGATGACGTCCTGCACGGCATCGGGCGCGACTCGGGACCGCTCCATCAGGGCGGTGAGTGCTGCCACCCCGAGATCGACGGGCTGTACCGACTTGAATATCCCGCCGTAGCGGCCGATCGGCGTTCGAATCGGTTCGCAGATCACCGCGTCACGCAGAACTGGCGGCTTCGCGTTCACATGAACCGCCCGCCGGTGACCTCTATGACCGTTCCGGTCATGTAGGACGACAGTTCGCTGGCCAAGAACAGCGCCACCTTGGCGACTTCGTCGGGTTCGCCAGCACGACCCATCGGCACCTCGGCCACCTTTTGATCCCAAATACGTTGGGGCATAGCCTCGGTCATAGCGGACCGGATCAACCCAGGCGCGATGGCGTTGACCCGGATCCCGAGATGAGCGAGTTCCTTGGCTGCGGCCTTCGTCATGCCGACGACGCCGGCCTTGGCCGCCGAGTAGTTCGTCTGGCCGACCAGGCCGACTTTGCCCGACAAGGAGGACATGTTGACGATCGCGCCGTGCTTGTTCTCGCGCATGATCGCCGCCGCTGCGCGCGTACCGTTCCACGTACCCTTCAAGTGCACCGAGATGACCTCGTCGAACTGTTCTTCGGTCATCTTGCGCAGGGTGGCGTCGCGGGTGATGCCCGCGTTGTTGACCATGATGTCGAGGCCGCCGAATCGTTGCACCGCATACGACACCAAGGTTTCGACGTCAGCCGCTCTGGTCACATCACAGCGCACGGCCGCAGCTGCGGCATCCCCGCCGAGCCGTTCGACAGCCGACCGGGTCACCTCGAGGTCGAGGTCGCCCAGCACCACCTTGGCGCCCTCGGCGATGAACCGTTCGGCGACGGCGTATCCCAGACCCTGCGCCCCGCCGGTGACGACGGCGGTCTTTCCGGTCAGCAACGACATGTGCTCAGCCATCCTAAATATCATATATGATGTACGATTCCACCTCGGCCAACCCGCGAAGATGTTGACGAAGGAGAAGGCCGATGACCGGCGAACAGGTCGGTGATGCCGAAGTCAGCGTTGAGGACTTCCGGGCAATCCTGGAGCAGACCCGCCACTTCATCCGCACCGCCGTAGTACCCCGCGAAGCCGAGATTCTCGCCGCGGACCAGGTGCCCGACGACTTGCGTGCCCAGGCAAAGGCGATGGGACTGTTCGGCTACGCCATACCCAGAGAATGGGGTGGGCTCGGGCTCAACCTGGCCCAAGATGTCGAGCTGGCAATGGAATTCGGCTATACCTCGTTGGCGCTGCGCTCGATGTTCGGCACCAACAACGGCATCGCCGGTCAGGTTCTGGTCGGTTTCGGCACCGACGAACAGAAGGCTCGCTGGCTGGAACGGATTGCGTCAGGGGACGTAGTGACCTCGTTCGCGCTCACCGAGCCCGGCGCCGGCTCCAACCCGGCCGGCCTGAAGACCAGGGCCACCCGGGCCGGGTCGACCGACGATGCCGACTGGCTGATTTCCGGGCAGAAGCGGTTCATCACCAACGCCCCGAGCGCCGACCTGTTTATCGTCTTCGCGCGCAGCCGCCCTGCGGACGAGACCGGAGCAGGTATCGCCGTGTTCCTGGTGCCCGCCGATGCGCCAGGTGTCGAGGTCGGCGTCAAAGACGCCAAGATGGGCCAGGAGGGCGCCTGGACCGCCGACGTCAGCTTCAATGACGTGCAGGTGTCCGCAGACGCCCTGGTCGGCGGGAGCGAGGACATCGGGTACCGGGCCGCGATGACTTCGCTGGCGCGCGGCCGCGTGCACATCGCGGCGCTCTCGGTGGGCACCGCCCAGCGGGCCCTCGACGAGTCCGTCGCCTACGCGGCCGCTGCAACGCAGGGCGGAGTGCCGATCGGAAGCTTCCAGCTCGTCCAGGCGATGATCGCTGATCAGCAGACCGGGGTGCTGGCCGGCCGGGCGCTGGTGCGCGATGCCGCGCGCCAGTGGGTCAGCGGTGAGGACCGTCGGATCGCGCCGTCGGCGGCCAAGTTGTTCTGCACCGAGATGGCCGGGCGGGTAGCCGATCTCGCGGTCCAGATCCATGGCGGTACCGGTTACATGCGGGACGTACCCGTCGAACGGATCTACCGTGATGTTCGGCTGCTGCGGCTCTACGAGGGCACCAGCGAAATCCAGCGCCTCATCATCGGTGGCGGTTTGGTCAAGGCCGCTCAGCGGCGAAGGTGAGGACCGGCGAGGGTGAGGACCTCAGCCCATCATCTGGACGATCGCCATCGCAATGTTGTCCAATCCGGGGAAGCGTCCACGCTGTCCAGATCGGAATCGGCGCCGTCGCACCGACGGCGGATGATGCATCGAGCGGAGATGCGCTTGACTGGACGGCACACGATCTCGGCGCCAAGGAGGGCTCGTTGTTGAACCGGGTGTGGAATCAGGCCCTGACAGCCGGGGCACAGTTCATCGGAGGCCTCGGGTTCATCGTCGGCCTACGGCTGGGCACCGAAGAACCGCGCTTCACCGTCGAAAAGGACCTCGGCGGTATCCAAGTTCGGCGATACCGCAGCCGCATAGCCGCCGAAACGACAGTCAGCGCCGACGAGGAGTCCGCGCGAACTACCGGCTTTCGACGGCTTGCCGGCTACATATTCGGCGGCAACCAACCGCAAGTCAAGATCGCCATGACCGCACCGGTCCAACAGACCGGCAGCAAGGCTGGGGAGTGGGTCATCCGGTTCTTCATGCCGTCGGATCGAACGCTGGACTCGCTGCCCGCCCCCGATGACGGTGCGGTGCGTCTGGTGAGGGTCCCCGAGGAGCAGGTCGCCGTCTTGCGATTCACCGGCGATCGCAGCCCGAAGGCGATAGCCGCACGCACCAACGAACTGCTCGACGCACTTCGCGGCAGCGGGTATGAACCCCACGGTCATCCGGTCACCTGGCTCTACGACCCGCCCTGGACGCTGCCGTTTCGGCGCCGCAACGAGGTCGCGGTGCCCGTGCTGGTGGCTGCGTCACCATGAAGCGGCACCATGAAGTGTCGCGATGAAGCACGGACCGGGTACGGCTGGGGTCATCGCAGTTCGTCGAGTCGGGAGAATTGCGCGGCAGCAATCGGGTTCGCGTCCGCGACGAGGTCCGAGAACCGAAAGTTGACAATCTTTGCGATCTCGATCAGCGCGAACGCCTTCTCCGTGGCCGCCGAGTTGTCCATGCGTGACCAGCCGTTGTGCAGTACCCGGTCGAAACGACCGGTCTCGCGAGAACAGATCACCAGCGGGAAGCCGAAACGCTGACGGTAAGCGGTGGCCAGTTGCGTTACCGCGTTGTGGTCAGCCTCCTCGAGATTTGACAACCCCACGTGGTCGACGGCAAGCGGGTTGCCCATCTCGTCTTCGGCCCCGAGTTCGGGGAAGGCCCGGATCAGTTCGAGCTGCTGGTCGGAGGATCCGGTGAGCACGGCGTCCTGAAAGGCCTCCCGCAGCGCGCTGGTGTCGGCGAACGGCCAGTGTTCGAATGCCCGGTCGACCGCCCACGGCACGTTTTGAACGACGTGGCCGAACACCTCTGCGAACCGAGCCGGCGTCATCGTGTTGACCTCGTCGAGCGTGATCGCTCCCGCTCCCGCCACCCGTGGTCCCCGGCCGCCGAGGTGGAAGAACACGATGTTGAGCAGGATCGCGACCAGCGCGCCAATGGTGATTCCGCTGCCGAACAACAGGTCGATACCCGGGGGCATCCCCTTGGCCAGGTCTGGGTTGCTGGTCACCCACAGCGCCAGCGCGAGGCTGGTGGTCACGATGATCAGATTGCGATGGTCGGTGAAGTCCACCTTGCCCAGCGATTGGATGCCCACGGCGGCCACCGTCGCGAACAGGGTGAGCGCAGCGCCGCCCAGCACCGGATTGGGAATCGACGCCACTATCGCGGCGACCTTCGGCAGGAAGCCGAGGACGATCATGATGACACCCGCGGCGGCCACCACCCAGCGGCTCTTGATGCCGGTGAGCCGCACCAGCCCGATGTTCTCCGAGAACGCGGTGTACGGAAACGAGTTGAAAATGCCGCCGATCACCGTGGCCAGGCCGTCGGCGCGCAGCACCTTGCCGATGTCGGAGGCTTTGATCCGCTTGCCGACGATCTCCCCGGTGGCCAGCGTGGAACCGGTGGACTCCACCGATGTGATCAGCAGAATGATGATCATCGTGACGCACGCCGCCACGTCGAACTTGGGCAACCCGAACAGGAACGGCTCGGTGAACCCCACCACTTCGGCGTGCCTGACCCTGTCGAAGTCCATGTCCCCCAAGGCGTAGGCGGCCGCGCATCCGATCACCAAACCGAGCAGCACGGCGATGGTGGCGAGGAAACCGCGGAAGATGCGCTGAATCGCCACGATGACCGCGATGGTGCCCACGGCATACCACAGCCACCGAATGTTGCTCGGGTCGCTGGCTCCGGTGTGGGGATTGGTCATCGCCTCACCGGCACCCACCGGAATCAGGCTCAGTCCGATGATCGTGATGAGCGTTCCGGTCACCACCGGGGGGAAGAACCGCAGGAGTTTGATGAAGATCGGTGCGATCGCGAACGTGAAGACGCCGGCCACCATGACCGCGCCGTAGACGTAGAGCAGGCTCTGGGCTCCGCCTCCGTGTGCAAGCCCGATCGCGATGATCGGAGAAACACCCGCAAAGGTCACTCCCTGCAGCAGTGGGAGCCGTACGCCGATCTTCCAGACGCCGACCGCCTGGATGATCGAAGCGATGCCACAGGTGAACAGGTCAGCTGTGATCAGCTTGATCAGATCTTCGTGCGGCAAGTCGATCGCGCTCGCGATCAGGATGGGCACCAGTACCGCACCTGCGTAGAACGCAACCACGTGCTGGAATCCGTAAGTCGCGAGCTTGGGAACAGGTAGCACCTCGTCGACCGGGTGCACCCGCTTCGGCAGTGCATCCTTCACCCGAGCGGCCACGGTCCAAGAATGGACCAGATCGACGGTCGGCACCCCGCTTTACTGACCCACTACGGCGAAAACCTGAACCGACCGCAGGCCATTCCCGCCCGGTGACCCGCTGCGCTAGCCGGCAACGTCGGAAACATCGAAGGCCGGATTCCACCAACCGAGAGAGGTCAGAGACAAATTCGCCACATGTGCGGTCATTCCCAGGTAGGCGTCCTCGAAGCGCGGGTCTGCATCCAGGTCCGCGTGGATCTCGCGCATCTTGGCAGCGTCGGAATTGGTGAACTCCACAGATCCGGTTGATGATGGACCGATCTCACCAATGTAGAACGGGACGGCAGATCCCTTCCGGTCGCTCCAGATCGACCATTCGTGGTACACCCAATCGACGTACTGTTCCACCGTTGTGTTCAGCAGGCCGTACCTGTGGAACGAGGTGTATTCGACCAGGGGAGCCGTCGCGTCGATCCAACGCGTTGACGTGTTGGTCGTCGAGTAGTTGCCGGAGAGGCGCTCCGCCAGAGTGATCTCGGCGGTGTAGCGAGAAATGATCCCCCCTGAAGCGAACGGCGATTCGACAACGTCGTGCATCTGCTGCCACAGGCTGCCCGTTCCACCCCGGTACTGGGCGTAGCCTTCGGGCCAGCCGACGTGCCACGGGGTGGTGAAGTTCTCAGTCGCTCCGATGTTGGTTGCCGCATTGAGTGATCCCCAGCGCAGGTCGGGTTCGTTCTGGGCTTCGAAAATCACGTTCACACCGAATCTCTCGATCTCGGCTTCCAGGTCTTGAACAAAGGCGGCGAACTCGTCGATCTTCGGCCAGCCGCAGGTGCCGCACGCGCGCATCGACTTGGCCCAGGTGTCTTTGTTCCAAAGGGCGACCACCAGCGTCGTGTCGTTGTCGGCCAGGGCCTCGAAGAATCCGTCGAAGGTGGTATCGGTGTCCCATGACCAGGATCTGGGCGGCCTGAACACGTTCGTCTCGTCCTCGAGGAAGCGGTCCATCTCCACAATCCAGCGAACCAGCCCGGGCTCTTGGCGGTCGATCGCATCCACGACGGAGTTGGAACTTGCCTGCCAGCTGTACAGGTTCCAGCCGGCCGCGGCTTCGGCCGGAAGCGGTATGGGAGTCGGCTCGTCCTCGATTGGCACGGCCAGACCGGATAGATCGACGTCGATGTGATTGACCACGGCGTAGCCGATGAGCGGCGCCAGCAGGTCGCTGACGATCGGTATCTCGCGCAGGGTCGCGAAGAACTGCGGCACCAGCGCCCCCAGCAGCGGAATCTTCTCCAAGAAGGCTTCCAGGCTTGTCTTCTCGGCGATCAGAACGCTGAACCGCTCGACTCCGCCGGCGGTCACCGCCGCGTCAGTGGGTGCCAGCGTGAACTCGCCGGCCGGGTCGAGGCTGAGCTGTCCACCCCGGTTCGGCGCACTGGCGACGCTGTAGTTCAGGGACAGTCCACGCGCACTCACCGCGTCGATCACACCGTTGACGACTCCGTCGCCGGGCTCCACGTCCACCGAACTCACCGTGATGCGACCAGCCGGTGCGGCTGAGGTCAGGCCGGCGGGCTCACGACGTGCGGACCCCAACAGCGCCAACGCCGCCGCCGAGTCGGCCGGCCCGCTCGGATCATCACCGGCAGGCGGGCTGCCCGGATCGTCGCCCAGCACTTCGCCCGCGACATCGAAGCCCAGGCTCGACGGCGGTGCGACCTCGACCGCGGCGATAGGCTCGACGTCCGCCTCAGCCAGCACATCGTCGATGCTGTCCGACAATGCCGCCAGATCTCGAGCCTCGGCGTCGGTCAACCCCGCCGCAGCTTCCGAATCGAGCGAACTCCCGTCACCGACGGAACTCCCCGAACGCGGAACCGATCCTTCGTCGGGGTCAGAAACCGACTCGCTGGCCAACGATTCACCGCCACCCACGTCGGACTCCGTCGCCGATGACGGACCAGACGAGGCCGACGACGCATCCGACGCAGCATCCGACGAAGACCCCGGAGAAGACCCCGCGCCGGTATCGGCGCTGGCCGGCCCATGCCCTGCCAGAACCGCCGCGCTGACCCCCAGCGCCACCGCCAATCCTCCGACACGACCGATCCGAATCGAAGCGCCCATCGCGTACTCCCGCGTCCCGGATTTGATGCGCCGACGGGGGTTCTATGAACCGGCCCGTTGGCCAGTCACGTACTGGGAATGGTAGTTCGGCTTCGGCTCCGGCGGGCCGGACTCGAGCGAACGCGCCACCTACGAAACCAGTAGCCAACGCGAGATGGAAACGCAAGATGGCAAGACAGCTTTGCGACTCTTCCAACAGGCGTTGTCAAAACGCGCTACGGTGTGGAATCGGGCAGACCGCGAGGGCGCGGAGACGGTGATCTGTGCAGCGCTGCAGTGCGATTGGGTACGGCGGGGATTGATTATGAATGGCGAACATCGCGTGAACACCGCCCAGTATCGCGGTGATGTGCACCGGCGCGTCGGCGAATACGCCCGCCATGTCGGACGGGTCGGGGTCCTGGCGCTCGCGTTGGGGGTGGGCGGTGCGCTGTCCGGAGGGCTGAGCGTCGCTCACGGGGCCCCTGACACCACCGGGACGACCTCGGACACTTCGACGGATACATCAACGGCGGCCCCCGGGGCCTCCGAGACGGTCGACAAGGACGCTCAGACCGCAGCGGTCGCCGACACTGGCGATCCGGCGACCTCACCCGGGATGCCGTCGCCCATCCGGGACAGCCCGCCGGATGACAGCGCACCGGATGAAGAGTCCCTCACGCAGGCGGTGGAGACCGCGACCGGATCGGTGCCGCCCGAGCTGATCCCGTCGACCGACGACGCAGACCCTGGCACCGGCGGCGACACCGAAACCATCGACGACGAGTTCGATGCCGGCATCGACGAAGCCGACGCGCCGTCCCTGCCGGCCCAACAGTTAGCTGCCGAACGGTCCTCAGCTGCGTCATCGGCCTCCGACGCACCCCGTGCTGTGGTGGCCGAGTCGAGGTCGGCCGCCGATACGTCGCCCGGTGACGCAGGAACTGCGTTCGCCGCGGAGAGCGTGGTTCTCGATGTCGAAGCCAACGACGAGCCGACACAGCCGTCACCGCTGGCAGATCCCGGCGAACCCGCCTCGATGCTCACCACCGGGCTCGGGACCGTCGCCCCGCCGGATATTGCCGAGGCGCAGGTAGTGCCCGGATCGGTGCCGGTGATCAAACGGGTCCTGGCCGGGGTGTTGGGGTTGTTCGGTTGG
Organism: uncultured Mycobacterium sp.; assembly: GCA_964513475.1. Lineage (GTDB taxonomy): Bacteria > Actinomycetota > Actinomycetes > Mycobacteriales > Mycobacteriaceae > Mycobacterium. The sequence continues at coordinate 10,688 of CAZEMS010000026.1, read as the reverse complement.
GAACTGTCGGTAGGCGAAGCGCCACTGAATCCGTTCGCTCCGGATTTCCTGACGCAGTTGGCGTTTGCCGCTTGGCAACGAGTGCGGTTTCTGTTGGGAACTGCCGCAACACCGGCATCGCCGACGCTCGACGTCGCCGATCCGGCTGCGGGCTCCTCCCCGAGGTCCGCGCCTGCGCTGGCAGTTTCGCAACCGAGCGTGTCGGCGACCTACCTGCTCACCGGCATTGATTTCGCCAGCGGGTTGGTGTCGGGAGTGCTGGACGTCGATCCCACCACCGTGACCCACTACGAGATCAGCGGAGGCCTCAAGGGCACCGTGACGCTGATCGACAACGCGTTCGAGTACCGGCCCACAGCTGACGCGCAGGAAGCGGCCTCCGCGCCGGGCGCAGGCTACGAGGTGCAGTACGACAACTTCGACGTCCTAGCCGTGGGCATCGGCGGAACCAACACCAACGTCCACGTGGATGTCCCGGTCCTCGGCGCACCGACGACGACACCGCCACCGCCGAATGAACCCCCGCCCCCCAGTGAACCCCCGCCACCGAGTGACTCGTCGAACAACATCGTCTACAAGCTGGACATGTTGGACTTCGCACCGTTCCTCGAAGGCGAAGGCGACGTGTTCGGAGCGACCCTGGATGCTGAGACTGTTCAACGTCGCCTTGATCTGGTCGCCCCCTACACCAACGGAATTCGCACCTTCTCGGCCTACAACAGCAAGGATCTCGTCCGCCTCGCACACGAGATGGGAATGACCGTTTACGCCGGCGCTTGGATTGACGCCGGGAATGACTCGCTCGTTGGCGCAGACGGCAGAACCCAGGCTGAAGTGGAGGTCGACGAGCTCATCGACCTCTCCAACAAGGGATATGTCGATGTGGCCATCGTGGGATCGGAGACGATCTACCACGGTCAGATGACCGAGGATCGAGTTGTTGAACTGATGGACCGTTTCCGCGCCGGCTCCACCAATCCCGATGTCGCGGTGGTGACAGCACTCAAGGCCGAGACGCTCCTGAATACCATCCCAGGCCGGGTAGGTCAGGTTGATCCCGAAAAACTCATCACCGCAGGTGATTTCGTGTACTACAACACCTATCCGTTCTGGAGCGGCGTGTCGATCGACAATGCGCTGGACCGGCTGAAATGGGAACACCAACAGCTCGTTGGCCTTGCCGGCGAAAAAGACGTTCAGATCAGCGAAACCGGTTGGCCCAGCTACACCGACCCGAACAACCCCAATGGGTTGGCGATCGGATCTCCGGCGAACGCCCAGCGCTACTTCGATGAGGTCACGGCCTGGGCTCAGGAGAACGGCGTCTTCTTGAGCTGGTTCGGCTCGTTCGATCTACCCAGCCGTGCGCAACAAGAAGGGCCCAGCCTCGCCGGCGCCTACTGGGGAATCTGGGATCACACCGGTGACCTCAAAACTGCTTACGAAGCTGTCTTCACCGACACCGCCACTCCGCCAGAGGATCCGTCCCCGCCGCCGGAGGATCCGACGCCCCCGCCGGAGAATCCCACGCCTCCACCGACCGCTTCGGCAAGCTACACACTGACCAGCATTGATTTCGACAGTGGGTTGATAGCCGGTCTGCTCGATGTCGATCCCACCGCCGTCGCGCGCTACGAGATCAGTGGAGGCCTCAAAGGCACGATCACTCTCGTCGACAACGCATTCGAGTATCGCCCCACCGCTGAGGCGCAGGAAGCGGCCTCGGCGCCCGGCGCCGGCTACGAGGTGCAGTACGACAGTTTCGACGTCCTAGCCGTCGGCACCGGTGGCACCGTGACCAAGGTCCACGTGGATGTACCGGTGCTTGGAGCCCCGACGCCTTCCGAGCCGCCGAGTGATCCGACGCCTCCCCCGCCAAGCGATCCCACTCCGCCGCCGACTGCTTCGGCGACCTACACACTGACTGGAATTGATTTCGGCAGCGGAGTGGTCGCGGGAAGTCTCGATGTCGATCCCGCCACCGTTGCCCGCTACGAGGTCAGCGGTGGCCTCAAGGGCACGGTGACGCTGGCCGACAATGCGTTCGAGTACCGGCCCACGGCTCAAGCGCAGGAAGCGGCCTCGGCGCCCGGCGCCGGTTACGAGGAGCAGTACGACAACTTCGACGTGCTGGCCGTCGGCGCCGACGGCACAGTGACCAAGGTCCACGTGGACGTCCCGGTGCTTGGCACGAGCCAAGTGTGAGCTAGTTCGGCTATGGCCGAACCGCGGTCAAACCTGCCATAGGTTCTATGGCATGGACGACCCCATGCATGATCTCTGCCACCTGCCGGCTCACGAATTGGTCCGTGTGATGTCGACCGGGGAAGCGTCGTGCACCGATGTCATGCGGGCGCACCTGGCGCGGATCGAGGCCGTCAACCCAGCACTCAACGCATTGATCGAAGCAGTGGACCCGGCCGAGTGCCTGCGACTGGCCGGGCAAGCCGACGAACGCGTCGCTCGCGGCGATCCGTTGGGCGCGGCACATGGATTGCCCGTGGCGATCAAGGACGTGATGTATGTCGCGGGGCTGACCTGCTCCGGGGGTAGTCCCGCGCTGCGCGCGGTTGCGGCCCGTGACGCGACGGCGGTCTCGCGGCTGCGCGCTGAAGGGGCCATCGTGCTGGGGCTGACGAACGTCCCTGAGATGAGCCGCGGCGGCGAATCCAACAACAACCTCTACGGACGCACCCGCAACCCCTACGACCTGTCCCGGACACCGGGAGGTAGCAGCGGTGGCGCGGCCGCACTCGTCGCCGCCGGTGGAGCCGCACTCGCCGTCGGCTCCGACGGCGGCGGGAGCATCCGACAGCCGTGCCACAACACCGGCATCGCCGGGCTCAAGCCCACACACGGCCGCATTCCCCGAACCGGCGGCGTCTTCGGTGACGCGCCCGGCTTCTTCGGCCCCTACATCGCCTACGGCCCGCTGGCGCGGTCGGTGCGGGATCTGTTCCTGGGCCTGTCCATCATGGGTGGACCCGACCTGAAGGACTCCTACGCGGTGCCCGCCCCGCTGGGTGGCCCGGACGGGCTCGACCTTGCCGCCCTCCGGATCGCCACCTACCTGGATGACGGCACCAGTTCTCCCATCGCCGAGGTTGCCGCCGTCGTCACCGCGGCGGCCGATGCAATGAGCCAGGTGGCAGCCGTCGTCGAACAAGCTGTCCCCCGATGTCTCGGTCGCACCGTCGAGTTGCTGTGGGAGTCGATCTTCCTCGGCGGCGACCGGGGAAAAGGATTCGAAGAGGACCTGCGCGCGATCGGCGCCCAGAATCCATCCGAAGAACTGGCCGAGTTCCTCCGCCAGGCACGTACCGTCGAATTCTCCGTCACCGAAGCCCGAAACCGCCTGGTGCACATCGACACCTACCGCGCCGAGATGCTGGGTTTCATGGCGGACTACGACGTGATCATCGGTCCAGTCATGCCCACCCCGGCCAAGCCGCACCATCACGGCCTGGCTGAGATCAGTGACTTCTCGCACACGATGGTGCACAACCTCACCGGCTGGCCCGCTGCGGTTGTCCGATGCGGAACCTCCCAGGAAGGGCTGCCCATCGGCGTCCAGGTGGCCGCCAGACCCTGGCAAGACGCCACCGCGCTGGCCGTCGCACAACACCTCGAGGACGTGTTCGGAGGATGGCGACCTCCGCCGATCGCAATGGCCGCCGGGCGGAAAACCGAAACGTCGACGTGAGTCAGTTGCTGCCCGGCATTCGGTATCGAGCACCCGGCATCGGGTAGCGCAGATTACCGTTGCCTAAGCTTGCGTCAATGAAGCTTCGGGGCGCGTTCCTCGCTGAGGGGTTCACACGGCGCGATGGGCACTACGACATCCGTGGCGCCGGATTCGGCAGCATTCGTGCTCCGTCCGGCACCGCGGCAGTCCGCGTGCACCTGTTCGTGCTGTGCGACACCGGGGACGACGAGGTTGGGCTGACCATCGCGATCCGCATCATCGCGATCGGACCCAACGGCGAAACGCTGACCTCCTCGAGAATCGAGAAGGTGATATCGGACATCGGCGGGGGGCTCATCGCCAGCGAACGCCTCATCACGCCCGTCATCGGTCCGGGCCACTATGCATTTCGAGCGTGGATCGAAGGGCGTGACCACGGAGCTGTGACCGCGCCACTGGAGGTCTACACAGGTGATGGGTAGTCGTTCACTCACCGCGCTTGGCTAGGAAAGCCGACTAGCGGCGAAAGCTGCAGCGTCGGTGACCATTCCGTTGACCGGATACAGGACGTGCGCGACGTTGGGCCCGAGATTGGCAGCCCCTGAGCAGATCGTGTCACCGGGCGCGCATAACTCGATGGTCTTGGCCGCGAAGGTCGGGCCGATGACGACGGCCGGCGCGCCGTACTTGTTCATGAACTGACGCGACGGTGTGCCGAACAAGGCCACCGCGGCGACGTGGTCAGCCACCTCCGGCGGCAACGGGGCGGGGACCGATTCGGCCGCAACGCCCTCGGGCACGACCGCAGAGGTGACGAAGCCGGCCACGACCGCGCCCTGGGAGTAGCCGCCGAGCACGATCTTGGTATTCGGGCATCCCGCCGACATGGCCTCGATGTGCGAGCTAGCGTCCCTGATTCCATCGACGACGGTTTTCGCGAACTCCCGGCCTGCAGCGAAGTCGCTGCTCGCAGGGTAGTTCACCGGATACACCCCGACTGACTTGCCGACTGCCTGTGCGCGCAGGGAATCGACGAACGCTTGTCCGACACCCCCGACACCAGGCGGTTCGCCGGTACCCCGGGCAAACACCACCTCCACGTCAGGGCACGGCTGGGCTGACGCGGAAGGCGGAGGGGCGTTCAGCAGCAGCGTGGACGCGATGATCGTCGCGGCGACCAGGAAACCAAGCCGACGTATCGGAACCCATCCGTGGAGCGGACTCACATCCCTATCATCGCCGGTATGGCGAAACTGTTCACGGCGGGGGGTGCCGTCGTTTTGGCGGTCATCGTGGCAGCCCCGGCCCAGGCTGACGAATCCGCGTATCTGGAGACTCTGGACCTGGCCGGAGTGCCCTACGGTTCGCCCGAGGTCGTGGTGGATCTGGGTAATTCGATTTGCACGTCGATGCGTAAGGACCACGTCTTCGCAGACGTCGCCCACGTGGGCCCCGGTCAAGAACCTTCGATCTGGATAGACAACACCCGCTATTCGGCTGTCCACGCCGGGCAACTCGTTCATGCGGCGCAGACCTACCTGTGCCCGGACGTGAACGACCAGGTTGATCCCATCGGCTCACAGCCGCCGACGGAGAATCCGTCACCGTAGGGCGCGGCGCGCATCGAGTCGATCGGTATGGGCAAGCCGAGACGTTTCACGCCGGGCGTTGCGTGTCAGCGGGTTTCCATTCACATCGGCACGGTCCATGATCGCCAGACTGGAAACGTTCGTGACTGTTCGGCCGTCCTCGGCAGCGATGAACATGCTGTCGAGGCTCGTCAGGGCACGCATAGTCAGGCCTTTCTATCTTGTCGGATCGAGGAGGATCTTCGCGTCACGCGGATTCGAACGCAGCCGCTGGAAGGCGTCGGCAACTCCGTCGAGCCCGACCTTGCCGGTCAGCAGCGGGGCTACGTCGAAATCTCCGGCCACCAGGTGCGCGAAGGTCTGGGCGAATTGCTCGGGCGAGTAGAACAACGAGAAACGAAGGTCGAGTTCCTTGACGATGCACTGCGCCGGTTCGAAGTGATCCGAGCTCATGCTGATCCCGGCAACCGCTATCCGCGCCCCGGGCGGAACACCGGCGATGACTTGCTGGATCAGTCCGGGGACGCCGACGCACTCGAACGCGACTACCGGACGCAGCGGCATCTGGCCGAGCACCGGAACCGGAGGCGCCAATCGTTCCGGATTCTCCGTTGCCGCGGCGACCGTCAACGCCTCGAACGGGGAACTCTGGCTCGGGTCGACAACGACGTCCGCCCCGAGTTGCCGGGCCAGTTCACGTCGCTCGGGTGAGAGATCCGATGCGACGATCGGTCCGACCCCCTTCATCTTGAGCACTGCGATGACGGCCAACCCGATCGGGCCGCAGCCGACCACCAGGGGCACGTCGTCGGCGCCGACCTCGGCCCTGGCCACGGTCCGGTAGGCGACGGCCAGCGGTTCGGTCAATGCGGCGACCTCGGTGGGAACGTGATCGGGCACCTCGATCAACAGTGGCTCCGAGAGCACCATGAGCTCGCCATAGCCGCCGGGTGCCTCCGGGCCGGAGAACCCGAGCATCGTCGGCTGCTCGCGGAGCAGGAACGGCATGGACACCACCCTCCTGCCCACCGGAACCCGGCCGTCGGTGCCGGGCCCGTAGGCCGCAACGCGGCCAACGAACTCGTGCCCAAACACCACGGGTCGTTCCAGATCCATCAGCTCGAAGCCGGCCGCGGCACGGGTGGCCGCGTTGAACTCCGGGCCGTGCGAGGCGCAGTGCAGATCCGACCCGCAGATACCGCACGCGAGCACCTCGACCAGGACCTCGCCCGGCCCGGGTACCGGATCGGGCACGTCGGCCACGCGCAGGTTCGCGTCCTGCATCACCACGGCGCGCATCACGCCCCCTGAGTGATCTCGCCAGCTGCGCCGCCGCCGATGTAGGTGACGGGTCCCAGCTTCTGCTCGTTGGCCAGGATGCCGGTCAGGTGAGCGATCAGGGCTGCGTCGAGAATGGAGTGGAACTGGCCGTCGTCGGTGAAGTTGACGTTGGCGCCGCTGACCCGGAAGAGCACCACGGTGTCTTCGGTGTTGGAGGCCGGGCACACCAGCGTGTGGACCGACGATCCCGGCTCGAAGAGGTAGGAACCGGCGGTCTGCGGCTGATCGGCGTACTCGTAGTAGTGCCAGCTGCCGCTGATGGTCCAGGCGTCCACCGTGCCGGTGTGGTAGTGCAGCGGAATCCGCGCACCCGGCGCGAACGTGGCCAGCACCACCCACTCGCCGTTCTCGAGGTCCAGGCGCAGCGGCTTGAAGTGCACACCGTCACCGAGCGCGTCCTTGATCAGTGGGATGTCGTCGGCGTTGACGGTCAGCAACTCGCCTTGCGGCAGGGCCACCATCGGCAGCGGCGCACCCGTGGAAGTCGTCGCGGGGGCGGGAGCGGTCATGAGAGTCATTGGGCAGTCCTTTCTCTGTCAATCCCGGTCAAACGGGCTTATGACCACCACCTTGCCCGCCGGCGCCGCAGAAAGATTGACAGCAGGGAACATTTCCTTGACAGTAAAGGACATGTCGGTGATCCGGGGCACGTCCCTGACGGGGTTTCCGGAGTTGGTGACCGAGCTCGGCGCCGATCCGGACCTGTTGCTGTCGCGAGCCGGAATCAAGCGGTCAGACGTCGGGCGCTTCGATGCGTTCTTCACCTATCTGGCTCTCATCCATGCTGTTGAATCGGCCGCCGCAGTCACCCAGACGCCCGCCTTCGGCCGCCTCCTCGGCGAACGCCAGGGCATCGAGATATTGGGTCCGGTAGGGGTGGCGGCGCGCACATCCTCGAATGTGGCCGGCGCGCTCGCGACCTTCGAGAAGTACTTCGGCGCCTATAGCCCCGCGATCGCGCTGACGCTGCACCGCGAAGCAGACAGCGCATTCCTCGAATTCAGGATCCTGATTGCGCACCCGCCGGCCCACCCCCAAACCGTGGAGTTGTCTCTGGGCGTGATGCTTCGAGTGCTTCGCCTCCTGTTGGGGGCGGGATATGCACCGACCGCCGTCCACCTCCCGCACGCGGCCCTGACGCCGCGGGCGGATTACCTCCGATACTTCTCGTGCACTCCACGATTCGGATCGCCCCGAGCGGGTATGGCATTTCCGGTCGGGGATCTGAGTCGCCCCCTGGCGAGGGATGAGATGGCCCACCGGGTGGTTCTCGACTATCTCGACCAGGTCGTCGACCGGCATCGACCCACGATGACCTCCTCGATACGTGAGCTCATTCGTCAACTCCTGCCGGCCGGCGCCGCGAGCGTCCCGGTGATCGCCGAACAGTTTCGACTGCATCCCAAAGCATTACGACGCCGCCTTGTCGCAGAAGGGTCGAACTTCAACGCCGTCGTCGACGACGTGCGCCGCGAACTCGCGCAACGCTACCTACGCGATACCGACATCACCTTGGCCCACCTCGCGCGCGAACTCGGTTACTCCGAACAGAGCGTGCTCACCAGATCGTGTCAGCGCTGGTTCGGAGCCAGTCCGGCTGCGCTCAGATCGCAATGGCAATCGCCATGAATCTCGGTCCGGATGGTTCGTCTCCTGACATCAAAGAAGTGTTCTCTGCCGTCAATACCAGTTCGGCGATCTCAGTCAGAATGGCCCCATGACATCGAAGAACGACCGCCCATCCCCGTCGCTGGCCCAGCGCAAGATCTTCATCACCGGCGCGAACGGTTTCATCGGCCGCGCCATCGCCGAACGCGTCCGCGCACTCGGCGCCGAGGTCGGTGGAGTTGATCTGGTCGCCGACCCCGACAACAACGTGGCGGCCGGCGACATCACCGAACCCGAATCGTGGTCGGCGGCGCTGACCGGTGTCGACACCGTCATTCATACCGCGGCCCTGCTGGGCCCGGCGTTCCCTCTCGAGCAGTCGTGGCACGTCAACGTGTTCGGCACCAGCCAAGTGCTGCGGGCCGCGATCGACGCGGGCGTCCCCCGCTTCGTGCATTTCTCCTCGATCATGGCTTACGGTTTCGACTTCCCCGACGGAGTCGACGAGAGCTACCCGGTGCGGGTCAGTCGCGATGTCTACACCGACACCAAGGTCAACTCCGAGGCGGTCGTGCTGACCGCACATGCCGCCAGCCAGATCGGTGTCACGGTGATCCGACCCGGCGACGTCTGGGGTGCCGGCTCGGTGTGGGTGCGCTCGCCGATTGCGGAGATGCGCAAGAAGACCGGCTTCCCGCTGCCCAACGGCGGCAACGGAATCTTCTCGCCGGTCTACATCGACAACTTCGTCGACGGCCTGGTGCTCGTCGTCGCGTCAGACGACGCCGTGGGGCAGGTGTTCAACATCAGCGACGGCGAGGGCGTTCGGTGCGGCGACTTCTTCGCTCGATTGGCCGCCATGTGCGGGGGCAGCGTCCACACGTTGCCGATCGGCGTGGCCGCACCCGCCGCCGAGATACTCGGCAAGGTGCTGCGCCGGTTGGGCCAGAAGACCGACCTTGCCGCCGGAACCATGTGGCTGCTCAACCGCACCGGCACCTTCTCGATCGAGAAGGTGCAGAAGATGCTCGGCTATCAGCCGATCGTCACGATCGACGAGGGAATGGCACGCGTGGAGGCGTGGGCACGCGAGGAGGGCCTGTTCTGATCGCCGCTCCGCACTTCCAGGAGCGGGAACGATCGGTAGCCGGACAGTTCGCGACGGATGAACGCCGGCGGTAAGCCGCACGACCGCTGGTAAGCATCCGCCTCAGAACGAAAGTTCTGCGACAGATCCACATGCTGGCGAGAGTCGATTCGAGGAGCCTCGTGAACCCGGAGTGGGGTGGATTCGGCACTTCCGCCCAGCCTCAAGGTGAGGCTTCGGATCCCCGAGACATCCCCAGGTTGAGGCGCTCGGCGGATAGCTTAGGCATCCCGTGGTCCGGTCGTGTCGGTCGCCGAGATCTACACCATGGTCGTGACTCGGGCCGGACCGCAGCCCTGGTGTCGGACTCGGCGCAATTCACCCGAGCGCATGCGTTCACACAACCGCATGGGCCTCGGCCCAGGCGTTGTAGCCGCCGGCCAGGTCCGAGGTTTCGTCGAACCCCTCTGCCCGCAACGGTGAAGCTGCCACGGTCACCGGGCACCGTGGCCACTCAGGTACGCAAGTGCGCCAGCGGAATGGGCACCGCGCCCGAGACAGTGCCCGAGTCGCGATAGGCAAGGTTCTTGGCGCGTTGGCCTTGGTCGTCGTCGGCCCGATCGCCGGAGCGGGCGCATCGCAGCTGTTCCAGTATGGATGTTGGGCACAGCGTTGGGAGCTGTCATCCCGCTGCCCGGCGCGCACAGCTTGATGGAGGCTGCGCTGCGCTTTTCCTTGCGATCGCGTGTGCGTTGACGGGTTCAGGACGACGACCTGGTGCGTTGGCGGCGTCGTTCAACCGTATGCAAGCGGGATTGGCTGAGCGGCAACGCCTTCCTCACCAAGATCACCGGCGACGCGATTCTTTTGACCCAACAGTGCTTCGGCCCCTTTGCGCCTCCATACAAGTCTTCAGTATCGGCCAACAGACCGCTACACAGTTCGACCTCACCCGCTAGGAGCGATGACCGAAGCGTAAACCCCCGGTCAGCGTTCCATTCCCGGCCTGTTGCAGCCTCTGTGACATGCGAGAAACTTAAGAAAACTCACAGCGAAAATCTGAGATGGACTCTCCCTCGTCACCCTTCCTCGCCCCGTTGATGCACGCTGTTAAGGAAACTGTCCACCTCGTCTGTGTATTGACCAGGTGCTCCCAGCTCGGTGTTGATCTGTTCGTGGGTCAGATCTTTCGGCAGTATCTCGACCGCCGTACCGAATGATCGGGCCACGGCTGCAAAGGCTTCGGCTTGGTTACACGTGGGACGGCGATTCGAACAGACGATCAGAATCGGCTCGGTGCCTTGATGCAACGCCGCCAACGGTGAGACCTGTTGCCAGTACTCGGGGTCATCGCCGAATGCCAGGCGGAACACTGCGG